>JAWLEP010000035.1:0-27841 GCA_041686025.1 Candidatus Fermentibacteraceae bacterium
CAGGCCCCCTGGACGCTTCCGTCCTTCGCCTCCATGCTCACGGGAACCACCGCCCGCAGCCACGGTGCCGGAAGGCGGCGGAACCACGAGTACGGCCTTCCCCCCGCGGCGCCCTACCTGCCCGATCTTCTACGGGAGGAGGGCTACTCCACATACGCCCATCTCAACGTCTCTTTCAT
Source organism: Candidatus Fermentibacteraceae bacterium (assembly GCA_041686025.1). GTDB lineage: Bacteria > Fermentibacterota > Fermentibacteria > Fermentibacterales > JCC-6 > JAWLEP01. The sequence continues at coordinate 180 of JAWLEP010000035.1, forward strand.
CGACGAGGGCCACGGGTTCATGCGGGGCTTTGGGAGTTTCAGATGCGAGAACGCGGGCGACGCCGACGCCGACGAGGTGGTGGACCGCTTTACGGACTGGGCCGATTCCCGAAAAGAGGACGGGCCCTTCTTCGCCCTTCTGCACCTATACGACCCTCATCAGCACTACGCGCCGCCGGCCCCGTACGACACCCTCTTCGGCCCCGACCCGGATGTGGACAGGAACGCCTGGGAGGTGGACGACGTGGGCCTGCCGCTGGACCCCGAGAACCTGCAGCACTACCTTGCGCTGTACGACGGGGAGATAGCCTTTACCGACGCGGAGCTAGGTCGGCTGTTCGGTTTCCTGCGACAGCGGGGTCTTGAGGAGACGACCCTGGTGGTGGTGGTTGCGGACCACGGTGAGGAGTTCCTGGAGCACGGCGGAGTGGACCATGGCCACACCTTCTACCAGGAGCTGCTGCACGTGCCCCTTCTGATAAGCGGGCCGGGAGTGTCCGAGGGACGGGTGGACTCCGGCTGGGTGGGCTCCTACGACCTGGCTCCCACCCTGCTGGCACTGGCCGGCGCCGAAGTGCCGGAGGTGATGGAGGGACGGGACCTCTTCACCGGCTCCGGTGAGACCCGGACCATTCCCAGCAGCGGGGTGATCATCGCCCCCCAGAACCTCCCCAGGCCCTGGCACTGCGCCGTACTCCGCGACGGGGCGAAGACCTACCGTCTGAAGGAGGAGGGGGAGGTGGAGGACCTGAGCACCGATCTGGCCAGGGACCCCATGGAGAGAAACCTGACGGTCGGAGGCGACTCCACACTGGTGGACGCCTACATGACATCTTCGCGCCTCTGGGAGCCCGTACGGGCCGACTGCGAAGGGACCGACAGGGAGAGGCTGCGCGACATCGGGTACTTCTGACCCGAGCCTAGAGCCTGCGGGCCAGTATCACCACCTCCACGGCTTCCCGGACCTCTCCGGAGGCGGGCCGGCAGCGCAGGAAGACGATGTACCTCCCCACCGGCATCCTGGCCCCGTTCTCATCGCTGCCGTCCCACTGGAGCGCCAGGCTGCTGCCGCACTCCATGCGCTCCGTCAGCGTCTTCACCACCCTTCCCTGTACGTTGTAGATCCGGGCTGTGACCGTGTTGCCGGAGGTTTCGGCGTTCATGGATATGTTCAGAACGTCATCGTGGCCGTCGCCGTCGGGGGAGAAGGGGCTGGGCCACACGGCCAGGAACGGGCCGCCCTGCTGTCCGGACGAGGCGCTGTTGGGCCCGCCAGGGGTGCCGCCCTCGGCGCATCCGGTCCAGTTGGATGCTTCCCAGCCGGGGGCCGGGGCCTCTATCCTCTCCAGGCTGCGGCCGGTGTCCCCGCCCCAGTCGTCTCCGTAGGGGACGCGGTCGATCACCTGGCCGGAGGCCAGGGAGAGACGCAGGTCGTCGGCCCAGCTCTGTCCCTGCTGGTTGGTGTTGTTGAGAGTGGGCCATGTCTGCGGCTGGATCACGGGAGCCTCCACATCGGGCCAGGCCTCCCAGAAGGCCGTTGAATCGGAGCAGAGCACAGCGTAGTCCCCGGGCTGCAGAAGGATCGACGCCTCGGTCACGGAGGTGGTGTCCCGGGAGTCGGAGAAGCGGACTTCCGCCAGATCTACCGGCCCCGTGCCGGGGCAGACGTGCAGTTCCACCCACTCGGGCCTTCCCGGAGCGGGGCTGTACATGATCTCGTTGATGACCAGGGAGTAGGGCCTGTTCCAGATGACGCGGGCTGTGTCATTGGCCGGGTTGGTGTCGGCCTGGCAATGGGACACCGCCAGCAGCAGCGCCGGCGCGTCTGCGGCCGTCCACTGAGCCGGTATCTGTATGCTGTCGCCGGGCGACATCGCGCCTGCGGTCCAGGAGAAGATCTCCTCGGAAGGCTCGGCCAGGGAGTCGCCGTCGGCGTCCTCGTACAGAGCCAGAACCAGATCTCCCTGCCCTATGGGCTCCGTTCCGGCGCTGGTGAGAAAGGAGGTGAGGGTGACCTGCGACTCCGGGGCCCCCATGGGCGGGTCGGCGGTCAGGAGCGTCACCGCGGCATCCGGCCCGGTGTACACCTCGGGCGGCGGCCCGCCGGGGGTGGGCCCCTCCGAGGAGGAGAACCAGTTGTCCTCCCGGTCCGGGCCCTCGAGGTCGATGCGCTGTACGCTGCCGCCGGTTCCGGGATCGAAGGGAATGCCGTCCAGCCCGTCATCGTCACGCTCAAGGGGGTCGTCGTCCGGGACCGGCGTCCCGTAGGTGGACATAACGAAGTCGTTGGTGGTACCGCCCGGTCCGTAGAGGGTGATGGGGTCGCTGCCGGTGAGCCCGTTGCCCAGGGCGGCGTTGGTGACGGTAAGGACCAGGGTGCCCGGAGGAAGGTCATAGGGCTGTTCTCCGTCGGGGTAGTCCTTGTCCAGTATCAGGGCGAAGCAGCCTTCGGGGAGGTAGCTGCCGTAGGCGGCGTCGGGGTCCGATACGGAGCCGGGCTCCATGGCCACCAGGGAATCCACGGCGTCTCCGTCGGTGAAGCGGCATCCGGTGAGGTCGAAGACCCCCGGGCCGGGATAGTACAGCTCGATCATCTCGTCGCAGGCCTGGTCCTCAGGGGTGCACACCACCTCGCTCACCACCACGTCCCCGCCATCGCCCACCACCACCCCGATCCTGCCGAGGTCGTTCGACCCGTCGGGGTCGTCGGGGTGCGACGACAGGGCCGCCATGAGGTAGTTGCCCTCGGGGCGAGTCGCAACGGTCTGCACCGTCAGGGTGTCTCCCGGGGCCAAGGGCGGGAGGTCCACCTCCTCCAGAACCTCCCCGGAGCCCGGAAGCGAGTCGTTGTCCTGGTCGTCGAAGAAGATGACCTTTCCCCCGGACACCTCTTCCAGACCCGCGTTCAGAGCCAGCGCAGACAGGGTTAGGGGCTCGTAGGGATCGGGATTGGCCGGGGAGGCGTCCATGCTCACCACCGCCAGGTCACAGTCGTGCTGGGGGTAGGGCACCCAGCCCGGAGTGGCGCCGTATCCCGAGCTCTCCCAGGTCCACTCGGCATCCGGGAGCAGGGGCGAGATGCGCTGGACTCCGCAGCCGTCGCCGGGGTCGAATGGGATTCCGTCGGCGCCGTCGTCGTCGCAGCCCAGGGGGTCGTCGGACAGTATCGGCGTGCCGTAGGTGGACATCAGGCTGGAGAGCGATGAGTCGGCGTGGTGGTAGAGAAGGACCGGGTCGTTGGTGGTGAGGCCGTTGCCCAGGGTCTTGTCGTCGGTCGTCACCACTACGGTGGACTCCGGCAGCTGGTAGGGCTGCGTACCCTGGGGGTAGTCGCTGTCCAGGATGAGGCCGACCCTGCCCCCCGGGAGGGCGGGCAGGGCGAGGGCGTCGGGGTCTGTTATGCCCCCGCCCTCCCAGGCCTGCAGGACGTCCAGGGCGTCGCCGTCGGTGATGTGGCAGCCGGCCAGCAGCAGCGCCCCCGGACCCGGGTAGTAGACCTCTATCATCTCGTCGGTGGTCTCGTTCAGGGCGTTGGCGACCACCTCCGTGATCACCGCCGGGACGCCTCCCCCGACGGCCAGGGGCATCCTGTCGTAATCGTCTTCGGGGCAGCCGTCCTCGGGGACATCTGCCAGGGCGGAGGGGATGTACCAGCCGGTCTCCAGGGTGACCTGCACGCTGAAGGTGTCGGTCACTCCCGGCTGGAGGTCGGCCGCCGGCCAGGAGCCCAGGATCTCCGATTGCTGGGGGATGGAGTCTCCCCAGGCGTCTAGGAACAGGTATAGCTCCCCCGAGGAGGGCGGCACCGTGCCCCAGCAGAGGAACGCCGCATGGATGCTGAAGGGCTCTCCACCGGGAGGGTCGGGGGAATCGGTCCATATCCCCACGCATGACACGTTGACCGTATCCGGGGGCGGCTCGGTGGGGGAGCCCGGAGAGCCTCCAAAGGGGCCCCTGAACCACGATCCCTCCTGATCGGGCGCGGTGAGCGGGTACCTCTCCACCGTGTAACCTTCCCCCGGGTCGAAGGGTATGCTGTCCAGGCCGTCGTCGTCACGCTCCTCCCAGCTGTCCGAGGGAACCGGGGTACCGTAGGTGCTGACTGCGTTGCTGTCGGCGGTGCCCCCGGGATCGAACAGGGTCAGGGGATCGCTGGAGGCGGCCAGGCCGTTGCAGATGGCATGGTCGCCGGTGGTCATTATCAGGGTCCCATCCGCGATGTCGTATACGGGATCGTCCGGGTAGTCCAGCTCGAAGACAAGGCAGAAGCCCCCCGGAAGCAGCGTGTCTGTACCCGTTACCCCCTCCGGGTGCGGGAAGGTGCCGTGTGAGGACTCGTCCCAGGCCTCCAGGTAGTCCAGCGCGTCACCGTCGGTGAGTGACCATCCGTCAAGGGCCAGAGTGTCGGGGCCGGGGTTGTGTATCTCCACGAACTCGCCGGTAGTATCATCCAGGGGGTTGGACGCCACCTCGGTGATCACGGGCGGTGTCTGGGAAACGACAAGGACGGCAATCAGCGTTACGGGTTCCATTTACACAAGAATATTTATCTGTGGTAAGGGGGGTCAACCCGCTACTGGGGCTGGGGCCAGGGCTCCGGAAGGATGAGCAGTATCTCCCGCAGCAGCTCGTCGGTTCCGGTCAGAAGCCAGCTTCCGCCGAGGTTGACGGCCTTCACCGAGAAGCTGTCGGAGTCGAGGCTGATTCGGACCTCGCAGGTGTCGGACAGCATGTCGGGGGCGGTGAACTCCGGGTCCAGCTCCTCCACTGCGCGGCGGGACGTAGTTGTGCCCGTGAGAAGCTCCAGCATGTCCAGCGGCATCCAGCGTGACACCTCCCCCGGAGCCGCCTCCAGGAGAAGATGGCTGAAGAGAGCCGACTGCCTTTGGGCCGGCATGGCGGCCACCCGGTCCCGGAAGGACCGGCAGGCCTCGGTGAGGCGCTCGGTCTCTCCGGGAGCCAGCGTCTGCAGGAAAGCGGCACGGTCTCCGTCCACGAGGGCGTTCCATGCGCCGCTGGCGGCCTCCTCGGGGGAGGAGGCCCCCATCGGCTGCATCAGCACAAGCTGCAGCAGCAGAGCGTAGAGAATCGCGCTACTCCCTTATCTTGTAGGTGATCGTGACGTCCACACCCATGGTGAAGCTCCCGGGGCTTACGTCGGGGGCCGACATCTCGCCGGCGTAGCCGCCGTAGCCCATGGTGCTGTAGTCGGTCATGGGGTAGTAGTTGGTGTACTCGTTGACCATCGTTATCTCTCCCAGCTCGACGCCCAGACCCTCGGCCAGCTGCCCGGCCTTCTGCTGTGCCTTCTCCACGGCGTCCGCCCGGGCCTCGGCGGCCAGTTCGAACCTGTCCTCGAGGGTAAAGCTGACGGAGCTAACCGTGTTCACGCCCGACTCCATCATGATTGCCAGGAACTCACCAACGCTGTCCGGGTCACGGATGTCCGCGCGCAGGTAGTGCGAAAGGTGGTAGATGATCTCGCCGGTCTCGTTATAGGTGACCGGGTCGTACTCCTTCTCGGTCCACAGGCTGTAGGAGCTGGTGTAGATATCGTCCTCTGGGAGTCCCATCTCCATGGCAGCCGCGATGGCGGCGTCCACCTTCTGCGCCGCTTCGTCGGTCACCTCTGCCGGATCGTCACCGGTTATGTCCACCGCGAATATGACCACCGCCATGTCCGGCTCGGCGCTGGCGGTGCCGTTTCCGGTGACGGTGACCTGGTTCTGCCCCGCGTAGCCGTAGTAGTTCTCCTCTTCGCCGCAGGCCGCCAGCAGCATCAACGCCGCCAGAGCCACAAGTGCCGCTCTCGCCATCCCGGGGTCTCCTTCCCTCTGGTCCCATATGTACTGGGTCAATATATCTGTTTCCGACCGCAACCCGTATACAAAGGCCTCGGCCTTCTCATTCCATTCGGCCCGGCGGAAGGGACAGCCATGGAGCGGATATCGCCCACCTGGGACCTCGACAGCATCTACCAGGGCGGTTCGGAATCGCCGCGGATGCAGGCAGATCTGCAGAGGGCGGACCAGATGACGAAAAAGGTGAAGGGTCTGGCGGAGGGAGGCTGTCCCGGCGCCGGGCAGGAGTACGGCCTGAAGAGGCTGCTTCTGGACTACTCGGACGCCCTCATGCTCACAGAGCAGCTGGACTCCTTCGCCGAGTGCCTGCTGGCCGCGGATACCACCGACCGCAGGGCGGCGATACCGGCGGCCAGGGTGGCGGTGTGCAGGGGCAGGCTGGAGGCGGCGGCGGTGAGGATCGGATTTCGGCTGCTGGAGCTGGCCGACGATGAGCTGGGAGAGCTTCTGGACTGCAGCGAGCTGCGAGAGGTGGCCTTCGCCGCATGTGAGATGCGAAGGTCTGCGGAGAGGCGGATGGACGCCGGCCGTGAGGCCCTGGCCAGCTCACTGGCGGTGGACGGCTACCACGGCTGGAGCCGCATGTACGATGCGCTGGTGGGGGAGGTGAGGGTCAGCTACGATTCCGGGGAAGGGGTTCGCTCGGTATCCGCCGGCCAGGCCCACAACCTCATGAGAGACCCCTCGCGCCGGCTGCGAAAGAGCGTCTTCGAGGGGTGGAAGCGGGCGTGGGGCGAAAGGAGCGAAGCCTTCGCCGAGGTGCTGAACAGCCTGGCGGGATTCCGTCTGTCTCTCTACCGGGGCCGGGGGTGGGACTCTCCGCTGGCGGAGACGCTGGAGGTGAACCGGACGTCGCAGAAGACGCTGGAGGCCATGTGGGAGGCGGTGGAGGCCGCGGCTCCCCGGCTGGGCAGTTACCTGGCGGCAAGGGCTGGAAGGATGGGCCTTCCGGCCCTCAGCTGGTACGACCTGGAGGCGCCGATGTCGGCCGACTCGGGGAAGCTGTCGCTGCAGGAGGCGGCGGAGATGGTGGCCGGCAGGTTCAGGGAGTTCTCCGGGGAGATGGGGGAGTTCGCCCGCAGGGCCCTGGAGGAGGGTTGGGTGGAGTCGGAGGACAGGGAGGGAAAAGCCCCTGGCGCTTTCTGCACCGACTTCCCTATTGCCGGCCAGTCCAGGGTGTTCACCACCTTCGGCGGCGACCTGTCGTCGGCGGCCACGCTGGCGCACGAGCTGGGCCACGCCTGGCACGGCCACGTCCTGCGGGACAGGCCCTACATGGCCCGGCTGTATCCCATGACCCTGGCGGAGACGGCCTCGACCTTCGCGGAGGCCCTGGTGGCCGGCGCCGCCCTGGAAGCGGCCGGGACCGAGACGGACAGGATGGCGGTCCTGGACGGCCTGGCCGGCGAGGCGGTGACCATGCTGATGAACATCCGGGCGCGGTTTCTCTTCGAGACCCGCTTCTACCGCCTGCGGGCCGGGGGGGCTCCGCTGCCCGCCTCCGGGCTCTCCGAGCTGATGGAGGAGGCCCAGAGGGAGGCCTACTGCGATTCGCTGGCCGAGTACCACCCCCTCTTCTGGTGCTCGAAGCTGCACTTCTACGATACCCGGCAGCCCTTCTACAACTGGCCCTACACCTTCGGGTACCTGTTCAGCATGGGGCTGCGGGCCCGGGCCAGGGACGCCGGAGAGGGCTTCGCCCACCGCTGGCGGGCGCTGCTGGCCGACACCGGGTCCGGGACGGTGGAGGAGCTGGCCCGCAGGCACCTGGACGCGGATCTCACCGATGGCGGGTTCTGGGAGTCGGCGGTGGCGGAGGCGGTCCGGCCGGCCGAGGAGCTTACTCGCCTATTATCTTGACCAGGACCCGCTTGCGGCGCCTGCCGTCAAACTCGCCGTAGAAGATCTGTTCCCAGGGCCCCAGGTCCAGCTCGCCGTCGGTGATGGCCACCACCACCTCCCGGCCCATTATCTGGCGCTTCATGTGGGCGTCGGCGTTGTCCTCGGCGCCGTTGTGCCGGTACTGGTCCACCGGAGCGTGGGGGGCCAGACGCTCCAGCCAGTCGTCGTAGTCCCGGATCAGACCCGGCTCGTCGTCGTTGATGTAGACGCTGGCCGTGATGTGCATGGCGTTCACCAGGCAGAGGCCCTCCCTGATGCCGCTGCTCTCCACGTGCTCCTCTATGGTGGGGGTGATGTTTATGTATCCCCGGCGGTCGGGGGTGTTGAACCACAGGTAGTCGGTGTGCGATTTCATACCCTTCAGCCCTTCCTCATTCCAGCTCCGTCTCGAAGATGTCCATTCCGGTGCGCATGACCTCCCAGCGGGGGTCGTAGAGCAGCTGACGCGCCCGGTCCAGCAGCTTCTCCACGCCGGAGGCGCTTCCGCTTACGCAGCCGGCGGCTATCCAGGCGAAGCGGACGTCACCGGTGGGGCCCACCTGGGCGGCGGACAGACCCCGGTTGCGCAGCCTGTCCAGCAGCGACCGCACCGGGGCCCGCCTCTCCTTCAGCGACCGGCAGCCGTGGAAGCGCAGCTGCGCCACCACCACGCCGGAGAACGCCTTGCCGCTTCCGCCCATAGCCCCCCCCGAGCAGTGCCTGACGTTAACTGGTTAACTATTTCCAGTCGCGGGTATGATGAAGGATGCGGGGCGGTTCTGCAAACACCGAATGCGAAAATAGTTAACTAGTTAACGTCAGGCACCGATCGGAGGAAGAGGGCGGCCAGGGGGGGAAGGGTGAGGCAGACCGACCAGTCGTGGCCGTGCCAGGCCTCGGGGTCGGCGGCCACCTCGCCGAGGTTGCCCACTCCGCTGCCGCCGTAGTGCTGCGAGTCGGTGTTGAGCGCCTCCCTCCATGTGCCGCCTTCGGGGACGCCTATCCGGTAGCCCTCGCGAACCACGGGGGTCATGTTGAAGACGCACACCACCTTCTGCTCGCCCTCTCCGGCCTCCCGGACGAAGGAGACCACCGTGGCGGCCTGGTCGCGGAAGTCGATCCAGCTGAACCCCCGTGAGGAGCAGTCCTGCCTGTACAGGGCGGGGGAATCCCGATAGAGACGGTTGAGGTCTCCCACCAGCCTGGAGACGCCACCGTGCTCGGGATACTCCGCCAGGGCCCAGTCCAGCTGGCTTTCGTGGTCCCACTCGTCCCACTGGCCCAGCTCGGCGCCCATGAACAGCATCTGCTTGCCGGGGTGGGCCCACTGGTAGGCCAGCAGAAGCCGGAGGCTGGCCATCTTCTGCCAGCGGTCCCCCGGCATCCTGGACAGCAGCGAGGCCTTTCCGTGCACAACCTCGTCGTGGGACAGGGGAAGGAGGAAGTTCTCCGTGTAGGCGTACAGAAGGGAGAATGTGAGGTCGTTGAGGTGGTGCTTGCGGTGCACGGCCTCCTTGGACATGAACCGCAGGGTATCGTGCATCCAGCCCATGTTCCACTTCAGCGTGAAGCCCAGGCCGCCGAGGTGGGTGGGCCTGGTTACACCGGGCCACGCGGTGCTCTCCTCGGCTATCATCATCACTCCGGGATGCAGGCCGTGGGCCCGGGAGTTAAGCTCCTTCAGAAAGTCTATGGCCGCCAGGTTCTCGTTGCCGCCGTAGCGGTTGGGCAGCCACTGGCCGGCCTCCCGGGAGTAGTCCAGGTAGAGCATGGAAGCGACCGCGTCCACCCGCAGGCCGTCTACGTGGTAGCGGTCCAGCCAGAACAGGGCGCTGGCCAGCAGGAAGTTGCGCACCTCGTTGCGGCCGTAGTTGAATATCAGCGTGTCCCAGTCCGGGTGCCGTCCCAGACGGGGGTCCTCGTGCTCGTAGAGGGCGGTGCCGTCGAAGCGGGCCAGGGCGAACTCGTCGTCGGGAAAGTGCGCCGGCACCCAGTCCAGTATCACCCCTATTCCGCTGCGGTGGCACTCGTCCACGAAGGCGGCGAAGTCCCCGGGGGTGCCCAGCCTGCTGGTGGGCGAGAAGTAGCCCGTGGTCTGGTAGCCCCAGGAGGCGTCGAAGGGATACTCCATGATGGGCAGCAGCTCGATGTGCGTGAAGCCCAGGCCGCGGACGTAGGGTATCAGCTCCCGCCGCAGGAAGTCCCAGGAGACGGGAGACCCGTCGTCGGGCCTTCGCCAGGAGAGGGCGTGCACCTCGTAGACGGAGACGGTGGAGGAGAGGGGGTCGGTCTTCGCCCGGGCCTTCATCCACTCGCCGTCGCTCCATTCGTAGGGGGAGGGGTCGGCCAGCACGGAGGCGGTACGGGGACGGAACTCGCTGCGCAGGGCCAGGGGGTCGGCCTTCTCCACGATCCGGCCCTGGGCGGTGCGGATGGAGAACTTGTAGAGGTCGCCGGGGGAGGCCAGGGGCACGAACAGCTCCCACATTCCGGAGGAGCCCCTGGTTCGCATGGGATGGCGCCTACGGTCCCAGCCGTTGAAGTCGCCCACCACGCTCACCTGGCGGGCGTTGGGGGCCCATACCGAGAACAGGGCCCCACGTACCTGGCCCACGCTCCATATCCGGCCGCCCAGGCGCTCGTAGAGCCTCTCGTGCCTGCCCTCTCCCAGGAGGTGCAGGTCCATCTCCCCCAGCTGCGGTCCGAAGGCGTAGGGGTCCGGCGTCTGCCAGCGGCTTCCGTCGTCGGCCTCGAACTCCAGCAGGTAGGGGAAGTCCTTCCGGCCCGGCTCCGAGATCCAGGTGAACAGGCCTTCGGGATGGACCCGCGACATCTCCTCGGTCCCTCCGTCACCCGGGCGGATCCAGGCCCTCTTCGCCGCGGGGCAGAAGGTGCGGACCTCGGTCCTGCCTTCGTGCTCGGGGCCCAGCGGATGGCGGCCCAGCAGCGCGAAGGGGTCGGCCAGACGCACTTCAACTACGCTCTCTATCTCGCTGCTGCTCAGTACGGTATCGCTGCTCAATGTGCCTCCGGGTCAGAGGATGATTAGCATGCCCAGCCCCAGCAGGAGCAGGTAGCCCACCGAGTCGGTGAAGGCGGTCAGCAGTATGTTGCTGCCCAGGGCGGGATCGCGGCCTATTGCCCGGAGCATCAGGGGGATGGCGGCGCCCAGAATGCCAGCCAGACCCATGTTGGCCACCATCGCCATCAGCACCACCAGTCCCAGCAGATGCGCTCTCTCCACCCCGGGGTAGACCAGGGCTATGGAGCCGGCCACCATACCCGCCACCAGCCCCAGCATCACTCCCAGGGCGGCCTCTTTCAGCACTGCCCGGAGCCCGGATGAGAACTCCAGCTCCCCCAGGGCCATGCCCCGGGTGATGACGATGAGCGACTGGTTGCCGGCGTTGCCCCCCATGCCGGCCACCAGGGGCATGAAGGCGGCGATTATGGCTATGTTGGAGATGACGCCCTCGAAGCGGCTGACCACGAAAGCGGCCACGGATGCCGTGAAGAGGTTCACCCACACCCAGGGGAACCGCTGCCGGAAGGCAATCCGCACCGGCGTGAACACACGGTCCGCCTCCGAGAGGCCGGCCATCCTGTACATGTCCTCGGTGGCCTCCTTCTCCATGACGTCGAAGAGGCTGTCACCGGGTATCACGCCCACCAGCCGGTGGCTGTCGTTCACCACCGGTACCGCCATCAGGTTGTAGCGGCGGGCTATGGAGGCGGCATCCTCGCGGTCGGTGTTCTCGTTGACGGTGAAGGGGTCGGTGAGCATCAGGTCCCTGACCGGAGTGTCCTGGGGACAGGTCACCATCCTCCGCAGGGGAATGACACCCGCCAGGCGTCCCGCCTCCTCCAGAACGTAGACGTACAGCGGCGCCTCCACGTCCTCGCTCTGGCGGCGGATGGTGTCCACCGCTTCCCTGGCGGTCATGGAGACGTCCACGGACATGAAGCTGGTGGTCATGCAGTAGCCGGCGGAGTCCTCGGGGTATATCAGAAGACGCTCGATGGCGCTGCGCTGCGCGGGGGGAAGGAGGGCCAGTATCGCCTCGTGCCTGTCCTCGGGGATGGTGGCCAGGAACTGCAGGGCCTCGTTGGAATCCAGCTCCTCCAGTATGCTGGCTATGCGCTGGTCGTTCAGGGTCTCCAGAACGTCCTGCAGAATGCCCTCCGGCAGCTCGGCAAGGACGTCGCCCACCTTCTTCTGCTTGAACAGGACGCTGACCAGGGTGGCGGACTCGGACCTGGTGAGGCTTCCGAAGATCTCGGCGATGTCCGCGGGGTGCAGCTTGCCTATGGCCAGCCCGGCGCGGCTGATGGCTCCGCTGGCCAGCAGCTTGCGGATGTACTCCACGTGCGTGTGCGTCAGTCTCATGCCGACCCCTTTCGACGCCACTAAGCTACACAAACTGGCATACCTGTCAACGAACCGGCGGCAAGAGAGTGCGAAGACGCCGGCTCTGATTGACAGCAGGGGGGCTCTGCGCTAGCATTACGGGGAACGCTCAAAGGGTCAGGAGGAGGGACAGATGGCTGATTTCAACGGGGAAGACCGCCGCGATTTCCCGCGGGCAGCCCTGCGATTCGACGTAAGAGTTGACACCGATGACATGCCCGTGCTTCCCGTGCGGGCGCTGAACCTCAGCGCCTCGGGCATTTACTGCGAGAGCAGCAGGAGCATAGGGGAACTCAAGCGGGTTCAGCTGGTTCTTAAGATCGATGATTGGGACATGGAGATAAAGGCCCGGGCAGTGGTTATCCGGGAGGAGGAGTTCCCGGACGGAAACTACGGAATCGGCATGTTCTTCACCAGCATCCCCGACGACGCCCGGGCAACCATCGCGGAGCTGGTGGCCACCAGAAAAGGAAAGGCCTGACCCCGATGAACAAGCCCTTCAGAGCCATGGCGGCGGCTGCGGTGCTGGCGGCAGCCGTTCCGTCGGCTGCCACCAAGTACGCCGGAGAGTTCATGTACATTGGCGCAGGCGGAAGGGCGCTGGGCATGGGAGGGGCATACGCCTCCCTGGCGGCCGACGCCACCGCCGGCTACTGGAACCCGGCGGGGCTGGTGAGGATGGTCGGCTCCGAGGCCCAGCTCATGCACTCCGAGCGCTTCGGGGGCCTGGTCACCTACGACTACCTGGCCTACGGCCGCTCCGACGGAGAGACCGGTCTGGGGGCAAGCCTGTTCCGGACGGACATGGGCGACGTTCCCAACACCACGGACATGGAGTTCTACGACACCGGCTCCGACGGAGTGTTCGGCGAGGACGGGACGGGCGAGCCCGGAGACGCCGGCGACGACGACTACGACCCGGACACCAACCCGGACGGAACCGAGGGCAACGGGGAGTGGGACCCGGGCGAGGAGATCATCTACGACGAGAGCAGGATAACCTATCAGAGCTGCGTGGACTGGGCCCTCTACCTCTCCTGGTCCCGCCACCTGACCGACCGGCTTACACTGGGCACCTCGGCCAAGGTGATCTCCAGGACCATCATGGACCACAGCGGCTGGGGCCTGGGCTTCGATGCCGGTGCCCAGATGAGGTTCTCAGACGCCTTCTCCATGGGCCTTTCCCTGCAGGACGTCTTCGGCACCTATCTCTTCTACGACACGGGGACCAGGGAGAGCGTCCTGCCCACGGCAAAGCTGGGAATGTCGGCGCAGTGGCCCATACAGAGGTTCGCCTCCGTCCTTACCTTCAGCATGGACGGGGACTTCCGCTTCGAGGGCCGCAAGGCCTCCGCCCAGTACCACATGGGAGAGGTGAGCCTGGACACCCACATGGGCTTCGAGCTGATGGTAAAGGACAGAGTGGGCCTGCGTCTGGGAGGATCGGAGGGCAGCCTGACCGCCGGCCTGGGCCTGAAGCTGGGGCTGATGGGCCGCCCGGTGAGCCTTGACTACGCATACCTGAGCCATGAGGAACTGGACAACACGCACAGGTTCTCCCTGGGCGTGGGCTTCTAGGAGCGCGGGGGCCCTCCGGTTTGTACCTGGACGAGATACTCCGGAAGGCCGTTCACGTAGGATCCATCATCTTCCCCGCCGCAGCCGTCATCTTCGACAGGACGGACCTGGTGCTGGCCCTGGCCGCCATCAGTCTGGCCCTGCTGTTCTTCGACTACCTCAAGGCCCGTAACAAGGCGTTCAAGAACCTCTTTCTGGGCGTATTCGGAAAGATGCTCAGGCACAGCGAGGAGCAGGGGGGCATGACGGCGTCCACCATCGTGGTGGCCTCCGCGGCGCTGACCATTCTGCTGTTCCGCACGGAGATAGCCGTGGCCGCCCTGGTGTTCCTGAGCATGGGAGACAGCGCCGCCGCGCTGGTGGGCAGGCACTGGGGCCGAATCCGGCTGGTCTCGGGGCGGACGCTGGAGGGCAGCCTGGCGGCCCTCAACGTCTGCCTCCTGGCCGCCATCGGTCTGATGGCTCTGCGTCCCGCAATGGGCTGGAACCTCACCCCCGCCGCTCTTCTGGCCGGCGCCGTGGCCGCCACCCTGGCCGAGCTGTTCGAGCTTCCCCTGGACGACAACCTCCGCATCCCCCTGGCGGCGGGACTGGTGATGGAACTGCTGGTTCCGGGCTGACATGAGCCCCGTGCATAGCTTCTACCTCGAGGTCTACGGCTGCCAGATGAACGTCCACGACGCAGAGATCATGGCCGGAATCCTCACCGACGCCGGAATGAGCCAGGCCCCGTCTGCCGAAGAGGCGGACGTGATACTAATAGTGACCTGCGCGGTGCGGGAGAAGGCGGAGACCAGGGCCCTGGGCAGGGCGGCGCAGCTCTGCGGCCTGAAGGGGGAGGAGGGGCTTCCCCTGGTGGCCATCTGCGGCTGCGTGGCCCGCGAGCACGGCCGGAGCCTTCTGAAGCGGCTGCCGAAACTGGACCTGGTGGTGGGCCCCGACAGCTACAGAGGCCTTCCGGGGCTGCTGGCGGAAAGCGGCCGCGGCTGCTCCGTGGACTTCCGTCCGGAGAGCTACGACGGCGTAAGGGCCGTGAGGAGGGACTTTCCCAGGTCCTTCGTCACCGTAATGCGCGGCTGCGACAACCGCTGCAGCTACTGCATCGTCCCCTACGTCCGGGGAAGGGAGCGCAGCAGGAGCGCCGGGGCGGTTCTGGAGGAGGTGGCCGAGCTCTCCCGGGAAGGCTACGGGGAGGTAACCCTGCTGGGCCAGAACGTGAACTCGTACCGGGACGGCTATGTGGACTTCCCCCGGCTGCTGGAGTCTGCGGCCCGGGAGGCGGCGCCGGCCTGGATACGCTTCGTCACCAGCCATCCCCGGGACTTCGGCCCCGAGCTGGCCGGAGCCATGGCGGCGAGCGAAAACGTCTGTCCCCAGCTGCACCTTCCGGCCCAGTCCGGCAGCGACAGGGTGCTGGCCGCCATGGGCCGGGGATACACCGCGGAGCAGTACCTCGACAAGGTGGTCATGGCCAGGCGGGTCGTTCCCGGGCTGGTGCTCTCCACCGACATCATCGCCGGCTTCCCCGGGGAGACCGGGGAGGAGTTCGAGGCCACCGTGGAGCTGCTTCGCGAGGTCCGCTTCGACTACGCCTTCCTCTTCCGCTACTCGGAGAGGTCCGGTACAGCGGCGGCCCGCATGAAGGGGGCGCTTCCGGTGGAGGAGAGGCTGAGGAGGCTTCAGAGGCTGCAGCGGCTGCAGCGGGAGATAACCGTGGAGAGGTCGAAGGCGTTGGTGGGAAGACGCATGGAGGTGCTGGTCACCGGTGATGCCCGGCGCCCGGGGCAGCAGGCGGCAAGGAGCCCGGGAAACAGGATGGTGGTCCTGGAGGGCACGGACTACGGGCCGGGGGAGATGGTCACGGTAGAGATAGTCCGGGCGGACGGATGGACCCACTTCGGCCGGCCGGTCCGAGACTGAGGCTCAGCCCTCTTTCTCCGACTCGTCGGCGTCCAGCTCCTCCAGCACCTCGGTTACCGCCATCTCGGTCTCTGAGAGCCTCGTTCGCAGCGCCCTTATCAGATCCGCCGCCCGCCTGACCCTGGACTCCAGCTCGTCCACCGGGCAGTCCTCGCGACCGATCTGATCCACGATCTCCGTGAGCTCCTCCATCTGCTTCTCGTATGTCATCTCATTCTTGTCGCTCATGTGATCTCCTCCTGTCGGGACGGATCTCCTCGGCCCTTGCCGCTACGGATCCGTCGCGGAGTCGAACATCTATCCCATCACCCGGGGATACCTCCCCGGCGCTGCGTATGATGCGGCCGTCCTCATGGCGGGCTATGGCCCATCCCAGGGCCAGGACCCTCTCCGGGTCACGACTGTCCACGGAGGCCGCCAGCCTTTCCAGCCGCAGCCTGGCGCTCCCCAGAAGGGCCCTGGAGCTGCGGGACAGCGACCTGGCCGCCTCGAAGAGCCTTCCTCGCCGGCGCTGGATACGCTGGAGCAGGCCGGCCCGCGCCAGGCCGCTGCGGGCGGCTGCCAGCTCTGAGGCGCGCATGCGCAGAAGCCGGAGGCTGTCCCTGGACAGGGCTTCGGCCAGCCCGTCTATGGAAGCCACCTCCGTCCGGGCCCGACCGCTTACGGACCTCTCCAGGGCGGCGGCCATTCCGCGCAGGCGGACGGATGCGGACCGGAGCGCCGGCCCGGCGTGGCTCTGCAGCATCCGGGCCAGAGAGTCCAGATCGGCCTCGAAACCGGCCACCGCGTCCACCAGGACGGCGGCCGCGTGGGTGGGGGTCTTCGCCCTTATGGACGCGGCCAGATCGGGCAGCGTGGTGTCCACCTCGTGGCCGATGCCGGAGACCACGGGAACCGGGCTCGCCGCTATGGCCCGGGCGATGGACTCGTCGTTCATCCAGCCCAGGTCGGTGGTGGAGCCTCCTCCCCTGGTCAGAACGATGACGTCCAGGTCCTCCTTGCACAGACGTCCTATGGCCCGGGTCACGGTAGCGCCGGTCTCCCTGCCCTGCATGGCGGCCCATGCCGCCCTGACCCTGAAGGGGTAGCGGGACTCCTCCAGCGTCTGAAGAAAGTCCCGGCACGCCGCAGATCCGTCGGCGGTCACCAGGCCCACCTGCAGGGGCAGCCGGGGCAGTGCGAGGGCGGCGTTGGCGTCCAGAACGCCTTCGCTGCGGAGCTTCTTTGCCAGCTTCTTGAGCCTCAGGGCCTGGGTTCCCTGGCTCCAGGCAGCGTCTATGCTCTGGACCACGAACTGGTAGCGGCCCCCCTGGGGCCAGAGGTTCACCCTGCCCAGCGCCCTTATGGACATGCCCTCCCGAAGCTGGAAGGTCTCGCCCAGCCGGGCGAACTCCCGCACCACCGACGCCCTGGCGCCGGCGAAGAGGGCGCAGTCTATGGAAGCTTGCGGAAAACCGCCCCGCTGCGAGGGCTCAACCAGCTGGAAGTAGGTATGGCCCCTGCGTCCGGGCCGCGGGCTGCCGGCCACCTCTCCCCGCACCCAGACCGGATAGGGAAAGGCCGTCTCCAGCAGCGAGGATACCCGGCGGTTGAGCTCCAGTACCGAGAGGTCGCCGGCGTCAGTAGACCCTGAGGCTGTAGGAACCACCCGTCTCCCCGATGTCGTGAACCACAACGTGAGCGCTGCCGGTGTAGGGGGCATTGAGCGTGAAGCTCTCCCCGCCCCTCTCGACTCCCTCTGCGATGGCGTGCTCCCGGGCCAGCAGGTAGTCCTCGTAGTAGGGGAGGTTCATGAACCTGTCCAGGTCCATGTCGGAAGAGGCAACCACCACATCGAAATCCGCCCCATCCTCCAGGGGATCCAGGACCACCCAGTAGCTCATGCCCTCCACCAGGGAGACCGTGTACAGACAGGTGGCGCCGCGGTCCAGGGCATCCTCCGTCGCCAGGAGGGGGGAGGACTCGGACCCGGAGGCCAGGGCCAGGGCCAGCAGAAAAGCAGCAGTCATACAGGCTCCTTTCGCGCCGTTTACGGGGAGTATGATCGCATCTGGCACCCCGGCGGTCAAGAAGAGGGAAGGTGAGGAGGGTCGCTGAGAGGGTATCCGGGGGCGGGGAAACCACCGGAAGATAGCGCGAAAGGTGATGGGATAAGCCGTAACTCGCCATAAGAAGATGAAAAATGCCATTAACGGCGTTGTTGCCGCTACGCCGTCCCAGCAAACGGCCCCACTCGGGAGCCTGCCCATGCAAGGGGGTATTATAACGTTATAAATCGGGGATATGCTAAATGCCGGGCCGAAAAGATGGCGAAACGCCAAAATCCGCCTTCCCGCCCGGGTCCCGGTGTGGGAGGATGACCGGGGTATGGCGGAGCCAAGCGCAAAACGGCCTGCATCCGGCCATGCAAAGGTCCGTTGAGGTAATATTCCGCCCCTCGGCCGCTCCCAGCCCCGCCCATTCCCCAGGGTGTCGGGAACGGCCACGACCCTGCATAATCCCAGGGTTGCAGCAACCACACACACCGCGTGAAGGGTGGAGCATGAGAGTGGAGGACCTTGTGGAGGAGGGCTCGGTAGCCGCGCGCAACCGCGAAGGCGTGATAGTCGGTCTGAAGACGGAGGTGGATTCGGCCGCGGACCTGCTGGAGCACGTGCCGGCCTCCGTGGGCGAGGGCCGCGAGGTCTACCGGAGGGGCCTGATACTGGCCCTGGACTGCGCTGCCAGAAGGGCCTTCCCGGACTGCAGGCTCTGGGTGGAGCACTCCCTGTCGCTGGGATACAGGTGCCGGCTGGAGGAACGTCCGCCGCTCCCCTCCGAGGAGATAGTGGCCGTGCTCTCGCGGCACCTGACCAGGGTGGTCGAGGAGGGCCTGCCCATCGAATGGGTCGAGGTGAAGGACGCCGGCAAGGCTCCCCGGGCCTGCGGGGCCCTGCTGCGCTGGGCGGAGGGAAAACGGCCCATGAGGGTCAACGTTCTGGAGAGCTCCTGCGCCTTCGCAATGGGCCCGGCGGTTCCCGACACCTCCTGGCTGCAGAGATGGGAGCTCAAGCCCACCGGCAGGGATTTTGTGCTCCGCTTCCCCGGGTCGGCCACCTGGCCGGAGATCAGCCCCTGGGAGCCCAGGCCGAAGCTGGCCCGGGAGTTCGACCTGGAGGAGCGTCACGGAGCCAGGATGGGCGTGCGAACGGTGGATGAGCTCAACACGCGCACCCGCGAGGACGGCGGAAGGAGGGTAGTGGTGATGAGCCACTTCTACCAGACCTTCCGGCTGGTCCAGATAGTTCAGTCGCTGCAGGACAACTTTCCCAAGAAGCGGCTGATAACCATCGCCGGCCCTTCGTCCAGCGGAAAGACCACCGTGGCCAGGCTGCTGACCACCTACCTGCGGGCCAAGGGTTTCGGCGCCAAGTCGGTGAGCGTGGACAACTACTTCCGCCACAGGGAGGACACCCCCCTGGGAGTGGACGGCAGGCCGGACTTCGAGTGTCTGGAGGCCCTGGAGACCGAGCTGTTCGGCAGACACCTGGGGCTGCTTCTGGGAGGGAAGGAGGTGAGTCTGCCCCGTTTCGACTTCCAGAGCGGCAGGCGAAGCGACGACGTGACACCCATGCGGCTGGCGGAGACCGACTTCCTCATCATCGAGGGGATACACGGCCTCAACGACATGCTCACCCCGGGCGTGGACCCGGAAAGAAAGTACCGGATATACGTCTCGGCGCTGACGCAGCTGAACATCGACAGGCTCACCAGGATGTCCACATCGGACAGCCGCCTGCTGCGGAGAATTGTGAGGGACAGCACCTGCAGGGGATACTCGGCGGAGGACACCATCAACAACTGGCCCATGGTCCGGCGGGGGGAGAGGATGAACATATTCCCCTTCCAGGAGAGGGCGGATGCGATGTTCAACTCCGCCCTGCCCTACGAGCTGCCCGTCCTGCGCAACTACGCCATACCGCTGCTGAAGGAGGTCCGGCCGGGGTCGCGGGCCTATCACACCGCCGACCGGCTGCTGCGTCTTCTGGACCTTGTCATACCCATAGATTCGGAGATGGTGCCCAAGCTGAGCCTCCTCCGGGAGTTCATAGGCGGCTCCCTGCTGGACGAAAGCGAGAGGAAGTAGATTATGCACATTACCATGATGGTTCTGGTGCTGCTGATGGCCCCCCGGCCCGAGCAGTCCAACATCGCCTGGACCCGGCCGCTGAACCCGCCGGGGGCCTCCGCCCTCGAGCCTCCGCAGCACTCCTTCGACGTGCTCCACTACGACCTCTGGCTGGACGTATATCCCGACGCCTCGCAGCTCACCTGCACCGCCACCCTTACCCTGACCCCCACCGAGGAGAACGTGGAGGAGATAGGCCTCAACCTGAGTTCCATGGCGGTGGACTCGGTCTGGGACACCTCCGGCCCGCTCTCATACAGCCAGCCCGGCGACTCCCTGATCGTGCAGCTGGCCGGGCCCGCCGGTACGGGGGATACGCTGGAGGTCTCCATCTCCTACGGGGGCGAGCCCTGGAACGAGGGAACCGGCGGCTTCGGCGGCTTCTGGTTCCGCCCCAGCATCCCCGTGGCCTTTCAGATGGGAGTGGGCATCTACACCGACCCGCCCTCGGTGGGCCGGGCCATGTTCCCCTGCTGGGACCATCCCTCCGACAAGGCCACCTTCGAGTTCCACGTCACCTGCCCGGACACCCTCTACGCCGTGGCCAACGGAGACCTCTTGAGGGTTACTTCCGAAGGCGGCCGGGCCCTCTACGAATGGAACCTGGACCAGCCCATGAGCACCTACCTGGCTGCGGTGTCGGTAGGTGACTACACGGTCCTCACCGACTCCACCTACGACTGGATCAAGTACTACGTCTACGAATGGGACGTGGAGGACGCCCTGGGGAGCTTCGCCAACGTGGACCTGATCATGGACCAGCTCCAGAGCCGCTACGGGCCCTACCCTTGGGACTGCAAGTTCTCCTACGTGCAGACACCCAAGGGGGACATGGAGCATCTTAGCCAGGTGTACCACCTGGCCATGCTGATCAACGGGAGCACCACCTACGACTGGCTCCTGGCCCACGAGCTGGGCCACCAGTGGTGGGGGAACTGCGTCACCGAGAGCCAGTGGTCGGACGTATGGCTCTCCGAGGGCTTCGCCACCTACACCGAAGCCGTCTGGCAGGAGCACTACGGCCAGGAGGAGTACGACGACTACATGGTGAACCAGATCATGATCCCCTACCTGCAGAGCGGCGAGACGTTTCCGCTGGCCGGACCCTCCACCCCGTCGGAGTACTGGAGCTACACCACCTACGAGAAGGGGGCCAGCGTCCTGCACATGCTCCGTTACGTGGTGGGAGACGGCGAATTCTTCGCCGCGCTGGACGAGTACTTCGACCACCATTCCTACGGCCTGGCCACCACCGACGACCTCCGCGACCACTTCGAGAACGTTACCGGGGACGACATGGACTGGTTCTTCGACACCTGGGTGTGGGGAGAGGGCTACCCGCTCTACGAGATGGACTACGACTGGTCCCAGTCCGGGTCGGACTGGGAGCTGACGGTGGACGTCAGCCAGGTTCAGACCACCCCCACCATATTCTCCATGCCCCTGGAGTTCCTGGTGGAGGGAGCCTCCCAGGACACGGTGGTGGTGATGTGGAATGATCAACAGTACGACACCGAGACATTCCTGCTGCCCTTCGAGCCGCAGTCGGTAAGCTTCGACCCCTACCACCACATCCTCTCCACCCATCTCACGGGCGTGGATGACGACCCCGTTCCCCCGCCGGGAGGCGCCGGCACCATGATGGCCCGTCCCAACCCGGCATCCGTCTCCACCGTCATCGTCTGGGACGGGATGGAGGAAAGGAACGGAGAAGCGAGGCTCTTCGACCTGGCAGGAAGATCTGTGCGGCGGGCCTCCATGGAGGCGGGAACGGCAACCCTGGACCTGAGGGGACTTCCCTCGGGGACCTACTTCGTGGAGGCCAGGGCGGCGGGAGGTCTGCGGCAGGTCTGCAGGCTGGTGGTGGTGGACTAGACAACCGGCCGGCGGGCCTCAGATCACATCGGAGGCGGCCGCCAGGCCGGCGTGGAGAATCAGGCCGGCGTCCAGGCCCCTCTCCAGGTCTGCGGGAGCCAGAAGCTCCGCTATCTCGGTGCCGTTCATGTACAGCCGGTCCCTCTGGGGGACCTCGGAGGAGGACTCCACCGTCTCCCTCCTCGTGGACAGGCTGACCCGGACCCCCATGGGGGAGAGGTGCCTCTGGAGGGAATCCACGGCGTTAAGCAGGTCGGTCTCGGAAATCGGACGCGCGGAGCAGGGCCGGCCCGAGCCGTCCACGCTTATCACCGCGTTGACCAGCAGGGCCCCCAAGTCAGGCCCGCAGGCCCAGAGTCCGCGCCGTGCTGGCGAACACCGCGTCCGGCCTCTCCACCACCACGGCTCCCGCCTTCTCCAGGGCCTTGCGCTTGGCGCCGTAGGCCTCTTCGGGGTTGCGTATCATGGCCCCGGCGTGGCTCTGGGCCACCCCGGCCTCGGTGTACTTGCCCCCCAGGAACACCACCACGGGCTTTGAGATCTCACCGGACTCCATGGCCCTGGCCAGGTCGTTCTCCTGGCTGGTGCCGGTCTCGCCGTAGACGGCAATCACCTTCGTACGGGGGTCGGCCTCGAAGGCCCTGGCGGCGTCCGGGATGCTTACTCCGGGAATGGGATCCCCGCCAACGCAGACCACCGCTGAGACTCCGGGATAGTCCTCTCCCCACAGGGGGCCGAAGCTGCCGTCCTCCCGGGGGCCGGGAAGGTTGGGCCGGCAGTGGAAGGCTCCCAGCAGCTGCGACAGCCCGCCCGAGCGGGATATCACCCCTACGGAGCCGGGAAGGTAGTTCTTCCGCGCCCAGCTGGCCCGGCCGCCTATCAGGCCGAACAGGTAGCCGGAGGTGTCCAGGAGGCCCACCGTGTTGGGGCCCAGGAAGCGGCAGCCCTTGCGGGACGACAGCTCCTTGAGGACGGCGGCGTCGTGGGTGGGGACGCCGTCGGCGGTGAGGACCAGGAATCCGAGCCCGGCCTCCATGGCGTCGGAGGCCGCGGACCTGGCCGCTTTGGCCGGAACGTAGAACACCGCCGTGTTGAGCTCGGGGTGGGCCTTTACGGCCTCGGAGGCCGAGTCGTAGACGGGGGTTCCGTCCACTTCCTGGCCGCCCTTGCCCGGCGTGCAGCCGGCCACGATGTCGGTTCCGAACTTCCTCATCAGCCTGGTCCTGCTCCTGCCCTGACGGCCGGTGATGCCGAAGACCAGGACCCTGGGCTCCTCCACGTCCGCCAGATGCTCCAGTATGCCGCCCATCACTCGACCTCCTCGGGAAGATCAAGAACAACTCTAAGCTCGCCGTTTCCCTCCAGCAGAGACGCGGTCTCGCACATCAGGCATCCTGTGCAACGCGACTCCGGGTTCGGCACCAGGGTCCGGGAATCGGCGTCCCATGTGAGGTAGCCGGTGGGGCAGGCCTCCAGCAGGTGGTGGGGACGCTCCCCGCAGAGCTCGGGGAAGAAGAAGAACTTTCCGGGAGGGACCTCGGTCTCGAAGGTGGGCTCTCCCTGCGGGAGGGAGGGAGGATCCACTCGTATCGGCTCCTTCGCAGCTATCGGGGGTATGTCCTCCACCATGGCGTTGGGGAATATCTCGGCCCTGTAGTGCCGGACCGCCACCGGCAGCCCTTCGGAGACCCTGTCGAACAGGCCGTGGGCCAGGTCCTCGTCAGTGCCTCCGAACCTCAGAAGCGCCGGGAGGGGGGTGGGAGACTCCCGCAGAGCCTTCCATACCGCCGCCGCCAGGTGGTGCTGGTTCTGGAAGGCCATTCCCGAGCCCGTGAGGAGCAGGACGTGGGCGCCCTCCTGGGAGAGGATGGTCCGGAGGATACGGTAGCTCTTGAACGCCGAGAGGCCGCCGGAGGTGTCCGACTCGTTCATGGTGTAGATGTCGTCGCGGCCGCCGGTGGTCATCTCCCACAGCATCTTCCCGCCGCCGCCGCAGAGGTTGGTGGCCACCCTCCAGGCGTCCTCCGGGGGTTCGCTTCGGTTCTGGCGGAAGAAGCCGGTACCCGAAGGGTCGGCCTCGTTTATCCTCTCCACGGCCTGCTCCAGCGGAAGCAGCTCGCGGTGGCCGCCGCCGGCGGGAGTGAAGAGCTCACGGTCCTCCTTCGCCACGGCCCTGCTCTCGTACTCCGCCCGGCAGTCGATCACCAGGGGGGTGCCGTCCTGCAGGACGCCTATGGGATTGGCCTCCAGCACCAGCAGACGGTAGCGGATGAAGGCCCGCACCATGCCGTGAAGAAGCGAGGCGACCATCTCCGGCTCGGGCAGCTGCGGAAGACGCTCGCGGATGGCCTCCTCAGAGGGGGGAGAGGTGAGGGAGAAGGGCATCCGCAGCAGCGTATCCGACCTCTCCTCCACGCCGGAGCCCCCTTCGGAGCTGAACAGGAGGACTCCCCGGGGGAGCTTGCCCTCTCCGCCCAGGTCCAGCGTACAGGCGGCGTAGTACTCGCCGTACAGCTCCGCGGGGCTGGTGACCAGGACGCCCTCGGCCTGTCCCCAGGGGCCGGGGGAGAGGAGCTCGCGCATGGCCAGGCTCATGGCCTCGCTGTCGGTGACGTGCCTGACCAGTCCCCGGCTGGCCCGGCTGGTTGCTCCGGGGATCTGCGCCTTGACGTAGGCGGGCGGGGCGGGCGGCGGCTCCGGAATGCCGGCGCCTGCGGGGAAGAAGACCCCCTCCACCACCGGCACTCCCTCGCCGGTGAGGAGCTTTCTGGTTCTGTACTCGGGCAAGGCTGGCATAGCGCTCATCCCTCCTGGGAATGGATCATGCGTGACCGTCGGGGGGCTCGATTCCCCTCTCGGCGGCTTTCCTGCGCATCTCGCGGTCGGTCCTGGCCACGGCCCGGCTCCACTGCAGGGCCACGGGCAGCTTCAGGCTGTAGAGGAAGTTGTACTCGGTGTAGCAGGAGGCGGTGCAGGCCTGGCAGGGCAGCTCGGAGGCGGCCCGGAAGGCCTGTTCGAATCCCACATCCAATGCATTCTTCGCCTGGGGGTAGAGGCCGATCAGCAGCGAGCAGGGGTAGACCCTGCCGTCCACGTCGATGTTGCAGTACATCCTCCCCGCCCGGCAGGAGACCCCATGGAACCGCCGACCCAGACGGGTACTCGAGAAGTCGGGCCATTCCGCCAGGCTCCCGAGGTAGTGGGTGGAGTTGGCGATGGGTGCCCCGGCCCGCTTCATCTCCAGCAGCCTCCCCAGAGCCTCCCCGTACTCCTCCCGGGTGGGCATCAGCCCGGAGGTGTCGCCCCCCAGCTTCTCGTTGTGGTGGAGGGTCTGGAAGGTGGTGAGGAAACCGTATCGCTCCGCGGTCTCCATGATGTAATCGAGGTGGTTTATGTTGTTGCGGGTGAGGACGGTGATGGTCCACATCCGCGTCCTCCCCGAGGCCACCTCCATGGCGGCGGTCACCTTGTCGAAGCTCCCCGTCTCCCGGTTGGCGTCATGGGCCTCCCGGGGCCCGTCGAAGGCCAGCACCAGATGGTCTATGTTGTCGAGTATCTCCCTCCTGGCGGGGATCAGGTAGCCGTTGCTGTCCACGCTGACGTAGATCCCCAGCGACCTGGCGTAGGCGCACAGCTCCACTATGTCCCGCCGCATGAGGGGCTCGCCGCCCCAGACCCCCAGCCTCTGGGTGCCGGCATCCCTCATCTGGGAGAACAGGTCCTTCCACTGCTCCGTGGACAGGTCCGGCCTGTTCTGCTCGGGAATCTGGCAGTAGGTGCAGCGGCTGGGGCAGTGGTCGGTGACGCTGGCCATGACGTTCACCGGCCTCCTTCGGCCCAGCAGCCCCAGCACGGCCGAGATTCCCATTCTCATCTGCCCGAGGAGGTTCATGATCCTTCACCGCCTTCCGGCATGCCGGCCCACTGCGGTCCGTAGGGGCAGGACTCGATCCAGCGGGCGGCCTGCCTGTCCTGGCCGGTAAGGCGGTAGGCCAGACGGTACCACATCTTGGCCGCGCGCTTGAGGGGCCCCATAAGGGGCCCGTCCGAGCCCGGACAGTCCCGGTTTCCGCGGAGCCTGCCCTCCACCTGCGCCACGAAGTTGGGGCGGGGGGGGGCGAAGTCGAAACTGGGGACCTTCGAGAGGGGGGGCAGCGCCTTTTCCTCCCAGTCCCCGTTCCCGTCAACCCGTCCCCTGGCCTTGCGCACGGTCTCTATGTCGTCGGGGTCGAACCCCATCAGTCGGGCCAGGGACTCGTCCATGGCCACCCTGTCGGTGGACGCCGCCACGAAGTCCGTCTGCCTGGGAGTTCCCGGCTTGGGCCCGTTTCCCTCCAGGGATACAGTTCCGTCCGCCAGTGTGAGAACCACTGGAATCCTCTCGTTCACCGCCGTCAGATAGTCGGCCAGGCGGCAGTGGTAGTTGTGGCGGTTGTCGTCGAGGCATCCGTAGAGGTTCTTCAGGGCGGCGGATATGGTGGTGCGGTAGTGGGTCTTGACCACGGGCACCGACACCACCGGCATCCTGGTGCAGATCTCGGGAATGGAGAACTCCAGCTCCCCGGCCCTGACGGGCACCCATTCGTGCTCGGAGAAGTTGTGCCACAGAAGGCCCCGCCTCTCGGCCGCCTGCCGCATCCCGGTGACCTCGAAGGCCCGGGTGGCATTCACAAGCACCTGGCTGGACTCCCCCAGCCAGATCCTGCCCACGTGACCCTCCAGGTAGGAGGCCACCGCCTCCACCACCCAGGGGGAGGTATCCACCCCGGGACGGACGAAGTCCCAGGTGAGGTTTATCTTCAGCAGCACATCCATACCGGCGGGTAGAAGGGTCCTGGCCTCGACTGCGTCGAGGACCTTGTGCACGGCCCGGGATACCCCCTCGCGGGTGGATGCGTAGTAGACGTTGCTGTCCACAGCCCTCCCTTCAACCGGGTAATATAGCATTGACCGCCTGAGGTCACAGTCCGTATTAGTTACCTGCATGGTATGGTTTTCACGAAAGGGGGAACATGAGTCTGAGGATTATGGCCGTAATGGCGGCAGTGGCTGCCCTGGCCTATGCCACGCCGCAGTTCCAGAGTCCCACCTGGATGTACTCGGGAGGGGCCCGGATAGACGTGGGCTACTACGCCGCTCCCTGCGTGACGGACTGGGACGGGGACGGCAACAAGGATCTGCTTCTGGGCCAGTTCACCAGCGGCAAGATACGGTTTTACGCCAACGACGACGGCAACGACTCCCCGGTATTCACCGGCTACGACTTCCTGCAGGCCGACGGTTCGGACATCTCCGTCCCTGCCGGTTGATGCACCGGCGCGACGAATCCACAGGCTGTGGATTGGAACGATGACGGACTCGAGGATCTAATAGTCGGCGACCGCAACGGCTACATGCACTACTTCCGCCGCACGGGCAGCGGCGTGAACGACCTCACCGACGAGGGATATGTCGAATCCGGTGGCTCGGCAATCGATGTGGGCTCCAACGCGGCACCCGCCTGCGTCTACGTCCACGCGGACGGAAGCCGGGAGAGGCTGGACTGGAACGAGGACGGCCTCTGCGACATGCTGGTGGGGCTGCAGGGCAGCTACCCCTCGGGCAGCAACCTGCGCATCTACCTCAATGAGGGCAGCAACGCCAATCCCGTCTTCAACGGGTACGAGAACATCCCCGGCGACTACGGCTACAGGTTCTGCCCGCAGGTGGCGGACCTCAACGGAGACGGCAAGAAGGACGTCGTGGCCGGCAACAACGACGCCAACATCGTCTACTACGAGAACGTGGGGACGAACGCTTCCCCGCAGTTCGGCACGGGGGTGAACCTCCAGGCCGGAGGCTCGACCATCGACCTGTACGCCGGGACGAGGCTGTGGGTGGACGACTGGAACTCCGACGGCCTGCTGGACCTGCTGGTGAGCGACTACGACGGCTACGTCTACGTCTACCTGCAGGCCGAAGAGGGTATCGC
>JAWLEP010000036.1:0-27534 GCA_041686025.1 Candidatus Fermentibacteraceae bacterium
AGCGCAGCTTCTTCCCCGGCCCCTACCAGGAGAAGCGGCGATACGTCCGTCAGTGCATGGAGCGTTTCGAGCGGGTGGTGGCGGAGGCGGGTGGCGAAGGGGCCTGACGCCCGATTCGAAGGGGTGGGAGCAAGGTAGGGGCTCCGGCATCGGCCGGAGCCCTTCCGCATGTCGCTTTCGCTGCTAGCTTCGGTGCTTGCGGCCCGAGTGGTCCTCCAGCAGGTCCAGGCGTCCCAGCTTACCCAGGAGGTGGCGCCTCCAGGCGTCCCAGTACCTGTTGAGCCTGCGGGGAACCGCGTCCCGGTCCCAGTCCGTGGGCCTGTCCCGGCCGGGGTCGGGGATCACCAGCGAGCCCACGTACTCGGCGTCGTCGTAGACCCTCTCGATCTGGCTGTGGATCTCACGGATGTCATCCTCGGTGACCTCGCCGGTCTCGGTGGCCTTGTAGAACTGCACGGTGACCCTGATGGGAAAGTTGGGGTCCCGCTCGATGGGGAGGTCGTCTATCTCGGTGAAGGGGCCCTCCAGCTCCCCGTGGCCGATTACGGCGGCCTCCACGTCCGAGTCCCGGGA
The DNA here is from genome assembly GCA_041686025.1 of Candidatus Fermentibacteraceae bacterium. GTDB lineage: Bacteria > Fermentibacterota > Fermentibacteria > Fermentibacterales > JCC-6 > JAWLEP01. The sequence goes on from JAWLEP010000036.1 coordinate 574, forward strand.
CTGCGCGGCGCCCAGGGGAGCTGCGGCGGACTCGCAGCAGACCACATCGTCGAACCAGGTGGACTGCGGGTTGCGCTGCCTGAGGGGTATCTGGATGAGAAGGACCATGTTCAGCCCTTCCTCTCCGGCGGCGGAGACCTGCTGGCCATCGTCGCCGCCGTTGGCCATGAAGTCCGATATCCTCTCCCCGGTGAGGCTTGCCCGCTGGCCGTCCTCGTTGAAGAAGAGCCGCTGGCCCCAGCTGTAGGCCCCCGGCACCGGGTCGCGGGTGTTGTCTATAACCGTCACCGAGGTGCCCTCCCTGGTGGCCAGTATGGTGAGGACCGCCGGGTCTCCCTCGTAGGACTGGTAGTTGAACAGAACGGGGTTGAAGGTGGCGGTGCCGCTGGTCTGTATGGGGAGGAACACCGCCTGGGCGCTTACCAGCACCAGGCTGTCGCGCTCGCAGAGCAGCCCGTCCCCGTCGGCCTTCCAGCAGTCGGGGTCGTGCAGGTAGTTGCGCAGGTGGTCCACGTAGTCGCGCAGGGTAACCGGAGCCAGGTCCTCGCCCCGCTCGTTCCCCGCCAGCAGGAAGAAGTCGTCGGGGTCCAGGTCCGCCGACAAATCGTGGAAGTTGGGGTAGCGTATCACCGGCATGCAGGTGAGCTGCTTCTGTCCGGTTGCCGGGTCCTCGTGGTGGACCTGGATGGTCATGTCGGAGATGTTGGGGCCCCAGCAGGACCCGGAGTAGCGTCCGGTGTCCTCCCAGGTGACGTTCACCACGTCCATTCCGTACCGGCTGGCCAGCTCGCAGGACTTGTAGTCCCAGGTCATCTCCGCCACCCTGCCTACCACCTCGGCGTAGTCCCGGCCCGCCCCCCGGCCGGTGGAAGCCGTCAGCGCCATGGCAGCTATGAGCATCGCTCTGAGCATCTTGTTGCCTCCCTCTGCTGCTGGATGTCTTTTCGCTTACGGCACTGATACCGAAGCGGGCCGGGTTCTATTCCCGCGCTGCCGGCGAAGCGCCAGCGTGCCGGCAGTTGCGTTCCCCGGCAGTTTCGTTTAATAATCGTGACGTAAGGAGGCTCAATGGACCAGGACCGCGGGGAAGGCGGCTCACTCTTCCGGGCCGACTGTCTCAGCAGATTCATGCGGGATAACGGGCTGGGCAGATTCTCCCCCGAGGACCTCCTTTCGCGGATACTCACCACAAACCCCGGCATAGTCTACGTTTACAGCGTGGAGAACAACCACACGCTGTTCGCCAGCATGGGCATACTGGCCGTTCTGGGATACCCTCCCGAGGAGGTGTCCGGGGACACCGGCTTCTTCCTGAAAGCCGCCCATCCGGAGGACACGGCCGACATCGCCGATTGGCATCGGCGCGTCCAGAGCCTGGAGAACGGAGGCGTGCTGGAGCACCGCTTCAGGATGCGACACGACCGGGGCCACTACGTCTACCTGAAATGCAGGGAGACGGTCTTCGCCCGGTACGGGTCCGGAAAGCCGGCCCTGGTGATCGGCAGCGCCACCGACGAGACCGAGGCCGTGGTGGCGGAGAGGGAGCTGCTGGAGAAGACCGAGGAGCTCCGCCGAAGCGAGGAGCGCTACCGTCTCCTGGTGGAATCCTCCGTGGACGCCATCGTGGGCGTGGACGCCGACATGCGGGTAATCCTCTGGAATCATGCGGCGGAGAGGATGTTCGGCTACCCGGCGGAGGAGATGCTGGGCGAGAGCCTGCTCCGAATAGTCCCCGAGGATCTGCGGGAAAGCAAGACGGAGGGATTCTCCCTCTTCAGCAGGACGGGCGAGGGGGAGGTGCTGGGGGGAGTGCGCGAGCTGGAGGGCCTGCACAGGAACGGATCTCTCGTTCCCCTGGAGATATCCATCGCTCCGCTGCAGGTGGACCGAAGATGGACCGCCACCGGCATACTGAGAGACATCTCCGAGCGCAGGAGGGCGCAGAGGCGCCAGCGGAAGATGGTCATGGAGATGCAGCGCATACAGCGCCTGGATGCGGTGGGAGCGCTGGCGGGCGGAATCGCCCACGACTTCAACAACATACTGAGCTCCATCCTGGGAAACATATCCATGGCCCGGGAGCTGGCCGAAGACGGGGACCGGCTCAGAGCGCTCATGAACCAGAGCCATGAGGCCGTGCTTCAGGCCAGGGAGCTGGCGGGTCAGCTGCTCACCTTCGCCGAGGGAGGCGAGCCCGTGCGGGAGGTGATCGACGTGGGCCCCATGGTGGAGAAGGGCTGCCGTTTCAGCCTGGCGGGCTCCGGGTCGCGGTGCCGGATGGAGCTCGAGCCCCACCTGTACGTCCTCGCAGACGGCGGTCAGATATCCCAGATGGCGGGCAACCTGGCCCTGAACGCATCACAGGCAATGGAGGGCGCGGGCGACGTGGTGGTACGCGCCTACGCCACCAGCATCGGCGAGAACGAGCTTCCGGGTCTCCCCCGGGGCGCCTACGTGGCTGTGGAGGTGGAGGACACCGGGCCCGGCATTCCCGAGGACTGCGCCGAGAAGATATTCAACCCCTTCTTCACCACCAGGCGCGAGGGGCACGGTCTGGGGCTGTCCGTCTGCTACTCCATCGCCCGTCAGCACGAGGGCACCGTACTGGTGGAGTCCGAGCCCGGAGAGGGCGCTCTGTTCCGGGTACTGCTTCCCCTGTCGGAGAAGCCCGCCGCGCAGGACGGACCCTCCATGGAAACCCGGGCACCGACGGGAGCCAGGGTGCTGGTGATGGACGACGACGAGGCGGTCAGAAAGGTCCTCAGGCAGATGCTGGAGAGTCTGGGGATGGAAGTCGTCGAGGCCTCCGAGGGCGGGTCGGCAATCGACCTCTACAGTCGGGCCGCCGACCACGGCAACGGCTTCGACCTCCTGATAATGGATCTCACGGTGCCCGGTGGAATGGGGGGTGCGAAGGCCATGCGGAAGCTGGTGGAGCTGGACCCCGCCGTTACCGCGCTGGTCTCCAGCGGCTACTCAAACGACCCCGTAATGGCCAGGTACGCCGAGCACGGCTTCGCCGGAGTGCTGAAGAAGCCATTCACGCTCAGGGAGCTTAGAAGGGCGCTGCTGAGCACCCTGGGCAGCCGGGGCCAGGGCTAGGGCTCCACCCGCAGAAGCGGCTCGTGCCCCTGGCGCTTCTCCACATGGCCTACTATGGCCGAGGCTGTGTCACCCTCCTCGTGAAGCCGCTTCAGGACCTCTTCGGCCTGGGCGGGATTCACAGAGAAGAGAAGGCCTCCGGAGGTCTGGGACTCGCTGAAAACGGTAACCAGCCTGGAGTCTATGCCTTCGCGGACCTCCAGGTGGTCGGCGACGAACTGCCTGCACTTGCAGACGCCCTGGGGATTGTACTCGTCCATCAGACCGGGAAGACCCGGAAGCAGCGGCACGCTGGAGGCCGAGAACACCATCCTGCTGCCCGAGTAGCGGGCCATGGGCAGGGCGTGGCCCAGCAGGCCGAATCCGGTTACGTCCGTCATCCCTCCGGTGTCGTAGTCCTCCAGGATTCGAGCCGCGTACATGTTCAGCCTCTCCATGCCCTCCACCCAGACCCGGTAGAGGTCGGGAGAGAGGCCCTCCTGCCGGTACGCGTTGCAGTATATGCCGGTCCCCAGCGGCTTGGTCAGCACCAGCAGCTGGCCCGGTCTCACAGATGCGTTGCGGGTTGCCCTCTCGGGGTGGATCAGGCCGGTGACGCTCATGCCGTAGACCATCTCGGTCTGCTCCAGGGTGTGCCCCCCCATCAGCGCCACTCCCGCCTCGGTCAGCTTCTCCGAGCCCCCGGACAGCAGCGCCTCGATAGCCTCGGCAGGAATCTGGCCCGCCGGGTAGGCCAGGTGGTTCATGGCGGTGATGGCCCGCGCTCCCATGGCCCATATGTCCGAGAGGCTGTTGGCGGCCACTATCCGCCCGAAGCTGCCGGGGTCGTTCACTATGGGATAGAAGAAGTCCACGGTCTGCACCAGGGCCTGCTCCGGCGAGAGACGGTACACGCCGGCATCGTCCATGGTCTCCATGCCCACCAGGAGATCAGGGGTCTCGAACCTCGGCAGCTTTGACACTATCCCGGCCAGCCTGGTCGGGTTGAGCTTGCCGGCTCAACCGGCACAGGGGGCGTAGTCCAGCATCCGTATCTCCCTGCCGGTGGGTATGGCCCTCTCCGGCTGCTGGCCGTGCTCGCCCTGACCGTAGAGGAACTCGCAGTATGTGGGCTCCCCCCGGCCGTGGTGGAAGCGGCAGCATTCGGCGCAGTTGCCGCGGCGCTGGCAGTCGGACGGGCAGGGACAGTGCTTTCCGTCGTAAGGCGCTCCCATGGCTCCCCTCTGTTGCTGCTCGACACCGGACGATAACCCGCCGGCCCGTCCGCTGCAATGCACACCCGCCGGCCGTAAATAGATAATACGCTGTCCTGCAGCGGTTTATGCGGGAAACTTGGCCCCCCTTGATGTTCTCCTTATGATAGCGCCATTCCCGACAATGATTGGTCGATCCTTCCTTCCTCTGGAGGAGAGCGCCATGGGCAGGTACACGCTCAGGGAGAACCTGGCAGACTACGCCGGCATGCTGGCTGGGTCCGTCCTCTTCGGAGTCGCCTACTCCTGGTTCCTCTTTCCCTTCCGGGTGTCCCCGGGAGGGGTGGGAGGCCTGGCGCAGGTTCTCTACCATCTCACCGCCGTGCCGGAGGCCTACTGGATGTTCGGCTTCAACATACCCCTGTTCATCCTGGGATACGTCTTCGTGGGACGGCAGTTCGGTATCAGGAGCTTCGTGGGCATGGTCCTGTCGAACCTCATGTGCTGGGTGTTCACGCCATCGCACCTGGCTTTCCTGGCCTCCTACGGCGAGATAGTGCACAACGTGGCGCCCGCCGGCGCCCTGCCGCGGCTGGCCGTGTTCTTCGACGGCTCGCGGGAGACCCACATACTGCTGGCCTCCGTAACCGGCTCCGCCCTGCTGGGCCTTGGCCTGGGCCTGATATTCAAGTTCCGGGGCTCCACCGGGGGCACGGACATCCCGGTGGCCATACTGAAGAAGTACACGGGCGTTTCCATCAGCACCGGCTACTGGATCGTGGAGTCCTTCATAATACTGCTGGTGGGCGTGGTCTTCGCCCGTCCGGCAATCGTGGTCTGGGCCTACCTCAACCTCTTCCTCACCAGCAGGATGACCGACCTGGCCGCGGAGGGCCTGCCCTACGTGAAGGCCGTGGTGATCGTCTCCGACAGGGCGGGGGAGGTGCGGGAGGCCATCTTCGAGGAGCTCAACCGCGGCCTCACCTTCCTGAAGGGCCACGGGGGCTACGACCACCGGCCCAGGGACGTGATCTACGTGTGCGTCCACCGCAGGCAGGTGAACCTCCTGCGAAAGATCGTGCGGGACATCGACCCGGAGGCGTTCATGGTGATGCATGACGCCTACGACGTGATGGGCTATGGTTTCAGGGAAAGGACCATCACCTACTAGGACGGGAGCATGTGGAAGGGGCATCGCATGAGACACCTGATCCTCTGCACGGCGTCCGCGGCAGTTCTGGTTCTGGCCGTATCCTGCGGCGACGATGACGGGGGCACCGGCCCCAGCGGCGGCGGCGCCGGAGACTCGGTCTACTACCCGCTGGCCGTGGGGAACACCTGGGAGTACAGCCGCAGCGGCACCTACAACGTGGACTCCGTGGAGCACCCCGTCAGCGGGGAGGCCACGGTGGAGATAGTGGGCACAGCCACCCACTCCCAGGGATGGGACGTCTTCGTGGAGGTCTCCACGGTGAGCGACACCATACAGGGCCTCATGGACACTACCATCGTGGACAGCACCTACCTGTGGCGGGACGGTGACGGCCTGCACGGATGTCCTCACCTGGGCGACACCGATTCCTGCTGGACCGTGCCGTTCCCGCTGGTGGAGGGCAACACCTGGACCTTCTCCACCCAGCCCCCAGTCACCGGCGAGGTCCTCTCCATGGACGTGGACGTCACCGTGGGCGCCGGCAGCTTCGAGGAGTGCGCCGAGATGCGCACCATGTGCCTGGAGCAGGGCAACTACTCGAACACCACCGACTACGCGGAGAACGTGGGCATGGTGCGAAACGTGTTCACCCAGGAGGCGGGGGTCTACAACACCACCGTGGACATGACGCTGGAGAGCTACCAGGTGCAGTAGCCGGGGGCCGGAGTTGAGACTGACCGACTCGCACACCCACCTGTTCATGGAGCCGCTGAGCGGCTCCATGGACGCCGTTCTGCACAGAGCCTCCTCGGCGGGGGTGACCCGCCTGGTGGTTCCCGCCTACGACCATGATTCCTGGAGGCCGGTGTCGGCTCTCGCCGGAAGGCCCGGGGTCTCCGTGGCCCTGGGCCTTCACCCCTGGGCCGCCGCCGAGGGGCTGGGCCCGGCCATCCTCGCGAGGGCCCTGCAGGACTGCAGGGCCGTGGCGGTGGGCGAGATAGGCCTGGACTCAAAGGTGGACGTGCCCCCGGAGGTGCAGGAGGGTGTGCTCACCGGGCAGCTGGAGGTCGCCCGGGAGCTGGGCCTGCCCGTGATCCTCCACTGCCGGGGGGCCTTCGACCGTCTGCTCTCCATCATGGAAGGCTTCGGCGGATCCCTGCGGGGCGTGCTCCACGCCTTCTCCCGGGGCCCGCAGCTGGCAGCGGAGCTGGTGGATCTGGGCCTCTACCTGGGTGTGGGAGGTGCCGCCACCCGTCCCCGGGCCCGGCGCATACGCCGGTCGCTTCCCGGGATTCCCCGGGAGCGCCTGCTTCTGGAGACAGACTCCCCTTCCATGGGGCTGGAGGGGGTGCCCGCCGGGGAGTCGGAGCCCGCCCACGTCAGAGATGTCTGCATGGCCGCCGCGGGCATGCTGGGCATGGAGCCGGAGGAGCTGGCGGAGACCACATGGAGGAACGCGGATGAGCTGTTCGGACTGGCCTGAGAGGTTCGCCCGGACGGTGGACTTCCTGGGGGAGGAGGGTTTCCGCAGGCTCAGGGGGAGCCGGATCGCCGTGGTGGGACTGGGCGGGGTTGGAAGCCATGCGGCGGTGGCTCTGGCCAGGAGTGGGGCTGGCAGGCTGCTGCTCGTGGACTTCGACCTGGTCACCGAGACCTCCCTGAACCGCAACCCCATTCTGGGTCCGTCGGACGTGGGCCGGCACAAGGTCGACGCCATGGCCGCCGGCCTGGCCGCCGACTGCCCGGACACCGAATATGAGACCGGGAGGGAGTTCTTCCATCACGACACAGCCGGGGCAGTCCTGGACCCGCCTCCTGACCTGGTGGTGGACGCCATAGACAGCCTCAACCCCAAGGTGTCCCTTCTGGAGGAGTGCGTCCTGCGGGGAATAGAGGTGGTGAGCAGCATGGGGGCCTCCGGGCGCCGGGACCCCTCGCAGGTCAGGGTGGGGGACGTGATGGACAGCAGCGGCTGCCCCCTGGCCAGGCAGATACGGAAGAGGCTGCGCAAGCGCTCCATAGAGGGGGGAATCCGGTGCGTATGGTCGGTGGAGCCCGACGGGATGGGGCCGTTGGAGCCGGAGCGGGAGCGGGTGGTGGACAGGGGAAGGGTCCGCAACAGGCTCCCCAGCCTGATCTCCATGCCGGGGATATTCGGCTACGCCTGCGCAGCCGAGGCCATGGATGCCATCTGCCGCGACCCGTAGAAAGATGGCGGGAACGTGTGGGAATCGAACCCACCCAGGATGGTTTCAGCACCCAACGCCGGATTTGAAGTCCGGGAGGGACACCAGCCCCCTTCCGCTCCCGCTGATGGGATAAAGATGGGCAACCCCGCCGGAAAGTCAAGTACGAGGCGGAGGCTTTGCGGGCCTTTACCCTGGCGTCATGTAAACGTACGATATTGGTTGCGGGTCTCGGCTGCCGCCGTGTGGATGCCCCTCTTTGGGAAGGATGCAAGTGCCATTCGAAGAGGAACAGCTGCAGAGGGTGATCAAGCAGGTAGCGGGGGCGACCCTGAACGTCGACGAGCCCCAGCGCCGTCCGACGGTGCTGCACACCAGGGCCGCCGCCCTCGACCCGGAGGAGATTGCCCAGCTTGCGCTGGAGCTGGACTCCAGGGCCTCGGGAGACGTGGACTGCGCCGTTCTCTTCATCATGCTGCTGCACCAGTACGCCATGGAGGAATCGGACCTGCAGCGGGACAAGCTGCTGCAGCTGCTCCGCAAGCAGAAACCCGCCCTGGCCGATGCCCTGGGCCGGATGAAGAACGTCGATGAGAAAAGCCGTCCGGCGGTTCTGGCCAAGATCTCGCTGACCCTCGAGGTGCACTACCTTCTCAACCAGGAGCTGGAGGACGCGGCCATAGCCCCCGAGCAGATCAGGGGCTGTGACATAGCCCTCTCCGTCCTGGCCGGCAGGTCACCGGGCGATCTGACCCTGCGGCTGGACGGCAACAGCTTCGCCACCCAGGCGCAGGAGATACTCACCGAGGTCCTGGAGGAGCTGGACTTCATCCGCAAGGGCCAGGCGAACTGGGAGTTCAGGCTGGTGGAGGAAGGCCTGGGCCGCTACGAGTTCGCCGGAAACCTCCAGTCCTACGCCAGGGGCTCGGGCATGCTGTCCCCCCTGGCCATGAGCCGGATGGCGGAGAACCTGGTCAAGCGCCTGAGCTTCATCATCCGCTCCACCAGCATGTACCCGGCGGGGCATCCGGCCATCGAACCGGCCCTGACCTCCTTCATGGGCATGCTGGAGCAGCTGCACCGCGACGAGCCGATGGTCACCATAAGCGCCATGGGAAACGAGCTCATGGTGAACGACATGGAGATACGCAGGAGGGGCAAGGTGGTGGACTCCTTCCTGGCGGCCATGGCCGACCGCAACGCCAGCAGCCTCAGCTTCCACGCCGGCGTGGACCTGGACTCGGTGATCCGGTTCGCCAACGTGTTCAACAAGTCGCCGCAGTACATCAAGAACCACGGCGGACTGAGCCGGCTCATGGAGCGTCGAAGCGTCACCGGCGTAACCTGCGACCAGTTCCGCTACGCACTCGTGTCCAAGGACGGCCAGGTGGTCATGGGGGCCGAACCTCCCGAGGAGAGGGCCATAGAGAACCTTATCTTCGGCGAGCTGATAGAGAGGCTGGAGCGCGGCGACTCCCTCCGCGACCTCAGCAGCGAGCAGCTGGGCGAGGCCCTGAAGAGCGTGCTGCAGGGAACCAGCGAGGGCGTAGAGTCCAAGAAGAGCCTTCTGGCCAACTTCATCGCCACCATCGACCCCACCATACTGGAGCGGGGCCTGCTCTCCCGCCGGGACATACAGAGGGACATGTCCTGGAGCGCCGTCCGCCGGATAGTCAAGGCCCGGATAAGGGACCTGGCCAGCGCCAACGAGGATGCCAGGCTGGAAGCCCTGGAGCGGCTGATGAGCCTGGCGCTCACCGCGGTGGAGCGGAACAAGGACAACACCGTTCTTCAGATACTGGAGAACGTGAGCGCCATGCTCAGCTACGAGATCAACCCGGACGCCCTCTACTCCGCCGTGGTCCTTCTGGGAACCGTATGCGGGATGCTCATCGAGCGGGGCAAGCTGTCCGCCGCCGACACCGCCGCCCAGGCGCTGGAGAGCGTGCGCGAGCAGGACATGGCCGGCACCGATCTGGTTTCCTCACGCCGGCGCGCCCTGGCCGAGGCCATGCGGCGCATGGACACCCCCGAGACCGGCGAGAGGCTGGTGGACGCCCTGCTGTCGTACAACGAGGTGGTCTCGGAGGAGGCGGAGACCCTGGCGGCCAGGGTGCCCATGCGAAACCTGACCTGGCGCCTGATGGAGGTGTTCCTGGAGCCCGACATTCACACCAGGGCCAGGGCGTACAGGATACTGAAGAACCTCGGCGGCCCGGCGGGCCAGGTGATGGTGGCCCGTCTGCGCAGGCTCCGCGCCGGCTACGAGACCCCCCGGGACCCGGATACCGGCCGTCTGGAGGACGGCGACTGGTACATAGCACGGAACGCGGTGGAGATACTGGGCGAGATCGGCGAGCGGGACTCCATCCCGGTTCTGGAGAGCCTGTCCGACGACCCAGACGACAGGCTGCGGGCCACAGCTCTGAGGAGCCTGTACGGCGTATCGCCGGCGGAGGCAGCCACCATCGCCCTGAAGAAAGCGGGTGACGCCAGCGAGGAAGTGGCCTCCGTGGCCCTGGAGATACTGGGCAAGCGTCCCGACGAGGCGGAGATGTCGGTGGAGGAGCTGGTGCGTCTCTTCCGCCTGCGGCCCGACCTGCGCGCCCCCGTCATGAACGTGATCCGGCGCATCCCCGATTCACGGGAGGTCCTGCGGCTGGCGGTGGACAGCTTCGATATACAGAGCGGAGTCCCCATGGGCAGCCTGGACCTGGCGATGGACGCCCTGGACTACATAAGGCGCTACGGCAGCAGCGAGGACGTTCCGGTGCTGGAGGGCTACATGGAGCGCAACTCGAAGCCCGGCCTGCTGAAGAAGAGGGGGGACGAGCAGGTCATAGCCGGCGAGATCCGGAAGGCCATACGGGAGATGGGCTGATCCCCGAGCTTCTCAGTCCTCCCACTTGATCATGCCGGGGATGATCATCATGCCGAACCTGGGGTGTCCGGGAAGGACCCTCACCGTGAAGCCCACGCTGCCGGCCCGGTCGCACCGCATGGATCCCCTGAAGGTCAGCCTGTCCCCGTCCCTTCCCTCGGATGAGAGCCTGGCGGAGCTGCGGTTCTCCAGGCCGCTCTGCGGCCCCAGGGTGCCGTAGAGGGCCTCTACGTAGAGGTCCTCGCCCTTCAGCCCGGGCGCGGTCAGCAGCACCGTCACCGGTATGGAGTCGCCCACCGTACAGCCCCCTTCGGGCACCTCCGCCCGGACCTCCTCGATGCGGACATCGTCCCAGGCCCCGGCCACCGCCGTCTTCCAGACCGCCAGCTTCCTGGCGCTCTCCCAGCCGTCGGCGGAGAGCGCGGTGGAGTAGCCGTGGGCGGGAAGGTAGAACTCCTCGGTGTAGTCCCGGAGGGTCCTTCCCACGCTGAAGGCCCCGCAGGTGGACATCATGGACTTCTGCATCAGCTCCACCCACCGGCGGGGAGTGCCGTCCTGCGACCGCTGGTAGTACATGGGCACGATCTCGTTCTCGATGATGTTGTACAGCGCCTTGGCCTCCACCTGGTCCTGCAGCTGCGGGTCCGCGTACTCCTCGCCGCTGCCGATGGCCCAGCCGATCTCCGGACGGTAGGCCTCCGCCCACCATCCGTCGGGTACGCTGACGTGTATGCCTCCGTTTATGCAGGCCTTCATGCCGCTGGTCCCGCTGGCCTCCATGGGCTTTCTGGGGGTGTTCAGCCAGATGTCCACCCCCTGCACCAGGTAGCGGGCCATGTCGATGCTGTAGTCCTCCAGGTAGATCACCCGTCCGTAGAAGCTCCGGCCCAGGCAGAGGTGCATGATGTTGCGGATCAGCTCCTTGCCGCCGTTGTCGTGGGGATGGGCCTTGCCGGCGAAGATGATCTGCACCGGCCGGTCGGGGTCGGTGAGTATGGCCCGCAGCCTCTCGGGGTCGCGGAATATCAGGGTGGCCCGCTTGTAGGTGGCGAACCTCCTGGCGAACCCGATGGTGAGCGCGTCCGGGTTCAGTATGGGGGTGTCGTCGCGGTTCTGCTTGTGCATGCCCATCCGGTACAGCTGCCGGCTCCAGTGCTGCCTGGCGTAGCCCACCAGCCTCTCCCGCAGCCGCTGCCGGCCCTTCCACAGCTCGGACCGGGGTATTCGCTCTATGTCCCGCCAGGCCTCCCCGCCGGCGCCGCCCTCCACCCAGTTCGGCCCCAGGTACCTGTCCAGCAGCCTCTTGATCTCGTCGGCTATCCACGACTCCACGTGAACGCCGTTGGTTATGTGGCCGATGGGGACGTCCTCCTTGGGGAGCATGGGCCAGACGTCCTTCCATATCCGGCGGGACACCTCGCCGTGCAGCTCGGAGACCCCGTTGCGGAAGCGGGAGAACTTGAGCCCGAAGACGGTCATGGAGAAGGTGGGGCTGCCGTTCCTGCTGCCGAAGTGCAGAAAGCGGTCATGGTCTATGCCGATGGAGTCCACCAGGGGCCCCAGGTACCTCATCAGCAGGTCGTTGGCAAACTCCTCGTTGCCGGCGGGGACCGGGGTATGGGTGGTGAAGACGTTGCCCGCCTTCGCCTGCTCCACCGCCGCCTCGAAGTCCAGCCCGGCCTCCACCAGCTCCCGCAGCCTCTCCACGATGAGGAAGGCGGAGTGTCCCTCGTTTATGTGGAACACCGTGGGGTCCACGCCTGTCGCCCGCAGCGCCCGCAGGCCGCCCACCCCCAGCAGTATCTCCTGCCGGATCCGCATGTCCTTGTCCCCGCCGTAGAGCTTCGTGGTTATCTCCCTGTCATCCGGGGAGTTCTCGGGCAGGTTGGTGTCCAGAAGCAGCAGGCGGACGTGGCCGACGGCTATCTCCCAGACCGCCGCCAGCGCGGACCTGTCGCCCAGGGGGAACTCCACCTTCAGATGGTCGCCGCCGGCATCGAGTACGGGGCGGACCGGCAGGTTGGAGACATCGTAGGAGTAGTAGGTCTCCTGCTGCCATCCGTCGCTGTTGAGGTACTGGCTGAAGTAGCCCTGCCGGTACAGCAGCGACACGCCGGTGAGGGGCAGCCCCAGCTGGCTGGCGCCCTTCAGCATGTCGCCGGAGAGCACGCCCAGGCCGCCGGAGTAGATGGGCAGGCTCTCGTGTATGCCGAACTCCGCGGAGAAGAAGGCCACGCTCATTCCGCTCTCGGCGTGACGCTCCCCGTACCAGGTGCTCCTGGCCAGGTAGTCGGCGAGCTCACCGTGGACCTCCTCCAGGTGGGCCAGGAAGGCGCTGTCGGAGGAAAGCTCCTCCAGGCGCTCCTGGCTGGCCCTGTTGAGCATCAGCACCGGGTTGTGCCTGGTCTCCTCCCACAGCGAGTTGTCTATCCAGCGGAAGAGGTCGGTTCCCTGCTGGTTCCACGTCCACCAGCAGTTGTAGGCTATGTCCTTCAGCTGCTGAAGATTATCGGGTATACTGGGAAGAACTCTGAAAGTCCTGGTTCTCACGGCAACCTCCGAGGCGGGTATCTCAGCTCAGGTCGTGCGCCCATACGGCAGTATGAGCATATCCATTGCGCAGGGCGGGGACAACTCCGGGACCCCGGAGCGGTGTCCCGGAACGGAACGGGGCGGGACCGCGTTTAACAGACCGGTGCGGCCCCGGCCTTTCGACGGCGGGGAAGCAGGATATATTCCGAACCTGGTTCACAGCAACGGAAGGAGGTCGGGTGAGAGCCACCGCGCTGCTGGCTGCGCTGATGATGGTCCCGGTGTACGCCGGGTCGGTGGAGATGGAGGTCCGCCTGCCCGCTGAGCGCATCACCCTGGTAGAGGGAGGAGGCGGCGTCATGGCCCTGGCCCCCGGTTCTGTTCCCCGGGGAGAGCCGGGGGGGGCGCTGCTCCCCGCGCTGCCCCTTCTGTACTGCATCCCGGCGGGAGCCTCCGGCCTTGAGGCCCACTTCGACCCGCTGGAGCTGGACACCCTGATTCTTCCGGGCCCGCCCGCTGCGGCCCGGACCCTCTACCCCCTGGGCTGGACGGGGGAGAGGCAGGGGACCGGGGCTTCCGTGAGCCGGGAGTCTGCCTTCAGGCCGGAAGACCCCGTCCTGGAGACGGCCACGGGGTCCATGGGAGGCTACACCGTTGCCTCGGTGCTGCTCTCGCCCGCAGCCCTTCTTCGGGGAGGAAGGCTGGAGGTGGCGGTCCGGGGCACGCTGAGACTGAGCTGGAGCGACGGACCCTCCCGCGCCGAGACCTTCTCCAGGGTGCGGACCATGGGCGAGGTCCTGCGGAGGGTGGTGGAGAACCCGGAGGACGTCGACCGCTGCGCTCCGCCCCGGCGCGATCCCCTGGGCCCGGACGTGGAGTACCTGGTGGTTGCCGACGGGGACTACGCGGCCGACCTCCAGCCCATACTGGACCTGCACTCCTCCCGGGGCCTGTCCACCGGGCTGCTCACGGTGCAGGAGGCAACGGGCTCCTTTCCCGGCTCCGACGACGCCGAGCGGCTGCGCAACGCCATAATCCACTACCGCGAGAACATGGGAACCGTGTTCGTCCTGCTGGCGGGTGACGAGACGCTGGTTCCGGACAGGCTGGTATACACAAGGTGCGAGAACGTACCCCCCGAGTACGCCCCCACGGACCTGTACTTCGCAGACCTCGACGGCACCTGGGACGCCAACGGCGACGGGGTGTACGGGCAGGCGGACGACGGAATGGACCTCTTCGACGACGTTCTGCTGGGCAGGGCCCTGTTCGACGACCACGCCACGGCCCAGGCCTTCGTGGACAGGACCGTGGCCTACCAGTCCTCCCCTCCCCCCGGCCCCTGGTCGCAGGAGGCCCTCCTCTGCAGCGCGGTGCTGTTCGAGGAGATCGGCTACACCGGTGCCAAGGGCGCCGACTCGGTGGCGGCGGCCCTGCCCCTGGACTGGGACGTGACCAGGGCTTACCAGCCGCTGGGGGGAGACGGCATCGACACCCACATTCCGGTGCTCCAGGACGGCACCGCCTGGAACTACTACGCCGGCCACGGCAACGACCGGGGCATCTACTGGTCCGAGCAGCCCATGACCATGATGACCGCCTGGCTGGCCGACACCCTCCGCAACGGGGAGAGGGCCGGGATCCACACCAGCATAGCATGCCATCCCGGGGACTACCGCGACGGAAGGTGCGTCGCCGAGCGCCTGCTGCAGTGCCCCACGGGGGGAGCGGTATCCGTCACCTTCAACACCACCTACGGCTGGGAGGGCTTCTGGCCCGCACTGGGAGCCAGCGAGAAGCTCTGCATAGACTTCACCAGACAGGTCTTCCGGGAGAAGGCCCCCAGCATCGGAGCGGCGGTCTCGGCGGCCCGGGCCCTGAGGGCGGCCGAGATGCACGGCGGCTACGACCGCACCCTGCAGTCGCTGCTGGCCTGGAACGCCTTCCACGACCCGGCGCTGCAGGTGAAGGGGGTCCCCCCCGATTACCAGGTGCCGCCCTACAGCCTGTCCATCACCAGCCCCTGGCCCAACCCCTCGCGCCGGGACGCCCCGGTCCGCTTCTCGGTGTCCTTCGACCCCAGGATGGGCAGCGGCGTCTCCGTGGCCGTCCACGACATCGCAGGCCGGCTGGTATGGAGCAGGGAGATGGCCATGCCGGGAGAGGTGGTCTGGGACGGCCGGAGGGACGGAAGCCGGGTGCCGCGGGGGGTGTACGTGGTGAGCGCGAGGCGGGGCGCCGCCGTGGTCTCCGAGAAGGTCACCGTACTGGAGTAGGGCTCGCCCGGTCTAGCGGGGGGAGTCCCTGTCCCGCAGTGCCTGCAGCACGGGGGTCAGGCCGTCCCTGGAGGCCACCCGCTGCAGCTCCTCCACCTCCTCGTAGCCCAGGTCCCGGCGGGCCCGCTCCAGCAGCTCCTCCATGACCTCGGCCACGCCGGCCCTGATCTCGGGCTGAGCAAGTACGGCGGCCGCCGACTTCGCCGCCAGGGCCATGTCCCGGTCCCGCAGGAGGGTGGCGGCGGTGGCGATCACGCTGAGCAGCGAAGACCTGGTCCCCCGCTCCAGCGCGGTCTCCAGTCCGTGCCTGGCCATCTCCCAGGCCCTGTCCTCCCTTCCCGCCATCTGTGCGGCCCTGGCGGCCGTTCCCAGAATCCCCAGGTACTCCAGCCAGTAGCCCGCCTCCCTGGCGTCATGGACGGCGGTCTCCACTGTCTCCCAGGCCTCCTCGCAGCGCTCCAGCGAGAGCAGCGCCTGGGCCATGGCGCCCCTGGTCACCACCGTCCGCCGGCTGTCGCCGATGTCCTCGCGGATCTCCAGGGCCATCCTGCTGTAGCCGAGAGACTCCTCGCTGCTGCCCAGGCGCTCGCTTACCTCGGCCAGGTGATGGTAGGCGTTGGCCATACCCAGGGGCGCCCCCAGCCTGCGGTTGAGCTCCAGGTGCCTCTCGAATATCTCCCTGGCCTCCTCGAACCTGCCGGTCTGTATGCAGACCTGCCCCAGGTTGCCCAGGCCCTTGGCGTAGTTCACCAGGTCCCCCAGGTCCTCCGAGATCTGCATGAACCTGCGTATGCAGCTCTCCGCCCTCTCGGCGTCCCCCTGGACGGCGGCTGCGATCCCCAGGTTGTTCAGCGTCCTGGCGCGGCCGTCCTCGTCACCGGCAGCCACGGATAGCTTCAGCGCCTCCTCGTATCGGACCGCCGCTTCCCTCACCCGGCCGGAGTACTGAAAGACGTTGCCCAGGTAGTTCAGCGTCAGGGCCGTCTCGCGCATATTCCCGTAGTGCCGCAGTATGAAGAGGCTCCTGGACAGTATCTCCTCCGCCCGGTCCAGGTCGCCGGTATGGAAGATGAACCATCCCAGCCTGGACTGGGCCATGGCCAGCAGCTCCTCCACGTCCAGGTCATCGCGCCTGATGTGGAGCCTGCGCAGCAGCTCCACCGCGGTCTCGAAGGCCTGCACCCCCTGGAAGAACAGGCTGCCGGCCTCGAAGAACCCCGTCAGTCCGTCCATGCCCCGGGCCACCAGATCCGTGCGGCCGGACTCCAGCGCCCACATCCAGGCCTTCCGCACGTCCCTCCTCTGGCGGAAGATCCTGCGGAAGGCCTCCTGCCTGTTGCCCGACCGCATCTCCCCCCCCTGGCTCTCCAGGAAGGACATGTACAGCGCGCAGTGACGGCTGCGGGCGTCTACCAGGCGCTGTTCCAGCTCGGACAGTCGCTCGAAGGCGAAATCCCGGACGGGGCCGGGCATGTAGGCGCGGTCCTCTCGCTGCGGCCGGAGTATCCCCAGCTCCCGCAGAGACCGGAGGAGCCCCGGCTGGGCGCCGGTGAGCTCCCGGGCATGCTCCAGGGGAAATACCCCGGAGAAGACCGACAGCTGCCTGGTAGCCTGTCTCTCCTCCCGGGAGATCCGGGACCAGAGGATCTCCAGCATGGCCCGGACCACGTACTCGTGGGAGAGGGCGCCATCGCCGCCCTCCGGCGTCGCCAGGCGCTCGGACAGGTCGCTCCGAAGCGCTGCCATGCTCACCTCTCCCAGCACCGCGGCCGCCAGCTCCATGGCCATGGGGTTGCCCCGGAGGCTGCGGCACAGCTCCTCCAGGCCGGCCCGTTCCCCGTCCGGAAGCGGGTCTCCATGCAGCTCTTCGAAGGCGGACTGCAGCAGGTGCGGGGCCGGCCCCGGCTGTCCGCGGGAACCGCGGCACTCCAGCCCGGCGAGGACCAGGCTTGCCGCTCTCGGATGGGAGAGGGGCGGTCTCCTGTTGCACAGGACTACGGCCCGCCCCAGAGAGGGGAGTAGGGCGTCCAGAAGCCCTTCCAGGCCGTCGAAGTCCTCGATGCCGTCGCAGACCAGAAGCATCCGCCGGCCGTCCAGGTAGGCGGCCAGCTGCTCCAGCCTGCCCTGGCTGCTGTAGAAGGAGAGCCCCGCCGCCTGGGCCATGGCGGAGACCAGGCGGGGCCGGCTCCTCACGCTCTCCAGGGCGGCGTAGCCGATGCCGTCGGGGAAGCGCGAGGAGAGCTCCCTGCCGGCCTCCCTGCACAGGCGGGACTTGCCTATCCCTACGGGGCCGTGGACGCAGACCAGCTCGTGTTCCAGCAGCAGGCTGCCCAGCGCGTCCATCTCCGTCCGGCGATCTGTGAAGGGGGTAAGGCTCCGGCCTTCGAAGAAGGCGGGCTCGATTCTGCCGTTCTCTGCATCGGGCATGTCATGACTTCCGCTGAGTTGGCGGTCTCACATTTATTCTAGGCCCCTCCCCCGGCCGGGTCAAACGCTCCCGGCCTGCGCGGCTCCCTGTACCGGTGCGTCTTCCCCAGCGGGCCGGAAGCACTACCGCCCTCAGCGCGCGGCCGGGGACTTCCTTCCTCACCACCAGGTAGACCCCGGGAGGAAGGTCCTCTCCCTCCTCCACCGACTCCGGCCAGGAGGTGCTCACCCCCCGCAGCCCCTTCAGGTAGCCGCCGAGGGCCACGCATCCCATCGGTGTGGGATAGGACTCCGATGCTGCCAGGCATACGTCGCCGGCGAGGCCGTCGACGCAGTAGAGGCCGGAGCCGGAGCCGAAGTGGGGAGAGGCGACCACGTCCTCGGCCCCGTTGCCGTTCACGTCCGCTGTCGTCTCGACGGCAATGAGGTCTGTCTCGGGAAGGGCTGTCCAGACGATGGAGGGCGGGGCGGATAGGAGGGAGATGATGATGAGGATCATTGAGTACCTCCCGTTTGCGGGACTCACATTCATCATTGCGTGCAGTCCCGGAAGAAGTCAATGCCGCCGGGAAGGATGGGGGAGAGGGGCTCATTGACTATGTTCGGTCCGTATCGGCGAACACCGGAGAGGGGGAGAGGACCCATGGCCCGGAAGAGGCTTCCGTTCCGCAGGCTCAGGCATGCCGTGGCCATGCCGCTGATGCGGCTGGCCGTGTGGGGGGCCGTGGTCTGTCCGCGCCGGGTGCTCTGGTGGCTGGCGGGCCTTCTGGGATGGGCCGCCGCCGGGCTTCCCATACGCTCCAACCGGATCATCGCCCGCCACCGCCGGACGGTGATGGCCCCGCAGGGCATAACGGCACGCAGCAGCGACATCTACCGCTACGTGCTGGCGGGAATTCTGGACTTCATCCACCTCTCCTACCGCAGCGACGATGCCTTCGGGAAAGTGGTGCGAATGGAGGGGGCGGAGCACCTGGACCGGGCTCTGGAGGCCGGAAAGGGCGCCATCGTGATCACCGCACACTACGGGGGATGGGAGCTGATGCCCAGGGCCGTGGTTCTGCAGGGGCACAGGACCGCGGTGGTGGGGCGCAGGCTCTGGCAGCCCGGCCCCGCCGATCTGCTGAACAGGCTGCGGGAGAGGCCCGGGGTGCACACCCTCCGCCGCAAGGGCGGCGTGATGTCCATCGTCCGGCAGCTGCGGAAGAACACCGCCATCGGCATACTGATCGACCAGGACACCAGCCACGTCCAGGGGGACTTCGTGGAGTTCCTGGGCCGGCCGGCCATGACCCCGGTGGGGCCGGCGGGGATAGCCCTCCGGATGGGAGTGCCGGTGGTGCCGCTGCACATAAGGAGGCGGAGGGACTCCACCTACCTGATCACAGTGGAGGAGCCGGTGGACACCTCCGGGTTTGCAGGCGAGGAGGGTGCTCTGGAGCTGACGCAGCTGCTGACCCGCCGCATAGAGGCCTGGGTCCGGGAGGATCCCCGGCAGTGGATCTGGTTCCACAGGCGCTGGCGCCGCAGCCCGAAGCAGGACCGGGGAAGCTGAGCCTCAGCTCAGGATCCCGTCCATCACCTCCTTGACCCGCTGTGAGGCGTTTCCGTCCAGGCCGGTGAAGAAGTAGTCGCGGTACTCTTCCAGCCTCCGCCGCATCTCCTGCGTGGGATTCAGGGCCAGGGCCACCGCATCCTCCAGACCGTCCGGGGAGGTCATGTGGGGGAAGGCGCCTTCCAGCCACTCCCGGGGGTCGATGGAGAGTATGGGCATCCCGTCGGAGTGGGTGAGGCTCTCGTGGGGCAGCTGGTAGACCACCCCGTGCCTGCCCAGGGCCAGGAACTCGTTGATCACGCTGGAGGTGTCGCTTATCACGGTGTCCGCCAGGTGCAGGTAGGGGTAGGCGTCGTACTCCTCCCGGGGCACCAGGTACAGTCCCCGGTGCCTTTCGGCCAGCCTCTGGTAGAGCCGGTGCTGGGAGTGGGGCGCGTACTTGCCCCCCCACGAGTAGGGGTGCAGCTTGACCACCAGGTTGTACTCCGGCAGCAGGTCGACCACCCTCTCCCCCAGCGGACCGATGCAGCTGGGGCGGTATGAGGGGGCGAAGAGGACCGTCTTCCGGCCGGGGTCCAGCCCCAGCCTCTCCGCCAGGGCGGAGTCGTCGTAGTGGCCGGGCCAGAAGAGGGGGTCCAGCTTGGGAAGGCCCGTGATGTGGAAGTCGGCCACGTCCTCCCAGCCCAGGCTGCGCACGTAGTCGTGCCAGTAGCGGCCCTCCAGGAAGACGTGGTAGCGGAAGTTCTTCTGGCGGGCGATGTTACGGATGCGGAGGGTCTTGATTCCCACCCCGTGGTCCAGGTGGAAGCGGGGCACGTCCCCGTACCTGGCCGGGTGCTTCAGGGCGTCGCCGCACACCACCGCGTCGAAGCCCCGGGTCTCGCGGGTCACGCTGTAGCCCTGCCGTCGCAGCTGCCGCTCTATCTCAGACCTCCGCGAGACCAGGAATACGCCCAGGAAGCGACGCTGGTCCTTTCCCACCCGAACCTGCAGGTGGTAGGAGGGGTCCTGGGCCAGTGCCCGGTATAGGGGGGAGAGGGAGTTGAGGTAGTACCGCTTCTTCAGGTCGAAGAGCACGCTGGGCAACGGTGCTCCCTTCACGCCGCCCCGGACACGCCGCCGGGCTCAGTGGTTCCTCTTGACGTCCTTCTTTATGCCTGTGGAGGAGATGTCGGGGGTCCGGGGGAGGTAGACCACCCGGCAGATGTCCTCCAGATGGTCGAACTTCCCCCGCCAGTCGGTTCCCATCACCAGGATGTCCACGCCGCGCTCAAGGATGTCGTCCCGCTTCTGCTCCCAGCAGCGCTCGGGTATCACCTCGTCCACGAACCTGATTGCCTCCACTATCCTGGCCCTGTGCTCCCAGGGGTAGACGCACCTCTTGCCCTTCACCTCGTTGAAGTCGTCGGTGGAGACCCCGACTATGAGGTAGTCCCCCAGCTCGCGGGCCCTCTGCAGTATGCGCAGGTGGCCGTAGTGGAACAGGTCGAAGGTGCCGTAGGTGAGGACCACGGTGCCGCGGTCCCCGCCCCGGGCGGGAATGGATCTCTCAGACATGAGTGCTACCCTATTCCCTGCCGTGCCGGAAGGCAATGCCCGACGTCTACGGCACCACCACCATCCTGGCGGTCTGGGCGTAGCCGTCTTCCGTCGTCGAACGGACCAGGTAGGTGCCGGCAGGCAGACGTGATACGTCCAGCTCCCTGGCTCCAGGCTGCATCGTCACCCGCTCCACCCGCCTGCCGGCCAGGTCGTATACGCTGGTCCGCAGCACCTGCCCCTCCATGCCCGGCCACACCACGGCCGTTGCGGTCCGGGCGGGGTTTACGCCCAGCAGCATGGTGCCGGTGCCGGCGGGGGGCGCGGGCCTGTCCTCCAGGCCGGTCTTGTTTCCGCAGAGGATGTTGTCGTAGGGGTCGAACTCCACCGACTGCGGCGCGAAGCCCACGGTGAAGGTCTCGGTCTGGGTCTGGGCGTCGTTCCACATCACCACCACGGTGTCCTGCGAGGCCCCCTGCACCCGGAACTGCAGCGGCATCTCGAACACCGGCCCCACCGTCTGGACCTGCTGCAGGTCCACCGTGACCTCCCACTGGCTGCCCGACTGCTGCCAGGAGTACTCCAGGTCGTATACCGGGTAGCCCTCGCCGTGTATCCAGGTGTCGAAGAACCAGTCGATGTCCCCGCCGGTGTAGGCCTCCACGGCGTCGCGGAAGTCGGTTGTCTCCACCAGGCCGTAGGCGTACTGGTCGAAGTAGTCCTGCATCAGGCCGAAGTAGTCGACGTCGCCCAGCACGTACCGCAGCATGTGCAGCACGGCGCCCGCCTTCTCGTAGGTGGTGTAGCTGAATATCTCAGCCGGGGTGGTGGGGTCGGATATGGGGAACATCTCCCCGCTCTGCAGGTAGGGGATCATTATCTCGTTGAGTACGTAGTCCCGGTACTCGGCCTCGCCGTAGGTCTCCATCCACAGCGCCTCCCCCAGGACGGCGAAACCCTCCTTGAGCCAGATGTCGGTCCAGTCGGCCATGGTGACGCAGCAGCCCCACCAGTGGTGGGTCATCTCGTGGGCTATCAGCCAGTCGTAGTTGGTGTTGCCGTTCACGGCGAAGGCTACGTGGGAGACCGCCGAGGTGTGCTCCATGTCCCCCTTGGGGGTCTGCACCAGCGAGAACTTGCAGTCCCAGGGGTAGGGTCCGAAGAGCGTCTCCAGGTTGGCCAGCATGGCGTCCACGTTCACGTAGCTGCCCAGGGCGTCCTCCACGTCCCAGGAGTAGACGTAGTAGTAGATGCGGGAGTCTGCCGAGTCGTGCAGCACCGTGTAGTCTCCCACCGCCAGCATGGCCAGGTAGGTGGGCATCTGCTGGCCGAACTCCCAGTGGTAGGTTGCCTTGCCCCCCGCATAGTCCACCCCTGCGGAGTCCCCGTTGGCCACCGCGTAGAGCGTGTCGGGGCAGGTGATGTGGAAGTCCATGGAGGCCTTGTCGTTCTGGTGGTCCCAGCAGGGGAAGGCGCACTTGCCCATGCACTGGCCCTCGGTGTAGATGCCCACCCCTATGTGGTAGGTGATGGCGTTGTTGAACCAGAAGCCGCCCCAGGCCTCGTGGTAGGGCTGGCCGGAGTAGGCCACCCAGATGTCCACCGTGTCCGAGGGAGTTACGGGCGAGGAGGGCACGATGAAGATGGAGTCCTCGACGGTGTAGAAGTCCAGGGGCCCCGTGTCGTCCCACACCGAGTCGGCGGCCACCTGGCGCAGGTCCAGCCTGATCTCGGAGACCGTCCCCCCCGCCGAGGTGAGGGTGATGCCGGTTATTCCCTCTATCTCCTCTGTGTCCCGGAACACCTCGATGTCCACGTCGTAGTGCAGAATGTCGCAGGGGTTGGGCGGATGATCGACCAGACGCAGGGCCCGGGCGGCCACCGCGGGCCTCCTCAGGGCAGAGTTGTCCAGACGCACGTGCGGCTGGGCGCAGAGCACAGCGAGCAACAGAGACAGCATGACGAACCCCCCGGGCAGATGGCGCTACATGGGCGGAGCCCGGCACGGGCCCCAACCTCCCGGCTGCATAATGATACGGGACCGTCCCGCCGTCTACCTGGCGTCCCGGGCGGGGCAACTGCGAACGGTTGAACCCTATGGGGGCGAGGGGGTAAGCAGGCAGGCGTCCTGCGCGGTGTCCCGGGAGCCCAGGGGTAGGCGGCGGATGCTCTCAAGGCCCGGAGGCAGCAGACCCTCCAGGGCGCCGGGGGGGTGGTAGGCCAGGCAGTACCTGGTGCCGCTGAACTCCGGCTCCACCACCACGGGCCTGCCGGCGTCGAAGTCCCCGACGAGGCTGGAAGGGATCTCGTGGCGCCTGGAAGGTCCCTTCACCGTGACCAGGGCGATGCCGCCGGGACCGAGGATCCTGCCCATTTCCCGGAGCAGGAACCTCTGGTGGGGAAGGCTCAGGTGGCAGATCACAGCCACCGCCAGGACCAGGTCGAAGGACTCCGGACCGAAGGGCAGCGGCTCCGAGAGGCCGGTGCGGACGAAAGCCCCGGGCAGGTTCCTTCCGCACCAGCGGACCGCCTCTTCGTCGATGTCGGCCCCTGCAGCCGCCGGCGCGCCGGACGGAGGAAGGTGCCTGAGGATGCGCCCGCAGCCGCACCCCAGGTCCAGAAGGCGCCCAAAGCCCGGCAGGGGCCGGCCCATGTCCGCCAGCATCTCACCCACCGATTCCATCCCCCGGCGTCCGGTGGCCAGGAACCGGGCCGTGTCGTAGTCGGCCGCAGACCGGAAGCAGAGGTGGGGAGGGGGGACGGGAATGCCCCCGTCGGTCCGCGTCCCGCCAAGGAGCCACGCGGCGGTCCTGGCCCGGCCCACTGCCAGCCGGTAGACCCTTCGGACGGGGCGGAGCAGACCCAGACGCCCCAGGAGAGCACCGACGGTCCTCCTCATCCCGATGTGCCGCTGCCCAGGCCCTCGGCCAGCTCGGAAAGCGGCTCCTCCAGGGGCCCCATGTACTCCACGGGATCGTAGCGGGGATTGTGCTCGCCGGGCCTGCGGACGAGGGCCTCCACGTGCCGGAGGATTCCGGCCGCCTCCTCGCGGCGTCCAGCCCGGAGAACGGAGAGTCCGACCTCCAGGAAACCGCCGATCCGCCGCCGGCTTACCGTGCAGTAGTCGGCGGTAACCACGGTACCCGCTCTACCCGGACGCCTGGCCGCGTACAGCCATACTCTCCTCGCCGCCCGGTAGGCGGCCTCGTTCCGTTGCAGCCAGTCCTTCCAGCCGTCCCGTGCCTCCATACCCCTGCAGGTATCCACCCCGATCCTGCTGCGGGGAACCCCCGCCTCCACCAGTGCCTTCGAAAGCCCCCGGCCGCCGGTGATGGTCCGCGACCACCTGCCGATGTGGGTGAGAACGAACCGGAGCTCGTGAACCCCGCTCCTGCGCGCCATTCGCCAGGCCCGCTCCAGGTGGTGGGGCCGCGAGTTGTGCTCGAAGAGGATGTAGTTCCATACGATCCGGGTCCCCGAGTCCCTCTCTCCCGCCATCCTGGCCATCTCGGCCAGGAAGGTCCACGCCTTCCGGAAGTCGCCCCCGACCCTGTACCCCGCGTAGGATTCAGGGTCCACTCCGTCGATGGACATGTGGATCTGGCTGGGGCCGGCATCCAGTATCGCCGGGTCCGGCTCTCCGTTGGCGTTGGTCCGGAGGATGATGAAGCTGTCGGCCTGCTTCTCCCTGGCCAGGGCCAGCAGCCCGGGCAGGTCGGGGTTCCGAAGTGGCTCCCCGTGGCCGGAGAAATCGAATGTCCTGACGGCAATGCCCGCACTGCTGAAGTCACGGAGGGTCTTCTCCAGGATGTTCCGGGGCATTGTGCGGGGAGGCCTTCGAGCCCGGCGCTCCGCCCGGGTCGCACAGGCGGGGCATTCCAGGCCGCACAGCACCGAGGGCTCCACCTGCATCACGTCCACCGTCCGGGGGGAGAACCCCGGCCGGCCGGAGGGCCTCAGGCACAGGCAGCCCGGGCAGACCTCGGGGTGGGGAAGGAGCGCCCCCGCCAGGCGCCGGGCCGCCCTGCCGCAAGGCCCGCCGGGGGCGTATGCCGCCGACCTGTCCAAGCCGGGGTCCCACGGCAGCAGGACCCGGTCGCTGCCGACGTCGTCCCAGCAGGTGAAGTCCCCGTTGGCCCGCAGGAACAGGCTGTCCGCCGCAGGGCAGTGCATGTGAACCCCGCCTTCCAGAAAGGGCCCGGTGCCTCAGTCGTAACGGCTCTGCCTAAGCTCCTCCAGCCTCTGCACCGTCTGGCGCATTGCCTTCTCCCGTGCGGTGAAGAAGCCCTTGAGCCTTCGAATCAGGTCCAGCTGCAGCTCGGGTTTGCCGGAGTAGTAGTCGTGCTCGATGAGACCGGCCGCCCACTCCACATTGGAACGTACTATGTCCGGGACCTTCTCCCCGTCGTGCCTGACCGCCTCGCTGGGGCAGACTCCGTGGCAGACGCCGCATCGAATGCAGGCGTCATCGTCTATGCTGGCCGTTCCCCCCTCCAGCGAGATCGCATCCGCGCAGCATTCGTCCAGACATATCCCGCATCCGGTGCATCTGTCTTCGCTTATCCATGGCATGACTCCACCTTCCCGCCTTTCGGCCTCAGTTGTACGCCAGCCGGGTATCACGGTCCGCCATGACCGGCGCTGTGATTTCCCTCCATTCCGGGCTCTTCCATGTACCCAGCGGTTCGTGGACATCCAGGTACTTCTGTGGAATGGGATGGGTCCCGTAGACCACCTCCAGGCCGTACCTGGTTTGTATGAAATCCGAGAAGAAACGTACGTAGGGGCAGGGCGGGTAGCCGACTATCAGGCCGGTGGCGAGATGGATCACGCTGGCTCCGTTGGACACCATCTCCCCGACGGCGTACTCGATGTTCCCTCCCGGACAGCCGTCGCAGGTGGTATAGCCCACCAGCTGCAGCTCCCCTTCGCGGTACCGGCTGAAGGCACCCTCGCGATTCCTCACCGACCGCAGGCACTTGCCGCCGGCACACCTGCGGTACCTGTCGCAGATGACTATGCCGATTCCGGTGTGCTCTTCCATTGGAATGCCTCGCCTTCCCGCTGAGTGATGTGCGCCTTGTGCCCATGCCCGGAAGAACCGGGGACCATTCCATAGCCGAACAGTATCGCCCCTGGGCGACATCGGCGCAAGTAGGTCTTTGCCGCCGCCCATGCAGCCCCTATGCTCTTCGGGAAGGAGGGTCTGCATGCAGTCGAGTCCCCGGGAGGAACTGCGGGTGCTGGCAGGACGAATACGATCCTGCGCCGCCTGCGGACTGAGCGAGACCGGGAGGAACGCCCTTCCGGGCGAGGGCGACCCCGATGCCAGGGT
Source organism: Candidatus Fermentibacteraceae bacterium (assembly GCA_041686025.1). Lineage (GTDB taxonomy): Bacteria > Fermentibacterota > Fermentibacteria > Fermentibacterales > JCC-6 > JAWLEP01. The sequence continues at coordinate 26,753 of JAWLEP010000036.1, forward strand.
GTTGCTTATCGCCCTTTCGCCCGGCAGGGTGGAGGACAGGGAGGGCCGCATGTTCCTCGGCCCCTCCGGAGACGTGCTGGACAGGCTACTGGACCATGCCGGGGTCCGCCGCAGCCGGGTCTACATGACGAACCTGGTGAAGTGCACGCTTCCCAAGAACCGCCGGCCCAGGGCCCGGGAGATAGAGGCCTGCGCCCCCTGGCTGGAGCGGGAGATCAACGTGGTGGGCCCCAAGGTGCTGGTGCCCCTCGGCTTCTACTCATCCCGCTATGTGATGAGCACCCGTACCGAAGACGCTCCCCGGGGCCGCCCCGACTACCGGCCCCTCTACGGCGAGCTGCTGCTTTCGGGGAGGACGTTGATCTATCCTCTTCCCCATCCATCGTCACTGCTCTATCGGCCGTCACTGGAGCCGGCTACCGAGGAGAAGTACGACAGGCTGCGGGTGCTCACCGAGCCCTGCCGCTGGTACCCGGTCTGCCCCATGAAGCGCTACTTCGAGGCGGGCCTGATTGACAGCCGTTGGGTCGACCTCTACTGCCTGGGCGACTGGAGCCGCTGCGTACGGTTTCACTGCGAGGAGAGGGGCGAGCCGCATCCGGACTGGATGATGCCCGACGGCAGCCTCCGCGAGGACCTCGGGAGCCACTGATCTGTTGCGAAAGCCCGCCCCTAGAGCCAGTCCTTGCGCCTGAAGTACAGAAGCATGCCCAGAGCCACCAGGGCCATGACGCCCAGGGCGCCGTAGTAGCCCCAGGCCCAGCCCAGCTCGGGCATGTGGT
>JAWLEP010000037.1:0-27135 GCA_041686025.1 Candidatus Fermentibacteraceae bacterium
GCGAGCATGCAGGCCGGAACGCGAGTGAACGCTGAGCAGGCCTCGAAAATTGTAATGCGGAGGCCGACCTGCCCTACAGCCAGGGAAGGCTGCCACTACGGTGTAGGAGAGCAACGAGAGCAGCCGTCAGCTCCGCCGGGGTAGTGACGTCTGCATGTATGCGCAGGGAGAGGCAGGCAACACGGGAAGCCCCATTGGGTGGCGCTTGCCGCCAACAGACGGCCCGTGAGGGCAGGGTCTGGCCCGATGTGGTGGCGGGCGGGCCCGTAGTACCGCAGAGGCCGGGTAACTCCGGTGGAGGGCAGGGGCCTGGGCTCGGTGCGAGTGCATGAAGTGGCGAGAGCGAGGGGATTGGCCTTGAGCCTATCAACCCCGGACAGCGTTCAGAAGCTGCAGAGGGCGCTACACGTCCGGAAGGCGTGATGCACCGCGCGAAAGCCGGATGCGGGAGAACCGCCCGTCCGGTTTGATGAGCGGGATGTGGAGACGGAGCAAGGCCTGGCTATTGAGGCACCGGCAGACGAAAGGGTCGGCAAACAGATAGGCCATTCCTAAACCACCGCGCCACATCTCGACTCTACCGGAATTGCTGCCTGCTTAGGAGCTGAGTCTATCGCAATCCGCTAAGCCTTAGTGTTATCACTAAGAATGAAATACGCACCACTTGCATTCGCATGTAATCTCATATATGCTATATGCACAGGAATGCATGCGCAAAGGAGAAGGATATGACTAAGACCATTACTCTCAGGCTCAATGAGGAACGTTATCTGCGTTTTCGAAAACTCGCGGAAGAAGATAATCGGCCACTGTCAAATTTCATTGAAACCGCTGTTCTGCGATACATAGAAAACCAGGGATATGCAGACGAGTTTGAGATGTCTGAGATCAGAGGGAATAAAGATCTTAACGAAAGTCTCCGTCGCGGTTTGAAGGATGCTGAAACCGGAAAAGGTAAATTTGCCTGATTTCAGAATATTCCAAACAGATGAGTATCTGAAGAAAATGAGCAAGCTACCGGCTAATGAAGCTGAATTCCTCGAAAAGAAACTCAGGGAATATGTGTTTCCCCAGCTTCTGGTTGAGCCATTCTATGGAAAAAACATCAAGAAACTGAGAAAATATACGCCAACGACTTGGCGATATAGAATTGGGAAGTACAGATTATTCTATATTATAAATCCCAACGAAAAGATCATTTATCTATTAACCATGGATTTGCGGAAGGACGCATACAGAAATTAGTTGATAACAACTAAATGCAGCAGAGCTGCGCGAGATAACATGTTTGGGTAACGCAGCCTGCTGATTTAGAGTGTTAGGAGAGAAATGGAGAGGTTAGGCAAAAGCCTATCAGAGCTACAAATCCCTGATGATCTGCTTGCCCAGTGGCAACGCATGGTTGACACCATGGCAGAACTAGCCAGCATCCCCGCAGGCTTGATCATGCGTATTAGGCAGGAAGATATCGAAGTATATGTTGCCAGCGCTACTAAAGAAACCCCCTACCATACCGGTGATAGAGAGCATCTGCCGGGCTCCGGGTTGTACTGTGAAACAGTTATCAGCACCAGAGAGCCATTGCTGGTTCCGGATGCTTTGGCTGACCCGCATTGGAAGAACAATCCCGACGTCAAGCTGGGCATGATTTCATATCTGGGGTTCCCCATACTCTACCCGGATAACACCCCTTTTGGAACCCTTTGCATTCTAGACAATAAGGCCAATGCATACAACGACACGATTTACAACATGCTTGACAATTTTCGCCAGCTTATTCAGCAGCATCTCGCCCTTCTCTACATGAATGCACAGCTCGGCGAGAAAAACACTGACCTCATGGCGTATCTTGGCGAGCTCCAATCACTACGCGGCCTCATCCCTATATGCGCCCGATGCAAGAAGATCAAGGATTCTCACGGGTATTGGAACGCTGTTGAAAAGTATCTGGTCAACCATCCGGAAGCCGACTTCACTCATAGCTACTGTCCAGAGTGCTACGAAGAAATGCTAGAGGATATTGAAGACTCCTGACAACACGGGAACCTTATTGAAAATTGCTCCAAATTTCTAGAGATTATGTCAGGCGTTTGCCGATAAGATTGACAGGCATATCATGCCGTACGATATTGCGTACGGGAGGTGGTACAGTATGACCAACATTACTGCAACAGAAGCCCGAAAGCGACTCTACAAGCTTCTCGATGAAGTTGCTGAGTCCCATGAGCCTGTTCAGATAGCAGGAAAAAGGAACTCCGCAGTGCTGATCAGTGAAGACGATTGGAGATCAATTCGGGAGACTCTCTATCTCACGAGCATTCCTGGAATGAGAGAGTCAATCAAGAAGGGCATGGAAACGCCAGTCGAAGAATGCGAGGAGGAGCTTGACTGGTGAGTTGGCAACTTGTTTATACAAGACAAGCTAAGAAGGATTCTGAGAAGCTGGCAGGCTCAGGACTAGAGGAAAGGGCAGAAGAAAGATTGGAGAGGATTAAGGAAGACCCATTCGAAACGCCTCCCCCTCTTGAGAAACTGGTAGGAGACCTTGCAGGCGCTTGTTCCAGGCGAATAAGCATTCAGCACAGGTTAGTGTATCAAGTGCTGGAAGAGAAGCATACGGTCAAGGTCTTACGGATGTGGACTCACTGTGGATAGGGGTGAACAGCTGCATGCAACGGCCGCGGGACCAGCTGACTGTGCGAGGGAGTTCCCGGGCTGCTTATGCAGAGCGTTAGACAGGGTACGCTTAATGGAAGATAGGTGGTGAGATGCGACTCCATGAATTTATCTTGACGCACCGTGAGCAGATCCTCATCGAATGGGAGACGTTTGCGGGCACCTGTGCGCCGGCGAGTAACACCATGGACGTGGAGGCACTTCGCGATCACGCGAAAGAGATGCTCATGGTGATCGCTGCTGATCTCAAGACTGACGAAGGCGATTTCCAGCGGTCGGAGAAGTCGAAGGGGCGTGCGCCGGATACCGACGAATCCGGTTTGACGCCAGCCGAAAAGCATGGATCGGGACGGGCCGCGAGTGGGTTTACCGTGTTGCAGATCGTGGCTGAGTACCGTGCCCTTCGGGCCAGTGTGCTCCGACTGTGGACAAGGGAGTGCGGTGAGCTGAGATCCGCCGACATCGAGGACTTGACGCGATTCAACGAGGCTGTTGATCAGTTGCTCGCGGAATCCGTGGGGGAGTTCACCGAAGAGGTCGAGAACGCAAAGGAGATGTTTCTCGGCATCCTCGGGCACGACCTTCGCAATCCGCTGGGAGCGATCTACACCTCGGCCAAGTTGATGCACGACAGCAAAGAGGTGAAGGAGCCGCACCGGACCCTCACATTGCGGATCACCGAATGCGCGATGCGAGCGACGCAGTTGGTCGGTGACCTGTTGGACTTCACCCGGAGCCGCCTCGGCGGCGGCATACCGATCGATCGGGCGGAGATCAACCTGCGAAAGGTTGTGAATGACGTGGTCGACGAGATCATGGCCGCCCACCCCGAGCAGAAGGTCGAGGTAGAGACGGGCGAAGAACAGATCGGTCATTGGGACGCAGCGCGTATCAGCCAAGCCCTCACTAATCTGGTGGGCAATGCGGTCGAGCATGCTCCCCCGGGGACTACGGTAAGGGTCGAGCTTGGCGGCGATGAGAAGGATGTCGCGATCATGATCCACAACCGCGGCACCGCCATTCCAGCGGATCAGATGGACGGTATCTTCAACCCGATGAAGCTCAGCGCGGCGTCCCAGAAGCCCTCGGCTGAGGGTCCAACCGGAAGCCTCGGCCTGGGGCTCTACATCGCCGAGCGCATCGTGCATGCACACGGCGGGCGGATTGAAGTGGAGTCTTCAAAGGCCCGGGGGACCACCTTCACCGTTCACCTCCCCCGCGGCGACTGAGGCGGAAGGGTATCTGGACGGCAAGCGCCGCGCCGGCTCGGTCTTCGGCCGCCCGCCGGGGCAGCTGACTGGCACGATGTCAGGCAGAAGGCACATGCGGAATGCCCGTAGGGGCGGGCTTATGGCGAGACTCAATGTTCATGGAGTAACGCTTGAGTGCTTGCAGGGTGATATTGCACATCAGCCTGATATGGAAGCCATCGTGAACGCAGCGAATGCGGAGCTGCGCATTGGTGGCGGGGTAGCCGGCGCCATTCATAGGGCTGCGGGCCCAGGCCTGGAGAGGGAATGTCGCCCGCTGGCTCCCATCCGTCCCGGTCAAGCGGTGATCACCGATGCGCACAATCTACCCAATCGGCATGTGATCCACTGCCTCGGCCCGGTTTTCGGAGCAGACGAGCCTTCTGAAGAATTGCTGGCTTCATGCTATCGAAACGCGCTCCGCCTGGCAGAGCGGAACAAGATCGCTTCCATAGCCTTTCCGGCCATCTCGACAGGTGCCTTTGGCTACCCGATGGAACCGGCGGCGAGGGTGGCATTCAAGACGGTGATAGATGCGTTGCCGCGGTTGTCATCGGTCAAGCATATTCGGTTCGTCCTGTTCCGTGATGCGGATGTACTTGTCCATGACGAAGTTATTGAGGAGTTGGTCGGATCGGATGATGCCGAATAATCCCGTTCGATACACCGAGATGTCTGCACGTGAGTAGGGGATCGGATTTCCAGTGGGACGAGAAGAAGGACAAGAAGAACCAGAAGAACCAGAAGAAACACGGGAGTATCCTTCGCTTTGGCTCAACTGGCCTTTCTCGATCCCTACAGGATAATCCTGGAAGACCTATCGCCTAGCAAACAAGAGAAGCGGTACTATTGCATAGGCCGGGTGGCAGAGGGAATGCTGACTGTGCGTTTCACATACAGAAACAGGCAGATCAGGATTTTCGGCGCAGGGTACTGGCGAAAGGCCAAGAAGATCTATGAACAGGAAAATTGAATACACGGACGAACCTATGGGCAAGGTCAGGAAGGTTGATGACTTCCTTCCTTCTCCGAAGGAATTGGCCCTAGAGGACGACACAATCAAGATCACCATCTCGCTCACCAGGCGAAGCGTTGAGTTCTTCAAGAAAGAGGCAGCACTGCATGATACCCAATACCAGAAGATGATCCGCAATCTTCTGGACGAGTATGCAGTCCACCACAAATAGAGGGGCCGTAACAACCGCATGAACTAAGCGCGGGGCAGCTGAGTGTGCGATAGCAGTATCTGCGCTGTCACGCGGAGTGTCAGGGATGCCAGAAGGAGAACAAATGCTAGGCATAACTATGTTGATTTCTTCTGTTCTTACAGCGACGAGTGTTACAATAGCTGAACCTGTCGACGGAGAAACCTACGACGGAGACTGGCTGCCGCTTAAGGTAATTGTTGAAAACGAAAACACTGTGCCGGATTCTGTACATTACACCCTCAATAGTGGAACTGTCACGCAGATTCCCAGGCTGAATACAGACTGGGATACGTACATGAGAGACAACAGCCGTAGAGGGAGCACCGAAGCCCCCGGACCTCTCACATCGGATGTCCTGTGGACTGCAAACGTTACCGGGACATATCACGAGTTCATCTCTCCAATAATCGTCGATGGCAGGCTATACCATGCCTCAGAAGATCAGGAAACTGCCTTCTGCCTTGATGCTGCCACAGGCGAGATTCTCTGGAGCTTTCCCGGATTGGGTGACCCAATAGATGATGCTCTCGCATACGATAATGGCTACGTCTATGTTGCCTCGGATTCAGTCTGGTGTCTTGATGCTCTAACTGGTGAAAAAGTCTGGTCATACCTGGGACATGAGGACCATGTAATGGCGGGACCGCCGGCAATCAGAGGCGGAATTCTCTACTCTGAGGAGTGGAAGCAGAACACGAGCTATATAACTGCCCTGAACAGTGCTACAGGAGCATTTATCTGGGAGAAATACCTTCCAACAAGAACGGCAAGCACCCTTACTGTGACGGATGACCTTGTTCTAGTACCAACAGCTAATGGGCCTCTATATGCTCTCTCCAGAGCAGATGGTGAAATCGTCTGGGAGTATGAGAACTGCTCATACGGATTCTGGGATACTTCTCCCGTCGTTGTCGATGAAACCGTATTCATTGGAGGATTCGACGGGGTTAACTCGCTTGATCTCTCAAGCGGGTCTCCCAACTGGAAAACCGATATCGGAGGCAGAGTCGAGTGTACTCCCTGCTACTATGAAGGAAACCTATACGTTGGAGCAGCCTTTCCGGAAGCCGAAAAAAAGACCGTCTGTCTTGATTCCGAGACGGGTTCCGTGGTCTGGCAGTCTGAGGGAGGGTTGCATGCGTCCATGGGGGCCGCAGGCGGATATTTATACTGGGGGGATACCTGGGATGGCACTATCAACTGCACCGATGCCTCAAGTGGTGAATTGGTCTGGAGCTATCCTACGAACAGCAGCATCTGCGGGATTGTATCATCACCGGCAATAGTAGATGGTGTAATGTTCATTGCAGCGACTGACTCATGTCTATACGCCTTTGGCGCAGGCTTCAAGTACACTTATCGAGAAGACTTCTTCTATGCCGACATCGGTGATAACGAGCTCATTGTCACATCCTGGGATGGTGGCGAATCTGTTGCCGCCGATACAATCAACTTCACTGTAACAGAGACAGGAACAGCCCTAGAACCCTCCAGGCAGTTGAGTTTATCGGCAAGTCCCAATCCTCTCACGCGCAGTACTGCATCGATCAGCTTTGATCTTGCTGAACCCGGTCTGGTTTCTCTGAAGGTGTTTGATCTTGCGGGAAGGACCGTTGTCCATCTTATTGACCAGGAGATGGTTCAGGGAGAGCACTCAGTTCAGTGGAACGGGCAAGATCAATATGGAGAGGAGGTTTCTGCTGGCCTTTACCTCTGCAGGATGGAGGCAGACGGAGTTACGGAGACAACCGGACTGTGTCTATTGAAATGAGGGCCATATAGCAACTGCATGTATCAGGCGCAGAGGCAGCTGGACGGTTGAGGGCCGTTCCCGCGCTGGCTGTGCAGAGTGTCGGAAGAAACAGTTGTCAGGCGCTTCAGGGGAAAAGAACCCTGCCCGTGTCGACTCTCGGAGGGAGTCAATGAAGAGCAATATCACGAGATCAGTGCTAGTACCGCTCCTGGTGGCGATGAGTGTATCGGCTGCGGACCAGTGGCAATCCCCTCCCGAGGACCTGCTTTCGGTGCTTCACGCACCCCGGCTGCCCATGGTGTGGGACGCACCGACGGGGGAGTACCTGCTGCTGGCCGATCCGGTGGGCTACCCGCCCCTGAGCGGGCTTGCCGCTCCCATGCACAAGCTGGCCGGTATCCGCGTGGACCCCCGTCTGAACCACCATCACGGCACTCACGGGGGACTATCTCCCCGTTTGGTTGAGGTGGAGGATGGGGAGGTCACTGCGCTCGACCTGCCTGCAGACGCCGAGGTCTACTCCGCTGACTATGCCGCCGACGGCGGGCGGTTCGCGCTTACCGTACGAGAATCGGATCACATGGGGCTATGGGTGGGGTCGAGGGACGGCGATCTCATGGAGATCCAGGATGTGGCCCTCAACTCCCTGATGGGCGATGCGGTGCGGTGGCTGCCCGACCAGGAGCGCCTGCTGGTGCTCCGGGTTCCGCCGGAGAGGGGGCCGGTGCCGGAGGCGCCGGCGATTCCGGCGGGACCGGAGGTCTCGGTTGCCGCCGGGGCCTCGGCGCGCTCCACCTACGAGGCCCGCGATCTGCTGCAGTCGGCATACCACGATTCGCTTTTCGAATACTACTGCAAGTCCGAGCCGGTGGTGGTCGATCCTGGCCGGGGCAGCGTGGAAGTGATCGGTGAGGCGGCCCACTACTACAACGTGGAGCCATCCCCCGACGGGGAGTACATACTGGCCGAGCGGGTGGTGGAGCCGTGGTCCCACGAGGTAGTCTGGTGGAGGTTCGCCAGGGAGATAGAGGTCTGGACCGCCGACGGGGAGCCGGTTGCCACAGTGGCCTCCCTGCCCCTGGCGGACGAGGTTCCGCCGCATGGGGCGCCCACCGGGCCCCGCTCGGTGCAGTGGCGGAGCACCGCCCCACATGAGCTGTACTGGGTCGAGGCCCTGGACGGCGGCGACCCCATGGCGGAGGTGCCCCACCGGGACCGGCTGATGCGGCTTGACGCCCCCTTTGCCGGAGAGCCCGAGGAGGTCTGGCGCGCAGAGCACAGGATCTTCGGGTGGCTCTGGGCCGGAGAGGACGACATCCTGATGCTCCGCGTGTACGAGCGGATGCGGCGGCGGTTTTATGCGTGGCTGCTGGATGTAGAGCAGAACACCGCCCGCCTGTGGTACGACCGCGACATTGGTGACCGCTACGGGGACCCGGGCCGCCCGGTGATGCGCCAGCTGCCCAACGGACAGTGGGTTATGCGCCAGAGGGGGGACGCGGTCTACTTCAGCGGAAACGGCGCCACCGAGAGCGGGGACAGGCCCTTCCTGGACCTGCGGCACATGGAGACCGGAGAGAGCAGGCGGCTGTTCCGCTGCCGGCCGAACCGATACGAGCGCTTCATGGCTTTCGCCGGCGAGGACGACAGCTTCGTGATTCGCTCGGAGTCTCCCGAGGATGTGCCCAACTACTACCTGGCCACGCTGGGCGGGGCGGTCGATGCGCCGGAGGGGGAGGCCACCAGGGCCCTGACCATGGAGCCCATCACCGACTTCGAGGACCCCGCTCCCCGACTGCGGGAGATCACCAGGCGCATAGTCCGCTACCGGCGCGACGACGGCGTGCCGCTGAGCTTTCTGCTCTACCTGCCCCCGGGCTACGAGGAGGGCACCCCGCTGCCCACCGTAGTCAGCGCCTACCCCCTGGAGTACTCCAGCGCAGAGACCGCCGGGCAGGTGAGAGGCTCCTCCAGGCGCTTCCTGCGCATCCGCGGCGCTTCCCCCCTCTTCTTCCTGCTGCGGGGCTACGCGGTGCTGGCCAACACTTCGATGCCCATGATAGGCGACCCCGAGACCACCTACGACACCTTCGTGCCCCAGCTGGTGGCCGATGCCGAGGCGGCTGTGGCCAAGGCGGTGGATATGGGGGTGGCCGACCCCGGGCGGATTGGCGTCATCGGACACAGCCACGGAGGGCTAATGGTGGCCGACCTGCTGGCGCATACCGATCTCTTCGCCGCCGGAATAGCCAGAAGCGGCTCCTACAACAAGACCAACCAGCCCTTCGGTTTTCAGTCCGAGCGCCGTTCTCTCTTCGAGGCGAGGGATGTCTACATCCAGGTATCCCCGCTGTTCTTCGCCCACCGGATCGACGAGCCGATACTGATCGTGCACGGAGCCGAAGACTCCAATCCCGGCACCCGCACCTTCCAGTCGGAGATCTTCTTCGAGGCTGTACGGGGGGCGGGAGGTACGGCCCGACTGGTCCTTCTGCCCCACGAGGACCACGGCTACCGGGCCCGGGAGAGCGTGGAGCACCTGCTTTGGGAGCAGCTGCGGTGGTTCGACCTTCACGTGAAGGGAGCGGAAGGGCAATCGTCGGAGGGGATTGAATGAGCCCGTCAGGGAGCTGTGAGCATATTCCTCGGCAGCATTCGATTCGCAGCATGACGGCCGGGGTCGGCGGTGCGCCGCTGGCTTGCAGCATCAACCGGGAGGATGGATGAGCTACTTCCGGATACTGTGTTTCGGATGGGCCGGCCTGGGGATCTGCAGCAGGATCGGCATGGCCCTGCTGGGAAGGAGATGGGCCGCCTGGGAGACCCGGAAGGCCTATTCGAAGAAGAGACCCGCCTGGGTGGTGGCAGTCGGCGTGCTGGGGCTTCTGCTGATAGCCTACACCTGGTACCGGGTATTCACCGATGCCGTTGCCTACGACTGGGTGATTGCCGTGCTGCTGTCTCTCACCGGGGTGAAGGCCCTGATGTTCCTCTTCCGCTACCACCGGTTCCGGGAGTTCGTGGTACAGGTGATGGCCGACCGCACCAGGATGCGGAAGATCAACGTTGCGGTGGTGGCCTTCTCGATTCTTCTGGTGGCCATGGGCATATTCGTCTACTAGCCTCGTTGGGCGATGCCGGCAGGCCCATCTGAGCAGGCGCTGCCCGGCGGTTCCCGGGGCATTCGGGACCTGACCGCAAGCGAAAGGAGGCTTCAGGAAGTGCGGGAAAACAGCAGCTGGGAGCGGTTCTTCGACCGGCACGCTCCGGTCTACGATGAGAACACCTTCACCCAGAACACCTCCGCGGAGGTGGACTTCCTCGCAGAGGAGCTCGGCGTCTCCCCCGGCGACTCCATACTCGACGTGGGGTGCGGCACCGGCCGCCACGCAGTCGAGCTGGCCCGCCGGGGCTTTCGGGTGACGGGCCTGGACCTGTCGGCCGGGATGCTGGAGAGGGCCCGGGAGGCCGCCCGGGCAGCCGGTGTGCAGGTGCAGTGGATCAGGGCAGACGCCGCCGACTTCTCCCTTCCTAAGGGGTTCGATGCCGCCGTGTGCCTTTGCGAAGGGGCTTTCGGGCTGCTGGGCGAGGCGGACGACCCCATCGGCCAGCCGCTGTCGATACTGCGAAACATCGAAGAGAGCCTGAGACCCGGGGCCAGGTTCGTACTCACCGCCCCGAACGGGGCCGCCATGCTCCGGCGGTACGGGAAGCAGGACATCGCCGAGGGCCGCTTCGACCCCCACACCATGGTGGAGTCTTCCAGAATGTCGCCGGGGGAGGGGCTGCCGGAGCTTGCCGTCCGGGAGCGCGGCTTCGTCCCCACCGAGCTTGCGCTGATGTGCCGGATTGCGGGGATGTCGGTGCTCAGCATCTGGGGCGGCACGGCAGGGGGATGGGAGAGAAAGCCCCTGGACCCCGACGAGATAGAGGTCATGGTGGTGGCCAGAAAGCCACAGTGACGCAGGACCCATCTGAGGCCCGCATGGGTAGCGATGGGGGGGCGGTTCGGTTATTAGTGCAGCTGCTGCAGCTTTGGAGGGGAGCGGCGTGAGAACATGACACAGCTGGCGGAAGTCCTGGTCTTCTCGTGGATCGCGGGCGCAGCCTCGTTTTTCGGCGGAGCGCTGGCCAGGCTGGAGGGCAGCGCCGAGACCGTGGGCAAGCAGCGGCTGGTCCACGGGGTGGTTGCCTTCGGGGGAGGAGTGCTGGTGGCCGCGGTGGCCTTCGCCCTGGCTCCCGTGGGGATGGCGAACCTCCCTCCGGCAGGCCTGGCCGCCGCCTTCTGCCTGGGCGGCGTCGCCTTCTGCGTCCTGGACGCCCTCATCGCCAGGCGGGGGGGCAGCAGGGCGCAGTTCATGGCCATGCTGATGGACTTCGTTCCCGAGGCGATTGCCCTGGGCGCCCTCTTCGGCCATGACCACAGGGCCGGCATACTGCTGGCGCTGTTCATCGGCGCCCAGAACCTGCCGGAGGGATTCAACGCCTACCGCGAGAGCGTGGCGAACCGTGTGGGGCCGCGAGCCGCTCTGATCACGCTGCTGTCGGTGAGCCTGCTGGGGCCGGCGGCCGGATGCATGGGCTTTCTGTTCCTGCAGGACCTCCCGGTGCTGACGGCGTTCATCATGTCTTTTGCCGCCGGCGGGATCCTCTACCTTATCTTCCAGGACATCGCCCCGCAGTCCAGGTTTGCCAGGCACTGGACCCCGCCCCTGGGAGCGGTGCTGGGCTTCGTGGTGGGTATGGTGGGCAAGCAGGTGCTGGGATGATCCCGGGCCGGGAGAATGCCGCCGACTGGGAGGTCGGTATCGCCGCGCAGGGCGTGGCTGCAGGCCCGCCGGACCCGGAGATGCGCCGGAGGGCCTGCGTCGTGGAGGGGAGGGACTAGGGGAAATGGCGCCGGGAGGGGATGGAATGTACAGCCGGACCGTCTGCTTGCTAATGCTGGCGGTTGCCCTGCCGTGCCTGGTGAGCTACGAGGTGTACTACGGCTTCGGCACCAACTACACCGCCGACGTCTTCCACGAGGAGGGCTTCCGGGAGCAGTACGAGTCCGGCGTGTACCGGTACCGCATCCTCGGCCGGCACCTCCTTCTGGGTACCCATTCGCTGATGGAGTCGGACCTCTTCGTCTCCCGGCTGATGCGGGAGCACCTGCCGGAGCCTCCTGCGGGGGCTCTGGCCCTGGACGACAGGACCGATCCCGTCTTCTACGCCTCCTACTTCCTACTCAACACCTTCTTTCTCATGCTGTGCGGCATCCTCATGTACCTGATACTCGCCGGCAGCCCCATCGCCGAAAAGACACTCAAGCTGCTGGCGGCGATCCTGCTGATCGGGCTGACGCAGTACGTAGTATGCCCGTACGACACCCTGTCGTATGCGCTCGTGCTTCTGACATTCCTGCTGATACGGCGGCAGCCGAAGTACGGACTGGCGATGATCCTCCTGGCCCTGGCGGCCAGTACGCTGGCCCGGGAGACGGCGGTGCTGGCCATACCCTTCTTCATCGCCCACAACTGGGACGGGATCTCGGCCCGCAGGCCCCGCCAGCTGCGGCATCTGGCCCTGATGGCGGCCGTATTCGCAGCCACCTATCTGCTCCTCCGGGTCCTCCTGGGCTTTGACAGCGCGCTGTGGCAGAACGTGCGCCTTCTGGAGAACATCACCTCAACGAGGTCGATGGCCGGGTTCCTGGCGCTTCCCGTGGTGGCATACCCGCTGACGGCGGTATCCGGCAGCCGCAGGAAGAGCCTGGTGTTCCTGGTGGCCTGCCTGCCCTACTGGCTGGCCATGCTGGTGGTAGCCGAGACCTGGGAGACCAGGCTTTGGGTGCCCGTCTGGCTGGGCCTTCTGAGCATGGCTCCGGCGGCGGGAGGGGCCGGGGGAAGGCAATCTGCATGAAACGAACGGGCGCTGCGAAAATCGGAGCCGGCCTGTGGACGGGGGCCTGCGAGTTTCCGCGCAACGAGCTGCTGCTCAAGGACTACTGGATCGACACCTCTTCCGGTCTGGGCCTGGCCTTTCCCTTCGAGCCGGTCAACGGCGCTCTGTGGGCCGTACGGAGCATCCCGCCTGCCGGCTCCAGCCCCCGCAGGGTGACGGTACCCGCAGCGCGCGATGGGGAGCTTTGATTCCCGACCGGGTGGCCATACGCGGCCTTCAGCCCAGCCAGCTCTACATCAGCAGGGACAAGCTCCTGGCCGTGGAGGCCGCCTACTCCGCAGACGGGCCGGAGGAGCGGCTGCCGGTGTGGGAATGGAACTCCATGCTGGTCCTCACCGACGGGCATACCCGGGCCCTGGCGGCCTTTCTGCGGGGGGAGGAGGACCTTCCGGTGTACGAGGATACCGACGAGCTGGACTGGGATGCGTACAGGATCTGCGTGGGCTGGTGTCTGGAGGAGGGGATAGGGTCGGTGGCCGACCTGCAGGACCGCGTCATACCCGCCGGGAGATACGAGGAGCTCTGGCTGGCAAGGTGCCAGAGGATGCACCACCGGCTTGCCGGGATGAGGCGGGGGCGGAAGAGATAGCCGACATAACGGACATGGAGGGATGAGCATGGGCGAGGAGAGGAAGAACAGCCGGGACAACGGCGGCGAGGGCAAGAGGGAGGAGGAGAAGAAGCTCCGGCTCCCGGGTCTGGAGCCGGTGGAGCGGCAGCACGAGATGGACCTGGACGGCGGGAGGCTCTCCTACAGGTCGAGGGCGGGGGTGATTCCCCTCAGGGACGACGAGGGGGAGACCAGGGCGGAGGTGTACTTCACCGCCTACCTGCGGGAGGGAGTGGATGACCGGTCCCGGCGGCCCCTGACCTTTGCCTTCAACGGGGGGCCGGGCTCCTCATCCATTTGGCTGCACATGGGCGCCCTGGGTCCGCAGCGGGTGGCCATGGAGCCGGAGGGGTGGATGCCCGCGCCGCCGTACCGGGCCGTCCCCAATCCTGCCACCTGGCTGGCCTTCACCGATTTGGTTTTCGTTGATCCGGTGGGAACCGGTTTCAGCAGGGCGGCAAAGGAGAAGGGCTACAAGGACTTCCTGGGCTTTCAGGGCGACATCGAGTCGGTGGGGGAGTTCATCAGGCTCTACCTGTCGCGGTACTCCCGCTGGTCCTCGCCCCTGTTCCTGGCCGGGGAGAGCTACGGGACCACCAGGGCCGCCGGGCTGGCCCGCCACCTCTTCGACTACGGCGTGGGATTCAGCGGCCTGGTGCTGATATCCACGGCCCTGGACCTGCGGCCCATCTTCTTCGGGGGGAGCGACGACCTGCCCTTCCAGCTCTTCCTTCCCACATACACCGCCACCGCCTGGTACCACGGGAAGCTGGATGAAGAGCTGCAGAAGCGGGAGCTGCCGGAGCTGCTTGCGGAGGTGGAGGAGTGGGCCGAGAGCGAGCTCACCGTGGCCCTGATGAAGGGCGACCGCCTGGAGGAGACCGAGCGCCGCAGGGTGGCGGAGCGGATGGCCCGGTACACGGGTCTTGCCCCGGAGTACATAGCCGGAAGCAACCTGCGGGTGCACAGCAACCGCTTCCGCAAGGAGCTCCTGCGCGGCGAGAGGCGCAGCGTGGGCCGCCTGGACTCCCGCTTCCGGGGAATCGAGCAGATGGAGGTCACGGAGTGGCCGGAGTTCGACCCCTCCATGACGGCCATAGCTCCCCCGTACACCTCGGTGTTCAACAACTACCTGCGGGGCGAGCTGGGGGTGGACACCGACATGGAGTACCAGGTCTGGCTGAAGGAGGACCTCCGCAAGAAGTGGGAGTGGGAGAAGGGCCAGCTGCCGGCCACCGGCGACCGGCTGCGGCAGGCCATGGCCGCAAACCCGCACATGAAGGTGATGGTGGCCCAGGGCCGCTACGACCTGGCCACCCCCCAGCTGGCCACGAAGTACATGCTGTCCCACATGGGGCTGGACCCGGAGGTCCGGAAAAACCTGCATACGAGGTACTACCCGGCCGGGCACATGTTCTATCTGGACGAGGAGTCGCTGGCGGCCTTCGGCGGGGACGTCGGGGAGTTCGTGGCCGATGCGCTCTGACGGCGAAAGGGAGCGCGGCGGCCCGGTCTCCCGGGACGCCGCGCCCCATCCTGCGGCGGCTGCGTATCAGTAGGGCTGCAGGCTCACGTGCACCTGCACGGCTCCGCCCCCCTCCGGCGGAGCCGGTATCGTGAGGCCCTCCATCACCGAGAGCAGTGCCTCCTCCAGCCCTGGGGAGTCGAGGCCTGTTACCACGGATGCCTGCTGCACGGTGCCGTCGTCTGCGAACACCAGCTCGAAGACGATCCTGCCGGCCGGGTACTCCCCCGGCTCGCTTTCGGCGGCCAGGTATTCGTAGTAGGCCTCCTCCAGCCCGTCGCGCAGCTGCCGGACCGCTCCCCGCATCTCCGAGGGCAGAAGCCCCAGGGTGGGGGAGGCCGCGATCAGGCCGGCGGATACGCTCTCCAGTGTGGCCTTGGGAGGCTCGGAGCTGTAACCGTAACCGTCGTAGTACTCGGCCTCCTCCACGGCGAAGTCGGCGGACACCGACTGGGAGTGACCACCTCTGCCCGCGGGAGCGGCCGAGGGAGCCCGCGACATCCGTACCGCCCCGGTGAGGCCCGCGCCCTCTCCGCCCGTTCCGAAGACGCCCTGGTAGCTTACCCCCTCGGGCATGTTTACCGGGACCTCCACGGTGACCGGGCGGCCCTCGGCGTCAACGCGGACCTCCTCGCTCACCGCCACGAACGCCGTGTACTGGCTCATGATCTGGTAGTCCAGTGCGGTGTCGGTTATCTGCTGGACCAGCTCTTCGCGCCCGTCGCCTCCGGCGTTGTACATGGTCCGGTTGAGCTCGTGGATCCGCTTGCGGGCCCAGAGGTTCTGGATGACGTCGTGGTCCTCCTCCTCGGCGGGCAGATCCACGTCCATGGTCTGGCTCCAGCTCTCCCCGGCTATGGTCCCGCTCACCGTCACCTCGCCGCTTCCGGCGTCTCCGTAGCGGCCCACCACCACCAGGGGCTGGCCGGCGTAGAGGTCGGGGATCCTCTCGGGGTAGACGTCCATCACGTCCAGGCCGCCCCAGTCTATGTCGATTCCCACCAGGTAGGGGTCGTTGATCTTGCCGTAGATGGAAGACACCGCCTCGGATGGGTCCTCGCCCAGGCCCACGTAGTAGGCGTGGCCGCGGCCCTCCTCGGCCAGGCCCTCGATGAGGTAGCGGTTGGGGGAGGAGCCTACGCCCACGCTGAACAGGCGGGTGCGGTCGCCCATGGTCTCCCGCAGCTCTCCCATTATCTGGGCCTCGTTGCCTATGTAGCCGTCGGTGAGGAAGATGACGAACCGCATCCTCTCCGGGTCCTCGGGATAGCCCACTGCGGCCCTGATGCCCTCGATCATCATCGTGCCGCCGCTCCCGGAGAGGGAGTTGATGTAGCGGATGCCCTGCTCCACGTTATCCTCTGTGTTCTCCAGCGGATGTCTGGCCATCCCGGAAGCGGTCTCGCTGAAGCGGATGATCTGGAAGGAGTCGTCGGGGTTCATCCCCGAGACGAACTGCCGGACCGTCTCCTTGGCCACCTCCATGGGCTGGCCGCTCATGGACCCCGAGCAGTCCACCACGAAGAACATCTCCTTGGGCGTGATCTCGTCCACAGGCACGTCGGCGTCGGGCTGAAGGACCATCATGAAATGCCCGCCCAGGTCGCCGTTGTGGGCCAGGACGCCGGTCTGGATGCTCTCCCCGGCGGTCCTGTAGCGGAGGACGAAGTCGCGGTTGGGAATCTCGTCGGCCTGGGCCAGCTCCACGTATGCGGTGCCGGCCAGCCTGAACCTCTTGACCTCGTGGTTCAGGGACTCGATGTCCAGGACGTTCACCCCGGGGTCGACCTTCACCGAAAGGTCTATGTCGTAGCCGGCCCTGGTGCCCTCGGGGACAACCGGGGGGGTAATGCGGTCGGCGTCCGGGACCTCGTCGGTGGGCTCGGCCCAGCCCCTGTCGCCATCTCCGGCGGGGGTTCCCGGAATGAACCTGGGGCCCACCACCATGGGGAAGACCAGCTCGTACTCGCCCTCGTCGTACTCCACCGGCGCCACGTAGCTTATCTCCACCGTGATGCTGTCGCCGGGGAGGATGTTGCCCACGCTCTGGGTGAAGATGTTGGGCCGCTCCTGCTCCAGGAGGCTGGCGGTCTGTCCCGACTCCAGGGCCTCCTCGTAGATCTGGCGGGCCAGGTCCCTCTGGTGTATCTCGCCGTGGACCAGCCGGTCGCCTATCCACATGTCCATGCGGTCCACCGCCCCGCTCTGGGGCAGCGGGAAGACGTAGACCGCCTCGATGGGCTCGTCCATGGGGTTGCCGTAGACCTGGCGGACGGTGGCCCTCTGCAGGTTGCCGCTGACCCTTATCTCCACGGAGGTGTGCTCCAGGGGGAGGTCGCCGATGACGCCCTCCTCGCCCAGCACCTGCATGCGGGCGAACTCCCCGTCCCCTTCCTCGGCAACGGCCGCCGTCATTGCGGCGGCCAACAGTACCACCAATGCTGCCCTCAGCATTTTTGCTCCCTTCGTTGCGGAGTTCCTTCGACCGTACATGTCTGATATTCGGCGAAGGTGCCATCTATTCCATGCCGGCAGGTGGAAGAGCCGGCGGAGCCGGGCTGACAGGGAGGAGTAGGCGGCAATGGAGTACCCGGACCCGAAAGCGCAAGCGCTGATGTTCAGCGAGGCCCTCGGCCGCGCCGACCCGGAAGCTCTCGGGAACCTGATGACCGGGGACCACTCCCTGCTGTGCTGCGGCAGCGTCGACGCCTCGGGGCGTGACGCCAGCCTTGCGGCCTGGCGCGGCTTCTTCGAGGCCTGCCCCGGGTACAGCAACGTCATGGCAGTGGCGGTGTCCGACGGGGCCTGGTAGCCATGGCCGGCAGCAGCGAGTGCCCCCGGGAGCCGGAGCTGGAGGGGCCGGCCCGCTGTCCGAGTGACGGGTATGGCGGGACACTCCCGAGAACCGCCACCTCCTGGGACTGCCCGTCCCGGACTGAGTCCGGAGGTCAGAGCTCCAGCCGGCAGGAGCCGGAGGTCCATCCGGACAGTCCGCCCAGCACCACGCCCAGGTTGTCGTGCCCCCGTCGGGCCAGCCAGGACGCCGCGGCCATGGAGCGCATCCCCGACCCGCAGAAAATCAGGACCAGCCTGTCGCCGGGAATCTCGTCCGCCCTCTCCGGCAGCATGGTAAGATGGATGTTCAGGGCGTCGGGGATGCTTCCCGCCGACTCCCTCTCCCCGTCGCTGCGGACGTCCAGGACCTGCAGGTCCTCGCCGGCGTCCAGCTTCCCGCACAGCTGCTGCACCGTGATGGTGTCTATGGAGGCGCTGTCCCTGCCGGAGGTGTGCCAGGAGAGCATGCCGCCGGCCAGCGTCCCCGCGAAACGGTCGTAGCCCAGCCGCACCAGGATGCGGACCGCGTCGGAGGGGTCCTCCTCCTCCGTCACCAGCAGTATCGGCCGGTCGTAGGGAAGGATCCACCCGGCGAAGCTGGCCAGGCCCCCCTTCCATATGGACTGCGCGCCCGGCACGTGGGCAGAGCCGAAGCCCAGCTCCATCCTGGTGTCCAGGACGAAGGCGCCCTCGGCGGCCTCCTCGAACTCCGCCGGGGAGAGGGCGGGCGGCAGGGGGAGGGGCTCCGCCGAGGGGGCGCCCTGGAGATTCAGCCTCTCCATCTCCCGGAAGTAGGGGGGACGCTCCAGCTCCACAGCGGCGGCGTTGATGAAGGCGTCGCGCTCGGTGTACCGCAGCATGGGGTTGTGCTCCCGCTCCAGGCCCATGGTGGTCCACAGCCTCTCGGAGATCCCCGAGCCGCACACCGACCCCGAGCCGTGGGCGGGGCAGGCGATGACCCCGTCGCCCAGGGGCAGCAGCCGGCCGAAGATGGAGTCGTAGAGCATGCCGGCCATGTCCCCGGCCCTGTCCATGCCCATCAGATCGGTTCTGCCCACGTCGCCGGCGAACAGGGCGTCGCCGGTGAAGCAGATCCAGGGGTTTCCGTCGGGATCTCGGACCAGGTAGCTCATGGAGCCCGGGGTGTGACCAGGGGTGAAGATGGCCTCGATCTCGAAGTCGCCCACCTTCCAGGTCTGCCCGTCTTCGGCCGTGTTCCCGTATGCGTACTCCAGCTCGGCGTCGGCGTGCCATACCCGGGCGCCGGCGGCTGCGGCCAGCGCGGTGGAGCCGATGATGTAGTCCTCGTTGCGGTGGGTCTCCAGCACGTGCTCGATCCTCATTCCCGCCCGCCGGGCGATGTCCACGTAGACCCCGAAGTCACGGCGGGGGTCCACAACCGCCGCCGTGGACCCCGAGCCCAGAATGTACGACCAGTGGGCCAGTCCCTCTGACTCTATCCTCTGAAAGATCAATGCTCTCTCCTTCCCGGGGCCCAGCGGGCCCTGCGTATCATGTCTGCATCGAGAAACTGCGCAGAACCGCCAGCCGGCGCAATGGAGCCCCCCCTCAGCGCTGCATGGTCGCATCCTCCACGCCTTGGTGTCCGGCTAGGGGATGTCCCGATGTGGGAGCATCCGCTCCGGGGCCGATATTGAAGATGGACGCTTCACCGGACCGAATCTGCCGAAGGGAGGGCAACCTGATAAGGATCGGGACTTCCGGCTGGCACTACGACCACTGGGCGGGTGAGGTCTACCCCGAGGACATCGGGAAGCAGGACATGCTGGAATACTACAGCGACCTCTTCGGTACGGTGGAGATCAACAACTCCTTCTACGGAATGCCGTCGGAGAAGACCCTGGCCCGCTGGCGGGACTCCGTTCCCAACGGCTTCGTCTTCGCCATCAAGGCCAGCAGGTACATCACCCACATGAAGAAGCTGAAAGACCCGGAGGGCCCGGTAGGACGCTTTCTGGAGCGGGCGGACGTGCTGGACTTCAGGCTGGGCCCCGTTCTGTTCCAGCTGCCGCCGCGATGGCGGTGCAACCCCCGGCGGCTCTCGGACTTCCTCGACGCGCTGCCGCAGGGCTACCGGTACGCCATGGAGTTCCGGGACGAGAGCTGGTTCTGCGACGAGGTGTACTCCCAGCTGGCCGACCGCGGGGTGGCGTTCTGCATCTACCACCTGGCGGGAAGGCAGTCGCCGAAGGAGGTCACGGCGGACTTCGTCTACATCCGCCTGCACGGCCCCGGGCAGGCCTACCAGGGGTCCTACTCCGACCGGGACCTGCAGGGCTGGGCCGGCGCCATCTCGGCGTGGGACGGCCCGGACAGGGACGTCTACTGCTACTTCGACAACGACCAGCGGGGCTACGCCGCCCGCGACGCCATGCGACTGAAGGACATGCTGGAGGGCTGACATGCCGGTGCACAACAGGGACGTGGCCAGGGTATTCGAGACCATAGCCGACCTGCTGGACATAAAGGGGGGCAACACCTTCCGGATAAGGGCCTACCGCAACGCCGCCCGGACGGTGGACTCCCTCACCAGGGAGGTGGCCGACATGCTGGAGGAGGGGGAGGACCTCTCGGAGCTGTCGGACATAGGCGAGGACCTGGCCGGCAAGATCGAGACCATCGTGGAGACCGGCACCCACCCGATGCTTTCCGAGCTGAAGGAGGAGGTCCCGGAGAGCCTGCAGGAGCTGCTCCGGGTCTCGGGGCTGGGGCCGCGGGGAGTGCAGACCATTCACGAGGAGCTGGGGGTCACCGACCTCGACGGCCTGCGCAAGGCCGCCGAGCAGGGCTCGATAGCCGAGCTTTCGGGCTTCGGCGAGAAGACCCAGGCCAGGATCCTGGAGGAGGTGGAGAGCATCACCTCCGAGGAGGAGAGGACACTGCTGGCCGAGGCCGTGAAGATCGCCGACGGGGTGGTGGAGCACATGCGCTCCCACGACGGGGTGAAGAAGGCGTGCGCCGCCGGAAGCCTGCGCCGCCGCAGGGAGACGGTGGGTGACCTGGACGTGCTGGTCTCCTGTCGGGAGGACGCCGACGTGATGGACCACTTCCTGGAGTTCGAGGACATAGACGAGGTGCTGGCCCGGGGGGACACCAAGACCACCGTCATCCTCCGGTCGGGGCTGCAGGTGGACCTCCGGGTGGTGCCCCACGCCGCCTACGGGGCGGCCCTGGTCTACTTCACCGGCTCCAAGCGGCACAACATCCGGCTGCGCAAGCGGGGCCGGGACCGGGACCTGAAGGTGAACGAGTACGGCGTGCACAGCGGCCGCGAGAAGGTGGCGGGAAAGACCGAGGAGGAGGTCTACGAGGCCCTGGACCTGCCCTGGATAGCCCCCGAGCTGCGGGAGGACCGGGGGGAGATCGAGGCCGCCGAGAAGGGCGGGCTCCCCGAGCTGGTGGAGCTCGACGACATCCGGGGAGACCTCCACGTCCACACCAGGAGGACGGACGGCCACCAGACCATCCGGGAGATGGCGGAGGCCGCCCGGGACCTGGGGTACGGGTACCTGGCCATAACCGAGCACTCCAAGAGGGTCACGGTGGCCGGCGGCCTGGACGCCGACGAGCTGGCCGCACACATAGGCGACATCGAGGAGGCCGACGGGGAGGTGGAGGGGATCAGGATCCTCAGCGGCGTGGAGGTGGACATACTCGACGACGGAAGCCTGGACCTCCCCGACGACGTCCTGCAGAGGCTGGACGTGGTGGTGGCCTCCGTCCACTACAGGTTCGACCTTTCCCGCGACGACCAGACCGAGCGCGTGCTCCGGGCCCTGGACAATCCACACCTCAACGTCCTCGGCCACCCCACCGGCCGCAAGCTGGGCCAGCGCGACCCCTACCAGATAGACCTGGAGCGGATCATGGAGGCCGCCGCCGAGAGGGGATGCTTCCTGGAGCTGAACGCCTATCCGGACAGGCTGGACCTTACCGACCTGGCCTGCGTGAGGGCCCGGGAGAAGGGGGCGAAGGTGGTAATCAGCACCGACGCCCACCGCAGCAGCCACCTGGAGTACATGCGCTTCGGAGTGGGACAGGCCCGCCGCGGCTGGCTGTCCGCCGCCGACGTGGTAAACACCAGACCCGCCGATGAGCTTCTCGAGATGATGGAGAGGGACTGAGGTGGACTTCAGGCACAACCCGAAGACCGACTTTCGCGACCCCGAAGACCTGTCGAAGGACGAGGCGGCCGAGCAGGTGGAGGCGCTCCGGGAGGGCATAGAGTACCACGACTACCTCTACTACGTGAAGTCCGACCCGGAGGTCTCCGACGCCACCTACGACAGGCTGTTCTCCCGGCTGCAGGAGCTGGAGGAGGCCTTCCCCGACCTGGACTCCCCCAACTCGCCCACGAAGAGGGTGGGAGCGCCGCCGGCGGACGAGCTGGAAAGGCGGGAGCACACCAGGGTGATGCTCAGCCTGGACGCGGTGATGGAGCGCGACGAGGTGCGGGAGTTCCACCGAAGGGTCCGCGAGAAGGTGGGCCGCAGCGAGAACATGTACACCCTGGAGCCCAAGTTCGACGGCCTTTCGGTGGAGGTGGTCTACCGCGACGGTGAGCTGGACTGCGGAACCACCAGGGGCGACGGACGCACCGGGGAGGACATCACCCGCAACCTGCGTACCATAGGCGCTCTGCCGCTGCGGCTGCGCAGGGAGGCCGACCCGCCATCGTTCCTTGCGGTCCGCGGAGAGGTGATCATGCCCCGGGAGGGGTTTCAGGAGCTGAACCGGGAGCGGGTGGAGCGCGGCGAGGACGCCTTCGCCAACCCCCGCAACGCCGCCGCCGGGATCGTCCGCCAGCTGGACCCCTCGAAGGTGGCCGACAAGCCCCTGACCATTTTCTTCTACGAGATCCTGGAGGTGGAGGGCGCCGACCCGGACAGCCACTGGGACACGCTGAAGCGCTTCGGGGAGTGGGGACTGCAGACCAGCGGCCACAACCGCAGGGGATCCACTCTTGAAGACCTCGCAGGCTTCCACTCCCGGATGTCGGGGAGCCGGGACGACCTGGGCTTCGAGATCGACGGCGTGGTGATCAAGCTGGACGACTACGGGGCCCGGGAGGAGATGGGCACCAGGCAGAGGTCGCCCCGCTGGGCAGTGGCCTGGAAGTTCGAGCCCAAGAAGGAGGTGACCCGCCTCCGCGACATAGTGGTCCAGGTGGGCCGGACCGGCAAGCTCACTCCGGTGGCGCTGCTGGACCCGGTGGACGTGGGAGGGGTCACCGTCAGCCGGGCCACCCTCCACAACGCGGGGGAGGTGGAGCGCAAGGACGCAAGACCGGGCGACAAGGTGCGGGTGAAGCGGGCGGGCGACGTGATACCCGAGGTGGTGGAGCGCATCAGGGAGCCGGGACGCGAACGCGCCGAGCCCTTCGAGATGCCCGGGGAGTGCCCGGTGTGCGGGTCGGAGGTCTTCCGGGAGGGCGCCTACCACTACTGCCCCGGAGGCCTCTCCTGCCGGGCGCAGCTGAAGGGGAGCCTGGTCCACTACGCCTCCCGGGAGGCCATGGACATCGACCACCTGGGCGAGGAGACGGCAAAGGCCCTCATCGAGAGGGAGATGGTGGAGGACATAGCCGACCTCTACGGCCTGAAGACGGAGCAGCTGGAGGAGCTGGAGGGGTTCGCCGAGCGGTCCGCCAGCCAGCTGCACGACGCCATACAGTCCGCAAAGTCCCCCCGGCTGGACCGCTTCCTCTACGCCCTGGGGATAAGGCACGTGGGCCGGCACGTGGCCGGAGTCCTGGCCGGGGAGCTGGGCGACCTGGACAGCGTACGGAAAGCATCGGCGGACAGGCTTCGGGAGATAGACGAGATCGGCCCCGAGATCGCCGACAGCATCGCCGGGTTCTTCGGTGACGGGAAGAACACGGAGGTCCTGGACCGCCTCCTGGACGCCGGCGTGGAGCCCCGGCCGGTGAAGGGCGGCTCTGAAGGCCCCCTGGAGGGGGTGAGCGTCGTATTCACCGGCGGCCTGGAGGGCTGCACCCGTTCGAAGGCCCGGAGGAGGGTGGAGGACCTGGGCGGACGGGTCACCGACAGCGTCAGCTCCAACACCGACTACCTGGTGGTGGGCGATGACCCCGGAAGCAAGCTGGAGGACGCCAGAGATGAGGGTTCTGTGGAGATACTGGACGAGGAGGGCTTCGAAGATCTCCTGAAGGACGGTGGCAGTTGAGGCTCACCTTTGCCGGCACCCGGGGGTACATAGAGCCCAGGAGCAGGCTGCACCGGATGCACGCCTCCCTGGTGGTCTCCTACTACGGAAGAAGGGTGATGGTGGACTGCGGAGAGACCTGGCTGGGAAGGATCGACGAGGTGGATCCCGACTCGATGGTGCTCACCCACGCCCATCCCGACCACGCCTTCGGCCTTCGGGACGGGGCCCCCTGCCCGGTGTTCGCCACCGCGGACACCTGGGAGAAGGAGGACCTGGCCGGGTTCGGCATCGAAGACAGAAGGACGCTGACCTCGCGAGAACGTCGGGAGATAGAGGGGATCAGCTTCGAGGCTTTCGAGGTGGAGCATTCAACCAGGGCCCCCGCGGTGGGCTACCGGATCACCGCCGGGAGGGCATCGGTGTTCTACGCGCCGGACGTGGTCTACATTCCGCAGAGGTCCGAGGCCCTGGGTGGGTGCCGCCTCTACATCGGCGACGGGGCCACCGTCTCGGGGTCCATGGTGCGCCGCACCGGCGGGGCTCTGATCGGGCACACCCCGGTGCGCACGCAGCTCACCTGGTGCGCGAAGGAAGGGGTGCCCGAGATGGTGGTGACCCACTGCGGGTCGGACATCGTGGCCGGCGACCAGAGGAAGGTGGCCGCGGAGCTGAGACGGATGGCGGACGAGAGGGGCGTGAAGGTGAGCATAGCAAACGACGGAGACCGGCGCGTCCTGCGCTGACGCCGGCACTGCAAGCCGGCCAATATGCGTTCGATCGTATGAAGAGAGGAGGCGCATCATAGAATGAGGGCTGTGTGGAACGGCCAGACCATAGCGCAGAGCGAGGACACCATCGAGGTGGAGGGGAACGCCTACTTCCCCCCCGATGACGTGATGACGGAGTACCTGGAGAGGAACGACGAGAAGCAGTACACCTGCCCGAAGAAGGGGGAGGCCCAGTACTGGGACCTGGTGGTGGGAAGAAGGCGCGGGCCGGCGGCGGCCTGGAGCTACCCCGACCCCGAGCCGGGGTTCGAGGAGATGGCGGGCTACCTGGCCTTCGGAGAGGACGTGGAGGTAATTGGGTAGTTCCCGGATGGAGGCGTCTGCCGGCAGGCTGATGGATGACTTCGCTCGGCGCACGGGTCTGGAGCCCGGCGCAAGGCCGGTCAGGTACCTGTGGACCGACGCCTTCGCCGTCTGCAACCTGGTGGGGCTCTGGCGAAAGACGGGCCGCGACAGGTACCTGGAGCTGGCTTGCACTCTGACCGAACAGGTTCACGAGATTCTGGGACGGCACAGGGAAGACGACGAACGCAGCGGGCACATAAGCGGCCTCGCAGGCGGGCGGGCCCGGGCCCATCCCACCATCGGCGGGCTTCGCATAGGCAAGCCCCTGCCTGAGAGAGGGGCCGACGAGCCCCTGGACCACAGGCGGGAGTGGGACCGCGATGGGCAGTATTTCCACTACCTGACGAAGTGGATGCACGCCCTGGACGTCTTATACAGGGAGACTGCTGAGGTCAGCTGCATCGTGTGGGCCTCCGAGCTGGCCCTCACGGCGGGACGGGCGTTTCTGAGCAGGGATTCCCGGGGAAGGAGGTCGATGAGCTGGAAGATGAGCATTGACCTCTCTCGGGCGCTGGTTCCATCCATGGGGAGCCATGATCCCCTGGATGGATACGTGCGCTGCAGGCTGCTGCTGGAGAGCCTTCGGCCCCCGGCCGGTCCGAAAGGGGCATACATCCCGGAGCTGGTCGCGGCACTGGAGGATCTGGCCGATTCGTACCTGGGCATTCTCCGGAAGAGGCCGCTGGCCACCCCCGACCCGTTGGGTCTGGGTGGCCTGCTCTCCGCTGCGGTGCACCTCTACCAGCTGGCAGGCCGGGGGCCCTTCACCGACCGGGAGCTCCTGGGCCGTCTTCTTCGGGACGCTCTCTCCGGCCTGGAGGTCTGGAAAGGGTCCGGGGCGGCGGGAGCGTCGGCGGACAGCAGGCTTCCCTTCCGGGAGCTGGGGCTGGCCATCGGGCTGCGGGGGATCTCCCGGATCCTCGATGGAAGTCTGGGGGACGGTCCGGTGTTCGAACGGGAAGGCCACTCCAGTGTCCTGCTGGGGGAGCTGGGGAAGAGGGCACGTCTGGCCGGGAGGATCACCGCGTTCTGGGCCCGGGAGGCGAACCACGGTCCCACCTGGAGCGAGCACAGGAACATAAACAGCGTCATGCTGGCCACTGCCATCGATCCCCGGGGATACCTGGTGCTCCCCGAGCCGCGGAAGGGGGCTGCCGCCAATGGCCGATAGCACGCCAGGCGCAGGCCCCACGAAGCGCGAGCTGGCCCCGGCGGAGCCAGGGCGGAGGGCCGGTTTGACCCCGGCCGGGGCCCGGCGTATCGTGGGCCGCGACAGCCTTATCCAGCCACCCTAGACGGGACGCGGGATGGAGATAGCCGTTTCTGTGGGCCTGGGCCTGGGATTGAGCGCCACCTGCGGCTTCCGGGTGTTCGTGCCCCTCCTGATCACCTCCCTGGCCGCCCACCTGGGATGGATAGAGCCGGGCTCGGGTTTCGAATGGATGGCCCGTCTTCCGGCGGTTGCCGTCTTCGCAGCCGCCACTCTCTTCGAGGTGGGGGGCTATCTGGTGCCCTGGGTCGACAACCTCCTGGACACGGTGGCCACTCCGGCGGCGGTAGCGGCCGGGATTCTGGTCATGGCCTCGGTGGCGGTGGGCATGCCGCCGCTTCTGCGGTGGGGCCTGGCAGTGGTTGCCGGAGGGGGTGCGGCGGGCACTGTCCAGGCCGGCACGGTGCTGCTGCGGGGGGCGTCGTCGGTGACCACGGGGGGTGCTGCGAATCCCGCGGTCTCCGCCGGTGAGACTGCCGCCTCCGTGGCCGGCAGCGCGGTCTCGCTGCTGCTGCCCGTCCTCGGCGGGCTGCTGGCGCTGGTCCTGGTGGCGGCGGTGGCATGGAGGGTGGGCCGAAAGAGGAGAAGGGCCGCTTCCAGCCCCTAGGTCCGGCCCGCGGTCTCCGCTCTACTCCGCTCCCATGATCCTCCTGGCGCCGGAGTAGCGGCGGGCGTAGTTGGGGTGGTCTATGGGGGTTATCACCACTCCCCGGTCGCGCCAGGACGAGCAGTGTATGAAC
>JAWLEP010000038.1:0-25526 GCA_041686025.1 Candidatus Fermentibacteraceae bacterium
AAGCCCCAGAGCGCTCCGACCGGGACCATGCCGGCCGCGGCAGCGGTTCTCATGTCCACGCCGGAGTCCCCCAGGTAGAGCACCCGCCCGGGCTCGACGCCCATGGCCGCCGCCGCATGGAGCGACCCTGCGGGGTCCGGCTTCAGCGGGAAGCCGGCGTCCGCCCCCACCACCGCCGCGAAATCCCACCTGTCAAGTAACTCCTTGACACTGCCCTCCGCCGCCCCCTGAGGCTTGTTGGTCACGATGGCCATGGGCAGGCCGGCGCCGGAGACGGCATTCAGCAGCTCCGGGACGCCGTCGTAGGCCCTGGTCCTGCGGTTGCCCCAGACGGCGTATCGTCTCCGTACCTCCCCGGCCAGAGAGTCCATGTCTGTCTCCCGGGCTTCCTCCCCCAGCAGCCTCTCCAGGAGGACGGCGACACCGCTTCCCACCCCCCGCCGGTACTCCTCCAGACCGTAGGGGCCGTAGCCCCGCTCGGCCAGCACGTCGTTCACGGCGTCGCGTATGTCCTCCAGGGTGTAGAGCAGGGTTCCGTCCATGTCCAGCAGCAGGCCGTCGAACGATCCGCCTTCCGATTCCATGCCATGGCCTCAGCCGGAGAGCTCGGCCAGCACCTCCTCCAGGTCCGGCAGCTCCTTGATCTCGTAGATCTTCCTCATGATTACCCGGCCCTCCTCGTCCAGGGCGATGTTTCCCCTGCCGGAGAAGCCCAGCTTCTCGATGAAGATGTCGGCGGAGCGGGCCACCTCGCCGTGGGGCCAGAAGTCCGAGAGGATCCGCAGCCTCTCCAGGCCCATGTCGTCGGCCCAGGCCTTCTTGGTGGGAACGGCGTCCACACTGAGGCCCAGGGGCACGACGCCCAGGCTGTCGAACCGGTCCATGGCCTCCTCCAGGGCCTGCATCTGCTTGGTGCATATGCCGGTCCAGGCCAGGGGATGGAACGAGAGCAGCACCCTCTTCCCCCGGAGGTCCGAGAGCCTGACCTTCTCGCCCTCCTGGTCGGAGAGCTCGAAGTCCTCCAGCACGTCGCCCATCTCTGCAGCCATATCTCCTCCCCTATCCCCGGAAGCTCTCTACGAGCTCCCTCAACTCATCCATGTCGGTCTCGCGCTCGTGCAGCGGGCGGGAGTCGTCCTCCCAGGCCGGCTGCTGCTGTTCGAACGTCTTCCTGTCGGGGTTGCGGTAGATCGCGCCCAGGGGCATCCTCTCGGTCTCCATGGCCTTGCCGAAAGCCGCCTGCCTGTCGGTGGGGTCGTAGCCCTCCTCCAGCTGGTAGGTGTGCTCCTCGAACCACTTGTAGTCGTTGACCCGGTTGAAGGAGACGCAGGGCTGGAAGATGTCCACCAGGGCGTAGCCCCTGTGGCGTGCCGCCTCCATGATCATGGTCTTGAGGTGCTCGCCGTGGCCGGCAAAGGACCTGGCCACGAAGGAGGCGTCCAGGGCCACCGCCACCGCGATGGGGTTGAAGGGCTCCAGTATCACTCCCTCCGTCTGCACCGGGGTCTGAAAGCCCCTCATGCTGGTGGGCGAGGCCTGCCCCTTGGTGAGGCCGTAGACCATGTTGTTGTGCACCAGGTGGACGATGTCGGGATTGCGGCGGAGGCAGTGGATGAAGTGGTTGCCGCCCTCGCCGTACATGTCCCCATCGCCGCCCTCGGCTATCACGGTGAGGCCGCGGTTGCAGGCCTTGATGGCAGTGGCCACCGGGAGTGTGCGGCCGTGCAGGCCGTTGAAGCAGTTGCATCGGAGGTAGTGGGGCATCTTCGGCGCCTGGCCTATGCCGGAGGCGATCACCAGCTTCTGAGGTGGAACCTCCAGGTCCTCCAGGGCGGCCATCAGCGCCTTGCGTATGGCGAAGTTGCCGCAGCCCGGGCACCATGCGATGTCCAATCCCTCTATCTCGTGGATGTAGCTCATCTCCGCCCCCCTTCGATTGCCTTCCGCAGCTTCTCTGCCAGGGTGTCCGCCCGGAAGGGCAGACCGTCGTACCGAAGCACCTCGTGGTCTGGAGTTATGCCCGCCAGGTCCCCCAGGAGGCGCCCCATCTGCCCGGTGGCGTTGCCCTCCACGGTGATCACCGATTCGGCCGCTTCCAGAAGCTCCGCCACCCTGTCATGAAGCGGGTAGAGCTGCGACAGGTGCATCACGGAGACGTCGTCCCTGTCCAGCCTCTCCACGGCCTCCATGCATGCGTTTCGCGAAGAGCCCCAGCAGACCACCATGATGCTGCCGTCTCCTACCAGCTCCGGTTCCAGGGCGTCTTCGGCCAGGCCGGCGAACTTGCCCAGCCTCTTGTCCACCATTCTTACCCTCAGGTCGAGGTCTTCGGTGATGTGACCCGACTCGTCGTGCTCGTCGCTGTCGAGACAGACCAGCCCGGGCCCGGACCCCGGCACGGCCATGGGCGAGGGCGGCCCCCCGTCCAGGCTGTACCTCCTGTAGCCCTCGCCGGCGTCCACCAGGAACCTCTCGGTGATCACCCCGTCCAGGTCCAGCTCGGAGGCCGGGTAGTAGGAGTCCATGATGGACTGGTCGGTGACCACGAAGACCGGCACCTGGTGCTTCTCGGCCAGCCAGAATGCCCTGGCAGCGAGAGAGAAGGCCTGCTTCAGGCTGCCCGGGGCCAGCACCGCCACCGGAAACTCGCCGTGGCCGGCCCCCAGAACCAGGTCCAGGTCCTCCTGTCCGGTGCGGGTGGGAAGGCCCGTGGCCGGCCCCGGACGCTGCGCGACGTGGAGCACCAGAGGGGTCTCCACCATGCCCGCCAGGCTGATTCCCTCCGACATCAGGGCCATACCGCCCCCGGAGGTGGTTACCATGGACCGGGCACCGGTGTACCACGCTCCCAGACCCATGTTCACCGCGGATATCTCGTCCTCGGCCTGCTCCACCACCAGACCGAACCTCCGGGCCTGCCCGGCCAGGAAGGCCAGAACTCCGGTGGAGGGCGACATGGGGTAGGAGCATATGAAGCGAATCCCGCCGGCGATGGCTCCCAGTCCCACCGCCTGGGCGCCGTTGAGCAGCAGCTGCTCCCCGGAGCTCTCCTCCGGGGCCGGGACGGAGAGGTCCAGGTCCAGGTCCTCCCCGGCCCGGAAGCCGCTCTCGAAGGCGGTCAGGTTTCCCTTCCTGTCCTCCTCGCCCATCTCCTCGAAGCTGCTCCTCACCTCTTCGAGACAGCGCTGCAGGTCCAGGCCGAAGGCACCGGCCACCACGCCGGCGGCCACTGTGTTCGAATAGACCTTCCTGCCGGCATCCTCGGCCATCCCGCCGATGGGCACCGGGAAGGGCCTTCCGGGAAACTCCTCCCCCCCGCTCTCCAGGGAATCCGGGGAGGCGATCACCGCGGTGCCTTCCCCAGACCGGTCCGCCATGTGGTCCAGGGCCCGCGGCCCCAGGGCCACCAGAAGGTCCACCCTCTCCACGGGGCACTCCACCGGCCGCGGAGACAGCCTGAGGTCGGTGGAGTTGCTCCCCCCGCGGACCCGGGACATGTACTCCTTGGTGGAGAATACGTACAGGCCGGACGCCCGCAGCAGAGAGGCCAGCAGGCTCTCCACCGTCTTTATGCCCTGCCCCGCCCCTCCGCAGATGACGACGTTCAGGTCTTTCGTCTGCGAATCTCTCCGTTCTCTGGCCATGAGACCTCCCGTTTTCATAGTCGGCCGGGCGATTCCCCGTCCTTCAGAATGCCAATGTCATCGGTGCAGCCGGGATTCCGCCTTCCCGGCTGCAGGCAGCGGTCAGGACAGTATCTCGCGCAGCATCTTCTCCAGCTCGGAGCTGGAGTACGGTTTGTGGAGGAAGCCGCAGTAGCAGGGATTGCGGAAACAGTCCTCCGCCGAGTTCCGCGAGAAGCCGCTGGAGAGTATGACGCGCATCCCGGGGTGGTCGCGGGAGATGCGCTCCAGGACCTCCTGGCCCAGCATCCCCGGCATGGTCAGGTCCAGCAGAACGCAGGAGACCCCCGATTCTCCGGAGGCCAGGATTTCCAGCGCCTCCCTGCCGCTGGCGCCGGTGAGGGCGCGGTATCCCAGCCTCTCTAACATCTCCCTGGCGGTCTCCCTCACCGTCGCCTCGTCGTCAACGACCAGAATGGCTCCCCCTTCTGCAGGCTGCAGCGGCAGCGCAGAAGGCTCTCCCACCGCCTGCTCCGCCTCCAGCGAGGGGGGAAAGCAGAGCCTGAACGCCGACCCGCCCGGACAGTGGACGTCGATGTCGACGTAACCGCCGTGTGCCCGTACTATGCCCG
Source organism: Candidatus Fermentibacteraceae bacterium (assembly GCA_041686025.1). GTDB lineage: Bacteria > Fermentibacterota > Fermentibacteria > Fermentibacterales > JCC-6 > JAWLEP01. The sequence goes on from JAWLEP010000038.1 coordinate 4,256, forward strand.
CCACCGCCGGCATCCAGAGACCGGTACCGGCCGTATCCTCCTCCAGGAAAGGCTCCAGCAGCCTCCGGGCCTGCGCGGGCTCCAGCCTGAGGCCGCCGCAGAAGAGCTCGGCGCAGACGTATGCCCCGTCCCGGTGCCCTCTTGCTTCCGCCTCTTCCCCCGGCCCTCCGCATAGGCCCGTGCTCAGCCGGAGGGCTTTCGGGGCCACATGCCTGCGCAGTGCCTCCTCCACCAGGTTCTCCAGGGCCTGCCTCAGCTGCGAGCGGTCCAGCTCCACGGGGGGAAGATCCTCACCGAGGTCGAGAGGTATCCCCGGAACCGGGAACGACTCGGACTCCACGATCTCCCGAAGGAGCTCCGAAAGGTCCATGCGGGAGGTTACGAACTTGCCCTTCCCGGAGAAGGCCAGCATCTGCCGGCACAGCTCGGCCGCCCTCTGCGAGCTCTTCAGGACGATGTCCAGGTTCTCGGAGGCCGCAGAGCGCGGCATCTTCATGGAGGCAAGCTCGACGTTCCCCATGATGCCCAGGAGCAGGTTGTTGAAGTCGTGGGCCACGGTCCCGGCCAGGTGGCTCAGGCTCTCCAGCCTGCGGGAGCGCTCCCTGTACTCTCGCAGCTGCCTGTGCCTCTCGCCGGCTTCCCTCTCGGCGGTTACGTCAACGGCGAAGACCACCACACCGTAGACGCCCCCCTCGAGGTCGCGGTAAGGCACGAGGTTCATCACGAAGTGCCGCTCACAGCGGTTCATGATCACCTTGCGCTCCAGATCCAGCAGTGGCTTTCCGCCGGAGACGACCCGCTCGGACTCCTCGAGGCACTGCAGCCCCATCCCCCCGAAAAGAGCGCTGTAGTCCTCGCCCACCAGCTCCCTGGGGGCTGCGCCCAGCAGGTCGGCGGCGTAACGGTTCAGCCTGGCGACACGGCCCCTGGAGTCCCGGAAGACTATGACCGCCGGTACGTAGTCCAGCAGCAGCTGCAGCTGCTCCTTCTTGGCCGCCAGCATGTCCGAGAGCTCCTTGAGGCGGTCGTTCTTCCGCCTGAGCGCTCTGGCCTCCCTGGCCTGGTGCTCCGTTTCCAGCAGAGCCCTGGCCTGCGCCAGCTTCTTCCGTTCGCGGCTGGCGTAGTGCCTCCTGGAGGTCTCCAGGGCTTCCCTGGCGCTCTGGAGCGCCTCGACGGGCCTGCCGGCCGCTTCCAGTACCGAGCAGAGCATCCTCAGGGTCTGTACCCGAATGTCGGGCATGTCCATGCTCCGCTGTATGTCCAGGCTGGCCCGCAGGCACAGAAGGGCCCTTTCCGGCCTCTGCATCACAGACCAGGCCTCCCCCAGGTTGAGCAGGGATGAGGCGATTCCCTTGGCGTGGTTTATCCCCCGCCGGATGCGAAGCGCCTCCTGGTGCTTCTCCACAGCCTCCTGCGTACGCCCCATCCGCAGCAGGAGGTTCCCGATGTTGTTAAGCACGTTGGCCAGCCTGCTGTCGCCGCCTATCCGCCTTCTGGTCTTCAGAGACCTGCCGTAGTAGTCCAGCGCTTCGTCGAGGCGGCCCATGTCCTTGAGGGTCATGCCGATGTTGCTGAGGGTGTCCGAGGCCCCCCAGCCGTCCCTGATCTCCAGCCTGATGTCCAGGGCCTTCCTGAAGGTCTCCAGGGCCTGCTCCAGGTCGCCCATGTGGTGGAGGGCCAGGCCCAGGCTGTTCAGCGAGGATGCTTCACGGTCGGAGTCGCCCGAACGCCTGCAGCGCCGCAGGGCCCTGCGGTGGTGTTCCACCGCCAGGGCGTAGTCCTCCTGGGAACGGGATACTATTCCCAGCCAGTTGGTGGCATCCGCTATGCCCCGGTCGCTGCCCAGCTCCTCTGCGGCCTCCAGGGCCTCGTAGATCACCTGATAGGCCCTGGACATGCTCCCCATGCCGTGGAAGCTGGCCCCCAGGCCCAGAAGGCACTTGGCCTCCGAGGAGCGGTCGCCGGCCTCGCGACTGCAGGTGGCGGCGGTCTCGTAAACGTCCGCGGCCCGGCCGAAATCCCCCGACTTCCAGAAGGCCGATGCGGCCCGGCGCAGGAGGTTGCACCTCTCCGCTCCGGAAAGGCCTTCGGATTGAGTTAGAAAGGCCTCGGCGGCCTCCCGGAACCTCCCCCCTGCCAGTTGCTCCTCCGCCTCGGATGGAAAGCGCTCTGTTACGGTGCTTCCCTCCGATGGCCCCTTCTCGGACATTTTTCCTCTCCCAACCGGTGTAATGCGATGTCCGCCCCGAAGAGCATCCCCAAACGGCAATCGGTCGTCAATAGTAGTGAGAGGGCCATAGAGAAAGGGCCGGAGGCATCAGCCTCCGGCCCTTTCCTTCACCCATCGTAAGGGCTAGCGGATCACCACCAGTGTTCTGGTGTCGACCTCACTGCCAGCCTTGAGCCTGCAAAGGTAGAGGCCGGGCTGAAGACCGCTGACCTCTTCCTGGTGCGTACCCGCGGACAGCTCGCCGTCCACCAGCGTCCGCACCAGCCTGCCGGAGCAGTCGAAGATCTCCAGCGAGACGGCGGAGCCGCCCGGGACGCCGAACCGCAGCATGGAGCTGCCGGTGCTGGGGTTGGGGGCAGGGGTGGAAAGACCGAAGCCTCCCAGCGCGGTTGAGCCCTCGCTCACACCATAGGGATCCTGCCAGTTGATGGTGACTTCCTGGAGTGAGGGGGTAGCGGTGTAATCGCTGCTGTTCAGGACCATCTGGTACTGGACGTACCGCGCGATGTCCACATCTATCAGACCGCCCGGAGTGTATATGGGATCGGACCATTCACCCATGTTTCCGGGGTTGTTGGAGGTGCGGACCAGGAAATGGATGTCGGTCTCGCTGGGCTCGCTGGAGGTCCAGTCCAGCGTCGTGTACAGGGAGTACATTCCCGTGTCCAGTATCTTGGAGACCAGGTTTCCTTCGGAGGAGTATCCGACGACCTCCCACCACTTGAGCTGGTTGGAGTCGCCGCCCGTGGCCACGAGATCGCTGTTTCCGTTGCCGTCGATGTCGGCGATGAACACGCCGCTGGCGCCGCCCATGGAGCCGCTGGCAGTCCGCTTGGTCCAGACGGTGCCTATCTTGTTCAGGTTCTCGAACCAGGCAACTTCGTCACCGTTGGCGGCCGCGCCGGCCACGTCCATGTCGCCGTCGTTGTCAATGTCCGCTATGGCCAGCGATGAGACCTGGTCAAAGCTCGTCTCGATGGTGTGTGAGTCCCAGTTGTAGCCACCGCCCTTGTTCTCGTAGAAGACCACGTCGTCGGAGTAGTAGGTCCCCACCACCACGTCGATCTCGCCGTCGGCGTCGACGTCACCGGTAGCTACCGCGCAGGCGCCGTCTATATCGCCGTCGATGGTGTTCTGAGTCCAGCTGGTCCCGCTGCCTGTGACGTTGCGCCACCAGCATGCCTGGCCGTTGTAGTAGCTCATCCCGACGCCCACCACGTCCATTTTGCCGTCGCCGTCGATATCGTCGGCGACAACGCCATAGGCGCTGTTGAAGTTGGCGTTGATGGGCCTCTTGATCCAGTCGCTGCCGCTGCCGTCCACGTTCTGCCACCAGACGATGTCGTTGTCGGAGTAGGCGGCCCCCACCAGATCGTCGTAGCCGTCGCCGTTTATGTCGGCGGGGTAGATGTCCACCCCGCCCGTGAAGGCGTCGTCGATGTCTATGCGGGTCCAGTACTCGCCGCTGCCGTTGAGGTTCAGCCACACCGCGACCAAGTCCTGGGAGCTGGATACCGCCGCGATGTCCTTGTCGCCGTCCGCGTCCACATCAAGAGCGCATACCGCCGCGCCGCCCTGGAAATCCGTGGAGAGAAGATCACCCGACCAGGACGTTCCGTCCCCGTTGTTCTCCCACCAGAAGACCCTGCCGTCGTCCTCGTTCACGGTAATGAGGTCGGGATGACCGTCCCCGTTGATGTCGTCCACCCACACGTCGCTGGCCCCTTCGAGGCCGCCTATCACCGTGTGCTCGACGGGAGTGGTATGGGATACATCCAGCGTGACCTGCCCCGTCTCGAAATAGGATATGTGTGAGCAGGTGTGGAAGTCGTCGCCCCAGGCCGAAACCGGACCGGGGCTTCCGCTGCCGCCGCTCCAGTCGGTCTGAGTCTCGCTGTATGCCATCGCCGGAGCCGCAAATGACATTGCGACAACCGCCGAGAACGCAATAAGGAAACCACCAGTTTTCATCCGTTACCACCTTGCCAGAGCTGTGCCAACCGTCGCCACCACCATAGGGGCCAACCCCAATGATTAAAGCCCAATGCCTACGGCGTCAATAAGGAACACTGCGGGTATTTCATATATTATGAAATTCATGCTTTAGTACGATAGGCCCCATCGGTCCATCAGATGCACCTGGATACTAGTAGTAATACCATATGGTTCTGTAGTCCCAGGGGTCCTCGCCCCTCTCCACAAGGCGCTGCAGGTACTGAAGTACGGGCACGTCCGTGTAGGCATAGCAGGGCACGGCCGCCAGGTTCTTCTCCCAGGGATGGAACTCGTAGACCCTTCTACCGTCGGGGCGGAGCATGATCAGCCTGTGGTCCTGCCAGGCCCTGAGGTGGTTCTTGCCCAGGTTGGGGACGTTGAACACCGACTCGTCGGTCCTGTCTAGGCCTGGAAGCAGCCTGGCCTCCTCCTTGCGCTCCTGCAGTATCCTGGCTATCGGAACGCGAAGGCTGCCCGTCTCCTCCTTGCCCTTCATGTTGAAGTTGTAGTAGGGCTCTACGCCTATCCTCCTGAGATCTACGCGAAGCCGTGCCGTTTCGAATCGCCTGGAGTTCTCGACGGTGAAGACCTGCTGGTTGTAGACGCTCATTCCCGCCGTTCTTATTCGCGCGACAGCGTCACGGGCCTCGGGCGTTATCTCGTAGGGATGCTCGAAATGGGTCACCACCGAGACCTCCCTGACACCGGGAACGTTGAAGCCCGCCAGCATTTCCACCAGGTCCCCCGTCCACCGCATGGGCAGCACGACGGGAGTTCTCGTGCCGATCCTGATCCTTCTGATGTGATCCATGGATGCGAACCCGGCTACGAACTGCCTCAGCTTCGCGTCGCTCATCACGCAGGGGTCTCCTCCGGTGATCAGCACCTCCTCCAGCTCCCGGTGGTCCTCGAACCACCTCAGGGCGGTCTCCACCCTCTCGGGGGTGGCCAGCGCGTTGGGGGCCATCACCTGGTCGATCTCCCAGTTCCTCTGGCAGTAGACGCAGATCTGCGCGCAGGTGTTGAAAGGCTTGAAGATGGCGATACTGGGGTATCTGCGGGTAACCAGGTCCACCGGAGAGGTGTTCCGCTCACCCATGAAGTCGAAGAAGTCCGACCGGTCCTCCTTGTGATCCAGCATCCCCGTCACGTAGTCCAGAGAGGGTATGACCTGGGCCCGCACCGCGTGGTCTAGACCCTCCCGCGGATCCCTGTCCATGAGGCTCATGTAGTAGGGAGTGACTCCGAACGGAATGCCGTTCTCGCAGGCCAGGGACACGGCCCTGAGCCTGTCCTCGGACAGCTCCACCAGGCTGCTCAGGGTCTGCGGGTCCCGGACCACGTTGACCAGGTGCCAGCGGTAATCGTCCCAGAGCCCTTCCGCACAGTCCATGGCTTCCATGATCCGTCGGCGGCTGGCCCGACGGCGCTCCACCACTTCGGGCTCCAGACCGGAACGGTACCTGCGCATCAGGGCGTGCATCTCCGAGGCCTCCCGGTCCAGGGCCCGGGTCCTCTCCACGGCCGCCTCCCTGCCGCGGCGCCGGAGAAAGGCGGGTATGTAGTCGGCGGGGACTCCACCTTCCCCATAGATCCCCGAACGTCCCTCCACCGCCCTCAGCAGATGGATCATCTCCATTACGAAGCAGGCGGAAGCTTCCCCGGTGTCGCCCTTCGCAAGGCGGAGGAGCGTATCCAGAGTGGAGCACCCGGCTCTCTTCTCGCAGACCCTTCCCAGGAAGTTCTTGAAGGTCTGGATTGCCTCCCTGGAGTTGGCCTTCTCCAGGGGATGCAGCCTGCAGCCCAGCGAGAGCAGGCGGCGCTCCCGGGCTTCCAGGTAATCGAACAGACCCTCCCTGGCCTCTCCGGGGGTTTCGGCGGAATCAAGAGCCCTGTGGATGTGCGGGCTGTCGTTCCACATCAGGCGGACCAGCGGCCCGATATCTTCGTCGATTGACGGGAGGTTCCTGTATACCTCGCGCAGGCTCTCGGGCCCCTCGAGTTCCCTTGTTGTCTCGTAGCTCAGCTCCATAGGATGCATTCACCCCCCAGTTAAAATATCCACATAGCCATGCCGGTTCCCCGGGCCGTCCGCCGAGGCCGTCTCTGTGCCCGGAAGGGTGCTGCCCGCCGGCGGAAGTCGGCCCGCGGCCGCATCGGCCGTACCGCCGTCGCGAATAGCGGTATTGCTTGCGCTAGGCAGGATCTGCGGTCGGTCCAGGAATGCCGTCGCAACCAGGAATGCCGTCGCACCCCAGCCAGAAGCGTCTCTACATTACAGGATATGCATCTGAGCGTTCAGATCAAGCCCCCCACAGCAGACCGCTACTCGACGTAGTCGGGATAGATGCTCTCCGGTGGCCATATGTCGTAGTCTATCTCCCGCTGCCGCCCGTGCCCCCACATCCACTTGATCCAGTCGCCCCGGTCCTCCCAGTACCACACGGATCCGTCGTCGCTGTTGTACAGCCAGACCCTGCCCTCGGACCCCCAGTCCCAGTAGACGTCGAACCTGGCCGGAAACTCGGACATCCTGTCCTGGTGGACGACGCCCCCGTCGAGGTCGGTAATGGTAACCATCCACACCGGGGTGCCGGCCATCTCGGGGAGGGCGGACTCGTTCACGGGGACCGTGAGCACGTAGTTGCCGTCGGGGGAGACCAGGGGCTGCTGCTGTCCGCGGGTGGAGGTTGATGAGCATCCCGCAGCTGCAAGGCAGGCGGCGAGGCGGGCTGCTGTCCAAGCATTCATTTGCGACCTCCCGTTGGAATACCGTTCTCATCGGATGCCGGCGCGGGTCCTCTCGCATGACAATACGCCAATACCGCTCCCACACAAAGTCGTCCCTTGTCGATACCGGAGCGGCTGATTATTCCATTTGTTCCAGTTGCCCAAACCTCTGAAAGAAAGGTGGAGCATGGCAGACAAGAGCAGGGAAGAGCGGAAGAAGGCCGTCATCGAAATCCTCAACGAGGCCAGGAAGATGGAGCTGCACGCCATCGTCCAGTACATGAACCAGCACTACGCCCTCGACGACATGGACTACGGCGAGCTGGCGGGCAAGATAAAGCTCATCGCCATCGACGAGATGAAGCACGCCGAGGACTTCGCCGAGCGGATCAAGGAGCTGGACGGCGAGCCCACCGCCGACCGCGCCGCGGACGTCACCCCCGACCAGGCCGTGGAGCAGATCTACCCCTTCGACAGCGGGCTGGAGGACGATACAATCGAGAAGTACAACAGCTTCCAGGCGGTCTGCAGGGAGAACGGCGACAGCATCACGGCCAAGCTCTTCGAGAGGATCATCAAAGAGGAGCAGATACACCTGAACTACTTCGACGACATCGGAGAACACATCGAGCAGCTGGGCGCCGCGTTCCTGGCCCAGAAGGCCGGTACCCCCTCCGACACCGGTCTTACCATACTGGGATTCGTGGCCCAGGAGGGCGAGGAGTAAGGACACCGATAGCGGGGCCGCCGGCGGCGGCCCCGCTCAGCCCCTGCCCGTAGCCAGGCTTCCGTCGAAGCTCACCAGGAGCCCCTGGCCGCCGTTGCTCTCCACCCATGCCCTGACCTCGGTTCCCGGCCTGAGACAGTCCTGCGCCTGCATCCCCACGCAGACCTTCATGCCGGTCTCATAATCCGGTCTGTCAGGCGGATGCACCTCCAGCGAAACCAGGTATTCGGGTACGCCGTTGATCGAGGTACCGGTAGGTTCGGCGGCCAGCACCACAGCGCTGCAGGGAATGCCCTCGGACCGAAGCCGCCCCGCCTCGCGGGCCCCGCCGAGAACAGTGCCGGAAAGACGATGAAGAAGACACCGAGAAGGTACAGCTCCGTCCTTCGGTCTATCCCGGGAAAGCTGCCTTCTATCCCGGGCGGAACCCCCCGGGCCAGCAGGATGATTCCCCCTCCGGTCACGATGAACACGAAAATGGGTATTGCCCATATCCACCATCTGCCCCTGATCGGCGTCCACACAGAGCTCATGACTTCTGCATCCCCATGGTTGAGGTCCATCCAGCGCAGAGGCGCAAGGATGTTTCCAGAAGGCTACCAACACCGCCCGGGAAAGGCAAACGAAGCCTTGCCCGAATCCGCTGGGACGGACCTAGAGGCTGCGATGAAAGTCCCGGTCATTCCGCCGCGGCTTCCTCCTCGCCGGCATCAAGCCGGCCCGCCCTGAGAAGAGAGGGGAACAGCTTCGTCCACCCCGCCACCACCAGCAGGGTCCCGATCCCGCCGCTGACCACGGAGACCACCGGGCCGAAGATGTGGGCTACCAGGCCGGACTCGAAGCCTCCCAGCTCGTTGGAGGAGCCTATGAAGATCATGTTCACCGCAGACACCCTTCCCCGCATCCTGTCCGGCGTTCTCATCTGGACCAGTATGTGCCTCACCACCATGCTGACGTTGTCGAAGAAGCCGGTGAGGAAAAGGGCCGCCCAGGACAGCCAGAAGTTCCTGGATATCCCGAAGACCACCGTAGCCACGCCGAAGGCGGCCACCGACGCGTACAGAGACCTGCCGGCCCTCTTCAGGGGAGGGGCGTGGGCCAGGATCAGGGCCATTACTATCGACCCGGCGGCGGGGGCCGCCCGCAGCCACCCCAGCACCTCCTCCGGGGAGAGGCCCAGGGGCGGGCTGGTGATTATGTCCCTGGCGAAAACGGGCAGCAGGTACACAGCACCGCCGAGGAGGACGGCGAACAGGTCCATGGAGATGCTTCCCAGTATGAGCCTTCGGCTCCAGACGTAGCGTATCCCCTCCGCCACCTGCCGCAGCATCCTGCCCCGGGGCAGCCGGGGAAGCCTGGGGATCTCCATGAGCGAGAGAAGCACTATGTAGACGGCCGTTGTGGCGGCGCTGAACAGGTAGGCGGCCGTGATGCTCCAGGTGATTATGAAGCCTCCGATGGCCGGGCCCACCACAGAGGAGAGCTGGAAGAGGGTGGTCCGCCACTTCACCGCCGATTCGAACTCACCCGCCGGCACCACCGCCGGCAGGAGCGCCGTCCTGGCAGGTGCGGCCACCCTGTGGAAGGCGGCGTCCAGAAAGAGCAGCCCGTACATCCACGCCACCGCACCGCCCCGCCAGCTGAACAGGGCCAGCAGCAGCGAGGTGAGAGTGGTGCCGGCCAGCCCCGCCACCATGACCCTCCTGCGGTCGAAGACGTCGGCCAGGTAGCCGGCGGGAAGCGTGAGCAGCAGCATGGGAACCGCCTGAACCAGTCCGATAAGGCCCAGGGCCAGGGGCTGGTCGGTCCTCTGGTACATCTCCCAGCCTATGGCCAGACCCTGGGCCGCCGCTCCCACCCGCACCAGGACCCCGCCCAGCAGCAGGTTGCGCACCGCCGCCAGCCGGAACACAGCGTAGGGGCCGTATCGGTTTCCCGCCAATGCAGAACCTTCCCCCAGAGAGAGTGCCCCGGTCGAAGGGCCAATTATACCTCCGGGCCGCGGAGGCAGCATTGGCGCGCCCCCGGGCATCGGCTAGACTCAGCCCGGAGCATGAGGGCCACCACAACCGCATAGGGGGTATCATGAGGCAGACCGGCAGACAGTGCGCAATCGCGGCCGCCGTCCTGGCGGCCATTCTGGCAGCGCCCGAAGCGGTCGCCGGCGAAGGCAGGCGCCTTCGGGAGGAGCTGGAGTCCCTGAACGGGGCTCTCGAGCATGCGGAGACCGTTGACCCCGACCGGCTGGACAGCCTCTTCGGAAGGGCGCTGGAGCTGACATTCGGGGGCGCGCTGTCAGCAGAGGTCGACTCACTGGTGGCGGAGGCGTTTCACGGCGGCGACTGGGCCCCTCTCGACAGCCTCGCCGAAGCGGCGGCTCCCGCGGTCTCCATTCGGGTCATGGGCGAATCGGTGAACACGGGAGTCAGCGCCAAAGCCTTCCTGGCCGCGGCGGAGCCCGGGACAGCGGCCTACGAGTTCTTCGACCTGGCGTCGGACGGCTTCTACGTGGGAGAGGCGCCCTTCCACAGGGTGGGCTCCGCGGAGCTTCCGGTCTGGATGGAGAGGACGGGGTCCAGCGCCCGGGCCTCCGCAGAACCGCAGAAGGCGGCGGAGTGGCTTGCCATATGGCGTCAGCTGTTTCCCCGGCTTGAGGGAAGCTTCGCAGAGGTGGCCGAGTCCACCGTCTCCGGCCTGGAGAGCGCCGTCGAGACTGATGGGCCGGCTGCCGGGACGGACTGACGCCTCAGAGCTGCCGCGCGGAGTCCAGCATCCTCTACCTCCGGCTGCGACGCGGGTGGGCAATGCTGGCCGGCTCCGACCCGGACACCACGCCGATGCTGGAGGAGGTAGCCGTCAGCCGGGACCAGCAGGCGACATCCCGCCGGGAAGAGCCGGCCTGAGGGCATCCACCGTTACTCTGCCGGGGGTCCCTCCGCCGCCTACCTGTGCCGTCTGGTCTGCGGAGAGAATATCTTCACGGAGAGGTTCGTGCTCCTCCGGCAGCGGCCTGGTCGGCGCCTTCGAAACGCTCATCCAGGTCCTCGAACTCCTCCCGCTCCAGAAGGAACTCGTAGGTCAGCAGACCTTCGGGAGCCGCCTCCCCCTCCGGAACCACGCAGTCCGGGCCAGGAGCTGGCAGCCAGACCGTTCCCCCATCCTCTTCGCTGCCCCGGGCCATGAGGGCGAACACACTCCCGGAGTCGCTCACCCCCACCCGGAAGGTGCCGTACCGGGCTCCCCCCCTTTCCAGGTCGAACAGCCCATCGGCGAGCCAACCACCCAGCGGGGCCTCTATCCGCATCAGGCCGCAGAACACGATGTCCTCGGCGCCCATGGCGTACAGCGTGTCCAGGGCGGTGCCCACCAGAACGGCTGCAGTCGACCCGGGAAGGGCATCGAAGCTCCCGGCCGCCATCGCCTCGGGGTGTACGAAGGCCTCCCAGGGGAGCCCGGACTCCTGTGCGGACGCCATCGGAAGCAACAGAAGCGCCGCTGCACAGACAGTAATGATCACCGGTCTCATGGCATTTCCTCTCTGTTTCGGGAGGTCCCCGGGCTAGGCCGCATCCTTCCCTCCGGCCAGCAGCTCCAGCATCCTGGCCAGCTCCACCGGCCGGCTGCTTGAGATCACGGTGGGCCGTCCGGAGCTGGACTTGGAGACAAATATGTAGCCCCGGTCCAGGTCCACTTCCAGGTCCTCGATCTCCTCCAGCTTCAGTGTGGTGGTCCCGGAGTCCTCCACCCTGAGCCTTCGGCTGGTGAGCACGAGGTCGCCGTCGCGCTTCAGGGAGTAGTGCCAGCCGTCGGGCTCGCTCTCGTCGCGGCGGCGGGTGTAGACCTGCCCCGTTCCCACGTGGTGAAGCGTCTCGTTTCTGGTTACGTGCAGCGGCGAGACCTCCGGGTCCAGCTCCGGCAGGGGAGGCTCCAGCCCCTGAGCCCGCCGGAGGTCCTCCACCACCTCCATCTCCCGCCGCACTGTGTCCGAGGGTATCTCCAGGCCAGCGGCCAGGTTGTGCAGCCGCTCGTACTCCTCCTCGGTGATGCGTCTGTCGGCCACCGCGTCGACGTAGGCCGCCTCGAAGACCTCCAGCTTCACGGCGAGGACCACCTCGGCCGGCATTTGGGCCAGACCCTCCAGGGCCCGGAGCCTGCGCCTCTCGCCTCCGGTGATCACCCCGTCGTCCAGCACCCTGTCCAGCAGCGCCTGGTAGACGTCTCCCTCCGTCCGGGCCAGCCGCTGCCGCCACTTGCCGGACCCGGGCACTCTCTCGCGGAGCCGGGCCAGGTCACCGATCAGCTCCTCGGAGACGCGCCCCCCGCCGGATACAAGACCCTCCTCCAGGGCGGCCCGGTACTCCCTGAGGGCGGCCTTCCGCCTGTGACGGACGATCAGCCAGGCCGACAGCCCCCCCAGCAGGCCGGCCCCGATGCCGGCGGCGGCCAGGGGATGGTCACCGACCCAGCTCACCGCTGCGCTCACCGCGGCAACGACGGCCAGGATCAGCAGAAGCAGCAGGCAGCCGCTTCCGGAGCCTCCCTCCCCGCGGCCGGATGCCCCCACCCGCTTCCGGTAGTAGAGGCCGCCCCGGCCGGCGAAGAGATGCAGTCCCCGGGGGCCGGCGCTCAGTCGGGCGCCCCTCACGCCGCCGGATAACCCCAGCCCCCCCTTGGAGAGGTTCAGCCTCACCGGACCGGAGCTGAACGCCTTGCGCAGGAAGAGGCTCATTTCAGTCCTTCCAAGGTTGCATTTGCTGCTACAGTATTTGGGACATCGCCTGCTGGCTGCAAGCCCCGTGGACCGTGTGTGGAGCGACGGGCGCTCCCTTACGGTCCGCCGTGCCGGCTAGTGGACCACCAGCTTCTCCACCATGGCCTGCTCACCCGCATCCAGCCTGCACAGATAGACTCCGGGACAGAGCCCCTTCACCATCACTGTGCGGCAGGTTCCTGAGGCCTCTCCGGCGAAGAGGCTCCTCACCCGCCGGCCGGAAAGGTCGAAGACGGAAAGGTCCAGCGAACGGCCGGCCGGAGCGGAGAACGTTATCTCCGCCGAACCGGAAGTCGGGTTGGGAGAGGGCCGGGAGAGACTGATGCCCGAGACCGGCAGAACGCTGGCACCTTCGGTGCCCTCGGGGTATTCGAACCATGCGTAGTAGAGGCTCCCCTCGTTGGAGTTGCAGTAGGAGATGTGTGGCGCCTCCAGGCTGTCCAGCGCCAGGGACGGGTAGGCGCCCACGTCGCCTTCAGAGTCAACGGTGTAGCTCGCCCATTGGCTGCCTGTCCAGTAGGTGTAGACGAGATCATGCATGTCCGGATCGTAGTGGGCGATCCGGGGCCTGTCCTGGCTGTCAATGGTCAGCGACGTGTAGTATCCTCCGGGACAGACGTCCTCTACGTGCCATGTGGAGTCCGCGTCCATATAGGCGTAGGACAGGTAGTGGTTGTCGGCATTGTGACAGGAGATGTGCGGCCTTCCGTAGCTGTCCAGTGCGATGGAGGTGAAGCGGCCCGGACCATCTTCCGTGATGACTTCGCTGTACCATTCGTTGCCGTCCCAGTATGCGTACTTGAGCTGTCCCAGGTTCCCCTCGTAGTGTGAGACGTGAACGTTGTTGCCGTCGTCCAGGGCCAGGGAATTGTTCAGACCGTCAGCATCTCCCCCCAGCCAGGGCTCCTCGTCGCACCACTGGGTCCCGTCCCAGTAGGTCAGGTTCAGACTTGCCCATCCGATGTCCGCGATGTTCCCGTGGGAGATGTAGGGCATGTCTCCGGTATCCAGGGCAATCGAAGCGTAGAAGCCTGTGCATAGCGACGAATCCGCCACGGAGACTTCCCACCCCGCTCCGGTCAGCACGGCGTACTTCAGCATCTCGTTGTCATAATCCTGGTAGGCTATGTGCGGACAGTCGCCGGAGTCTACGACGATGGAAGTGTGGCGACCCACATCGGTGTCCGGCGAGTCATCCACGAATTCCGTCTGCCAGGAGCTTCCATCGTAGTGGGCGTACTTCAGGTCCCCTTCCAGTATCTCGCTGTTGTAGTAGGCTATGTGCGGCAAGTCCTGTGAGTCCAGCGCAAGGGAGCTGTACTTCCCTACGTCATCGCCGGGGTCCACAAGCTCTATCTGCCATCCCTCTGCAGGGGACTCCGAAGCCATGAGAAACAGGGCTGTGAGGATCACGGCGGCCATGGGCACGCATCTCATTCCCTTCCTCCATTCATTTTTCCGGTCCCCTTCCTGCCCCGGAAACCGGTGGGGCAGTCGAATGTCCTGTATGCCCCGGGCATGCTAACTGGGCTGCAATGCAATATTACGGCTTGCTTCGCTCTTTGTCATGCCTGCCGATTTGTATCTGGGCCATTGACCCCAGGGCCTTCGCCGGCGACAATCAGTGGTAACGATGCCGAAATCGAATAACAGCATCCCACATGGAGGAAGCATGGCGCAATCGCGGAAGGACCGAATGAGCTACCCCCGTACGGAGAAGCGCGAGGTGGTGGACGAGATACACGGAAGGCGGATAGCCGACCCCTACAGGTGGCTGGAGGACGATACCGCCGACGAGGTGGAGGACTGGGTACGCCGCCAGAACGAGGTAACCTTCGACTACCTCCGACGCATACCGTTCAGAGAATCACTCAGGGACAGGCTGCGTCAGCTGATGGACTACCGGCGCTACGGCGCCCCCTTCATCGAGGGGGGCTACACCTACTTCTTCATGAACGAGGGCCTGCAGGACCAGCCGGTGCTGTACCGCCAGCGCCAAGGCGCCGAGCCCGAGGTGTTCCTCGACCCCAACACCTTCTCCGAAGACGGCTCCACCTTCCTGGCCGGCATAGAGTTCACCCGGGACGGCGGCCTGGCCGCCTACCAGATCTCGGAGGCGGGCTCGGACTGGCGAAAGGTCTTCGTCATGGACACCGAGAGCAGGGAGCTGCTGGAGGACCGCCTGGACAGCGTGAAGTTCTCCACCCTGGCCTGGAAGGGCAGGGAGGGCTTCTTCTACAGCTCCTACGAGGAGCCGGGAGGGGGCAGCAGGCTCAGCGCCAGGACCGACAGGCACCGTCTGCTATACCACCGACTGGGCACGCCCCAGAACGCCGACGAGCTGGTGCTGGGAGGCCAGGAGACGCCCCGGCGCTACATCATCGGGCAGACCAGCGAGGACGGCCGCTGGCTGGTGGTCTCCGCCGCCGTGTCAACCAAGGGCAACGAGGTCTACATCATGGACCTGGCTTCCCCGGACCCTCAGATGGAGCAGGTGGTGAAGGGCTTCGAGAACACCCACGCCTTCGTGCACAGCATAGGCGACGATCTCTACTTCCTCACCGACATGAACGCCCCCAACCGCCGGCTGGTGCGCTTCGCAGCCTCCAGCCACGACCCGGAGGGATGGGAGGACGTCATACCGGAGGCCGGGGAGCCGCTGACGGTCTCCGCCGGGGGCGGCAGCTTCTTTGCCCGATACCTCCGCGACGCCCTGTCGGCCGTGATCCGCTTCTCCCCCGACGGCCGGCGCCTGGAGGAGCTGGACCTGCCCGGAAAGGGAACGGTGCTGGGACTGTCGGGGAAGTGGGACCAGTCCACGCTCTACTACCTCTACACGGACTACCTTACGCCGCCTTCCATCTACTCCTACGACACCGGCAGCGGCGAGACGACTGTCTTCCGGGAGAGCGGCCTGGACTTCGACCCTTCCCGATACGAGTCGCGGCAGGTCTTCTACCGCTCAGGCGACGGCACCCGGGTTCCGATGATGCTCACCCACCGCAAGGGCCTGGAGCGCGACGGAGAGAACCCGGCGATGATGTACGGGTACGGTGGCTTCAACAACAGCCTGACGCCCGTCTTCAGGACGTCTGCGGTGGTCTGGCTGGAGAGCGGCGGCATCTACGCCGTCCCCAACATCCGCGGCGGCGGCGAGTACGGAAGGAGCTGGCACGAGGCCGGCACGAAGATGAACCGCCAGAACGTCTTCGACGACTTCATCGCGGCAGCGGAGTACCTTGTAGACGAGGGATACACCTCTCCGGGAAGGCTGGCGATATCCGGAGGCTCCAACGGAGGCCTGCTGGTGGGGGCCTGCATGACGCAGAGGCCGGAGCTGTTTGCAGTAGTGCTCTCTGCAGTGGGGGTCCTGGACATGATCCGCTACCACAGGTTCACCGCCGGAGCCGGCTGGGCCTACGACTACGGCACCGCCGACGACAGCCCGGAGATGCTGGACTACCTGCTGGGCTACTCCCCCTACCACAACCTCGAGGAGGGCACATGCTACCCTGCGACCCTGGTGACCACCGCCGACCATGACGACCGGGTGGTGCCCGCCCACTCCTTCAAGTTCGCCGCCAGGCTCCAGGAGGTTCAGGGCTGCAGCAGGCCGGTGCTCATACGGGTGGAGACCAGATCCGGCCACGGAGCCGGCAAATCCGTCTCCAAGACCATCGAGGAGCAGGCGGACCGCTGGGCCTTTACCTTCCACAACATGGGGGTTGAGCCGAAGCGATAGAATTGGACGGCGGCGAAGCCTCACCGGCCGCACCGACGACTACGCCTTCGGCATCTCCCAGCTGCAGACCGCCCGGGCTGCAGTGTCGGAACGGCAGGGCATTCGCAAGAGAACGCCACCGTTGGACTCCGCCTAGACCGGCAGAACGGTCTCCGGCCGCGACACCATTCGGGGCTCATCCTGTATGAACCGGACGAAACCGGTGCAGGCGGCGGCCGTCACTCCCCTTCCGCCCTGGTCAGTGCGCTACGGTGACCTTGAGCGCTTGGGGCTGGGTCCTGCCGACCGCACCACGTACACGCCTGGGGCAAGCCCTTCGGCATTCAGGGCAACGCTCCCGTTCCATGCCAGGTAGAGCCCCTCAGGCCCCTCAACGGCATCGACGTAGGCAAGGGAGGCGCTGACCAGCATGCAGAGCAGTAAGAGAGAGCGTCTCCTTTTTGTCTCCTTGCTCCAACGGACACACTCCGGCCACTCTGCGAACGAAGAAGCGGCTTGCAGGCCGGGCAATGAGGGAGAACTTTTCGGTATGTGGTGTTTGGGGTAGTGTAGAGGCAGAGATCGATCCCGCTATCCCCCAACGCAAGGATTCTGGCAATGCAGATATCCGCTCTTCTACTGATGGCGCTGGCACTGCAGGCCGGCCCGCTCTCATTCTCCGCAGATCCCTCCCAGGTCGATATCGTGCCCTTCATGGATGGAGAGGCTGTCACGATGCCCGGCGGGGCGCCTGCCTTCGAGCCCGGCGACCCCCATCTGCCGGGGGTTACCTACTCCCTGGCCCTCCCCCAGGGCACGCGGCTGGCAGACGTGGAGGTGGAGGTGCTCTCTTCGGTGGAGCTGCCGGGGGTGCACAAGATAGCCCCCGTGGTGGCCCATCCTCTGAGCCGGCCCATTCCCGCCGTAGCCTACAGGTCCGACGCCTACGGAAGCGGCACTTTCCCCGGGGATATGGTAAGAAGCATCGATACCGGAACCAAGACGGGCTTCAGAGTAGGGTCGTTCTGCTTCACCCCCGTCTCATGGGACCAGGACACCGGCAGGCTGCATCTGGTCACGGAGGCCAGGCTGACTCCAGTGATCGCCGCCGACCCGGACGCACCCGTTCTGGAGCTGTCGGAGCTGCAGATACGGACCGCCATGCGGGGTCTGGAGGAAATGGTGGAGAACCCCGGCATGCTCACGGAGTACGCTCCGATGCAGAGCGGCGTCCGCGGAACACCGTGGGTGGTGATCGCAGACGAGGCCCACCAGGAGACCCTGCAGCCGCTGATCGACCTGCGGGAGACCACGCATGGCGCCTCCTTCGTTTCCACGCAGTGGATATACGCCAGCTTCGAGGGCCGGGACACGCAGGAGCAGATCAGGAACTACCTGAAGGACGCCTACGATAACGACGGCCTGGTGTACGCCCTGATAGTGGGCGACTACGGCGAGACAACCCGCCTGTCGGGCCTGACCCTGAGCGGGAACACCATGAACGCCACCGCCGACCTCTACTACAGCGACCTCGACGGCGACTGGGACCTGGACGGCGACAGCCAGTTCGGAGAGCTGGAAGACGCGGTGGACTACTACAGCGACATCTACACCGGCCGGTTCAGTACCGACGTGCCATCCCGCCTGGAGACCATGGTGGAGAAGGCGGTTGCCTACGAGACCGAGTCCCCCGAAGGTCCCTGGGCCACCACCGCCCTGCTGGCCGGCGCCGGCCTGTGGGTGGACGACCCTCCCGGTTACTGGGGCTCCTTCGTATGCGACTCCATCGACACCAGGATTCCCGACTCGTGGGATGTGCACAAGCTCTACGAGGACTACGAGTCCCACCCCGACAACCAGATAGAGATCTACAACCAGGGCGTCTCCTACAGCAGCGTCAACGGACACGGAAACGCCGGAGGGATCTACTGGTACTACCAGCCGTCAACCGGAATCGTCACCAACTCCAACTACAGCGATCTGACCAACCAGGACATGCCCGTGGTCTTTCACTCCATCGCCTGCCATCCCGGGCACCTGGAAAACCTGGCCTGCATCGCCGAGAGGCTGATGTTCTGGCCCGACGGCGGGGCGATAGCCGTGATGTTCAACGCCCACTGGGGCATAGGAACGCCGCCGGCCTTCGGGCCCAGCGAGTGGCTGGAGCTCTACTTCGCCGACGTCCTGTTCGCCCAGCAGCAGTACGAGCTGGGGGTGGCCCACGCCCTCTCCAAGGACCAGTTCAAGGCCGAGGTGAGCATCACCTGGCAGCGGTGGATACTGCAGGAGAACAACTACCTTGGCGACCCCGCCCTGCGGTTCGTGGCCGGTCAGACGGGGGTCGGCGGAGATGAGCCCGGGCAGGGACCCCGACGGCTTGCGCTGGGCACGCCTTGCCCCAACCCGGCCACCGGTAGCTGCGCCATCGGCTACAGCGCCCCGCAGGCCGTGCGGGCCAGGCTGGTGGTGTACGACGTGGCCGGCAGAGTGGTCTCCGAGGCTTTCAGCGGAGAGCTTGCCGCCGGCGATGGCGCCCTGGGGCTGGACGTGTCGGGCCTGCCCTCCGGCTGCTACAGAGCCGTACTTGTATCTCCCGAGGGTATGGCCTCCACCCCGCTGCTGGTGCTCCGCTAGTCCGATATCGACTGAGTCCTGGGCAGGTGGGTCTACCTGCCCAGGCTTACGAACTCCGCCACAGCCCGGGCTTCGGGCGTCGGCACTCTGGACTGCAGTCCGCACCTCCCTCCAGAAAAACCTCGACCAGCCCCGTCAACGACCCGCCGGTTCCCTCCAGGACCTGACGCCATGACAAGACAGGAATCCCTTACGGTGCGTAATGACTACAATCGCCTCTATCCGAACGTGGCCCCCTTCAAGTCTCATTGCTGGGCCCTGGAGGCATCGGACTTTCCTGCATTCTCCGACTCGGTGGAGTCGCAAAGCCCGCCGGCCCTCACGAGACAGAGACACCCCCGACTTGTTACGGCCCGTACGGATACGCTTCCCTGCCGGCACCGATAACACCGTTCTTGCATCGACTTGCTTTTCTGCCGCTTTCTTGAATAGTCTGAGGGGAGCGGCCGATCAGCTTCTGTGGACGTACTGAACCGGTCTAACAGCTGAGAGGAGAGGACATGGGGCTTTTTGGAGTTGTGCTCGGTTCGGCAGCCATGCTGCTGGGCATCCCGGGGACGGTGGCTGCTGATACCCCGGCAACCGCCGACGGGGACACCTGGTCTGTGGAGACAGATGCCGGGGCCGACGGCTGCAACAACGTTGTCCCGGAGGTGCTGGCCGACGAGATCGACCAGAACCAGCCCAGCGGTCCGGTCTACATGGCAGCCTTCAGCCAGACCGACCTCGCCCAGTCCTTCATGCAGGACAACGCCAACATCTCCGGCGCCGGCATTCTCCTGCAACCAGGGGTAGGCAGCTCCGACAACGTCAACATCGCGGTCTGGGACGACCTGCCCAACCAGGGCGGCACCATGCTGGCGGAGGCCAATACCACCGGCACCGCCGGGGAATGGGTCGACGTGTTCTGGGAAGCGGTAGCCGTGGACCCGGGCACCACCTACTTCCTGGTCTTCGACGGAAACACCTCCCTGGGCATCTCCGGCGACCTCAACAATCCCTACCCCGACGGCTGCGTGTACGCCAACCCCGGATATTCCGAGTTCCCCGACTACGACTACGCCTTCCGCACCTACTACGACACCGAGTACGCCCTGAACCGGAGCACCTGGGCCGGCATCAAGGCCTGCTCCTTATAGACCTGCATGGGGAAGCCGGGCTGCCGGCCCGGCTTCCCCCTCACGCTGGCTACCAGTCCTGAACCATGCGCCTGCTCAACGGCCCCTGAACCGGGGGCCAATCGGGACGCTGCAGTCACCGCCAATCAGGCTGTGGTTCTGTTCTGCGTCTTCTCAATCCTCTCCATATGATCCGGGCAGGCTGGCTTGCCGCAAGTACGGTGCGCAGAGGACTTGCCGCGCATCAGACCCGCCATTATCCTGACTATGGAGGTTTATGATGCTCACAGTACTCCTCTTGACCATATCGGGGCTGACCGCTCAGGCACCATCTCTGCAGTGGGCAATGGAGTTCTTTCCAGACCAGCAGTCCCATTTCACCGAGGTTCTGGAGCACAGCAGCGGAGGCTATGTAGTATCAGGATGGGCCAACGGGGCCTGTCTCTTCAAGATCAGCCCCGCCGGTGTGATCGTCTGGCAGTGGAGCCTCGACAGCTGCCAGACACAGTACGCCTACTGGGTCTCCGAGCTGCCCTCGGGGGACCTTGCGGTAACCGGACGCTGCATGCAGCCGGGGGAAACCAACTTCGCTCCCTTTGCCGCCCGGGTCACATCCTCAGGCGAGACTGCCTGGCAGAGCATCTTCGACATCAACCCCGAACGAGATGAGTGCGGGCTGTCGGTCTCGGCGCTTCCTTTCGGCAGACTGTTGATATGCGGCTACTACGACTCCTTCAACATGTACAACGGATACGCCTATATCAGGGTGGTGGACGCCTCTGACGGCGGCCTGATCTGGCAGAAGGCATGGGGCAGCAGCTCCGCCACCAACTTCGCCCTCAGGGGACTCTGGTCCGATGGCGTGATACGCATACTGGCCCACGGCACGGACGGGGGAACCGGCGCCGCCCATGTCCTGTGGTACGACGATGATGGCTACTACCTCGGGCGTCGCCGCATCAGCGCGTTCGTCTCCTACTACACCGGGCAGGGCTGTCCCAACGGCCATGTAGGAGGACAGCCTATATTTTGTCTTACGGGACACCCAAGTTCGCGCACTAGCGAGAGGAGCCTGACCACCCGATATTCCCAGAGGTTTTCGAGAGTTACTTCTAAACCTTGGGAGGTAGCAGGTGGCCAAGCTCCGTATGGAGGATGTTATGGCAGCGAGCATAATGCAAGAGCACGGACGTTCCATTCGTGCGATTGCCCGGGACATGGGTGTTCCGGAGAGTACCCTGCGGTACCACGTAAAGCGGCACCGGGAGGGGGCCGAGGACGGCCGCAAGCGGCAGCCTGAGGCATGCGCTCCATGGCATGATGTCATCATGTCATGGGCTGAGGC
>JAWLEP010000039.1:0-23506 GCA_041686025.1 Candidatus Fermentibacteraceae bacterium
CCGTAGGGCTCGAACAGCCACTCGTACCAGCGCTCGTTGTACTTGGGATCGACTGCTGGATCGGGAGGGGCGTCGATCTCGTACAGCGGATCGAAGCCGTCCATCCAGGGCGGGATGGAGTCGGGGCGGACGTAGGAGTAGTCGTAGGTGTCATGCTCCGGCCAGCGGCCTGTGTAAACCCACTCTTCGTAGGGAGCGTCAAAGGAAATCAGTTGCCGGTCCAGAAGGGCCGTACAGCCGTAGTTCCAAGTTGAATCCAACTGGTTGGGCCGTTCTATGTAGCTGCACAGGCTGTAGGGAAAGATGCCCTTGGCCTGATGCAGCAGCGCCAGGTTGCACAGCATCCGGAACTCCTGCGGAGTTGGATTGCGGTACAGGTAGGAGTTGTAGTCGATTTGAGGGCTCGAGCTGCACCCGTGCATCTTGGGGCCGGCGGCGGCCCCAATGGTCTGGGCGTAGAAGTAGACCGGCACCGGTTCGCCGTCCACCACGGCGTTCATCATGGTGGAGTCCATCCCCTCCTCGCAGTGCTCGATCAGGAACACCCAGTTGGTGTCGCACATGGTGGTGGTCTCCTCGTACTCGCTGTCCACGTAGCGGAAGGGGTAGTAATCGATGCAGAAGAACTCCGGGGGATTGGCAAACGTGGTGTCCGGTATCACCCCTCCCTGCGGAGGAGGCTGGTACCGTGCCTGCATCAGCGCCCTCACGGCCCTGCCCAGTATGCCGAAGTCACCGTAGTTGACCCCTGGCCAATCCGGATCAAACTGCCCCGGGTCTATACTGTGGAAGAACGCGAAGTTCAGGGTCATGGGCACCGCATTGAGTGTATCGTGCTCCGCCAGCCATTTCTGCCAGGAGAAGATCCCCGCCGGCTCTATCTCCTCCATGCTCAGCTCGCCGGAGGCGGTAGTGTCCTGGGTGTACATGTTGGGAACGTAGTCGTTCAGGGGCAACGTATCATCGGCAACGTTGCCCCACTGTCTGTTGACGGCCTCGTCGTACACCTCGAAGAACCAGAGATAGGGATGATCATAAGTATTATCGGCAAGAGTCCGCATCTCCGGTTTCAGCGCAAACTCCTCGTCGCTGTCGAACATCTCCTCGGCGGAAGCGTAGTTGGCGATGCTCTGGGACGTGCTGTCGCTTCGGGCGAAGCAGGAGTCGGAGAGCAGGCCCATGGAGGGAGCGTGGCGGAACCAGTAGCGGTGCGTGGTGTCTGCCCACTCCTTGTGGTACTGCTGAATGTCCGCTGCGCAGAGCGAATAGTGGATATGGGCGCTGTCGCAGCGCGACAGGAAACCGCCGAACTTCCCATCGGTGGACATCCCATGGAAATTGGTTGCATCGAAGTACTTCCAGGTGAGAGCGGCCAGGAGGGGGAGCTTCATGTCATCGTAGCCGACCTGCGGGCCTCTCATGCGGACGACCATGGTGGGCAGCGTGCCTTCAGCGAAGTCGTCGGCGTAGAGATTACCGCTTACGAGAGAGAGAGAGAAACAAAGCGACTATTGCTGACGGGCGATTCATCTTTGCTCCTTCCAATCAGTCGAGACTGCATTCATACATATTTGATTATCAACAAGATGTTGTCAATATTAGGCTGATTCTCTATGGTGGCAAGCCTGTCGCGTGTTCTACAGCAGGGCTGGGTGTCAGTCCGCATCCAGGCTGTCGGCCAGGGCCAGGGAGCGCCTGGCCTGCTCCTGCCGGCCCAGGCCCAGCTGCGCCCGGCCCAGGGCGCGGTGGGCGGAGGCGCTCATGGGCTCGCGAGCCAGGGCGCTGTCGGCCAGCTGGCGAGCCCGGCCGTACATTCCGGCAGACGAGGAGAGCAGCGAGAGGTCGGTGAGCAGCGCCGGGGAGGGATAGTGGGTAACCTCCAGCGCCATCTCCATCATCCTCCACGCCGTGGCCCCCTCCCCCCGGTCCAGGAGTAGCCTGGCGGACTGGTGGATGGAGGCGGAGAGCCTGCGGGCCGCTATCTCCATCTCCGGACAGACGGATACCGCACTGTCCAGCAGCTCGGCCTCCAGGGCCAGGTTGCGGCGGGCCCGGGCCGCCTCCGCCCGCAGGAAGAGCTCCGCGGCCATCCAGGCCCGCCCGAAGCCCTCCATCTCCAGGGCTTCTGCCGGAGGCCGCCTCAGGGCCAGCATCTCCTCCAGGTTGGGGGCGGTGGTGGAGTCGGCGAAGATGGCCTCCGGGGCCGTGTACTCCAGCAGCGGATGGGCGTCGGTGAACACCGGAGCCCCTGCGCAGTACTCGGCGACGCCCTCCGGGCCGGTTACCCAGGAGGCCAGGTAGACGGCGGGGTCGTCCAGGCCGAAGGGCTCCAGGTCCTCCGCCACCCCCGGCCGGGCCAGCCCGCCGAGGACGTTCAGCGGCTCCACCGGCCCCCCCTTTCTGCCCACCAGCATGGCGTCGCGGCCCAGCACCCACATGGTGGTGTTGGGGAACACGTCCAGGAAGGTGGCGGCTATCATGTGGCAGTCCCGGGGGGTCAGGTTGTACAGCGGCAGCCACTGGGCCATCAGGCCGCCGTCCTTCAGCCGGTCGCGGCAGAGAAGGTAGAAGTCCCGGGTGTACAGCGAGACCACCCCGGCCAGGGCCGGGTGCATGGGCTCCATGGTGATCACGTCGTAGCTGTGGCGGGTGGCCATGAGGTGGTTGCGGCCGTCCTCCACCAGCACCCGCACCCGGGGGTCGGCCAGGGCGTCGTGGTTGTAGGGCCCGAACAGCCGGGCGGCCTCCACCACGGTGGGGTTGATCTCTACGCAGTCCACGGAGTCCACGCAGTCGAAGAGGCTCACCGTCCCCACGGTGATGCCGGTGCCGAAGCATATGACGTTCACATCCGCAGGCGAGGGGTGCAGCAGCATGGGGAAGTAGGCCATCAGGCGGTTCTTCAGGCAGCCCTCCGGCGTGGTGGTGGTGGCCTGGCTGCCCCGGATGTCCAGCCGCAGGCTGGAGGGTGTGTCGCGGTCCTGGCTTACCTCCACCCTGCCCTCGGGGGTGTCCCGCAGCAGCAGGATGCGGGAGCCGCCGGCGGGCGGGGCGCCACCCACCAGCGTCAGCAGCACGGCGGCCGCCGCCAGCGCCGGAACCGCCAGGGCCGCCTTGCGCCGGCGCATCACAACCATCAGGGCCGCCAGGGCCAGCAGTCCCAGAACCAGGTAGGAGAGCCGCCTTCCCAGAACCGGCATCAGCAGGAAGGAGGCCAGCACCGAGCCGGCCACCGCGCCGGCCGTGTTGGCCGCCGCGAACCTCCCCACTCCCCCACCCGACCGACGGGGGTCGGGGGAGTAGAGGGTGGACAGCGAGGGAAACAGGGCTCCCGAGGCCAGCGTGGCGGGAAGCAGCACCAGGAAGGCGGGCAGGTACCGGGCCAGGGTCAGTCCGGCCAGACTGCCCTCTCCCATGCCGGCGAAGGCCCCCAGCCAGCGCCGCATGTACAGGCCGGTAAACGGCACCCAGACCGAGAGCACCCCCAGGCAGACCAGGGCGGTGGGCCGGGGCGGCAGCCTGAGCCTTCCCACCAGCCAGGAGCCGGCGGCTATGCCCAGGAGCACCGCCGCCAGCATGGTGGAGACGGCGTAGGTGTTGTTGAAGATCCCGCTCACCAGCGAGGAGGCCCACACCACCTCCGCGGAGAGCATCACAAAGCCCACCAGAGCCCCCGCCAGCAGCGGGCGGGGGTCGCGCCGCAGGCCCTCTTCTCCCTCACCTATCTGCCCTTGCACATCCATGCGCCCCTTCGGCAAGACCACCGTGGCGGCGAAGCCCGCAGCAGCCAGGCTCAGGGCCATGGCCACCCCCATGGTGCCGGGCAGCCCCAGCAGCGGTACCAGCAGGAAGCCGGCGGCCAGGGTGCCCGCCACCGCTCCGGCGGTATTCAGCGAGTAGACCGAAGACAGGCCCCTCTCCACCCCCCTGGCCGGGGCCAGGCCCCTGGTGAGGACGGGGATGGTCCCCCCCATGAGCATGGTGGGGGCGGCCAGGGCAAGCAGGGCTCCGGCGAAGCGGAGGATGTTTATCCCCAGGCCCGGGCCCATGGCGCGGTAGGCCAGCGACAGCGGCCCGTCCATCAGGCCGGGCAGTGCGTAGGCCAGGGGGGCGCTGGCCAGTATCCCCAGCTGCAGGAGGGCGTATATCCTGGCCGGGCGGGCGCCGGGGCGGTCGGCCAGGGGCCCCAGCAGCCGCGAGCCCAGGGCCATGCCGCCCATGAAGGCGGCCAGGACGGCGGAGAGGGCGTAGCTGGTGGCCCCCATGTGCAGCGAGAGCTTCCGAAGCCATACGATCTGGTAGGCAAGTCCCGCCGCACCGGAGAGGAACACCGAGACCATCAGGGGCCAGGTCCTGGCGTTGGCCGCGCCCATACGCTTCTTGAGAACCGGGCTCAAACGCTCCTCCTGCCTGTGGCTGACGGACCCGAAGCTGCAGGCCCGAAGATAACGCACACCCAAGCCCGCGGCCAAAAAGACCCCCGCCCGATCCGGAAACGGATCCGGGGACGGAGTACAACTTGTACAACCAAACGCCGTATCCCCCTGCATGGCAATGGGTTGGCCACCCAAGAAAGAGGTGCTGCTAAATTGCTGCGGGCAAATGAATTGCGGAATTTAGTTGTACAAGTTGTACTCCGTCCCCGGGGGGGCTCTCCCGCGGGAGGGCGGCAGCCCCTATCATTGGGAAGGTGAAAAGGAAGGGAGGCGGACGTGGAGAGGAACTATCCCGGAGGCCCGCTGAACGAGGTGCCGGAGTACACCAGCATCGGCTCCATGCTGGATACGGTGGCGGAGCTGTACGGGAGAAGGGTCTTCATGAGCGAGCCCGGCGGCAGGTCCATCACCTACTCGGCGCTGCGGGAGAAGGTGCAGAAGGTGGCCCGGGGGCTGCTGGAGCTGGAGGAAAAGCCGGTGGTGGCCGTCCTGGGGGACAACGGCATCGACTGGGCCGTATCCTTCCTGGCCGCCCTGCGCTGCGGGGGCGTGGCCGTTCCCGTGGACCGGGAGCTGCCCATGGGCGAGGTCCACACCATACTCCACTACGCCGACGTCAACGTGTTCGCTTTCCACAGCCGCTTCGCCGAGGACGTGGCCGATCACCTGGGCAGGCACGGCGACTGCATCCGCCAGGTGGTGATGAGCGGCCCTCCCGGGGAGGGGGGCATGGACACCCTGCCGGGGCTGGAGCAGAGGGGGGCCGCCTCCGAGATTCCCCTGCCCTCGGGCACCGGGGTGGACCAGCCGGCGGTGATCTCCTACACCTCCGGCACCATGGGCCGGGCCAAGGGGGTGGTGCTGACCCAGCGCAACCTGCTCTCCGACCTGAGGGGCATGCTGCAGGCGGTGGGTCTGCGGCACGACGAGGTCTTCCTCTCCGTCCTTCCCATGCACCACATGTACGAGTGCGTCTGCGGTTTCCTGTGTCCCCTGAGCCACGGCTGCAGCGTGGTGGTGGCCCGGGGCCTGCGGCACATAGCCGAGGACCTGGCCTCCTCCCGGGCCACGCTGATGCTCGGGGTGCCGCTTCTGTGGGAGTCCATGTACCGCCGGATAATGGACTCCATATCCGCCCAGACGCTGGGCGGGCTGAAGCTGCGGCTGGGCAAGACGGCGGCCCGGGCCGGGGAGATGGTGGGAATCTCCGATGCCCGCAGGAAGGTGTTCGGTGAGCTGCACCGCAGGCTGGGAGGCAGGATGAGGTTCCTGATATCCGGCGGCGCCGGCATCGACCCGGAGGTGGTGGAGGGCTACGCCGAGCTGGGGATGGAGCTGCTGCAGGGCTACGGTCTAACCGAGTGCTCGCCCATCGTGGCCGTGAACCGGGACACCGCCAACCGACTGGGATCGGTGGGCCCGCCGCTGCCGGCCATGGAGGTCCGGATCGACGCCCCCGACGAGGAGGGGGTGGGCGAGATCGTGGTCCGCGGCCCCAACGTGATGGTGGGCTACCACAGCCGGCCCGACCTCACGGCCGAGGTCCTCTCCGACGACGGCTGGTTCCGTACCGGCGACTTCGGAAGGCTGGACGAAGACGGCTTCCTCTGGGTCACCGGCCGCCGCAAGAACGTCATCGTGGCCAAGAACGGCAAGAACGTCTACCCCGAGGAGCTGGAGCACGCCCTGAACCGCTCCCGGCTGGTGGCGGAGTCCATGGTGCTGGGACGGAGGTCCGAGCCCAAGGGCGAGGTGATCTGGGCCATCGTGGTCCCTGACACCGACAGGCTGATAGAGATCGCCGAGGAGAGGGGCAGGGACCTCGACGAGGAGATGGCGGCGGAGCTGCTGCGGCGCGAGCTCACCGCGGTGAACGGGGCCCAGCCCGTCTACCGCCGGATCGCCCGCTTCATCATCAGGACCGAGGAGCTGCCCAAGACCACCACCCGCAAGGTCAGGCGGCCGGAGGTGATGCGGGAGGCCGGCCTGCTGGAGCCGGAGAAGACCTACAGGGTCTGAGGCTAGCGGCGGGTGAGGCCACGGTCGGCGCCGGGCACCCTTCCGCTCCAGGTGCCTCCCCGCGGCTTCCTCTCTATCACCGCCCTCTTCCAGGTCCCCCGGGAGAACCAGAAGAAGGCCGCGGCGGAGGTGAGGATGTTGGAGAGGAACATGGCCAGCCATATCCCCTTGGGGCCCATGGCCAGCCAGCGGGCCAGCACGATGGCGGCCGGAATCCGTATCAGCCACAGGCGGGACATGTTCAGCACCATCACCGGCATGGTGTGACCCGAGCCCTGGAACGCCCCCAGTATCACCATGAAGAATCCGAAGACGAAGACCGAGGGCGAGAGGATGCGGAATAGGTCCCGGCCGTAGGCCACCACCTCGGGGTTGTCGATGAATATCTTGGATATGCCGGCTCCGTGGAAGAACATCAGGGCCGTGGCCGGCAGGAACAGGGCCCCGATTATCAGCAGGGATATCCGCACGGACCTCTCGGCCCGGTCCTTCAGACCGGCCCCCAGGTTCTGGCCGACTGCGGTGCCCGTGGCCTGCCCCAGGCCGTGGCCCGGCATCACGGCCATTCCCACTATGCGGTTGCCTATGCCGAACGCCGCCACCACCGCCGACCCGAAGGTGTTGACGATGGTTATCAGCACGGTGAAGCCCAGGGCGGTGCCCGACTGCCCCAGGGATATGGGCACGCCTATGCGGGCTATCTTCTTTATGGTGGGCAGATGGGGACGCAGGTCCGCCCTCCCCAGCCTCAGGCCGCCGTGGCCGCTGCGCAGCCGCGACAGCCCCAGGAAGCTGGCCATGGCCCGGGAGAAGACGGTGGCCACCGCCGCGCCCTCCACGCCCATGGCCGGGAACGGGCCCAGGCCGAAGATCAGTATGGGGTCCAGGAGGACGTTCACCACGATGGTGACGAAGTTCACCTGCAGGGGCTTGAAGGTGTCGCCCAGGCCGGTGTAGATGCTCTGGTATACGAAGAAGCCGAACATGAAGGGCATGCCGCCCATGATCCAGCGGAAGTAGCCCAGCGTCTGGTCCATGGCGTCCGCCGGGGTCTGCATCAGCTGCAGTATGGGCCGCGACAGGGCCACGATGACCACCGCGAAGAAGACGGATACTACCCCCAGCACCAGAAGGGTCTGGCCCGCCGCCCGGCGCATATCGCGGGTTCGGCCCGCGCCCCGGTACTGGGCCACCAGGGTGGTCCCCCCCATCCCCAGGCCCATGCCCAGGGCCATGAAGAGGAAGACCAGGTTCATGGTGACCGTGGGGGCCACCAGCGCGGTCTTGCCCAGCATTCCCAGCCAGAAAGCGTCCGCCAGGTTGTAGAGGGTCTGCAGCAGCGAGGAGAGCATCAGGGGCCAGGCTATGGCCACTATCCCCCCCAGCAGCGGTCCCCGCGTCAGGTCTCTTCCGGCCCGGGCCGGCGACATTGTCCACCCTCCCGCATTTGGTGAGGAGGTAACATACAAAATATTCTGTACGTTGAAAATGCCTCCTGCATAACGTACCGGCGCCCCGGGCACAACGACATGACACTCCGCCGAAGCAGCTTCGGAGGGGCGGCCATTGCACAGCTTTTGCGGCTCTATTATGCCTATTCCCTGCGGCTGAAAAACGGAAAGAGGGGCAGGTGCGAGATGATGCGGATGCTACTGGCGGCGGCTCTGACCATGGCTGCTGCGGCAGTCGCCGATTCCTGGGTGGTCTACGAGTTCCCCGACGGAAGGACGGTTTCCCCCCTGGAGGACACGCCCGCCGTGATGGAGGCCGAGTCGGTGACCATCGCCCCCCTGGAGGGCGACTCCCTGTTCCCTCCCAGGATGCGGGTGGAGTGCGTCTTCGCACTGCACAACCCCACCGAGGACCCACTGTCCCTTACCGCGGGCTTCCCCCTGGAGACCCACTTCGGCAGCACCTACCACGCCATGCCGGACAGCGAGTACTACGCCGCCTTCTCCTGGCGGGACATGGACCTGGAGTCCATGGACCCCGACAGCTTCGTGCCGGACAGCCTGGACTTCCGGGCTGCAGTGGACGGGCGGGAGCTTCCGGTGCGGTTCCGCTTCCAGCGGCCCGACCCCGACAGGGGTCTGCTCTGGCGCCCCCTCAGCGCGGTCTGGAACATGGAGATCCCCGCCGGCGAGACCGTCCGGCTGGAGAACTCCTACACCACGGCATGGAGCTACCACAGCAGCGACCCCACCAACGTCTGGTGGCTGGACTACGTGCTTCGCAGCGGGGCCACCTGGTCGGGCCCCATCGGGGCCGCCGTGGTAAGCATCACGGTGCCCGAGGGAATCCCCCGGCCCTGCATGGAGGACACCTGCATCGCCTCCTGGCTGCCCTCTCCTCCCTCCGCCGAGGTCTCCGGCCGAACCGTCACCTGGCGCTTCTCCGACTTCGAGCCGGACTTCGACGTCGGCATGAGGATCATGAGGTCCCGGCCGGAGATGGAGCTCACCTGGTTCGAGCTCGAGACCATGGCGGAGGAGGTCTCATGGACGCCCGACAGCCTGGTGCCCACCGCCATCGAGGCCCAGTGGTCGCTTACCTGGCAGCACATCCCCACCGCTACCCTCATCCACTGGCTGCGAAGGGGCCTGGCCGAGCATCCGGAGGCCCTGCAGCAGGTGGGCGCGGACCCCGCCAGCGTCCGGCAGCTTCTGGCCCGGGAAGCGAACCGGCTGCGGGAGTGCGAGGCTGTTGTGGAGGAGGCGGGCATGGACAGCCTGCTGCCCATCTTCATCCTCAGGAGAAACTGGGCCGAGGAGGACCTGCGGAGGTTCGGGGACGACCCCGGCCTGCACCGCGACTACCTGCGGCTGCTGTCCGCAATGGAGGCCTGCCTGGAGGGCGGGGCTCCCAACAGCGTGGAGATATCCTCCTTCTACCGGCTGCTGGGCTGGTACTGGCCCGGCTGGGAGCTGGAGCCGGGGGTGTTCATGCGGCCCCTTTCCGCACAGCGGGTGCAGGAGGCGCTCCGGTCGGTGCAGGTGCCGCGGCCGTCGGACGACTGAACCGGAATATACTGAAAGGAAAGTACATGGAGAGATGGAAGACCATGGACGCCGCCCTGGATTTCGCCATCGCCCGCGAGGTGGAGTCCCACGACTTCTACATGGACCTGGCCTCCCGCATGGAGAACAGCGCCATGGCCGAGGTCTTCCGGGGCTTCGCGGAGGAGGAGGAAGGGCACAGGAAGAAGCTGGAGAAAGTCAAGCGGGGAGACTACGAGGGAGCCTCCGGCGACCCCGGGGAGGTCCCCGACCTGAAGATCGCCGACTACGTGGTGGACGTGAAGCCCTCCCCCGACATGGACTACGGCGACGCCCTGGTGCTGGCCATGAAGAAGGAGAAGGCGGCCTTCAGGCTCTACACCGATCTGGCGGCCAATGTCCGCAGCCGGAGCCTGCAGGACCTCTTCGGCATGCTGGCCCAGGAGGAGGCAAAGCACAAGCTCCGCTTCGAGCTGGAGTACGACAGCAGCATACTCACGGAGAACTGAGGCCGGCCCCGGCCGTCCCGGCGCCGGGGCGGCCGGGCACCGCATATGTGACGCGCAGCAGCGCCCTCAATATTGTTGCACCCTGGTATTCACTTTTGAAAAGGCCGCCGCAGTGCCTGCCTAGAGAAGCGCGGGAAGGCGGCGATAGAGCCTCGGAGGACTGGGCTTGGGCTTCACCATTCCCGGATACAAGCCGGTTGAGAAGCTGGGCAGCGACCGCCTCGGCGTGCGCTACAAGGGGATCCGCCGCTCCGATTCCACCGATGTCCTCATAAGGATACTCAAGAGAAAGGTCTTCGCCTCCGAGAGGGCGGCGGACGAGTTCGGGCAGAGACTGTTCGACCTCTCCGAGCTGTCCCACCCCAACCTGGCCACACTGCTGGAGTATCACCGCATCGAGGGCCGATTCGTCCTCATATACCGGCTCCCCGCCGGACGGTCCCTGGCGGAGACGCTGGAGGGCGCAGGCGGGCCGATGCCGCGGGGTCGGGCCGTGAGCATGGCCCTGCAGGTACTGGCCGCCCTGGAGTACGCCGACCGGGAGGGCAGGCTCCACCACGGCGAGCTCACCGCCTCCAACGTCTGGGTCTCCGGCTCCGGGGGCGTATCGGTGCTGGAGCTGGGGCTGGTGGACGCCACCGGCCGCATCGGCATGTCCACCGCCGGCATTCCCGCCGAGAGCCTTCCGTACCTGGCGCCGGAGAGGCTTCTGGAGCGCGGCATCTTCCACAGGAGCGACATCTACTCGGTGGGGATGCTGCTGTACCGCCTGCTGGCCGGACGCTTCCCCTTCGCAGTAACCGGCACCACTGAAGTCGTGGAATCGGTGAAGCGCAAGAAGTTCCCTCCTCCCACCGAGTTCAACGGCGACATACCGGAGGATCTGTCCACCGCCATACGCCGGGCGATACTGAAGCACCCCTCCCGCCGGCTGGCAGGCGCCGAGGAGTTCCGCGAGCTGGTGGAGCCCTTCGCCCGCGAGGCTCCCGCCGAGGCCGCCGCGAAGCCCGAGCCGGAGCCCTCCGCCCCGAAGAAGGGCAAGAAGAGCCGCCGGGAGAAGATCCTGGAGGCCCGCAGGAAAAGGGCGGCAAAGGCGGAGGCCGCGGTGGACGTAGGCCTGCGGCAGCTGTCGGAAGAGAAGGTGGCGGATGCCGTTGCCAGCGCCAGGAAGGCGTTCGACCTCAACCCCTCATGCAGGACGCTTCCCGGCCTGGTGGAGAAGCTGGAGGCCCTGGAGGAGGAGAAGGCCGAACCGGGAAAGAGGCCGGCCAAGAAGGAGGTCTTCGAGGGCCTGTTCGAGAAGGAGGTGGGCGAGGAGGCGGAGGAGATCCCGGGCCTGCTGGAGTCGGCCCCCTCCCATACCGACCCGGAGCGGGAGAGCTACCTGATCTCCGAGATCCGCTCCCAGATGAGGCAGAACAACTTCCGGGAGGCCGCCATAGTCGCCGGCGACGCCCACCTGGAGTTCCCGGACAACGCCACCATCACCGAGCTCTACGTGCGGCTGGACAAGCTGTTCCACCCGGAGAAGTACCGGGTACCCGAGCGGGAGCTCCGCAGGAGGCGGGAGGAGGCCCGGGCGGAGGCCGAGGCCGCCGGAGAGGCCGCACCCGCAATCAGCGAGGAGGAGCTGGAGCAGCTGGAGGACGAGGAGTACGCCCCGGCCATGGCCCCCTCCCGGAAGCGGACCTACGTGGTCGGGGCCGCCGGTCTGCTGGGGCTGCTGGCGGTGTTCTTCCTGGTGGTGCTGCCCAGGCTCTCCGGCGGCCCTTCCGGGCCCGCCGGCCCGGCCCCCTACAGCGTGGCGCTGCGGGTGCGGGGGCCCGAGGAGCCCACCGTCCTCTTCGACGGCGAGAAGGCGGAGCCGGACCGCCAGGGCACCTACCGCCTCGAAGGAGACGACTTCGGACCCCTGGAGGTGGAGGTCCGCTCGAATCGGCACGAGACCGTCAGCAGGAGGTACACCCTGGAGGAGGGCGCCTCCATCACCGACACCCTTCAGCCCCCGCCGCTGGGAACGGGCACCGCCGTGCTGGACCTGAGCGCCGAGATTCTCCCGGAGGGCCAGAGGCCGGAGAACCCCGATGAGGTACGCTACTTCCTGGACACCAATCTGGTGCAGCCCGGCGCCGAGGTCCCCACCGGCCGCTACGTGGCCAGGGCTGAGCTGGAAGGCTTCCGCTCCATCTCCGAGACCCTTCTGGTCAGCAGGCCCGACACGGTGAGCGCTACGCTGCAGCTGGGCCCGGTGGGCACCTCCGAGATCAGGCTCTCCGTGGCCGGCAGCGTACCCGGAAACGCCGACTTCTACGTGGACGGCAGCCGGGTCGGCGGCGGAAGGAGCGTTGTCTATCCCGCGGAGATGGGAACTCACACCATAGCGGTCCGCATGGACGGCAGGGAGAGCTGGTCAAGGCTGATAGAGCTGGGGCAGGACGGTTTCCAGGCCACGGTATCGCCGGCGGAGGTGCAGAGGACGGGCCAGCTGCTGATAGCCCCGGAGCCCTGGGCCTCGGTGGAGATAGACGGCCAGAGCTACGGCGAGACCCCCAGGCCCCCCATAGAGCTGGAGGAGGGGGAGTATACGGTGCGGCTGTCCAACCCCGAGTACGAGGAGCAGGTCCAGACCGTCACCATCACCGCCGGGGAGGACACGCGGATAGGCTACAACGCCCAGCTCCGTGCCACGGGACTGGAGGAGATAACGGGAGGCGAGGGCGGCGGGGAGGAACAGGTACAGCCGCCGCAGGTCCTGTCCCGCACCGAGCCGGAGTACCCCGAGGAGGCCCTGGCCCGGGAGGGCCTCTCGGGGTCGGTCACACTGTACGTAACGGTAAGCCCGGAGGGGCAGGTCACCAGCGCCAGGGTGGCCTACGACGGCGTGGGATACGGATTCGCAGAGGCCGCAGTCGAAGCGGTGGCCGACTGGGAGTTCGCACCGGGGACCCGCGACGGAGAGCCGGTGGAGGCCACCAGGACGGTCACCATTCCCTACAGCCCCTGACCCGGGTCAGCCCTCCGGCCTGATCATCTTGGTCACGTAGGAGCTCTCCATCAGCCGCACCAGGCCGGAGTAGCCCATCCCGAACTCCATGGTGTCGCCCACCTTCAGGCCGCCGGGGTCCTCTCCCACGTTCACCACGGCCACGTCGCTGCTGGCCCCCACCACGGAGGCCCTTCCAGCCGGGGTCAGGGAATGGACGTCGGTGTCCAGCTCTCCCACGGTGACCAGGGCCCTCCAGCCCCTCTCCCCGGGGGCGTGAGACTCCTCCGATTCCTGCACGCCGAAGGGGGCCAGCCTCTCGTGCCTCTCGCCGAAGGGCTCCAGGCTCTTCTCCTTCAGCTCGATCACCTCCGCCTCCAGGCGGAACGCGTCCCCCCGAAGGCCCTCCATCAGCCCTCCGGATATCAGGTTCGTGCCCAGCAGTATGGACTCCCCTATCCGGAAGTTGTTGATCCCCTCCGGCATCTGCCCCCGGCGCAGCAGGGGCAGGGCGGCGCTGGATGCCCCGCTGACCAGCATGGAGTCGGCCCGGAACTTCAGCTCCAGCAGCTCGCGCTGCATCACCAGCTCGGACAGCTGGTCCACCGAGGGCAGCGTACCGGCCACGCAGCCCAGGCTGGCGCCTATGCCCGCCACCTCGATCCCGTCGACCTCCCGGGCCTGCGAGAAGAAATCCACCAGGTTGCCCGGCAGTATGCCCTCCCGCTGATCACCCAGCTCCACCATCAGTATCACCCTGTGGGTCCGCCCGGCCCTCTCCGCCGCCCGGCCCAGCATCCGCAGGGTGGCCATCTCCGTGTTCAGCGACAGGTCGGCCAGCTCCACCACCTGCTCTATGGCGGAATGGTGGGGCGGACGTATGTACCAGACCTCGCCGCGGAAGCCGGCCCTGCGTGCGGCCCGTATGTTGGACAGCCGCGAGTCGCCGATCCTCTCCACTCCGCACTCCAGCAGGGCCCGCAGGTAGGTCTCGTGCCCGCAGAGCGCCTTGGTGACCACCGTGAGCGTCCCTCCGTGGCCGCTCACCCACTCCCGGACCGTCTCCAGGTTGTGAGCCAGGCTCTCCCTGGATAGCACCAGCCTGTTTATGGAGAACCACCTCCCCTCACCGGTTCAGCTCCTGTCCCGAAAGACTCCAGTCGGTCCCCGGAATCCTCAGTATCCTCCCCGTCCCGTCCTCGCTCACCGCCAGCGACCCGTCCGGAAGCACCACCGCGTCCTCCACCGTAGACAGGCTGTCCACCAGCACGGTCACATCGCCTTCCGCGTCGACGGCCACCACCCGACCGTTGCCGTGGCCGCGGTCCTCCTCCACCACCAGCAGGGGAAGCACGCCTCCGGGGGAGAGGGCCAGGCCCTCGCATGAGAACAGGCCCCGGCAGAGGACCTCCGGGGATTCAGATCCCGGCTGCAGCGACAGGACGCTGTTCCAGGTGAGCATGCCCGAGGACTCGTTGGCTATGTACAGGGTGCCCGAGGAGTCGCAGGCCAGATCGGTGAAGCTGTACAGGAAGTCCATCTCCAGCATGCTGAAGGGCTCTGCATCGGGGGGAATCGCCAGCACCCCGGTCCTCAGGGGAAAGGGTATGCCCCCGCTCTGGGCGTTGGACCAGCTGACGGCGATGGTCCCGTCGGGCATCAGGCACACCCCCTCGGGGGCGGAGAGGTCCGAGGCCAGCACCTCCATCTCCCCGTCCGGTCCGATCCTCAGCAGCCGGCCGCCGATCACGTCCTCGGTAACCAGCAGCGACCCGTCGGGCAGGGCGCAGATACCTTCGGGGTTGCTCAGTCCGTCCGCCACCACCCGGCTGGAGTCGCCCCGCAGGGCCAGGACCCGGCCGGCGAGCTCCTCGCATACGTAGAGGGTAGAGTCCGTACCCAGCGCCAGACCATCCGAGCCCCGCAGCCCCTCCAGCAGGACCTCCCGGCCGGCGTCCGGACCCGCGGCCGTCAGCAGGGCCAGGGCCAGGGCTGCCGCGGTCATGGCCCTGCCTCGGGCGCCGTCACAGGAAGCTCCCCGAGAGGAACGGGTTGGTCCTCCGCTCCCGGCCCACGGTGGTCTCCGGACCGTGGCCGGGCAGTATGCGCACCGAGTCATCCAGCCCCCGAAGCACCTCTGAGATGGACCGCTGCAGCAGCTCCGTACTTCCGCCAGGCAGGTCGGTCCTGCCCACCGACCCGGCGAAGATCAGGTCCCCCGAGATCAGGATGCCCTCACCCAACAGGCAGATGCTGCCCGGTGAGTGCCCGGGAGCGTGCACCACCCGGAAGGCGAGCCCGTCCGGCCCCACGGTATCCCCGTCCGCCAGGAAGCCGGTGGGCGCAGGGGGCGGGGGCAGGGGTCTCCCGGTCATGGCCAGGGAGTGCTCCACCGCCTCCTCCAGCCCCGCAGCCGCCTCCCTGTGCACCAGCAGGCCGGCCCCGGTGGCCTCCATCAGCCCCCTGCATCCGCCCACGTGGTCGAAGTGCCCGTGGGTGCAGACGATGCTCTCCAGCTCGGGGCCGTCCTCCTCCAGGGCCGCAAGCACCCTGTCCGCGTCCCCTCCCGGGTCCACGGCCATGGCCCTTCCCTCCCCGGAGATGAGGTAGCAGTTCACGTCCAGGGGGCCCACGGTCAGCCTGCGTATCCGCACGCCCTAGCCCTCCTCGGACAGGACTGCGATGGACTCCAGGACCGGGTCCACCGACTGCATCCCCGGATCGCCGGAGTCGAACATGCAGTCACCCATCACCCCGGCCTCCCGTATGTCTGCCCCGTCGGGAAGCCGGAAGCGGAGAAGCAGTCCTTCCAGGGGGGTGCCGGCCATGTCGGCGGTGCCGCCGTAGTCCCAGCCGAAGCCCGCGATGCGGAAGGGCCCCGCCAGCTCTTCCACCTCCTGCAGGGTCATGCCCACCCGTACACCCTCCGGCGCAGTCCATCCGGGCCCCAGCGCCGTAATCCGGCGGGACCCGGAAGGGTCCCCGTCCCGCCAGACCACCGAGAGATGGAGGTCGGTGGCCGCCATAATCTCGGTGCCCGGGCTGTAGTAGCCCTCACCCATGTGGATCAGCGTATCCTTGAGGACGGAGTCGGCGAAAACACCCGCCAGATCCTCCCTGGAAGCCGAAAGGGTCACGGGCCCCGCTCCCACCCCCGGCACCAGCTCCGTGGAGAAGCCGGAATCCGAAGGCATGGAGGCCGTTGCCGCCATCAGAACCATCAGGATGCCGGACGCTGCTGCAGTCATTATGCTCCGCCCTTCAAAGCCGCGCGTACCGGCGCTTGCCAGACGCCCTCGGCCGGCCTAGTATCATGAGGAGTGAACAACCCACCGCTTCGGGAAGATGGTGGTCCCATGCTGCATGGACAAGTGCTCGGTCTCGCACTGGCCGGTTCCGCCGCAGCCTCCCTGCCCCTGCTCTCCTCGCCCGAGCCCCTCGTGGTCGGCGCCGAGCCCCTGAGGGTGGACTTCCACAGCTCTCCCTTCTTCGGGGACTGGGACGGCGACGGCCGGGGAGACCTGATGGTGGGCCAGTTCCAGGACGGCATGATCGCGTTGTACATCAACACGGGAACGGCCCAGCAGCCCCAGTACGATTCCGAAAGCTGGCTGAGCGCCGACGGGGAGCCCATCATGCTCCCCTACGGTTGATGCTGCGGGGCCCAGAATCCACAGGCTGTGGATTGGAACGACGACGGACTCGAGGACCTGATAGTGGGCGACCGCCTGGGAATGGTGAACCACTTCCGCAGGCTTCCCGACGGCAGCCTTACCGCCATGCCCCCCGTATCCACCCCGCAGGGACGCATAGAGGTGGGCCACAACTCCGCCCCCGAGGTCTTCGACTGGAACGGTGACGGGCTCCCCGACCTTCTGGTGGGCAGAGCCGATCCCTGGCCGGGCTCGGTGATCCTCTACACCAACTCCGGCACCCCGGGGGACCCCCTCCTGGCCGACAGCTGCTTCCTGGACGCCGGCGGGGAGCACATCTCATACACCTACAGCGTCCCCAGGGTGTTCGACCTGGACCGCGACGGCCGGCACGACCTGGTGCTGGGCGAGGCCAGCGGCCACGTCTACTGGTTCCGCAACACGGGCACCTCCGCGGAGCCGGTCCTGGAGGAGGGCGTCATGCTGGAGTGCGAGGACGGCCCCGTCTTCAACGGCACCAGCTCCCGGGTCTGGGTCGGCGACTACGACGCCGACGGCATTCCCGACCTGCTGCTGGGCGACTACAGCGGCCTGGTCCACCTCTACCGGGGAAGCGACACCACCGGCGTGGCGGAGCCGGGGTGCAGCGGGCTGGAGATCCGTCCGGCGGCCAGCCCCGCGACAACCATCCGGGCAGTGGTCTCCTCCGGGCAGGCCAGGGAAGCGACCCTTCTCGTCTTCTCGGTCCACGGACGGCTGATCGGCTCGGTGGACGGCTCACTCGTCCCCGGACGGAACGAGATGGTGCCGGAGCTGGAACCGGCTCCCGGTGTGTACCTGATGGTGCTGCGGTCGGGGGAGCTCAGGGCGTCCTGCCGGGTGGTGCTGCTGGACGAAGACGGCTGAGCCCGACCGGCTACCTGACCACCAGCCTCCAGCCCAGACCGCCCTCCCGGAATCCCTCTCCGAAGCGGGCCCGCAGCACCTCCCGGGCCGTCTCCCCCGTGCAGTGGGTGGGGGCAACCGTCCGGGTGCCCAGCTTCTCCAGGCTGTCCGCCAGGGCCTCGGCGTCTGCCGGCGTGGCGCCCCCCATGTGGAAGCCGCCCATAACCAGCCGAGGCGGCTCGCCGCATACCTCCGCCGCCGCCCGGGCCATTCTATGGGCTCCCGGATGGGAGCATCCGCAGACCACCAGGGGTCCGCTGCCGGTGGGCACCACCAGGGCCTGCTCGGTGAGGGGGCCCTCCACCGGGCCGGTGGTGAGGACGCCCCTGGTCACGGTGTCCGGGCCGAAGACAACATGACGGATGCTCTCCGGGGCGGTCTCGGCGAACTCTTCCAGCACGAATACGGCAGGCGGGTCGGGCAGCCCCGTCAGCGCGCCCAGCCCCCCGCAGTGGTCGGAGTGCCCGTGCGAGAGGACCACGGCGTCCACCGAGGCCGGATCCAGGCCCAGGGCCTCCATGTTGGAGAGGAGTATGCCTCCATGGGTGCCCGTGTCGAAGAGCACGGTCGCGGAGTCGGTCTCCACCAGGGCGGAGAAGCCCCAGTCGTTCCTCAGCCCGGGTGCGGCGGGGCTTCCGGCCGAGTCGTGCCACATGACGTTGTCGTATGCCACGGTAACCCGGGCCACGAAGCCCTCCGGTGCGGCGGGGCCGGCGGCCAGCAGGAGGGCGGCAAGCACAATTCACATCCCTTCGGCGAGGGGGCAGAAGAATCGTCCCATCGCCATAGTCTTGCCAACTGCGCTGTCCCCGAAAAGCCCCCGGCGGTCAGCCGCCCAGGCAGTCCTTCCGCCACCGGCAGTCGATGCGGTCGCAGTAACCCTCGGCGGTGCCGAAGCAGGGGTAGTTTCCCTCGTGCTCCTGTATGGCGCGGACCAGGTCGGCCTTCCTCAGGCGGGAGACACCCTTCATCCCCTTCCGGGAGGCGATCTCGAGGATCTCTCTTCTGGTCATGGCGGCCTTCCTTTCCGCTGCGTTCCCCTCACGCAGCATGGCATAACAATACTGGTCAAACCCCGTGCCAGGGAAAGGGCCTCCCGCAGGGGAGGCTAGAAGGTCCAGGCCATTCCGGCCAGTATGTCCTCGGAGGCGACGGTGCTCCATTCCGACCTGGAGTACTCGAACTCCAGGTTCGGGGCCTCCGGGTCCTCTGAGGTTGTGGAGGCGCTTATCCAGCGGCCGCCCCACTCCAGGAAGAGGCCCAGGCGCTCCACTCCGGGCAGGGACAGGTCCGCCCGCAGGAGCGGACAGAACGCAGTGGACCGGGTCTCCGACTCGCCGGCAACCCCCTGCATGCCGCTGGTTGCACGGGAGTAGTCGAACCGCGCTCCGGCGCTGAGGGAGGTGTGGGACGCAGACGCCACCCGGCGGAAGGCCCCTGC
This sequence comes from Candidatus Fermentibacteraceae bacterium, assembly GCA_041686025.1. Lineage (GTDB taxonomy): Bacteria > Fermentibacterota > Fermentibacteria > Fermentibacterales > JCC-6 > JAWLEP01. The sequence continues at coordinate 18,983 of JAWLEP010000039.1, forward strand.
GCCGACGCAGAAGGTCTCATCCTCGGTCACCGCCTCGGAGATCTCGCTCTCGCTGCGGTCCATCCCCGCGGAGACCTCCAGATCGAAGCCGCCCGCGGCCGAATAGCCGAGGCAGAGCATGTAGACGTTCTCCTCCAGCTGGTCGCCGGGGAGGACAAGGACCGGAACTGCGGTCTTGCGGAATCCCAGGGAGACCGATGCCATCACGGCTGAAGACACCAGGAGAGTCAGGGCGGCGATTCGTACGGGCATGCGTTCCTTCCCTTCGCTGCGGGCGCGGCCATTTGCATGTTCAATATAGACGGTGGGATGCCGCCGGCAAATGCAGCGGGGCCGGGGCGGCACTGGCCGCCCCGGCATGTAGTGCTACTCTGAGGGTGAGTCGCCGTTGCTGCGCCTGCGGAAGGCCTTGTACCTGCCGAAGAACACGTAGATGCAGGGCTCCACCACCAGGGTCAGCATGGTGGCCATGAACAGCCCCCCGATGACGCTGATGGCCATGGGCGACCAGGCCTCCGCCCCCTCGCCGATCTCCAGCGCCAGCGGGAACATGGCCAGCATGGTGGTGAAGGCCGTCATCAGTATGGGCCGCATCCTTACCGTGGAGGCCTCCACTATGGCCTCCTCCAGCTCCTGTCCGCGGCGGCGGAGCTGGTTGGCGTAGTCCACCATGACGATGCCGTTGTTCACCACGATTCCGGCCAGCATCAGAACGCCCACCAGCGACATCACCGACAGGGTGGTGCCCGTCACCAGGAGGGCCAGCACCACTCCGATGAGGGCCAGGGGGATGGTGAATATGATGATGAAGGGCTCCAGGAAGCTTTCGAACTGCCCCGCCATAACCATGTAGACCAGCGCCGCGGCCACTGCTATGGCTATGCCCAGGTACATGAAGGTCTCCCTCTGGTCCTCCATCTCGCCGCCCACCTCCACGCGGTAGCCCGCCGTGTCCAGCGTGTCCAGCATGCTGCGGACGTTCCCGGCCACCTCTCCCAGGGACCTGCCGTAGACGTCGCAGGAGACCTGGGCCATTCGGGACTGGTTCTTGCGGCGGATGGTGTTGGGCACCATGCGCTGCCGGAGGGTGCCGTAGGCGCTCAGGGGACGGCCCAGGACCGAAGCGGTCTCCACGTCCTCCCGCGAGTCGCGGGCCCTCTCGGGGTAGCGGACGAAGACATCGTACTCCTCGTCCCCCTCGCGGAAGACGGTGGCCGCCGTTCCCATCAGGCCGTAGGAGAGGTCGTAGGCCAGCCTCGAGGGGCTGGTGCCGTACAGCGAAAGACGTGCCGGACTGGGGTCGAAGGAGTATTCGGGCACCTGCTCCTCCACCGAGCTCTGCACGTCCACCGCGCCCTCGATGGTCTGCATCTCCGCCTTGATCCGTCCGGCCACCTCCGAGAGGAGCTGCAGGTCATCGCCGTAGACCTCAACCTCTATGGGCGACCCGCTCATCATGCTGCCCCCGGCCATGCTCTCGTAGGTCACTCCCGGCATGTCGTCCAGCACCTTCCTGATCCGGTCCTCGTAGTCGAAGATGCTGGTGGAGCGCTGGCTGGCGCGGGTGAACCTGATGTTGACCTCGGCCTCGTTGGTTCCGCTGCTGCCGAAGATGGCCATGATGCCCTCGCCCTGCCCCACGGAGGAGAAGACGGCCATCAGATCCTCCTCCGGGACTATTGCCCGTATGGAGTCCTCCAGAGCGGCCACGGTGGCGTTGGTGGTCTCCAGGTCGGTGCCCACCGGCATCTCCAGGTCTACCGAGAGGAAGGCGTCGTCGGAGCGGGGGAAGAAGTCCGTGGGCAGCATGGTGGCCACCACTATGGACAGCACGAAGGCGATTCCGGCGCCACCCAGCACCAGCTTCTTGTGATGCACGGCCCATGCCACCAGGTCGTGATAACGGTTCTGTACGTTCTCGATGAACCGCTCTATGCGCCCGGCCAGGCCGGTCTCCCCGTGCTTGGGAACCAGCCTCTGCACCCAGGATGAGAGCAGGGGAACCAGGCTCAGGGCCACGAACAGCGACACCGACAGGCTGAAGGTGATGGTCAGCACCATCTCCCGGAACAGCTGGCCCGCCAGCCCCGGGACGAAGAGTATGGGGAGGAAGACGGCCAGTGTGGTCATGGTGGAGGCGGCGATGGCCATGGAGACCTCCGAGGCGCCGTCCACCGCGGCGTCCCATATGTTCTTTCCCATCTCCCGGTGGCGGAAGATGCTCTCCAGCACCACTATCGAGTTGTCCACCAGAAGGCCGATGGCCAGGGCCAGGCCCGCCAGTGAGATGACGTTGATCTGCACCTCGGCCAGGTGCATGACGAAGAAGGTGACGACCACGGATATGGGAATGGCCACCCCCGCCACCGAGGCCCCCCGCCAGGAGCGCAGGAAGAACAGCAGCACCAGGAAGGCGAAGATCACCGCCTGCAGGGCCGTGTTGCCCAGGTTGCCGATGGACATGTTGATGAACTCGGCCTGGTCGAACATCACCTGCAGCTCCAGCTGACCCTCGTACTCGGAGGCGATCTCGTCCAGGACCTCGTGCACCCTCTCGGAGACGTTGACGGTGTTGGCGTCGGAGCGCTTGTTGATGTAGCTCATCACCGCCGACCGGCCGCCGAAGCGGACGTACTGGAGCTTCTCCTCCCGGCCGTCCTCCACGTCGGCCACATGCCGCAGCTCAACCGGCCCGGAGGCGGTGTATCCCACCACCAGCTGCTCTATCTCCTCCACTGTCTCGAAGGCGGACTCCACCCTGAGGTTGATCCGCATTCCCCCGGCGTCTATGTAGCCTGCGGGGGTGTTGTTCCTCACCGACTGCAGCGCCTGCACGACCTGGGTGATCGTTATGCCGGTCTCCGACAGCCTGGACGGATGGGGAGTGACGTTGATCTGGCGACGCAGGCCGCCCAGGGTGGAGACCGATCCCACTCCCTCCACCCTGCTGAGACGCGACTCTATCTCGTCCTCCACCAGCCTGCGCAGCTCGAAGTCGCTGAGGGTCTCGCTGGTGAAGCCCAGGAAGGTCACCGGCTGCAGGCTGGGGTCCATGGCCAGAACGGTGGGCTCCGCGGCGTCCTCGGGGAGGAATCCCTCGTACATGTCCAGCTGGCGGCGGACGTCGGTCTCCGCCTGCTCCAGGTCGTGGCCCCAGTTGAACTCCGCCATCACCATGCTCACACCGGGCATGGAGCGGGAGGTGACGTTCTTCACGTTGGAAACCCGGGACACCGCCTGCTCCAGGAGGTCGGTGACCAGCTCCTCCATCTCCTCGGGGCCGGCGCCCTCCAGGCTGGAGAAGACCATGATCATGGGGAAGTCCATGTCGGGGTACATGTCCACGCCCAGCTGGGTGAGACCGAAGATTCCGGCCCCCACAATCCCGATGAAGAGCATGAGGAAGGCTACGCGCCTGCGTACGGATACGGCGGGAAGGCCCATCAGCGCACCACCCTGACCTCGTCGCCGTCGGCCAGCGAGCCCTGGCCGCGGACTATCAGGGAATCACCGGCCTCCAGGCCGGAGGTTATCTGGACCCTGCCCTGGTTGCTGATGCCGAGCTCGACGTCGCGGATCTCGGCGGCACCGCTTTCCACAACCGCCACCTGGAAGCCCTCGCGGGTCCTCTTGAGCATGCTCTCCTCCACGGCCACGGCGTCGTCTGCGGTGCGCACCTGCACCGCCACCCGCCCGGAGGTTCCGGGCCGGAGGCGCCCTCCGGCGGTCTCGAAGCGCACGCGGGCGGGGACCAGGCCGCTCCGGGCGTCCACGGCCGACGATACGGCCGTGACCACTCCGGGGAAGGCCTCGCCCTCCAGGGCCGGCACCTCGATGAAGGCCGGCAGGCCCGCCTCCAGGTCGTACACGGACTCCTCGGGAAGCAGTATGCGGGCGGTGAGGAAGCTGTCGCCGGCCACCGAGACCACCGGCATGCCGCTGATCATCTCTCCCTCGGTGGCCCACACCCGAACCACGGTGCCGTCGAAGGGAGCGGCTATCCAGGAGGTGCCGGCAGCGGTGCGGGCCTGCTCCAGCCCCGCCAGCGCCTGGTCGTACTGGGCCTGCGCGGCCTCTACGCCCGCCCTGGCCTGCTCCACCTGCTGGCTGCTCACGGCCCCCGCCTCCTGCAGGGAGGCCATCCGCTCCATGTCCCGCCGGGCGTTCTCCATGTTGATCCGGGCGGCCTCCACGGAGGCCCGCGCACCGCTGAGGGCCGCAGCCATCTGGCCGTCGGTGTCCATGCGGACCAGCCGCTGCCCCTTCTCCACCCGGTCGCCCTCGGAGACCAGGACCTCCATCACCGTGCCGGGCGTGCCCGGGTAGACCATGGCCTCCCCCGAACCCTCCAGCCGGGCGTTGGCGTATGCTATGCTGGAAATGGTCGTTGTCTGCACCACCTCCACTGCTACCGCCGGAGGCGGTTCCTCCTCCCTCGGCCCTCCTCCGGGGCCGCAGGCGGCCAGCAGCAGGGCGGCGGCCGCCGGAACTATCCGTCTCAGACTGCGATCCATGCTCATCCTC
>JAWLEP010000040.1:0-22082 GCA_041686025.1 Candidatus Fermentibacteraceae bacterium
GGCCTCCAGCTCGAACAGCCTCATCACGAAGTTCGGAGCGTTCTCCTCCGGTCCCGCCAGGACCCTCTTGGAGACGCCCTCCGCCCCCTCCATCTCCACTGTCTTGTTATCGACTTCTCCGTAGTGTCTCGCAATCATCGCAAAGCCTCCCTGCCTGCGGTGCCATTGACTCATTTTTCGTCTGGGTCTTATCCTCGTTCTATGTAAGCTATCATCCGAAGAGAGGTGCTGCAATGATCGGCCCCGCATTATCCGCCGTTCATCTCACCCATCCAGATGGAGTAAGCGTGGAGAGTTGCATAAAGCTCTGAAGGATAATCCGCTTCTTCCGCAACGTCTCTCCCGCACAGCGCTGGGAGCGGCGGCATTCGCAGTTCCGCTGGTGCTGCTGCCGGCAAGTACTTCCACCACCCTGCCGAAATTGCTGACCATGGTGGTGATGTCGGGGACAATCCTTCTTCTGTTCGCATGGCGGCTGGCGGGCTCCGGGGCGGATTCCCGGGGAGCCGGCTGGCCGCTGCTTGCCCTTCTGGTTGCAGTTCCCTTCTACATTCTCGTCAGGGTGCTCTGGGGCACGGTTTCGGACATGGCCGAGATCAGGCTGCTGCTGGTGGCCTCCGGATGCCTGGGCCTGGCCTCCATGACGGTGCTGCTGGAAGGCCGGCTTCGGACCGGGGCAGCCTGGATGGTGCTGCTGGGCGGCGTTTCGGGGCTGGCGGTCTCGGTCCTGACGGGTCTTGGGGCCATGGACTGGCTTGGAGCGTATCCCGCGGCCTCCCACCGGCTCTCCGGCAGCTTCGGCAACGCCAACCTGCTGGGCAGCTGGGCTGGCCCTTCTGCTCCTGGACGGGAACAGCGTGATACGCCTCATGGATGCCTCCTGGCATCTCTACAAGGTCAAAGTGGAGCGCCTGGAACGGGCCGGCCCGCAGGTTGGAGCTCACCGGCCGGGCGGTAGAGACCCCGCAGAGGGCCCTTCGGTCCAACCCCGACGACCTGGGAGGCATGTGCACACTCGGCAACGCCCAACTGGCCAGGCCCTCCATATTGGCCGCCCGGGGAGACGAGGAAGGTCTGCGGGGAGCCGCTGTCGAGGCGCAGAGGGTCCTGAATGCCTTCGACTTCCTGGCCCGGCTGGCGCCGGAGCTCTCGAAGATGCGTCTGAACATAGTGCACGCTGAACCGCCCCGGTATTGCCGGAGACATCATCTTGTGAGAGGATGGTGTCATGAGCAGACAAGCGAGGTATCCGGCAGAGGTCCGGGAGCGGGCAGTCCGTATGGGGTTCGAGCACGCCGGGGATTACGACTCCCAGTGGTCGGCGGTAGTCTCGATAGTCGGCAAGATCGTGACGCATACCGGACAGACCCTGCTCAGGGTAACCGGGGCCGTAAGCTAGAGCCTCGACATCCATTCGATGTGGGACCGCTGCAATTCCCCGCCATAGCTCATCTGGGCATAGCCGGCGCTCACTGATCCGCTCAGTCCGCACGATCCATCGCAGGCGGGATAGGTTCGCTCTCCGACTCCTTGATGGCTTCCAGACCCCTTGACTAACCTTACTCAAGGCACCTAAGACCGAATTTCAGGCCGCATTGACTCGGGTATTCGCCAGAATGCATGCTCTCGGCAGATAAGGCCTGAAACACTTTTCGTCTTCCGTTGTTGTCTTTCCGCTGATTGGGTTCAAGGGCCGGGCTTGGTAGGGTGGCATAGCCGGCCGGTGGGCGCTATGCTTATTGCATGATCGTGGAAGAACGCTTCTATCCCGCAATTGCTGAGGAATGGTGTCATGAAGGCCAACCGTCTTGTGAAGAGGGCCAATGGTATGCTTCTGATTCTCGCCCTTCTGGTTGCTCTGGCCGGTTGCGGTAGGGAGGACGGCAGGTCAGGGCCCAGCATTGTCCTGGTGATCATAGATACTCTGCGCGCCGACCATGTCCATTGCTACGGGTACGTGAGAGAGAACACTCCGTGTATGGACAGCCTTGCGTCCCGGGGGACAATGTGGGCCAATGTACAGGCCCAGAGTTCATGGACGCTCCCGGCCATGGCCTCGATTTTCACCGGAACATCCGAGCGGAGTCACAGAGCGGGGATGATAGACGAGTCTCATTACGGGGTCTCCGATTCCCTGGAGTTTCTGCCGGAGATCCTCGATAACAGCGGGTTCAGCACATGCGCCATATTCAACGTTGCCTTCATGTCTCCGAAGTTCGGGTTCGACAGGGGCTTCGACTTCGGGGAGTTCAAGGGATGCAGTCTCGAGGCCATGGATGCGGATGAGGTTGTTGACTCCTTCGTCGGCTGGATGGAGCGGAGGGATTCGTCCAACAGCTTCTTCGCAGTTCTCCACTTCTTCGATCCCCACTTCCCCTACGACCCTCCAGAAGGATTCCGCGGCTACAGGGATCCAGCCTATCGGGGGTATGAGTGGGGAGCCCGAACGGGCGAAGGGGAAGATATGATCGAAGCATTTCGAAGAGGCGAGATGGGTGAGGATGGCCTCCAGTACATGATCGACTCCTACGATGGAGAGATTGCATTCCTCGATAGTGAGTTATCTCGCCTGTGCTCTTGGCTCCGGGCGGAAGGGCTTGCGGACAGCACACTGATTATCGTGATAGCCGATCACGGCGAGGAGTTCGGCGAGCACGGCATGCTGTTACACGGAAACCAACTCTACAACGAGACCACGAGGGTCCCCCTGATTGCCTCGGGACCAGGAGTGCCGGAGGGCATTGTGGATTCGTCACTGGTGGGGCAAATCGACATACTGCCCACGATCCTCGCGTATCTGGATCTCCCAATCCCGAGCCAAGCAGAAGGATTGGATATACTGAGAGAAGAAGTGCCTCTAGACAGAGAACTCCCCTGCAGCGGCTTCAACAACGACATAAGCCACTACGTGGCCATTCGCAGAAACAACCAGAAGCTTTTCTGGCACATGGACTCAGATAGTGCCTATACGTTTGATCTGAGGCTGGATCCCGGGGAGACACAACCCGGCCCTCCGGACAGCACTCTGGTCGAAGCGGCCCTTGATTACTGGTCTCGTCCGTCGCTGTACACCGCCCCGGAGATCCCTGGAGGCGAGATTCACGCCGAGAAGCTCAGGGACCTGGGCTATATGTAATCCGCGCTCAAGCCAACAGAAGGGTATCGGAGCTTACTCCCGCAATCAGCCTAGTACCTTGCAATCATGCTCTATCCATGTATCGCATAGGCTGAAGCAGACGGCCTTGATTGTCGCCGCTTGCTGAATGCCTTAGACTCAGCCGTGCGACGATGTACCGGGGTCGGTGCGGTAGGTTTGCGATAGCCCCGAATAGCGGATATATAGTCAGTATGAGGTAGTGAAACGCAATATGTTGTAAGGCTGCGGCCTGAAAGGACACTTAAGCACAACATGAAGAAAAAGTCGTATTCCATAACGCTACATGTGGTGGTGATGAATGGCTGACAGCGTTTCGGCGGGTGCCGCCGTATACGACGAGAGCAAGGTAAAGACACTCTCATCGATAGAGCACATCCGCCTGCGCACGGGGATGTACATCGGCCGGATCGGCGACGGCAGCCATCCCGAGGACGGCATCTACGTCCTCTTCAAGGAGGTGATGGACAACGCCGTCGACGAGTACATCATGGGCCACGGCAAGCGGATAAAGGTTGAGCTGTCCGACGGCCAGCTGAGCGTCCGTGACTACGGCCGGGGCATTCCCCTGGGCAAGGTGATCGACTGCGTCTCCAAGATAAACACCGGCGCCAAGTACAACACCGATGTCTTCATGTTCAGCGTGGGCCTCAACGGCGTGGGCACCAAGGCGGTGAACGCCCTGTCGGAGCACTTCCGGGTGGTGAGCCACCGCGACGGCAAGTGTTTCGAGGCGGTATTCAGCCGCGGAGAGCTGGTGAGCTCTGAGGAGCGGGCCACCAAGGCTCGCGACGGCACCCTGGTGGAGTTCCGGCCCGACGGCGAGATATTCGGCGAATACGCCTTCGACGCGGAGTACATGGTCAACCGCATCCGCCACTACGCAAACCTCAACGCCGGGCTGAAGATCTCCTTCGCCGGGGAGACCTACGTCTCCGAGAACGGCCTGCGGGACCTGCTGGAGGAGGAGGCTGGAGAAGACGCCCTCTACGACGTGATCCACTACCGGACCAAGGAGCTGGAGTTCGCCCTTACCCACACCACCGAGTACGGCGAGCGCTACCTATCCTTCGCCAACGGCCAGTACACAAGGGCGGGGGGAAGCCACCTCACCGCCTTCAAGGAGGGCATCACCAAGGGCGTCAACGCCTACGCCAAGGACCACTACGCGGGATCCGACGTCCGGGAGGGCATCATCGCCTCCATATCGGTGCGGCTGAAGGAGCCGGTGTTCGAGTCGCAGACCAAGACCAAGCTGGGCAACACCGACATCCGCGGCTGGATCGTGAAGGCGGTGACCAAGGAGGTGGAGCAGGCCCTGCACCGCGACCCCGACCTGGCCGAGGCCCTGATGGACAAGGTGAAGTCCAACCAGCGCATCCGCACCGAGCTCCGGAACGTGAAGAAGAAGGCCCGGGAGCGGGCGAAGAAGACGGCCATCCGGGTTCCCGGCCTGAAGGACTGCAAGATCCACTACGGAGACGATGACGAGAGGGCCGAGGAGAGCACGGTGTTTCTGGTGGAGGGCCAGAGCGCAGCGGGGAGCATGATAGCCAGCCGGGACGTGAACACCCAGGCGGTGTTCGCCCTGCGGGGCAAGCCCCTGAACTGCTACGGCCTTCGGCGCGACACCCTCTACAAGAACGCAGAGATCTACAACGTGATGCGGGCGCTGAACATAGAGAACGACCTGGAGGGTCTGCGCTACAACCGCGTGGTGATAGCCACCGACGCCGACGTGGACGGCATGCACATCCGCAACCTGCTTCTGACGCTGTTCCTGCACTTCTTCGAGGCGCTGGTGCTGGACGAGCACCTGTTCATACTGGAGACACCCATCTTCCGGGTCCGCAACAGGAAGAAGACCCTCTACTGCTACAGCGAGGCGGACAGGAAGGCGGCTATGTCCGAGCTGGGCAAGAAGGCGGAGATTACACGTTTCAAGGGGCTGGGGGAGATCTCGCCGGCGGAGTTCGGCCGCTTCATAGGGGACGACATCCGCCTGCTGCCGGTATCCATCTCCCGGCTGAAGGAGGTCCCCGAGATGCTGCGTTTCTACATGGGCAAGAACACGCCCAAGAGGCGCGAGTTCATCATGTCCAACCTGAGGTGACACCCATTCCATGACCAAGAAGAAAGCCCTCAAGCAGCTCTTCCGCGACAACTTCCTCAACTACGCCTCGTACGTGATCAAGGAGCGGGCCATACCCGACGCCCGGGACGGCCTGAAGCCGGTGCAGCGCCGCATCCTCTGGTCGCTGCACGAGATGGACGACGGCCGCTACAACAAGGTGGCCAACGTCATCGGCCACGCCATGCGCTACCACCCCCACGGCGACCAGTCCATAGGGGCCGCCCTGGTGAGCCTGGCCAACCGCGGCTACTTCATCGACCGGCAGGGGAACTTCGGCAACATCCTAACCGGCGACGATGCCTCCGCGCCGCGCTACATCGAGTGCCGCCTCACCGACCTGGCCCGGGAGACCATGTTCAACGACCGCATCACCGAGACCGTCCCCAGCTACGACGGCCGCAACGACGAGCCGGTGGTGCTGCCGGCCAAGATCCCGGCCATACTGCTGCTGGGAGTGGAGGGCATTGCGGTGGGGATGAGCACCCGGGTGCTGCCCCACAACTTCCAGGAGGTGCTCCGGGCGCAGATAGACTACCTCCGGGGCCGGGACTTCCAGCTCTACCCCGACTTCCCCCAGGGCGGCACCATGGACGTGGAGGACTACGACTCCGGCCGGGGCCGGGTGCGCAACCGCGCCCGGATCGATAAGAAGGGGAGCAAGGAGCTGGTGATCCGCGAGCTGGCCTGGGGCACCACTACCGAGAGCGTGATCCGGTCCATGGAGAAGGCCGCCCGCAAGGGCAAGCTGAAGATCTCATCCATAGACGACTACACCGCGGACAAGGTGGAGATACGCGTGAGGCTGGGCCGCGGCGTGAGCCAGGAGGAGGGCCTGAAGAGGCTCTACGCCCACACAGACTGCGAGATGTCCCACAGCGCCAGCATGATGGTGATCCGCGAGGGCGGGCCGGTGGAGTCCACCGTGGAGGAGCTGCTGCGGTGGTGCACCGACGGCCTGGTGGAGATACTCCGCGCCGAGCTGAAGCTTTCGCTGGGCGACCTCCAGGACCGCGAGCACTGGCTGACCCTGGAGCAGATCTTCATAGAGAACCGCATCTACAAGGAGATCGAGGAGTGCGATACCCTGGGGGCCATCCGCAAGGCGGTGCGGGACGGCCTGGAGCCCTGGCTGGAGCAGCTTCCCCGTGAGCTGACCGAGGAAGACGTGGAGAGGCTCCTGAAGCTGCACATCCGCCGGATATCCCGCTTCGACATAGAGTCGCACCGCGAGGAGGTCGGCGAGGTCCGTTCCCGGATAAAGCAGGTGAGGAAGCAGCTCTCCAACGTGAAGGCCTACACGGTCTCCTACATAGAGGACCTCCTGGAGAAGTACGGGTCCCGCTGGCCGCGGCTTACCAGCATGGAGAGCTTCAGCGACATCAACGTCCGCAAGATCGCCCGCCGCAACCTGAAGGTGGGATTCGACCCTGGCCAGGGCTACGTGGGCACCGACGTGAAGGGCGAGAGGACCTTCAGCGCCTCCGAGTACGACCGCATCTTCGTATTCCTGGCAGACGGTACGTACACGGCCATTCCCGTGGAGGAGAAGCGCTACGTGGACGGGGACGTGGTCTACTGCGGCGTAGCCGACCGCGACCGGGTCTTCACCGTGGTCTACCGCGACACCGAGAGCCGCCTGTCCTACGTGAAGCGCTTCACCACCGGCGGCTACATAATGGAGAAGGAGTACCGCTACATCCCCGAGGACGGCGAGCTGATGCTGTTCACCGAGCGGGAGAACATGCGGCTGGAGTTCTGGTTCAAGCGCACGAAGCGGATGCGGAAGTTCAAGGACTCCATACTGCAGTCGGAGGTCCGGGTCACCGGCTCCGACGCAAAGGGCGTCCGGCTGGGGGGGAAGAAGGAGATAAGCAGCATCAAGGCCGTGGAGCTGGATGAAGAGGAGGCCCAGGAGGAGGAAGAGTCCTCCGGAAACGGCTCCAGCGCTGAAGACGGCGGGGAGGGGACGGAAGACCCCGAAGACGCTGTCGCTTCGGACTCGGCTGAGGAAGCCCCGGAAGAAGAGCCATCCGCCGCGGAGGCGGATGAGGATGACGCCGAGCCGGGTAGCCTCGACGAGATAATCGAGGAGGCCGAGAGGCTGCGGAAGCGCTCCTCGGATGCGGTGAGAAAGGCCCGGGAGGAGAGAACGGGGGACCTCTTCGAGGACTAGCTGATCACCCGGCCCGTTGCGGAAGCCGTATGGCCTCTGTATAGATTCCAGCGGAGCACTCCGCCCGTTTGCATATTCCGTCCGATTATCGCAGCCAGACTTGTACCACAACCACGGGAGGAACGATGCCCAGATTCGTTGAGTGCCCCGAGCCTTTCGCCGGCCTCTTCGAGAACGCCGAGAGCATACTGGAGCCCATCTTCGATCAGATGGACATCGACCGCCAGAAGGGAGCAATAACCATCGGCGGCGAGAGGTACGTAATGTACCGCGGCGACTCCATGGCGGTGGCCCTGAGGAAGCAGCTGGAAAAGGTCCTTGGAGCCAGCACGCCCACAATCATCTACCAGTTCGGCAAGGCCTGCGGAGCCGCCGACGCCGGGTACATCTTCGAGAAGACCGGTGTGGAGGACCCCGCAATGAGGCTGGCCATGGGGCCGGTGGCCTTCGCCCTGGGAGGCTACGCCAAGGTGAAGATACTGCCCCAGAGCGCTCCCGCGCCCGACGACAGCTTCCTGCTGGTCTACGATCATCCCAACTCCTACGAGGCCAGCGCTTTCATCAACGACGGCATAGAGACCGCCAAGCCCGTGGACCACATGAACGCCGGATACTCCGCCGGCTGGTGCGGAGAGGCCTTCGGCCTGAAGCTGGAGGCCAAGGAGATCCGCTGCCGGGCCAGGGGGGACGACCAGTGCCTGTTCGTGATGGCCCCTGCCTCCAGGATCAGGGAACGGGTCAAGGAGATAGAGGCCTCGCTCTAGCCCGCCTGCTCAGGGGGGCGGCGGATCACCGCCGCCCCTCTGCCTTCCGCTGCAGCGTTCGGTCAGACCAGACTCGAGAGGTTCCTGCGCAGCCGCTCTATGGGATCGCCGGTGGCCGGGGAGAACTCCCTGCCGGTGATCATCTCGTAGAGCCTGATGTACCGTGTTGACAGCTCCACCACCAGGTCGTCCGGCGGCTGGGGAAGCTCCTCTTCGGCGTAGGGGTCGCAGCGCTCCCGGAACCACAGCCGCAGGAACTCCTTGTCTATGCTCTCGGGCTTCTCGCCGGCGGCGAAGCGCTCCTGGTAGGAGTCCGCCAGCCAGTACCGGGAGGAGTCGGGGGTGTGGATCTCGTCGATGAGGACGATGTTGCCCTCGTCATCGGTACCCATCTCGTACTTGGTGTCCACCAGTATCAGGCCGTTCCTGGAGGCCAGCTCCATTCCCCTACCGAAGAGGGCCAGGGCGATGGAGGAGGCCTTCTCCCAGTCCCCGGCCGTCATCAGGCCCTGCTCCACTATGCCCTCGGGAGTTATGGACTCGTCGTGCTCGTCGCTCTTGGTTGTGGGCGTGATGATGGGCTCGGGGAAGCGCTGGTTCTTGCGCATTCCGTCGGGCAGGACGTTGCCGCAGATGTTGCGCTCGCCCTGGTGGTACAGGGTCCAGGCCGAGGTGCTGGTGCTGCCGGTGAGGTAGCCGCGCACCACGAACTCCACCGGGAATGGCCTGCACTTCTGCGCCAGGGTGGCGGTGGGGTCGGGCACGTCGATCACGTGGTTGGGCACGATGTCGGCCGTCTGCTCGAACCACCATGCGCTGACCAGGTTGAGCACCTGCCCCTTGAAGGGCACCTGGGCCAGTACCCGGTCGAATGCGCTCTGGCGGTCGGTGGTTATGAGCACCAGCCTGTTGCCCAGGTCGTATATGTCGCGGACCTTTCCCTCCACCCGTCCGGGGAGCCCCAGGCCGGTGGTGTCGGTGAGGCAGCTGTCGAGGTTCCGGCGTATCGTGTCCCTGGAAACCACGTTACCTTCCCTTCTCCGTCGAGGCCTTGCGCGCGGGCGGCGCGCCCGCGGCTAGCGAAATGCACCATCTATCAATTATCATAGCACTTCTTCGGAAGCGGGGGTGGGCCCCCGGCTGTCCCGGAAGACAGTAAGCATACCAAAACGGTACGGATTGGAGCAAGATGGGCAAGCCATCACCACAGGACCGCAACCTGACCTGGCACTACCACGAGGTGACCAGGGATGACAGGCAGAAGATACTGGGCCACAGGGGTGCCACCATCTGGTTCACCGGCCTCAGCGGCTCGGGGAAGTCCACGGTGGCCGATGCCGTGGCCTCCCGGCTGCACGACATGGGCGTCCTCACCGCCATACTCGACGGCGACAACATACGGCACGGCCTGAACAGCGACCTGGGCTTCTCCCCGGAGGACAGAACCGAGAACATCCGCCGCATCTCCGAGGTCGCCAAGCTGTTCACCTCCTTCGGCGTGGTGAACCTCCTGGCCTTCATCAGCCCCTACCGGGTCGGCCGGGACGGAGCCCGGAGGATCCAGGAGGAGGGCGACTTCTTCGAGGTATACGTGAAGGTTCCTCTGGACGTGGCCGAGGACCGGGACCCCAAGGGCCTCTACAGGAAGGCCCGGGCGGGGGAGATAAAGTCCTTCACCGGCATCGACGCTCCCTACGAGGAGCCCGAGAACCCCGAGCTGGTGCTGGACACCTCCAGGCTCTCCCCCGATGAGAGTGCCGAGAGGGTGATCGCCATGCTGCGCGAGAGGGGCGTGATACCGGCGGAGTAGCCGGTAGCGCAGGACCATGAGGCAGTTCTTCCCCCAGCTGGGGCCGGCGGTGCGGCGCACCCGCGGCCGCCTGCTGCCCGCCCTGGACCCCCAGGAGAAGAGGACCTTCAAGCGTCACATCATGGCCTCCGCCCTGCAGGCGGTGGCCATGGGAGTGATACTCAACCACGAGTACATCGCCGCCAAGGGCCTGGACGCCTCTCCCTGGCAGGTCACCATACTGACCATGATATGGCCGGTGGCCAACTTCATGTCGGTCTTCATCAGCCACTGGATAGACGGCAGGGGCTGCTACTCGAAGGCGGTTCTGCTGGGCGGGCTGCTGCGACTGGCCGTCTGCGGGATGTTCCTCACCGACAGCGTGAACGTCCTGCTGGTGCTGCTGCTGTTCTTCTTCGGCTCCAACAGCATGGTCCTCCCGGTGCAGAACTCCATCATCCGCTACCGCTACGGCCCGGGAAAGCGAGGCAGCCTTTTCGGCTGGACCATGAGCGTCCTGAACCTGGTGAGCCTGCCCACCTCCATGATGGTGGGAGTCCTGCTGGACATCGACTTCTCGCTCTACCGCTGGATCTTCCTGGCCGAAGGGGTATTCAGCTTCGGGCAGGCCGCTGTGCTCTCCTGGATTGCCCGGGGCATGGGGGTGGAAGGGCCGGGGGAGCACACCAGGCAGGGAATGGGCCAGTTCGTACGCAGTCTGTGGGGCATATTCCGGCGCGACAGGGAGTTCGCCTGGTTCGAGACCTGCTTCATGATATACGGCATAGCATTCCAGGCGGTCCTTCCAGCCATACCCTTCTTCGCCCGCGACCAGCTGGGGCTCTCCTTCGAGCAGTTCGCCACCGCCAAGGGGGTGATCGGCCAGCTGGGCCTGGTGGTCCTGGGGCCCTTCCTGGGGGCGGGGGTGGAGCGGATACATCCCTTCAAGTTCACCGGCGTGGTGGTTCTGATACTGGGCATGTACCCCATAGTGATGGCCACCGGAGCCTGGGTGCCCTCACTGGGGCTGGTTCTCTTCTACCTCTCCTTCGCCTTCTTCGCGGTAGGCATCGCGGGGATAAACATCTCCTGGAACATCTCCAGTATGGCCTTCGCTCCCGAGGGTCAGACCGCCACCTACCAGGGGCTGCACATAACGGCAACCGCCATCCGGGGTCTGTTCGCTCCCGTTCTGGGTACAGTGCTGCTGCAGCAGGTTGGCTACACCGCGCCTTTTATCTTCTCCTCGGGGCTCTTCATGGTGTCCGGGGTCATGTTCATCGCCCACTACCGGAAGAGGTGCCGGAGGGGCCTGGTTACGTAGAAAGGGCGGCCCCGGCCGGGGCCGCCCTTCATGTTGCGTGGTATTACCGCTAGATGTTGATGCCGGCGGTGGCCCCCAGCCAGAAGTCGTCGAAGTCGACCCAGTGGAGCTTGCCGCTGAGCTCTATGTCGTTCCCGCCCATGGGCAGTATGGTTCCGATGTTGCCGTAGGCTCCTATCTCGCCGTCGCTCTCATCGACGTCATCTCCACCTTCCACGTCCCAGCTGACGCTTGAGTGGTGATAGGCAAGGCCACCCCCATAGAAAACCTGTCCCATGTAGGTGCGGATGCCGGCGAGAACCGGGATCATGCTGGCCGAGAAGTTATCGTAGTCGTACTCCGAGCTGAGAAAGGCGTAGCTGATACTGCCCTCGATGGCATACATGGGCATGTGGATCAGCACGTTGGCGCCTATCATCGGGCTGGCGTTGTAGGCGTCTCCGGCATCACCGGTGGGCAGCAGCAGGCCGCCGTGAAAGCCGAACTCGGTGCTGGCGAAGGCGGCCAGGGCCAGGACGGCCATCAGAACTAGAGCATACCTCATCGTGTCCTCCCTTTCGGTTGGTTTGCTATTGCTGAAACGCTAGCCTATCGCAGCGCTTCGGTCAACTGCCGAGAACCAGGTCACGCACCTGTGGCAGCGAGGTGGCGTCCAGTACGCGCCGGCCCTCGTCGGGAAAGCCCCCATCCGGAGAGAGCAGTACGAAATCCACCCCTGCCGCTTCCGCCGCCGGCAGATCGCTTGACGTGCTGTCGCCGGCGAACAGCGTGGTCTGCGGCGATGCCTCCAGCAGCCTCATGGCCAGGCCGAGTATCTCCGGGTCGGGCTTGGCCATGCCCGCCTCGCAGCTGAGCACGATGGCGTCCAGGTACTCTATGATGCCCGACTCCCGGATCCTCGGCCTCTGGACCTCGCCTGGGCCGTTGGACACCAGGCCGATGGATATGCCGGTCTCCTTCAGCTTCCGAAGCGTCTCCAGCGCCCCCTCGACGGTGCCGTGGTGCATGGAGAGGTGGCCGTAGTAGCGGTTCAGGAACTCCGCGGGGTCGGCTTCCACGCCGCATCTGCGGAAAGCGTTCTCCATTCCGGGGGAGTCCTTTCCCGGCGCCCCCGGTCGGCAGGCCTCCAGCGCCTGCACCTCGTCGGAATCCACCAGCTCCAGCAGCTTCTCCTCGGGCACGTGCAGCTCCATCTCCGCGGCGGTGGCGCTCACCGCCTCGCGCTGCGCCGAGGCGTAGTCCAGCAGCGTCCCGTCCAGGTCGAAGATCACTGTCTCGTACTTGCGCTCCAAGCGGCCCCCCTCTCCTGTGGAATGCCGGTCACAGGTAGTTGAAACCATGGTCGGGGAAGACGGTGGCGACAACTCCCCCGCCCATCTCGGCCCCCAGCGTCATGGCCGCCTCCAGCGCCGCCCCGCTGGAGGGGCCCACGGGATGCCCCAGAGACGAGGCTACCCAGCGGGCCAGCTCCCGCGCCCTGTCCGCCGAGACCTCCGCAAGGGGGACTCCGGCCAGCCTTCTGTGGAGCGGGACATTCCGCGGGTCGGGCCTTCGGATGCCGGATATGGCGCCCTCCCGCCGGGGCATGGCTCCCAGCAACGCCGGCTCGCCGCCCGCCGTGCGCAGGGCCTCGGCCACTCCCAGCAGCGTGCCCCCGGTGCCCACCGCGGCAGCGAAGCCGTCCACGGCACCGTCGGACTGACGCAGTATCTCCGGCCCCGTGGTAAGCGCGTGGGCAGTGGGGTTGAGCCCGGTGCCGTGCTGGTCCAGGTAGACGCAGCCGGGGCCATTCGCCGCAGCCATCGCCCTTGTCTGAGCCCCGGCGGTGCCCTCTTCGGAAGGTGTCACGGTGAGCCTGGCCCCCAGGCACCTGATCCTGGCCAGCCGGGCGCCCCCTGCGTTGCGGGGGACGAACAGCCAGGCCCGGACCCCCAGCCTCCCGGCGGCAAGGGCCAGGGCGACGGCAGTGTTCCCCGAGGAGGCCTCCACGAAGGTGGCCTCTTCCAGTTGGGGTGCACGCCTGAGCCTCTCCTCGAGAACGAACGAGGCCACCCGGTCCTTCACCGAGAGGCCGGGGTTCATGGATTCCAGCTTGGCCAGAATGGTCACCCCCGCCGGAGCCTCGGGGGGAGTCGCCTCTACCAGGGGGGTGGGCTGCCAGGCAGTGCGCTGCCCGGTCCGATCAGACCCTGCCGCCCTCTCTTCGCTTCTCGTCTTCGTGATCACGTGAGCATCCCTTCATCTGCACGTTCCATCCCTCATCCACCGGGTCAGCCGGCGGGGGACAGGTGCAGGTGAAGGCTTGGGGCAGCGGCATCCCTTCCCTCACGGTCATTTCTCCCTCCATCAAAAAAGCCCGCCTCGAAGGCGGGCCGTCCAGGCTGCGAGCTGCTGCGCACCTAACCCGCCTGCGGATCACCTCCGCCTTCGGGACAGGTACACGCAACGGCCATTGATATATTCATGATCGCGTGCTAGACTAACAGATTCCGGTTTGTTGGTCAACCAGGACCGCGCGGGGCAGCTGCACCGCCGGCCCCACATAGATCCCACGGGAATCTCGAGAGGATGGATATGAGCGCGGAGGAGAAGAAGGGCGGATTCCAGATAGAGAAGTCCCCGGCGAAGCACAACATACTCGTGCTTTCCGGAAAGGGCGGCGTAGGCAAGAGCACGGTGGCGGCCAACCTGGCGCTGTCTCTCTCCCTGCAGGGCAGGAGGACCGGACTGCTGGACGCCGACTTCCACGGCCCGAGCATCCCCAAGATGCTGGGGCTGGAGGGCAAGAGGCTGGCCATGGAGAATGATAAGATCCTCCCGGTATCCCTGGGGGACCTGAAGGTGATCTCCGTGGACTTCATGCTGGAGCAGCGCACCGACCCGGTGATATGGCGCGGGCCCATGAAGATGAACGTCATAAAGCAGCTGCTGGAGGACGTGGCCTGGGGCGACCTGGACTACCTGGTGATCGACAGCCCGCCGGGAACCGGTGACGAGCCCCTGTCCGTGGCCCAGCTTGTCCCCGAGCCCACCGGGGCCCTGATAGTCACCACGCCGCAGGACGTGTCCACCTCCGACGTACGCCGCTCCATATCCTTCTGCCGGGCGGTGAACCTCCCGGTGCTGGGCGTTGTGGAGAACATGGCGGGACTGGTCTGTCCCCACTGCGGAGAGACCATAGACCTGTTCGGCCAGGGCGGGGGGGAGCGGATGTCCGAGGAGATGGGGGTGCCCTTCCTGGGGCGTATTCCCATCGACCCCGCCATCGTGAAGAGCGGCGACAGCGGCAAGCCCTTCTCCTACTGGGAGTCAGAAAGCCCCTCCGGCTCGGCCTTCACCGAGCTGGTGGAGAGGCTCTCCGGCAGGATCGAGTCCGGTAACGTCCCCGACAGTGCGCCCGAGCCTGCAGCGGAACCCGAGGCCGACGACTCCCCTGCGGATGAGACGGTTACCGCGGCCTTTCCCGTGGAGTCGGGCAGGGTCTGCGCCCACTTCGGCCACTGCAGGGAGTTCGTGTTCCTCACCGCCGACTGCGGCACCGCCGAGGTGAGGGAGAGGAGGGTGCTGGAGCCTCCGAAGCACGAGCCTGGGGTGCTTCCCCGCTGGGTCAGCGAGCAGGGAGCGAGCGTTGTGGTATCGGGGGGCATGGGCAGAAAGGCCCGGGACCTCTTCGAGAAGGAGGGCGTGCAGGTGGTCACGGGAGCCCCGGAGCGGGAGCCCGAGGAGCTGCTGAGGGACTACCTCGATGGCCGGCTGGAGACCGGGCCCAACGCCTGCTCCCACTGATCGGCTTGAGACTCACCGTAGTCGTCGAGAACATGGCCTCCGGGAGGGGAATGCTCGCCGAGCATGGCCTCTCGGTCCTGCTGGACACGGGTGACGGCAGGCTGCTGTTCGACACCGGTCAGGGATTGGCCCTTTCCCGCAACCTGGAGATGCTGGGCGTAGATCCAGCCTCCATCGGAACCTGCGTTCTGAGCCACGGCCACTACGACCACACCGGGGGCCTGGAGTGGCTGCTGGGCCGCAGCCCCGGCTGCCGTGTGGTGGCCCATCCGGCCGTCTTCCGGCCCATGTGGTCGCTATCCGGGGGCAGGCATGCCGCGGGCTGCCCCTCGGGCAGACCGGAGGGAGCGGAGCTGGAACTGTCCGAGGAGCCGCTGGAGGTGCTTCCCGGCGTCACCACCACCGGGTTCGTGCCGCGGCGGACGGGCTTCGAGACGGTAGGGGAGCATTTCGTGGACGAGCGCGGAGACCGCGACATCATCCCCGACGACATGGGCCTGCTGGTCGGGGCCGGACAGGGCACGGTTCTGGTTACCGGATGCGCCCACGCCGGAGTGGTTAACACCGCCCGGCTGGCGGAGGAACTGACCGGATCGGCGCCTGTTTCCATACTGGGAGGATTTCACCTGCATTCCGCCGGCTTCGAGCGGGTGAAGAGGGTGGCCGAGGAGCTGTCGGAGATGGGAGTCCGGCGGCTGTACCCCGGTCACTGCACGGGGGAGAGACAGGTTTGCGAGCTGGCGGCCCTGTTCGGGGACTGCCGGAGAATACATACGGGCTTCACCCTCGACCTTTCGGGGGCACCAACGGAATGATGGGGTAGCAGATGGCCGAGCTCAGCGCCGCCGAGCGCACCTGGATGGACAGCGTCATCCGGGAGGACGAGATAGACCGGTACCTGGAGGACGGCAGGGACTTCATAGATTCCGAGCTGATCTGGGGCGAGCTGGAGCGGCAGCGGGACCCCTCGCCCTTCCGGATAAGGGAGATAGTCGCCAAGTCCAGGGAGCTGGAGAGGCTGGAGCCGAACGAGACCGCCGCCCTCCTGAACTGCGACGACCCCCAGCTGTGGGAGGAGATGTACGAGGCTGGCCTGGAGATCAAGCAGCACGTCTACGGCAGGCGGATAGTCACCTTCGCCCCCCTGTACATCTCCAACTACTGCGTCAACAACTGCGCCTACTGCGGCTTCCGGCGCGAGAACACCTCCGTGGAGCGCAAGTGCCTCAGCGAGGAGGAGCTGCGGCGGGAGACGCTGGCCCTGATCCGGAAGGGCCACAAGCGGCTCATCATGGTGTACGGCGAGCATCCCATGACCGGGGCGGACTTCATCGCCGACACCCTGCGTACCGTCTACTCGGTGAAGGAGGGGGCGGGGGAGATACGCCGGGCCAACGTCAACGCGGCCCCGTTCGGCATAGAGGACCTCCGGAAGCTGCACGAGGTGGGAATCGGCACCTACCAGGTGTTTCAGGAGACATACCACCCCGAGACCTACCGCCGGCTCCATCCCAAGGACACGCTGAAGGGCCACATGCGCTGGCGCCTCTACTGCATGCACCGGGCCATGGAGGCCGAGGTGGACGACGTGGGCATAGGCGCCCTCTTCGGCCTCTTCGACTACCGCTTCGAGGTGATGGGCCTGCTGCTGCACACCATCGACCTCGAGCGCCGCTTCGACGGCGTGGGCCCGCACACCATCAGCTTCCCGCGGCTGGAGCCGGCCGTGAACACCCCGTACGTGGAGAAGTCGAGCTACAGGATAGACGACGAGACCCTGAAGAGGATCGTGGCCGTGCTGAGGCTCTCGGTTCCCTACACCGGGCTGATACTCACCGCCCGGGAGCCCGCGGAGGTCCGCAGGGAGGTGATTCCCGTGGGCGTCACCCAGATAGACGCCGGATCCAACATAGGCATCGGGGGCTACGCCGACGGCAACATCGTGGGGGAGAAGCAGCAGTTCATGCTTTCGGACAACCGCAGCCTCGACGAGGTGATCGCGGAGCTGGTGGACATGGGTATGATCACCAGCTTCTGCACCGCCGGCTACCGCTGCGGCCGCACCGGCCACTACTTCATGGACATCGCCAAGGAGGGCAAGGTCCACACCCTCTGCATGCCCAACGCCATCCTCACCTTCGCCGAGTACCTGTCCGACTACGCCTCCGAGGAGACCCGGAAGAAGGGCTGGAAGCTGCTGAGCCGCGAGCTCGAGGAGCTTCCCGGCGAGGAGCTCCGTCAGCGGGTGGGCGAGCTTCTGAACAAGGTGAAGAGGGGGGAGAGGGACCTCTACCTCTGATGCTTGCCGACAGGCGGAGGCTGGCCCGCAGGCTGGAGGACGAAGCCCGCAGGCTCTCTCGGGACCATTCGGGCCTGCACGTCCGCTTCGTCGAGGTGGTGGGCCGGCGGCTGTCGCACCTGGCCGGCCGGCCCGACGGGCTGACTTCAGCAGAGACCCGGGTGGAGATCACTCCCAGGCTGGTGGCCCTCCTGTCCGGACCCGGCCGCACCGAGCTGGACGCCGCAGACTGGGCCGGGCGGCTCAAGGAGGCTCTGGCCGAAGAGGGCCTGCTCCGCTAGCAACCACATCTTACTCAAGGTTTTCACAGTAAATTACCTCCGTCCCCATTTAGTGGGGGGGAGGGGGGATAATAGGTCAGAGGCGGTTCAGGTCCACCAGCCAGCGGCCGTTCACCAGGACCACGTAGAACTCCACTGCCCGGTCCCCGGACCCGGTCACCACCCGGGCCTGCTCCGGACTCACGTACTCCACCGACTCTATCTCCAGGTCGGGGTCGGCGGGCGGGTCCGAGGCCAGGGCTATGCGCCGGAAGAGGTCCCTGCCGTCGAGTCCCTCGAACTCCTCCTCCGTGATGGGTCCGGTGATGGCGTCGATGCTTCCCTCCACCTCGCTCCATCCCAGCTCATGGAGCCCGGCCGCGGCGGAGTCGTACCAGCTGCGCGTGTCCGGGGCCAGCAGGTCCCAGGCCCGCTGATAGCTGGAGTCGGAGAACGCCTCAATCAGCGCCAGCACTGCCTCCTCCGGCTTGGGCTCGCCGCCGCAGCCTGCCGCCAGCAGGAGCACCAGCAGCCCTTCCGCGATTCTGCGCACTCCCTGCATAGTCCCTCTCTTCCTGCGGCGTGCTCTTCCAATATTGCGGCAGCGGACCCGGCCGAAAAGACCGCCCGGGGGACCCTCGGCGCCGCTTGTCAGCGGAGTTGGCCGGGCCCATATTGGCCCCATTGCAGGGGCAAGTGCAGCGGAGGGCTGCAGCCACGCCCTCACAGACAGCTTGGGGCACCATGCGTACAACTTCGCACATCCTCGCCGCGACATTGCTGGCCATCGCTTTCGCGTCTTCTGCGTCTACCGGGGACGATGACGATATAGACAGCCTGTGGGGCGACTCCGGCGCGGAGGAGAGCTCCCGGGACGCCGATACCCACCAGTGGTACACCCCCGAGCCCGCCCCTCCTTCCAGCGAGGTGACCCTGCCCTCTTCCGGCACGGTCTGGGAGCACGGACAGACCGGGGTGAGAATCGAGTGGAGGGGCTTCGAGGGCGAAGAGGTGCGGATCGAGCTGCTGGAGAGCGGCCAGAAGATCGCCGACCTCAGGCCCTGGCATGCCAGCGACGGCTCCTTCATCCGCTCGGCTCCGGTACCCGAGGCCTGGGGCAGCGGCGAGCACTTCCAGGTACGGGTCGCCGGCCGCAGCGGGGAGGCCGCCACCAGCGGGGAGTTCCAGATCCTGGCTCCCTTCACCGTCGTTACCCCTAACCGCCATACATTCTGGGCCCACAACCAGGAGTACCCCCTGGTCAGCTGGACCAGCATAGCGGGCCAGCGGGTGAGGATAGATCTGTGCAGAGCTGCCGACTCCTCCGTGGTTACCAGCGTGGGGGGCTGGATACCCAATGAGGGCTCCTACAGGGTTCCGCTGGTCTCCTCGGAGTGGGGCACGGGCGAGGACTTCCTGCTTCGAATAACCGACGACCTCGGCAACTACACCTACAGCCAGCCCTTTGCCATCTACGGCATTCGGGTGGAGTCACCCACGGCGGGGGACGTCTGGGAGGTGGGGCGGACGCCGCCGCAGATAAGCTGGAGCTGCATGGGCACCCTGGTGAAGGTGGAGCTGTACAGGGAGTCGGAGGCCGAGCCGGAGACCGTGCTGGCGGACTGGATGCCCAACACCGGATCCCTGACCATCGACCGCGACATCGACGGATCCGTCCTGGACGTAGGAGGCCGGTACTTCGTGAAGATCACCAACGACATGGAGCAGGTGGGCTACAGCAGCTCCTTCGAGGTGGCGTACAGCGACAACGTGGTGCTGGGGGCCGGCCGGCTGGCGGGCACGGCCTCGGGCAGGATCGATCCGGCGGGAGACAACGACTACTGGATGGTCTCGGTACCGGAGGGTAAGCTCAGCAGGGTCCAGGTGGAGTCGGAGATCCCCATGGAGGTCTCCGTGCTCACGGCCGACTCCAACCGGTCAACCGTTGCCTCCTCGGTCTCGGGAAGGGTGGAGTGGTTCTCTGAGACCGGAGGCGAGTACTACGTGAACGTCACCTCCACGTCATCCGAAGCGGAGGGAGCCTACGGGCTGGAGTACTCCTACTCAAGGCCCGTCAGCTCCGGTCACTCCTGGGTGTTCTCCCTGTCCGCGGGGGGCTCTCTGGGGGACTACCGCGACGTGGCCGACGGCAGGCTCACCATAGGTGTGGGCTGGCTCCCGTACGACTGGCTGGAGGTGGGACTCAGTCTCACCGCCCAGAGCATAAAGCCCGGCATATACGCAGCAGAGCCCTGCTCCACAAAGGTATACACCGGCCCATACGCCGGAGTGCGGACGGGGATATTCCGGGGTCTGAGCGGCTTTGCCGGCATCGACCTGATGATAGGCCTTGACAACACCGAGCGCGACCTGCTCCCCGAGTACCAGGAGTACGACGAGGCGCTGGCCGGCGGGGCCGGACTCTACCTGGGCCTGGACCACCGGCTGTTCAGCCTTGGCTCTCTGGGCATGTACCTGCAGGCCAGGTACATGACCTACGCAGACACCGACGGCCTCTTCGACGTCGGGCTCTACGGGGCCCTCTGACCGCCCCGGGCTCGTCCATGGGCTTCACCCACCTGTTCATCGCCCATTCCTCCAGCGATGAGGACGCTGCCCACCGGATGCTCCGCTGTCTTGAATCCGAGGGCATAAGGTGCTGGATAGCCCCCCGGGACATACCCCTGGGCGTGCAGTGGGCCGAGGCCATACTGGACGCCATCGAGGATTCCTCCGCCATGCTCCTGGTGTTCTCCCGCAGCGCCAACGCCTCCCCCCAGGTCCTGCGGGAGATAGAGAGGGCGGTGGACAGGAGGGTCCCCATCTACCCGGTGAAGATCGAGGACGTGGAGCCCTCCCGGGCCATGGAGTACTATCTCAGCAGCCACCAGTGGAAAAAGGTGGACCCCGGGCATCTGGAGGAGCGGATGGAGGAGCTGATCCCCACCATCAAGAGCCACCTGGGGCTGGCGGAGGGCCCGGCCGTCGAGGAGGACCGCATAGAGGGCTGGGGGCCGGCAGGTCCCGGGGAGGTCCGCCGGCCGCCCAGACGCAGATGGGTTCCGGGCGCGGCAGTTGCGGCGGCTGCCGCCGCGACCGCCGCCCTTCTCTTCGGCTTCGGGGTACTTCCACCGAGTGGAGACGACTCCGCCCCCTCGTCGCCGGATACGGCAGCAGTGGAGCAACCTGCCGACACCCTTGCACAACCCGCCAGGCCCTCCGCCGGAGACCTGTTCGAAGGCCCCCTGCCGGGCATGGTCTTCGCCCACGTTCCCGCAGGGAGCTTCACCATGGGGGCATCGGACTCCGGCCCGCCGGCGGACTCCGACGAGCTGCCCGCGCACAGGGTGGAGCTGGGCGCCTTCGAGATGATGACCACGGAGGTAACCCAGGAGATGTGGGTGGAGGTAATGGGTGAGAACCCCTCCTACAACCCGGGGGAGGGAATGCCGGTGGAATCGGTGTCATGGAGCGAATGCAGGCGATTCGCCGACAGCCTCAACTCCCGCGACCCCGGCCGTGGTTACCGCCTGCCCACCGAGGCGGAATGGGAATACGCCTGCCGGGCCGGTTCGGACGGGCCCTACTTCTGGGGTGCGGACACCACCGCCGCCGTGATGGGCGGCTACTGCTGGTACTCGGCCAACTCGGAGGGGAGGACTCACCCAGTAGGCCTCAAGTCACCCAATCCATGGGGCCTGAGGGACATGGCCGGAAACGTCCTGGAATGGTGCGCCGACGGCTACCATCCGTCCCACCGGGGAGCGCCGGACGACGGAAGCGCCCGTCCCCCGACAGCGGACTCCACCCGGGTGGTGAAGGGCGGAAGCGCCCGCAACAGCCCGGCTGGTTGCCGCTGCTCCGCCAGGAGCCTCTATCCCCCCGGCGGCCAGTCGCCCGGCATAGGCTTCCGCCTGGTTCGCAGCCCCCTTGAACCTGGCGGCGAGCCGGACTGACTGGCTACATCCCAGCAGATGGCCCCGCGCTGTGCCCTGCCCCCGTCACATTCTCCGCAGTCCATTCATGGCCTAGACAGGCCATAGGGCAGTATCGCATCTGCTCAATCCGGCGGGGCATCTTAACCGATTATCGAACTCAGACCGCTGCCTATTCGGTAGAGCACATGAATATGCTGAGTAATGTTACAGCGTAGCAGGTTGCTTTCGGCAGAAGCTGGTCAGCTCTATAGCTTGACCACGCTGATGGAGGCCAGCCTGCCATCGGAAGCCCCCCGGACGATGTAGGTGCCCGAGGACAGCTCCTCTCCCGAGCCGTCTGTCCCGTCCCAGAAGAAGGAGCCGTCTGCGGGATCGGCCACCAGCGACCGGACCATCCGTCCGCTGATGTCGTAGACCGCGATCTGTCCCGGAGGGGGATCTGCATTGGTCGTGAATATCAC
>JAWLEP010000041.1:0-21879 GCA_041686025.1 Candidatus Fermentibacteraceae bacterium
CCCTGTCAACCGCCGCTGATACGTAGTGAGACGCGCCTTGTCAAGTCCCCCCGGGCTTGTCCCCCGCGGCGGGCGGGGGTAGTTTCTGGGCTGTTATGAAAAACGGAGCAATGAACCTGGAGATCAGGTACTTAAAGGGTGTAGGCCCGGCCAGGGCCAGTCGACTGCAGCGCCTGGGCATAGAGACCGTGGGCGACCTGCTGCTGCACGTTCCGCGGAGATACGTGGATCGGAGGCACGTGGCGTCGATAGCCTCCCTGCGGACGGGCCAGGAGGCTGTAGTGGCCGGAACGGTGGTCCACACCAGGTTCTCCCGCAGCCGGAAGGGCCGCAGGATATTCCACGCCACCGTTACCGACGGTACGGGAAGCCTGGACCTGACCTTCTTCCATGCCGACTACCTGAAGCGAAGGCTGCGCCCGGGGGTACGGGTATCCGCCTCCGGGGAGGTCCGCTTCTTCGGCGGGCCCGCCATGGCGCATCCGGACCTGGTGTTCCTGGATGACGACGGGGACACCAGCGGCTCGCAGGGAGTGGTCCCGGTGTATCCCCTCACCGAGGGGATAGGGCCCCGGACCATAGTCCGGCTGGTGGATACCGCCCTGGAAGAGGCCGGGGGGGATGTCCCGGTGGCTCTGCCCCAAGAGGCGCTCCGCGGGCGGGGCTTCAGGGACGGAGCGGAGGTGCTGCGGGCGGTACACAGGCCGGAGGATCCCCGGGAGGGGGCCCGGGCCCGCGAGGTGCTTGCCCTGGAGGACCTCTACATCTACCAGCAGATGCTGGCCGCCTTCCGGCGGGAGCACCGCGTTGCCGACGGCGCATCGATACCGGCCGGGGCAGATGAGCTGGAGAGGTTCGAGGCCAGCCTGCCCTTCCGGCTCACCGGTGCCCAGGAGAGGGCCGTAGGGGTGCTGTCCTCCGACATGGAGTCCGCAGTGCCCATGCGCAGGCTCCTTCAGGGCGACGTGGGATCGGGGAAGACCGTGGTGGCCGCCGCCCTGTGCCGGCTGGCCCACGCAGCGGGCCTGCAGTCTGCGGTGCTGGCGCCCACCGAGGTGCTGGCCAGCCAGCACATGCGGTCGCTGGGCGGGTTTCTGGAGAGGCTGGATGTGGGCTGCGGGCTGCTCACCGGCAGCACCCCGGCCGGGGAGCGGGAGAGGCTGTCGGAGGCCCTGGAGTCGGGCGACCTCTCGGTGCTGGTGGGCACCCACGCGGTGCTGGAGGGGTCGGTCCCTCTGCAGCGGCTGGGGCTGCTGGTGGTGGACGAGCAGCACAAGTTCGGGGTGGAGCAGAGGGAGCGGCTGCTTGCGGGGCGGGAGCCGCGGCCGCACCTGATGGTCATGTCCGCCACGCCCATCCCCAGAACCATGGCCATGACCCTCTACGGGGACATGGACCTGGCCGTCCTGGACGAGATGCCCCCCGGCCGCGGGAGCATAACCACCCGGGTGATGCACAGGGAGCGGCGGGCGGAGATATTCGACTTCCTGCTGGCGAGGCTTGAGGAGGGGGAGAGGGCCTTCATCGTTTATCCCCTCAGGGAGGCCAGCGAGCACCGGGACCTCAGGGACGCCACCTCGGCGTACGAGATACTGCGGGACGGCCCGCTGGGACGCTTCGGGGTCTCCCTGCTCCACGGGAGCATGAGCGGTCCGGAGAAGGTGGCCGCCACGGAGTCCTTCGCGGCCGGCAGGACGGCGGTGCTGGTCTCCACCACCGTCATAGAGGTGGGCATAGACGTGCCGGAGGCTACCGTGATGGTCATCTCGGGAGCGGAGCGCTTCGGTCTGAGCCAGCTGCACCAGCTCCGGGGCAGGATCGGGCGGGGCGGCCGGAGCAGCTGGTGCTTCCTGGTGCACGGAGACGGCATGGACGAGACCGCCTGGGAGCGGCTGAGGATACTGGCCGAGACCACCGACGGCTTCCGGATAGCGGAGAAGGACCTGGAGCTTCGGGGGCCGGGGGAGGTGATCGGGACCAGGCAGCACGGCCTCCCGGCATTCCCGGTGGCGGACCTGGAGAGGGACATGGACCTGCTGACGGAGGCGCGGGAGCTGGCGGGAAGATACCCCGCTCCGCAGGACCTGGACGGGCTGTTCGAGCGACGCTTCGGGCGGTCCTCTCCCTTGACTTCCGACCGTGCAGAAACGAAAGAATAGGCGCATCTTGTCTTGGGAGCCTCTCTTTCAGATATTGAAACCAACGGATGACAGCTCCTTGAGACTATCGTCTCGATTCCGGAGCTCGGGATCGCATGGTCCTTGACAGCGAAGGGGCGGATCGTAGCATATCAACAGCCTGTACAAGGGTATCTACAGCCTCATAACGCATTTCAGGAGGGGGCATGAGCGCAGCGGACAGTAAGGTTACCGAGCTGCTGAGATCTGCCAGGAAGCAGGTCCAGAAGGGAGACCGCGAGAAGGCCCTGGAGCTACTCCAGGAGGCTCTCGACATCGACCCGGACAACCAGGAGGTCCGGGAAGAGATCGACGACGTGGAGCGGGAGATAGCCGCCATGCAGGTCTTCAAGCGCACCAGGAGCGCGCGGAGCCATACTCCCGACGGCTCCGTCTCCTCCCCGTCCGACTTCGTCGCGGAGTGCATAGACCGCTCCCAGCAGGCCCTGGACCGGGGCGATGAGGTAAGGGCCCTGCAGGAGCTGGAGCGGGCCAGGCGACACGATCCCGAGAACCGCGAGGTGCAGAAGAGGATCATGGTGGTCAAGCGGACCATCAAGACCAACAACCTGGCCGACCTGGCCTTCACCAAGCTCAGGCACGACGATCCCGCCGCCGCGGTGGAGCAGGCCAGGGAGATCTTCGATGTCTGGCCGGAGGCCCCCGTACTGGAGAAGCTGCTGGACGACCTGGAGTCCTACACTCCCGGCGCCGCCGAGGGACCCCCTCTGGAGGAAGAGGAGGAGCTCGAGGAGGCCGAGATCGAGGGCATAGAGGACCTCGAGGACATGGTTGCCGAGGAACAGGAAGAGCCCGAAGAGGCCGAACCGGCAGCAGCCGTGGTGGAGGAGCCCGAGGTGGAACCGGAGCCGGAACCCGAACCGGAGCCCGAGTTCGAGCCCGAGCCGACCCCGGTATCCGAGGCGGACGCGGCGGTGTCCTCCATCAGGGAGAAGATCGCCCGCGGCGCCTACGATGACGCCATGGCGGAGGCGAAGGAAGCCCTGGCGAAGTACCCCGACCACTCCACTCTGCGCGAGCTCCACGCCAGGCTCGAGAGAGTGGCCGGAGCCGCAGCGGAGCCGGAGGAGGAGAAGAGGCCGGCCGCCGCGGTGGCTCCCGGCAGAAGGCCCGGCGCCGGGGAGCGGGAGAAGGAGGAGAAGAAGATCCCCTTCATTCCCATCCTCATTGGTGTCGGGGCCGCGGCGATCATTGTCGTTGTGCTCTTGATAACCGGCGTATTCGGCGGCGGCGAGCCCCAGGAGCCCGTGCCCACCGAGCCCGTCATCCAGCCGTACAGCGTGCAGCTCGCCGTGCAGGGGCCGGACGATCCCGCGGTATCCCTGGACGGCCGGCCCCTGGAGCGTGGCCCGTCGGGACTCTTCACCGCGGAGGGTGAGGACTTCGGCCGGAAGACCATCGAGGTCAGGGCCGACAGCTTCCAGACGGTCCGGCGTACCCTGCAGCTGGATGAGGGTCAGACGGTGGCCGATACCATCGGCCTGCAGCCGCTGGGATCCGACTCCGCATACATAGCCCTGGGAGTTAACGTACCGGAGGGCGACGAGCAGCCGGACCCCGGGGACATCACCTACCTCCTCAACGGCGAGGAGGTCGAGGGGGAGGGGGTAAGCGTTCCCACCGGCCGTCACGTTTTGCAGGCCGTCATGGAGGGATACAACTCCAGCCCGGAGACCCTGCTCGTGGACACCCCGGACACCCTCAACCGTCGGCTCGCCCTTCTGGCCCCCGACCAGGCCCAGATCAACCTGACTCTGGCAGCGGGGGTGCCGGGCACCGCCGTGTTCTACGTTGACGGCGAGAGGATATCCGCCGGCAGGGACCTCAGTCATGTGGCGGACTACGGCAACCACACCGTTATGGTCCGTCAGGACGGCTACGAGGACTGGGTGGCCACCGTGGACCTGGACGAGGACGGCTACAGCAGGACTGTTACCCTTACCGAGGCTGAGACCGCCGGCCGCCTCCGCATTAGCCCCGAGCCCCCCGCCACCGTTTACATCAACGGGGAGAGCCGGGGGCAGACGCCCCTTCCCCCCATCGAGCTGGAGGAGGGCGAGTACACTGTTCGCCTGACCAACCCCGATTACGAGGAGCAGGTCTCCAACGTCCAGATCACCGCCGGAGAGGACACGCGTCTTCAGTACACGGCACAGCAGCTTGCCGCCGCTGACGAGGGCGGCGAGGAGGCTGCCGAGGAAGGCGGCGAGGAGGGCGGCGAAGAAGGCGGCGAAGAGGGTGGCGAGGACGTTGCAGACCAGGCCATCAGCCCGCCATTCCCCATCAGCCAGACCGCTCCCGAGACCCCGGCCCTGGCCCGTCAGCGGGGGGACGTCCACGGATACGTCACCCTGGAGGTCAGCGTGGCCGCGGACGGATCGGTAACCGGCGTCACCATTGTAAACGACGAGGTGGGCCTGGGCTGCGGAAACGCCGCCCGCGAAGCCGTTCAGCAGTGGCAGTTCAATCCGGCCACGCAGGGCGGTGAGCCGGTGCCCTCCACTACCACCGTCCAGGTCAGGTTCGACGTCGAATAGGGAGATGGGGGCACGTGCGCCTGCACGATGAGACCGTATTCTGGTCTCCGTCCATAGACGTCTATCGCCTCGAGGACAGATGGATCATCTACGCCGAGCTGCCGGGGGTGGCTCGGGAGGACCTCGAGGTGGTGGTGGGACCAACCTACGTCAGGATCTCCGGGCGCAAGAGGCTTCCCATGCGGGGAGTCAGCCCCAGGAGCCTGGAGATCGATACCGGACGATTCCAGCGCGAGGTACAGCTGAAGGGCCGCCTGGACACCAGTCGGGCCAGGGCCGTTCTCAGCGACGGCCTGCTGCGGATCGAGGCCATGACCGCCGGAAGCGCCAGCGTAAAGATACCCGTATCGTGCGATTCTTCCGAGCAGGAACTGCATCCCAGCTGCTCGGTTGAGGCATTTGATGAAGAAGATACCGGACAGGAACAGCATTCGAGGGAGTCAGATGACTGAAGACAAGGAGATGGAGCTCTCCCAGGAGCTGCCGCTGCTGCCCCTGCAGCAGGGTGTAGCGTTCCCCTACACGCTGCTGCCGTTCACGGGTACCGAGAGCGACGAGCTGCAGCTCATAGACGACGTTGTCTCCAGTGACAAGACCGTGGGCCTGGTTACCGTCCGCGAGGAGGCCGAGGACGCCGAAGGAGGCAGCGGGCTATACGAGGTGGGCACCATGGCCGGAGTGGTGAAGCTCTACCGCTTCCCCGGCGACGTGGTGCGACTCAGCCTCAAGGGTCTGAGCAGGTTCAGGATACTGGAGATCGTCCAGACCAGGCCGTACCTCCGGGCCAGGGTCAAACGGCTGAAGACCTACTGGCCGGAGGACACGGTGGAGCTGGAGGCCTGGCGGAAGAGCATAGAGAACCTCCTCAAGGAGATAGTCGAGCTGGCCCCGGGGGTGCCGGACGAGGTTCAGATGCTGAGCCTCCTGAACGACCCGGAGAGGCTGGGCTTCGTGGCGGCCAGCGGGATCGACGCCAGGATCGCCGAGAAGCAGAAGGTCCTGGAGGAGGACGACATCGTAGCCAGGCTCCGGCTGCTGTCGGACATCATGAGCCGCGAGCTGAAGGTGCTCCGCCTGCGCAACAAGATACAGGGCGAGGTCCGGACCGAGATCGAGAAGGACCAGAAGGAGTACTACCTGAAGGAGCAGATGAAGGCCATCCAGAAGGAGCTGGGGGCCGAGGGCGAGAACCCGGAGGTGGCCGAGCTCCGTGGGAAGCTGGCGGAGAAGGAGCTTCCCGAGGAGGTGCGGGAGGCCGCCGGGGAGGAGCTGGACAGGCTGGCCAGGATGCCGGCCGCCCTGCCCGAGGTGGCGGTTTCGCGCAACTACATAGAGTGGATACTCACCCTCCCCTGGCTGGAGGGTACGAAGGACCGGCTGGACATCGGCCGGGCCAGGCGGATACTGAACGAGGACCATTACGACCTAAACGACGTCAAGGACAGGGTGCTGGAGTTCCTGGCCGTCAGGGCCCTCAACCGGGAGGCCACCGGCCCGATACTGTGCTTCGTGGGTCCCCCGGGGGTGGGCAAGACGTCCATGGGCAGGAGCATCGCCCGCTCCCTGGACAGGCGCTTCGTCCGGCTGTCGCTGGGGGGAATCCACGACGAGGCGGAGATAAGGGGTCACCGGAAGACCTACGTGGGCGCCATGCCGGGCCGGATAATCCAGGGGATCAAGGAGGCCGGAAGCAACAATCCCGTGTTCATGCTCGACGAGATCGACAAGGTGGGCCGGGACTTCCGGGGCGACCCCACCTCCGCGCTGCTGGAGGTTCTGGACCCCGAGCAGAACTACAGCTTCCGGGACAACTACCTGAACCTGCCCTTCGACCTCAGCAACGTGAAGTTCATAACCACGGCCAACCAGCTGGACACCATCCCCTCCCCGCTCCGGGACCGGATGGAGATAATCCGCATCCCGGGCTATACCGAGGAGGAGAAGCTGGAGATAGCCCGCCGCTACCTGGTGCCCAAGCAGGTGGAGAACGCCGGGCTGGACGGAACCCTCCTGAGGTTCAGGAAGACCGGCCTGCGGCGGATAATCGACAGGTACACCCGGGAGGCCGGCGTCAGGGAGCTGGAGAGGCAGATCGAGAAGGTCTGCCGCAAGGTCGCCATGCGCGTGGCCGAGGGCGACAGGTCGCTGGTTGTCCTGGGCCGCAGCAGCGTGGCCGACCTGCTGGGGCCCGAGCGCTACCGGGGAGAGGTTGCCTCCGGAAAGCCTCGGGTCGGCGTGGTTACGGGGCTTGCCTGGACACCGGCGGGCGGTGAGATTCTCTTCGTGGAGACC
Organism: Candidatus Fermentibacteraceae bacterium; assembly: GCA_041686025.1. Lineage (GTDB taxonomy): Bacteria > Fermentibacterota > Fermentibacteria > Fermentibacterales > JCC-6 > JAWLEP01. The sequence continues at coordinate 7,028 of JAWLEP010000041.1, forward strand.
AGCATCATGCAGGGGTCGGGAAAGCTCATACTCACCGGCCAGCTGGGAGACGTGATGAAGGAGTCCGCCCGGGCGGCCCTCACCTGGATCCGCGCTCATGTGGAGGAGTACGGGATAGACACCGATTTCTCGGAGGTGGACATACACGTGCACGTCCCCGCCGGGGCCACCCCCAAGGACGGCCCCTCCGCCGGAGTCGCCATGGCGGTGTCGATGGTGTCGGCGCTGTCGGGCATGCCGGCGGAGAACAAGGTGGCGGTCACCGGGGAGATCAGCCTCCAGGGCCGGGTCATGCCGGTGGGGGGCATAAAGGAGAAGGTCCTGGGGGCCAAGGCCGCCGGCATAGGCCAGGTGCTGCTGCCCGAGGACAACGAGAAGGATGTGCTGGAGATACCGGACGAGCTTCGGCAGAGCCTGCGCATAGAGACCATCTCCAGGCTCTCCGGAGTGATGCCCCATTTCTTCCCACAGCTGCAGAGAGGATGACATGAGAGAGCTTCCGGCGGCGGCCCTGCTGCTTCTGGCACTGGGCTGCGGAGAAGAGCCCGCCGACAGGCTGGTCACCCCGGACGGCCAGGTGATCGCGGGCACGGTGACCTCCATCGACGGTTCCGGAGTGGAGATCGACGGGCTGGTCAGACCCGCGCCCGCCGATGAGCCGGCCAGGGTGGTCCTCACCGGCGGCTCTTCCGTCATCGGCGTGGTCACCGCGGACGGCGAGGGATACAGCCTGGCCACGGATGCAGGCCGTATGGACCTGGAGAAGGGCAAGGTGGCATCCATATACTGGCCTCCCACCGAATCCGTTACAGACCTGGTTGACGTTCCGGCCAACGGAGGCTGGTACAACACGCACCTGAACGTGGACCAGGGTGCCGTGATCACTGTGGCCGCAGCGGGCCGGGCGAATACGGACACCGGAGTCGCCGCCCCCGGCGGCCAGGAGCAGTACAGCAGCGCCATCAGCCAGGTGCCGGAGGCCACCAACGGCCAGCTGGTGATGAGGGTGGGGGAGGAGGCGCCGCCGGTGGCCGTTGGAGCCAGCTGGCGGGGGGCCGTAGAGAGCGGCGGCGAGGTATACCTGGCGGTGAACTCGCCCCCGGACTCCGCCATGGGCTACTACACCGTCTCCCTGGTGATGGAGGAGCCCGCCGGACGGGGTCACTGGGCCCTCTATCCGCGCCTTCGGTAGCTCCCGGATGCCTTGAAGGCCGCATCCGGCGGCCGGGAAGGGGCTTATTGACAAGGAATAAAGCGTGAAGTTAGAATATTATGAAGTTATGAGATTCATGCATTGAAAAGGTGTGCACGCTGGCTGGGAGGTAGGAGATGGGCTGCAGGATTCTTGCGATGACGGCTGCTCTGGGGCTGCTGCTGGCTCCGGTGGCCGCGGAGGCCGAGAACTACGAGTACATGATCGGTTACGGGGATACTCTGTGGGACCTGGCGGTCAGATTCTACGGCGATCCTCAGCGCTGGGAGGAGATCCTCCAGGCCAACCCCGAGCTGTCGGGTCCGGGCAGCCTTCAGCCCGGGGAGACCATTGTCATACCGGGAGTGGAGGGCGACATCCAGGGGGAGGCCGGGCAGCCTGCCACGGACTACTCAACCGTCACCGTTCCCAACAGTGCCGCCAACGTACCCATGCTCAGCAGGCTCCGCATCGAGACCGCCGGATGGGTGGCCACCGAGCCGCTGAACCCCGTGGCGTACGTGGTGGGAGTCGATGTTGAGGAGACCGACGAGCTGCGCAAGGACATCGCCATCATGGGCGATCTCCTGGAGCTGGACCTGGGCAGCAACGACGGCGTCGAGCCGGGTGCCGTCTACACGCTGCTGCGGGAGTGCGAGACGGTGGACGACCCCGAGACCGGCGACCACCTCGGCCAGGTCATTCGGGTGACCGGTCTGTGCAGGGTGCTGGAAACCCGCAGCGAGACCTCAATAGCGAAGCTCGAGCACGCCTACCTCCCCGTGGAGGCCGGCGACGTGGTAACACCCTACGAGCCCGCGGGCGACGTCTACATCAATCCCCAGCCGGCGGTGGAGGACCTCACCGCCTACGTGGTCGGCGTCAGGAACCCGCGCATAGAGGATGCCTTCCCCTACGACGTGGTCTACATCGACAGGGGCTCGTCCGACAACCTGTCCGTGGGAGACATGTTCGCCCTCTACGAGTACGGGGAGACGGTTACCACCCCGGCGGGAGAGACTGTGCAGACAGCGGACATTCCAGTGGTGGAGATGGTAATACTCACCACCACTCCCCGGACCGCCTCCGCTCTGCTCAGCAACAGCCTGAACAGCAACCTGATTCAGGCCGGGGAGAGGGTCCACCTGGTCAGGCGCAGCCAGTAGGTTGGACTGGAAGGTCGTAGCCCACGCCGAGAAGCCCTCGGGGGAGGCCCTCGGCACCCTGGCGGAGCTTACGGGCCTGAACAGGGGAGAGCTGCTCAGCGCTCTGCGGCGGGGCACCCTCATAGCCGGGACCGGTCTCACCAGGTCCCGGGCCTCGGGACTGGCCAGGTCGCTCCGGGAGGACTTCGGCCTGGAGGCCACCGCCCTTCCGGCGGAGGAGGAGCGCCGGTCCCCCAGCGGTCCCACCCTCTTCAGGGTAGTACTCACCGGCTACAGGCCGGGAAACAGGGCGCGGCTGCGGGAGTGCCTGCAGCGTCTCAGCGGCCTTCCCCCCGAGCAGGTGGTCCTCTGGCTCTCCAGGATTCCCTTCGTCCTCCGCGACGAGACCGACCACGAGACCGCCCGGAAGATCCGCCGTGCCATCACGGAGGCGGGAGGGATGATAGACATGCGGCCCGTGATGGACAGGCCGGGGGGGAGGCCCCTGGAGTCCGGGGCCGAACCCGAAGGCACCGGCGAGCAGGGGGAGGCGGAGGCGGCCGGCACCGAACCGCCACCCGCCCCGGCCAGCCCCCCCGTTGGGTCCCGGCAGCCGGACAGATCCTCCTCCCTTCCCCCCAGGCTCTGCTTTCTTCCTCCCGGCCGCATTGCAGAGATGGAGGCCCCGCCGGTGATAGAGGAGGCCGGGGAGGCGCCGCCGGAGACCCCTCCGCCGGAGGTCAGGTTCAGAAAGCCCCGCTCGGGATCCGTCCCTCCCCCCGTATTGGAGCAGGCCGACCCCGGCGGACCCGCCGAGCCTCCCCCCGTTATTGGCTTCTCGGACATGCCCGAGCTGGACCTGGAATCTCCGCCCGAGCCGGGTACGCGGTTCCGCCTGCTTCTGCACCGTCCCTCCAGCAGAACGGAGTCCTCCGTGGAGTCGGCCCTGCGCTCCATGCTGTCCATGCACGAGGATGAGACGGACCGGATAATGGATGGCTACCCATCCTGGATCGCCAGTTTCGGCAGCCGGGAGAGGGCCGAGAAGATGGCCCGGGCGCTGGAGCTCCGGGGTGCCACGGTCAGCGTTCTCCGCGAGGACGAGCGCCCCCCCGTACTCTCCTCCGCCCGCAGCGGGGAGAGCTTCAGGAAATGGATAGGCTCGGATGGATGACAGCGTTGACGGCTACCTGGGCTTCCTGGCTCTGGAGCGGTCGCTGTCCCCGCGGACGGTAAAGGCCTACCGGACGGACCTGGCCGGAGCCGACGAATGGATGTCGGCCAATGCCGGCCATCCTCTCCGGACGGTGTCCACGGGAGACCTGGCCGAGTACCTGGCCGACCTGGCCAGGAGGGGGCTTTCCTCACGCAGTGTGCGCCGCAAGCTCTCCAGCCTCAGGGGCTATTACCGTCACCTGCAACAGGAGGGTGCCAGGACCGACGATCCCACGGCGATGCTCACCCCTCCCCGGGGAGGCAGGTACCTACCGGAGGCCCTCGGCGTCGAGGAGGCCGTAAGGCTGGTGGAAGCCTTTGACGGCTCCGACAACCTCTCCGCGCGCAACCGGGCGATAATGGAGCTGGCCTACGGCTCCGGCCTCAGGGAGAGCGAGCTGGTGGAGATCACCGTCAGCCGGGTCTACCTCGAGGACATGCTGGTGAGGCCCGTGGGCAAGGGCCGCAGGGAGCGTCTGGTGCCCATGGGGCCGCAGGCGACGAGGTGGCTGGAGCGCTACATAGCCGAGGTCAGACCCTCCCTCATGAGGGCCCGCAGCTACCCCAACCTGTTTCTGACCTACCGGGGGAGACCCATGTCCCGGATGGCGGTCTGGAACGTGGTGAGAAAGGCCGGCCGCCTGGCCGGCATCGGCCGCAGGATCTACCCGCACATACTCAGGCACTCCTTCGCCACCCACCTTCTGGAGGGCGGGGCAGACCTCCGCGTGGTGCAGGAGCTCCTGGGACACGCGGACATAAGCACCACCGAGATCTACACCAACGTGGGAGCCTCCCATCTGAGGAGGGTAGTGGAGAGCTGCCACCCCAGGGCCGGCGCATGCTGACCTTCCCCAGCTCCTTCCGAAGCAGCTGGGATGTATCCAGGGCCCTTCACCATCTGGCGCTGTGGAGCGGGGGCCGGGGCAGCACGGTCTGGATACCCCAGTTCGCCTCCCTCCGCAACCACGTCAGGGAGATCTCCCGCACTCCCGCAGGCTCGCGGGTCAAGCGGCTCTCCCGGCAGATGAGCGTCTGGTCGGAGTCGGCGGAGCTGGCAGCCTCGCTTCATCCCCGTGACGCTTCCGTCCTCTACGGTGCCGCTCTGGAGGAGGCCCAGGCGCTGCTGGAGCTGGGATACCCCAGGTCGGAGGGGCTGTCGTTCGTCACCCGCATTCCTCCTCCCGGGGAGAACACCCGGAGGACGCCCAAGCAGATGCAGTCGGCCCTGCACCACCTGGGGGGCGACTTCGCCCTGTTCAAGACCATGCTCCGCTCGGCGGACAGGTTCGACCCCAGGCTGAAGGCCGTCTTCTCCGTATGGCCGGAGGAGAGCTACGGGGAGAGCCTGGAGCGGATAGGGATCTCCTTCCCCGGGCAGACGGTGCCGGCGGTGGTTTCCGTGTCCCGCGAGCTCCGGGGATACGCTCTCCTGGTGATCTACGACCTGGCCGCAAGGCTCCGCGCCGCGGAGGGCATCCAGATGTCGGCCGCCTCCTTCAGCGAGTTCGCGGCTCCGGACTCCGAGGAGGTTTAGAGGCTTCCGACTTCGAGGGGGTCGTTGCTTCCGGCTTCGAGGGGGTTAGTCGCTTCCGGCTCCGAAGAAGGTTAGCGGCCGGCGGGTCTTTTCACATATCTTAGCCGTTGTGCAATCGTCGATAGAGTTCCGGGTCCGGCATCTGCGGGCCGGCCCGGCCAGCCCATACGGGGGTACCGGATGCTGTCCCTGGCCGTTGCGCTGCTTGCCTTGAACATTGCCGTACCCGAAGCGGAGGAAGGCGTACCCGTGCTGGAGGCCGGCGACAGCCTCCGGGTCGCCGCCGGGGACAGCCTGGCGTGGCTTCGGGTGGTGGAGGATGACTACACGGTTCTGAGGGTGTCAGCCGACGCCCCTTCGGTCCTGCGGGCCTACGACGACGCCGGAGAGATCCTCTGCAGGGCGGAGCCCGGCCGGGACCTCCTGGTCTCCGCCCTCAGCCACTACTGGTTCTACATATCCGCCGATCCGGTGGAGGACGGGAACGTCACCCTGTCGGTGCAGGCCGTGCCCTCCGGAACCATAGCCGCCGGCGGACGGGCCGAGGGAGCCGTGAGCAGGAACTCCATGGCCGACGTCTACACCTTCCTGCCTCCGGAGGACCGCAGGTGGGCCGTGGTACTGGACGGGCGCAGCGACACCGACCTGGACCTGGAGGTATACGATGACAGGATGTCGCTGCTGTGCGGTGGATACTCCACCGGAGGAATGGAATCCGTATCCGTCAACGCCGCCGCCGGAGACACCCTGACCCTGGTGGTGAGCAGGTACAACAAGACCGGTACCGGCGAGTACGTACTGGAGGTGGAGGGCAAGGGCGGCTTCACCACCCTCACCGCAAGCCGCACCGGAAGCCTGGGGGACTCCCGCTACGTGGAGAGGCTGGCCCTGGAGCCGGCGCCGCGGATGCGGATGCTGACCCTGGGCGGCACCCCGGCGGCCGCCGACGCCGACCTGGCCCTCTGGGGCAGGGGAATGGACCCCTACTACTCCTCGGCCTCCTACAGCATGGAGGAGGCCCTGCTGGTGCCGCCCTCCGGGGAGACGCTCTTCTGCTCGGTGCGGGGCTTCGACATGGCCGACGGCATACGCTACCAGCTGGACCTCACGGACGCCCCGGAGCCCCGGCGGCCGCCGCTGGACCTGGAGCTCACCTGCGGGCGGGGAGGCGGGCTGGTCACGCTGGAGGCCGGGGAGTCCGGCCTGTACCTGCTGGACGCGGACTTCTACAAGGGCCGGGACGGTGACCTGCGGGTGTTCGACTCGCCGGGAGAGGCGGCCTCGGTTTCCCAGACCACAAAGGGGACCGAGCAGGTGCTCCGCTGGATGGAGGCCGGCGACACCCTGTGGGTCCAGGCCTACGTTCCCGCCGGCAGCGGGGGGATATGCCGCCTGCGGGCCTCCCGGGCGGCGCCCCGGGAGCTGGACGGCTCCCTGAACGCCTCGGTGGAGGGGGACGGCTGGGACCACTACTCCTTCGAGGTGGACAGCGGCCTAGTCTGCGCGGTGGAGCTGGACTGCCAGTCGCCGGAGGCCGACCTGGACCTCCGCCTGACCGCTCCCGGTTTCGACCGTACCGCGGAGGGCTACCTGAGCCTGGCCGACGAGCCCGGGGACGAGGCCATCGCCCTCTACGCCCACAGGCCGATGCGGGTGGGGGTTACCGTCTACACCTACAACCCGGAGGTGGAGGCGGATTACGTCCTGAGCGCAGACCGCATACGCAGCCATCCCCTGGCTTCCCCCGGCCCGGAGAGTCACACCTGGCTCCTGGCCGCCGGCATCAGCGGCTACAGCCGGCTCTCCGACGTGCTGAACAGGGCCAGCATGGACGCCCTGGACGTCTACCGGATGCTCACCGGCTGCGGAGCGGTGGAGCCGCAGCGGGCGGTGCTGCTGGCCGACGAGATGGCAACCGTGGAGGGCTTCACCTCCGCCCTGCGGGACCTGGCCTCCCGGGCCGGCCCCGAGGACAGGCTGCTGGTCTTCTTCAGCGGCCACGGGGTCCAGTCCCCTCCCGGCACCGGCGGTCCCGAGGAGGGGGACGCCGCCGACGAGAGCCTGGCCCTGTACGACGGCGACCTCTCCGACGACAGCCTGGCGGCCATGCTGCGGGGCTGCCCGGCGGCCAAGCTGCTGATGATAGACGCCTGCCACTCCGGCGGGTTCGTCAACGACTTCGGCCCCGGGGACGACGTTCTGGTGGTAACCGCAGCCCGGGAGGACCTCAGCGTGTCCGAGCGGGTGCTGACCCCCTTCCTCATCCAGGGCATGGGCGGGGCGGCGGACTCCGATGGCAACGGTACCGTTACGGCCCGGGAGCTTGTAGGGTACGTGGACGCGAGACTGGCCAGGGTCTGCCCGGTGTGCGACGCCCTTCTGGAGCCCGGGGCGGTTGCCTGCCCGGAGTGCTCCACGAAGCTGACGGGCGAGAACGCGGTTCCCCGGCCCGAGCAGGGCAGGTTCCTGGAGTCCGACTTCCCGGTGTGCGGCGCCGCTTCGGGAAAGTGACATGACACTGCAGACGCCGAGCAGAGGAACGGACTGGAGCTGAACGTGGAACAGAGAGACCTGCATCCCCTGGAGAAGATGCTCCTGGGCTATCTGGTGGAGCACGGGAGCGCCTCCGAGGAGAGGATCCGCGAGGAGAGCGAGCTTCCGGACGAGGGCTCCTACAGGAGGGCGGCCCAGTGGCTTCTCTCCCGGGGACTGGTGCGGGAGACCGGCCGCCGCGAGACCGCGGAGGTCCGGCTGGGGCCTCTGGGGCGGGAGCTGGCCTCGGCGGGCACCATCCCGGAGGTGGCCCTCCTGGAGAAGGTGCGCGCCGGCGAGACCGACCTGAGGAGGATCCAGGAGGACGGGACCTTCCACCGTGGCCGGTGGGGCAGCGCCCTGGGCGCCCTCCTGGGGTCCGGCGACCTGCGCAAGGGCCCGGAGGGCCTCAGCGCGGAGTCGGAGGGCGAGAGCGTCTTCCACCGCTACTGGAACCTGGTCTACGGGCCCCTCCTCAAGGGCGAGACCGTCCTGCTGGAGGACCTGCCGGAGGACGTGGCCGCCGTGGTGGAGGACCGCAGCCCCAAGCGCAGCAAGCGCCGGGCCGAGCTGGAGGTGCACCGGGAGGCCAGCCTTACCCTGGAGGCCACCGACGAGGGCCGGGAGGCCTACCGCGCCTCCGCCGACGTAACCACCATAGGCTCCCTCAGCCCCGGGATCCTCCGCAGCGGGGAGTGGAGGGACGCCCGTTTCCGCCGCTACAGGGTGGACATCCCCCCCGCCCGCATACACACCGGGGCGCTGCACCCCTACCGGCAGTTCCTGGACCGGGTGCGCAGCAGGTTCGTGGCCCTGGGCTTTTCGGAGATGCGCGGCCCCCTGGCGGAGTCGGAGTTCTGGAACAACGACGCCCTGTTCATGCCCCAGTTCCACCCCGCCCGGGACATCCACGACGTCTACTACCTGGAGGAGGGGTGCTCGGTGGAGCCTCCCGACGACGGGACCTACGGCCGGGTGGCCGCCGTCCACGAGGACGGGGGAGACACCAGGGGCCGCGGATGGGGCTACACCTTCAGCCGCAGCCAGGCCCTGCGGGCCGTGATGCGCTCCCAGGGCACCTCTCTTTCCGCCCGCACCCTGGCCTCCCACCCGGACGTGCCGGGGAAGTACTTCGGAATGGCCCGCTGCTTCCGCTACGACCAGGTGGACGCCACCCATCTGCCCGACTTCTTCCAGATAGAGGGCATCGTCCTGGGCGAGGGCATTGGCCTGACCCACCTGATGGGGCTTCTGCGGCTGTTCGCCGTGGAGATAGCCGGGGCCGAGGACTACAAGTTCCTTCCCGCCTACTTCCCCTTCACCGAGCCGTCGGTGGAGATGCACGTCCGCCATCCGAAGCTGGGCTGGGTGGAGGGCGGAGGCGCCGGCCTCTTCCGCCCCGAGGTGTGCCGTCCGCTGGGGGTGGAGGTGCCGGTCATAGCCTGGGGGCTGGGCCTGGACCGGCTGGCCATGCTGGCCCTGGGCCTGGACGACATCAGGGACCTGGTGACCCCCGAGCTCTCCCGCCTGCGGGAGATGACCGTCCGGCCCGACGAGCTGCTCCGCGGAAGGGAGGACTGACATGCCGAAGATAGAGGTGGACGGGGGAGACCTGCAGAGGCTCTCGCGTCTGGAGGAGCTCGACCCCGCGGACCTGGAGCGGCGACTGGCCGTCATGAAGGGCGAGCTGGACGGCTGGGAGGACGCCACGGTGAAGATCGAGCTCAACGACACCAACCGCCCCGACCTGTGGTGCGTGGAGGGGGTGGCCCGGGCCCTCCGCTGCGCCGAGAGCGGCCCCGAGCCCCATCTGCAGGACCTTCCCCCGCCCGCCGGCACCATGGAGGTGGACCCGGAGATGGAGGGCATCCGCCCCTACATCGCCGTGTTCCGCTGCCGCGGCTGGGCACCGGACCGGCAGGGCCTGGACGCGCTGATAGCCACCCAGGAGAAGCTCACCGAGGCCTTCGGCCGCTCCCGGAGCACCGCCGCGGTAGGCTTCCACCGCGCCGACCTGATAGGGTTCCCCGCCCGCTACGCCGCGGTTTCTCCCGACAGCACCATGGTGCCGCTGGGGTACCACCGGGAGATGACCCTGGCGGATGTGCTGGAGCACACCGAGAAGGGCCGGCTGTACGGCCCGCTCCTGGAGGGAATGCGGCGCTACCCGGCACTGGTGGACTCGGAGGGGGCCGTGTTCTCCTTCCCGCCGGTGCTCAACAGCCAGGTCACCGGCCAGGTGCGCCCCGGCGACGCCGACCTGTTCTGCGACGTCACCGGCACCGACTGGCACACCGTACAGCTCACCGCCTCCATACTGGCCTGCAACCTGGAGGACAGGGGGGCGGAGATAATGCCCATGGAGGTGGCCTACCCCTACGACACCCCCGGCGGCCGCAGAACGGTCTGCCCCCTGGTCTACGCCGACAGCCTGGAGATCAGACTGGCCGAGCTGGAGCGCCTCCTGGGCGCCCCGGTGGGAGAGGCCGGCGTCCTGGACGCCCTGGGGAAGATGGACTACCCCGAGAGGCGGCTGGAGGACGGCGTCCTCAGGGGTACCCTCCCCCCGTACCGCCACGACGGCATACACCCGGTGGACATGGTGGAGGACGTGGCCATCGGCGTGGGCTACGACCACTTCGCCCCGGTGCTCCCAGGGGACTACACCGTGGGCCGGCCGGCGCCGGAGGAGGACCTCTCCGACGCCCTGCGGGCCGTACTGATGGGCGCCGGCTGCGAGGAGGTGCTCCGACCGGTGCTGGGCAGCGCCGAGCGGCTGTCCTGCGGCCTCGATGACCGCAGCCCCGTCCGGCTGGCCAACCCCATGACGCTGGAGTACGGAGCGGTCCGGGACAGCCTGCTCCCCGGCCTGCTGAACGTGGAGGGCGTCAGCGGCCGGGCCGCCTACCCCCACCGCCTCTTCGAGGTGGGGGAGGTCCTGAGGCGGGGCCCGGAGGGACGGGTCATCACCTCCATCAGCGTGGCGGTGATGGTCTGCGGCAACAGCGTGGACCTGGGCGACGCCCATTCGCTGCTGGGGGCCCTGTGCCACCGCAGGGGGCTGGACCTCACTCTGCGCGAGGCGGAGGACGGCCGCTTCATCCCCGGCAGGTGCGCCACCGTGCTGATGGGAGACAGCCCCGCCGGAGTCCTGGGCGAGGTCCACCCCCGGGTCCTGGAAGTCTGGGGGATAGAGAGGCCGGCCTCGGCCTTCGAGCTGGACCTGGACGCCCTGGGCGACTGAGGTGGGCGAGCTCTTCGGCCTCAGCTCCGACTACCGGCCGGCCGGGCACCAGCCCCGGGCCATAGACTCCCTCTGCGACGGCATCCGGTCGGGAATGGAATGGCAGACCCTCCTGGGGGTCACGGGCTCGGGCAAGACCTTCACCATGGCCCACGTGGTGGAGAGGCTGGAGCGCCCCACGCTGGTGGTCAGCCACAACAAGACCCTGGCGGCCCAGCTCTACAGCGAGCTCCGGGGGCTGTTTCCCGAGGCGGCGGTGGAGTACTTCGTCAGCTACTACGACTACTACCAGCCGGAGGCGTACCTGCCCACCACCGACACCTACATAGAGAAGGACGCCGACCTCAACGAGGAGCTGGACCGGCTGCGGCTGCGGGCCACCACCTCGCTGCTCTCCCGCCGTGACGTTATCGTGGTGGCTTCGGTAAGCTGCATCTACGGCCTGGGCAACCCCAAGACGTTCCGCTCCATCTGCGCGTCGGTGGAGGCCGGGGCCCGTATGGCCCCCGCCCAGCTGATGGAGCAGCTGGTCTCCATGCAGTACGAGCGCAACGACATTGCGCTGACCCGGGGCCGTTTCCGGGTCCGCGGCGACGTGGTGGACGTGGTCCCCGCCTACTCCGACAGGGGCGTCAGGGTGGAGTTCTTCGGCGACGAGGTGGAGGCGGTGTCGGTGATCGACCATCTCACCGGCGAGGTCCAGAAACACCTGGACAGCATACTGATATACCCGGCCAAGCACTTCGTCCTGGGCGACCGGGACCTCAGCCTGGCCATGGGCCGAATAGAGGCCGAGCTCGACCGGCAGCTGCTGCACCTCCGGGCCCACGGCAAGCTCCTGGAGGCGCAGAGGCTGGAGTCCCGCACCACCTACGACCTGGAGCTCCTGTCCGAGACCGGCTACTGCTCCGGCATAGAGAACTACAGCCGCCACCTCTCCGGCCGGGATGAGGGTGAGCGGCCCGCCTGCCTCCTGGACTACTTCCCCGACGACATGCTGGTCTTCATAGACGAGTCGCACCGGACCATACCCCAGATACGGGGCATGTACAGGGGAGACCGAGCCCGCAAGGAGACCCTGGTGGAGCACGGTTTCCGCCTGCCCTCGGCCCTGGACAACCGCCCCCTCTACCTGGAGGAGTTCGTGGAGGTCACCGGCCAGAAGGTCTGCATGAGCGCCACCCCGGCCCAGTTCGAGCTGCAGGCCGCCGGGCAGGTTGTGGAGCAGATAGTGCGGCCCACCGGGCTGGTGGACCCCCGGATAGAGGTAAGCCCGGCGCGGACGCAGATCGACGACCTGGTAGAGCGCACCAGGTCGGCGGTGGAGGGAGGGGGCCGGGTCCTGGTGACCACCCTCACCAAGAGGATGGCCGAGGAGCTCACCGACTACCTCTCCGACGCCGGCTTCCGGGTGCGGTACATACACAGCGAGATAGACGCCCTGGAGAGGGTGTCCATACTACGCGAGCTGCGCCTGGCCGAGTTCGACGTGCTGGTGGGCGTCAACCTCCTGCGGGAGGGCCTGGACCTCCCGGAGGTGGAGCTGGTGGCCATACTGGACGCGGACAAGGAGGGATTCCTGCGCTCCCGCACCAGCCTGATACAGACCGCCGGAAGGGCCGCCCGGAACATGGCGGGCACGGTGGTGCTCTACGCCGACACCGTCACGGACTCCATGCGCTCGGCCATGGATGAGACCGCCCGGCGCCGGGAGATACAGCTGGAGTTCAACCGCAGGAACGGAATCGAGCCCAGGAGCATTGTAAAGACCAGGGAGGAGGTGATGCGCAGCACCAGCATCGCCGATATATTCGGCAAGTCCTCCCGCGTCTCCGGGGAGAAGCTGGACCTTCCAGCCGACCCCGTGAGGGCGGCGGAGATCCTGGAACGGGCCATGATGGAGGCGGCGGACAGGCTGGATTTCGAGACCGCCGCCGTATACCGCGACAGGATGCGCAGAATACTGGATGATGGAGGGTCCTCCGGCGGCCGTCACAGGGGTTGACAGCTTATGGGGGCCCGGGCATACTTGCTTCGAGTAAGGGGAAACTCAGGAAAGGAGAACTGAATGATGAGGGTTTTGGCTGTTCTTGCTCTTGTCGCCGCAGCGGCCTTCGCAGCCGACGTGGCCAGGGTCGACGTCCCCGGCGGAAGCGCCCCCTCGGATGACGACCTGACTTACTTCGATGGAACCAGCTGGTGGCTCACATGGGGTGGCCTCTACAGGGGCACCTGGTTCAACACCGAGGACTTCTACGGTGCAGCGGAGAGCTTCGTTCTCGAGGAGAGCGAGATGTGGTTCTACCACCACTCTTCGTATCCCTGGGACACATCTGACGTCTACTTCGAGGTCTACAACGGCGACCAGAGCGCTCCCGTGGACGAGCTGGACCAGACCCAGACAACCGCTACGCACTACAGCCCCACAACGGTGACTTACGATCCCACGGTAGGCACGGAGGCCAACTTCTGGGTCATAGCCAACACCGAGCTCTCCAGTGGCGGATGGCCGGCAATCCTGGGTGACAACACCCCCAGCGATGTCAGCCACTCCTTCTTCTCCGACGACTTCATCGTCTGGGAGCCCTGGATAATCCAGGGGCCGAACTCCAACGACTACGAGATCTACGCCACGGGCGTGCCCGAAGAGGCGTTCGACAGCGCTACATGGGGTTCCATCAAGACTCTCTACTAGCGCAGCAAGAGCATCGAGTAAGGGGGCGCCGGCTTGCCGGCGCCCCTTCTTGTATGGGGGCACAATGAGGTCTATCGTGTGCATTTCAGTTGCCCTTATGGTAATTTCAGGTAGCCTTGCAGCAGGCAACATCCGGATACCCGAGGCGGGTGGCTGGACTCCCCCGGTAGACGGTATGACCTACTTCGACGGCACTCCGTGGTGGCTCTCCTGGGACGGCCTCTACCGCGGGACGTGGTTCAACGCGGCCGAATTCTACGGATATCCCACCAGTTACGCTATTCAGGAGAGCGAGATGTGGTTTTACCACCACTCCTCCTACCCCTGGGACACCTCCGAGGTATGGTTCCACGTATACAATGGCGATCAGATGGCTCCCGTGGATGAGCTGAGCTGCATCCTGACCACCGCCGCTCACTGCAGCGCAGTCGAGGTTGTATACGACCCTGCCATCTGCTGCGAGCAGAACTTCTGGGTGATCGCCAACACCGAGATGTCCGAGGGCGGCTGGCCGAGCCTCATCGGGGACAACACGGCAAACTATTGGGGCGAGGACCATTCCTTCTACAGCGACGACTTCATCGTCTGGGAGCCTTGGCCCCTGGAGGGCCCAGTTTCAAATGACTACTGGATGGCCACAGAGCCCGAGCCCTGGAATCCGGGATTCGAGAGCGCAACATGGGGTGCGGTGAAGACGCTCTACTGACGCAGCCGGCGCCAGGCGAGGACGGAGCTGCGCTGCAGGAAATCCCGGCCACTTCCCGGGAACAGCAAGATTCAATATTATGAAGTAAAGTGCCGCCTTTAGCGCCCATGTAAGGAGCATTCAAAATGAAGACAACAAGCATGGCCATTGCGATACTGCTCACGGCCGCCGCATTCGTCTCCGCGGGCAACGTGGCGATTCCCGACCCTGTCGAAACCGCGCCCTCTGACGATGAACTCACCTACTTCGACGGCACCTCCTGGTGGCTGTCCTGGGACGGCACCTACCGCGGCACCTGGTTCAACTCGGCGGATTTCTATGGCGGCCCATACAATGTGTTGATAAACGCGAGTGAGCTCTGGTTCTACCACCACCCCAGCTGCCCGTGGGACACGTCCGAGTACTTCTTCGAGCTGCACAACGGCCCCCAGTCCGGGCCTAACTACGAGCTCTTTCGGGTGCAGTGCACGGCCCTCCACTGCGCGCCCAGCGAACCAGAATACGACGACTGCTATACATGTGAACCGCAGTTCTGGCTGGTGGCGAGCACCGAGCTCTCCAGCGGCGGCTGGCCCAGCATCCTGGG
>JAWLEP010000042.1:0-20539 GCA_041686025.1 Candidatus Fermentibacteraceae bacterium
CCCTTTCTTCGGTGGAGCTTACGCTTCCACGTCAAGAATATCAAAACGAGGCGGCTCCGGGAAGAACGTCGTGACCGAATTGCATCAAACGGCTGACTGGCTTTCCCCGGAATGGGAACTATGTTTCGCACTATGGGAACATAATCGGAGGTGAGAATGTCCAACAAAGCTGGTTGGAAGGCGGACATCTGAGGAAGGCTGAGCCCACGGGAGCGAACGTGCGGGCAAGGTTTGAGGTCGCAATTCGCGATCTCAAGGACGCCGGGTAGCAGAGCTCAGTATCGACACCCGGTTCCGGCTTGCCTACGAAGCGGTGCTGGCCGTTGCCCAGGCCCTGATGCTGGCCGACGGATTTCGTCCGGTGCCACAGGACAGCCACTACTGCTCCATAGAGAGTCTGGAGCACACGATGGGGGAGGACGGAAAGAGCCTGACCCTTCTCCACGCCATGTCGAAGAAGAGGCATCTGCTGCGGTACGAACAGGTGGGTGCGGTAAGTCGCGAGGAACTGGCCGCGATGCTTGGGGAGGCACAGCGGTTTCTGAAGCTGGGAGTGGCGATGCTGGGAGCAAAGCACCCGGAGTACCTGGAGGAGGAGGAGTAGTGTAAGCGGTCTCTGCGGCGCAACCTTAGCCTTTGGAGAATGAATGTACGCAGAACAGGAGATTCACAGGCTGCGGACCAGGGTCACCCACCTGGAGAAGCAGGTGCGGGCCCTGATGGAGAAGCTGGGCATGAGCTATGCCGGGCCCGCGGGAGACCGGATGCCCCGGGAGGTCCACGAGCTCTGCCTCAAGGGGGATCGGAAGGAAGCGATTCGGCTGTACAGGGAGCTTACCGGAGCCACTCTCAAGGAGGCCAAGCAGGCGGTGGAGTCCCTGGGCTGAAGGAGCATCTGCCATGGCGGCGCCTGGCCGCCTGCAGAATGACGCTTCATCGATTTAGATATATATGTGAATGGCACTCGATGTCTGGAGGTAGGCAATGAGGAGCATATGCGCCGCCGTCACCCTGCCGGTTCTTGCTGCGTTCTCCGTCGCCCACTCGGATGGAGTGATATACGAGACCGATTTCAGCCAGCCGCCGGCAAACTGGTATTACGATCAGGACTGGGAGTTCGGAAATGACGGGGCCGTCGTCCAGACGGACCTGCACTTCTGGGACGCTTTGATGTTCTCGGGAGGCCCTGGAGATCAGCTCATCTTCTTCGTCCCGGATGGTGCGGATTCGATCGGGATCGCTATCCCCTATTACCTGAATGCATCGGTTGACCAGGGCAATGTGTGCTTCGAGATACGTTTCGGCTGTACCGATTCGGGCTGGGAGACCATCTGGGAGCGAAGCGAGTACAGCGGCTATGTATCCGAGACCGATACCATCAGCTATTCGCCCGACTATGTACAAGGCGGCGACTGGGTGGGCATCAACTTCGAGGGCTTCGGGGAATGCGACACCTGGGGCTATATGGGTGTAACCTGGCAGATTCACGGCCTGACCATAACAGCGTTTGGAGACAGTCTTTCCTTCGAGTCGTCAACCTGGGCGGGGATCAAGGCGGCGGGAGATTCGGAGTAGACGTGTATTCCCCGATAAGCACCATGCCATCCGCAGGCGGCGTGAAACCCTCGGCCCGCCGGCGGGTATCTGTATTCGGGTAGGACAGCTGCTGACAGTCCGACAGAAAGGTGCCTGCTGAGATGAGAAGAGCAACCATCGGCCTCCTGTGCGTATCAGCCCTTCTGGCCCTGTCCGGCGCCGGTTGCGACAACCCCTTCAGCGGGTCGATCGAGGTGGAGTACGAGGTCACCGGCAGCGCTTACTCCGTGGACGTCACCTACGAGAACAGCGGAGGCAGCACCTCCCGGGAGTACGGGGTGGGGGTGCCCTGGTCGTACCGGTTCTCCGCCGACGCCGGAGACTACGTCTACATCTCCGCGCAGAACACCGGCACCTACGGCACGGTTACTGTGGCCATCTACCTCGACGGCGAGATCTACGAGGCGGAGACCAGCGAGGGAGCCTATTGCACCGCCACCGCCACCGCCAGCGGCATGCTGTAGCGTCTTGACCCGGAGAACGGGATGCGGCTGATTGCAGCCCTGACGGTTGTCGATCAGATAGCCGCAGCTGGAGCGGCACCGCGGCTCCGGGCGCTTCTGCGCTCATATGGTTGGTCGCCGCTACCGCTCAGGGGGCCTGCAGCTCCAGAAGCTCGATGCCCAGTACTGTGCTCATCAGCGTGAAGTGCCGATCCAGGGCGTAGATCTTGCATCCGTGCTGAATTGCGTTCTGCGCCATGATCAGATCGGGAATTCCTATGCCGTTGATTCCATTCTTCAAAAGATCGTACTGAAGCCTGATTATCTGCTCCCATACTATTCTCAGCTCCAGCCTGTGCACCATACCGAGCAGATCTATGAGCCTGTCTTGTCCTTTAATCTGAAGGTATGGAATGAGCTCCGCCAATATGAGGTCGTTTGTAGATATGATATTCGCATCAATGAGAGTATCCAGAGCGTCCGAATTACCCCCGCCTCTGAAGTAGTCGATCCATACCGAAGAATCGACTAGTACCTGCACGCACGGTCCCTGAGGCTGTCCAGGTCGATATCCAGCTCGATCTTTCCCTTGTACTCCCTTATGCCGCTTATGCGGTGTCTGCGGAGCAGCTCCTCCAATGCGGCGATGATGACCCCTGTCTTCGTTTTGATGTGCGTCCTCCTCATGGCCTCATCGAGCAGCTCCTCGGGCAGGTCCAGGGTAGTTCTCATCACTCCACCTCCTTATGCACATATTACCTAGTTTATGCATATACCGTCAAGTGATTCCTCCGCTTGCCGATGGACCTCTCCATATCCCGATCGGCCTCTCTCGAATCAGGATGCTGAAGGGACCGTCTCGAAGGTAGCCTGAGTGTCGCGGGGCCTGTGGGCGTTGGACTCCCGGGTTGGTTCTCTGCAGGGTGCGATCACTGGCCGTGAGGGGAAATGGAAACCTTCCTGGAGGAGTTCGCATGTGGCCCCGGGGCGGAGGGGGCGCCCAGCCAAGCCGGAAATGCCATGCCGCGATCACGGTGTCGGTGTCGGCGCTACCATTCCCCTTCGGCGTCGGGGTACTGCGGCGGCGACTCGCCCACCGACTCCACGATTTTGAGGTGCTTTCGGACGTCGGCCTCCTCTGCGGACTCCACGCGGATGCGGTGCCACCAGTCATCGCCGAAGTCGAACCAGTAGTGGAGGACCATGCCCTCTCGCAGGCCGGCGGAGTCCAGCATCCTGTCCGCGGCGGAGTCCTTTCCGCCGTCCATGCCCAGAAAGCCGTCCACGGCGTCGGGGTGGGTGATCTCCGGAGCGTTGTAGATGGTGCGGAGACTGTCGGTGTCCTTACCCGTCAGGAAGAAGGAGTACAGATGGGGGTCGTAACGGTCGAAGCACTTGAAGATGGCCCAGTGGAGCTGGTCGAATGTGCAGTCTCCGGAGACCTCGATGGTGCGGTAGACACCCTCCAGGCCCATTATGGTTACATTCAGCCTGTACAGCATAGTCCATTCCCCCTGCAGTGAAGCTTGCGGATTATCCCCGGCTCTGCCCGGGAGCGAATATACGGGACGGGAGGCCCCGTGTCCTTCCGACGTGAGTCGCTGGGCTTGATACATTGCTGTGGTGGATTATCTTTGCGTCTCCATCTGACAGAGCTCTCGGGGGTGGGCATTGGGGCGAAGACGTGACCGCAGGCCTGTGGAGAGGATGCACGTTCCGGTTCTTCGGAAGATAGCCGACCGGATGGGGCTGGACCGGTCGCTGACCCGGAAGGCCGAGCTGATCTCCGCCCTTGACCGTATGCTGGTGGAGCGGACGGATCGTGTTGTGGCCTGCTGCACAGAGACCGAGAGGAACGCTCTGGCCGAGGCGGCCCACGAAGGCGGCCTGCTGGACGTCGACCTCTTCCGTGCCAAGTACGGCGAGGACCCGCCACCCCGTAGCTACAACAGGCTCTCGGGCACCGGTATCTTCGGGATCGTCATGAAGAGGTCTTCGCTGGAGGGGTACCTGGAGATCGACCCG
Organism: Candidatus Fermentibacteraceae bacterium; assembly: GCA_041686025.1. Lineage (GTDB taxonomy): Bacteria > Fermentibacterota > Fermentibacteria > Fermentibacterales > JCC-6 > JAWLEP01. The sequence continues at coordinate 4,065 of JAWLEP010000042.1, forward strand.
CCCTTTCGGGAGCCGCTCAGAAAGGCCCTGCCGCGTCCCCGCGAGCCGGAGGTCCGCACCCTTGACTCGCTGCCCCGGGAGGTCTCCTTCACCGGTGGGTGGGGCGGGGCGAGGAGGATGAGGAAGGTACATGTCCACGCCGGCGCAGAGGTGGCCCCGGCAGAGGTGGTGCGTGTGCTCGAGCTGGCAAGGACCTCCACCCTCCGTGTGAGCAGGAAGACCGGACGCCCTGCCGCGGCCGCCGTCCGCGCGATAGCCGAGGTACTGCCCGCCCCAGAGTTCCAGCTGGAACCCTTTCCTTCCGATGACGGCTCCGGGTCGGGAGGCGGCAAGTCGCTCGGGACGGTCCGCTCCGCCGCCTGGGGACGGCTTGTTCAGTGCTGCGGATGGTGCAGGGCCCGAGACGGGAAGCTGGTGCTGACCGCGTCGGGAAAGAGGATGCTGTCCGGCGACCCTGTGGAGCTCAGGAAGGGGTACGAGCGTTTCCTGGAGAGCTCCCGCTTCGATGAGCTGGCCCTGACCGCCATCCGGGGTCAGACGGGAAAGGGCCGGCGGGGCCTCACCGATGTATCCCTGCGGCGGCAGGGTGTCTCGCAGTCCATGAAGCGGTGGCCGGTCGGCCGGTGGATGGAGGCCGGGGAGGCGGCCCGCTTCGTCACGGCTCTGGGGAACATGGTACCCGTAACGAATGACCCCTGGAACCTGTACTTCGGCGAGAAGCGCTACGGCAGCCTGGGATTCGCGGGGGCGGAGGGACATCTGGAGAGGCAGTACGCCAGGCTGCTGCTTATGGTATCGATGGCCACCCTGGGCGTGGTGGACGTGGCCTATACCGCTCCCCACGGGCTCTGGCCCGAGTTCGGCGACCGCTGGGGCCTTGACGGCGAGCCCTTCTGCGGCCCGGCCGACGGGCTTCGCTTCGTCCGGCTCAACGAGCTGGGGGCGTACTGCCTCGGCCTCCGGAGCGAGTATTCCCCGCCCAAGAGATGCCCCGGGCTCTTTCGGATTCTCCCGGACATGCGGCTGGTCCTGGTGGCGGAGAAGGCGGAGCCGGAGCCGCTGGACCGGGCGCTGCTGGAGACCTTTGCCGAGCGGGAGTCCGACCGCGAGTGGCGGATAACTCCCCGTGCGGTGGCCCTGAACCTGGCCGGGGGCGGAAGCATCGATGACGTCAGGCGGGCGCTGCAGGAGCGGGCCGTCGGTGATGTCCCCGAGAGTGTGACCTGCCTGCTGGACGATGTGGAGTCCAGGGCGGGGGCGGTCTCGGCGCCGAGGGACGCCGTGCTGCTGCGGTGCCGCGACTCGGTGACGGCGCGGCTGCTGGCGGGGGACCCGGACCTCTCCGGCCTCTGCGAGCTGGCGGGGGATGACGGGCTGGTGGTTCCCGCCGGCGGAATGGAGGCGTTCAGGCGGGCGATGGCCTCCAAGGGTTACGTGGTCCCCGTTGGGTAGCCGCAGCGGCGGGCCGCTGATCGTCCAGGGGGACATGACCGTCCTGCTGGAGGTGGACAACCCGCGCTATGAGGAGGCGCGCGACGCCCTGGCCTGCTTCGCCGAGCTGGTGAAGTCCCCCGAGCACATACACACATACCGCATCACTCCGCTGTCGGTCTGGAACGCCAGGGCCGGCGGCATTCCCCTGGAGCGGATGGTGGGGAGCCTCTCGGAGCTGTCGCGCTTCCCCGTGCCCGACCACGTCCTGGACGGCATACGTGAGCTGGCCTCCAGGTACGGCCGGCTGAGGCTGGAGGCGGCCGAGGGAGGCCTCGCCCTCCGTGCGGACTCCCCGGAGCTGGCCGGCCTGATAGCGGAGTACGACAGCGTGCGCGGGCTGCTGGGCCGGCGGATGAGGGCCGGCTTCTCGGTGGACCCCGGGCTGCGGGGTGAGCTGAAGCGGGCCCTGGTGGACATCGGATACCCCGCCGAGGACCTGGCCGGCTACACCGACGGCGAGGGCCTGGAGATGTCCCTGCGGGAGACCGCCCTCTCCGGCGGGAGGTTCCGGATAAGGGACTACCAGCGGGAGGCCGTGGACGCCTTCCACGCCGCCGGAGGGCCCCGGGGCGGCTCGGGCGTGGTGGTCCAGCCCTGCGGGGCGGGAAAGACCATCGTGGGCATAGGCTGCATGGAGAGGCTGCAGACCTCCACGCTGGTGCTGGCCACCAACACTACCGCCCTGCGACAGTGGCGGGATGAGCTGCTGGACAAGACGACGCTGACCGCCGACCAGATCGGCGAGTACTCCGGCGCACGCAAGGAGATACGGCCCGTGACCCTGGCCACGTATCACATAATGACCTACAGCAGGGGGGAAGGGGAGTATCCCCACCTGCGGCTGTTCGGGGAGCGCGACTGGGGCCTGATAGTCTACGACGAGGTGCACCTGCTGCCGGCGCCGGTGTTCCGGATGACCGCCGACCTGCAGGCCAGGCGGAGGCTGGGCCTCACCGCCACGCTGGTCCGCGAGGACGGGCGTGAGGGCGACGTATTCGCCCTGATAGGCCCCCGGAAGGCGGCCGTTCCCTGGAAGGAGCTGGAGCGGCAGGGGTGGATAGCCAAGGCGGTCTGCACCGAGATACGCCTGCCCATGTCCCGCGAGCTGACCCTGAGGCACGCTGCCGCCCACGCCAGGGCCCGAAACCGAATTGCAGCCGAGAACCCCGCGAAGCTCCCCGTGGTGCGCAGCCTGGTGGAGAGGCACCGGGGCGAGAGGATACTGATAATGGGCATGTACGTGGACCAGGTACGCAGTATGGGCCGGGAGCTGGGCGTTCCGGTGATCACCGGCCGGACCCCGCAGCGCAAGCGGGAGCGGCTGTTCGAGGAGTTCCGCAGGGGCGAGACCCCCGTCCTGTCGGTGTCCAAGGTGGCCAACTTCTCGGTGGACCTTCCCGACGCCTCGGTGGCGATACAGGTATCCGGGACCTTCGGGTCACGCCAGGAGGAGGCCCAGCGGCTGGGGAGGATACTGCGCCCCAAGCCGGGGGAGAACAGCGCGCACTTCTACTCGCTGGTCAGCCGCGACAGCCGCGAGCAGGAGTTCGCCCTGAAGCGCCAGCTCTACCTCTGCGAGCAGGGTTACGAGTACGCGATAGAGTACGCCGATGAAGCTGTTTGACCTCGATTGGGAGACTCTCCTCAAGCTGGCCGGCCCCTGGCACGGCCTCGAAGAGGCACAGCGGCTTGCCTTTGAGAACGTAATGGACAAGGCCCCCCTCTCCTTCCACGAGGAGGAGCTGGGCTGCGGGTCCGCCGCCCTGGAGCGGGCGGGCATTCTTGAGCGCCTGCCGACGAAGCCTGACAGGCTCCGCCTGACACCCGCGGGCGACATGCTGAGGCGGCTGATCCGTCACCTGTCCAAAGCCCGCTCGCCCCTGGCCGAATCCAAGAATGAATGGACCATGGGGATGTACGTCCGGAGTGTCCTGACAGCCAGCGAGGCAGTCGGGCTGCTGGGGGGAGGCGGGCGTTACGAGAAACCGGGCTATGCCTCCGAAAGGCTTGCCCATCGTGCGATGCGGTCCTCCTGGCTCAGGGGCTTTCTCGAATCCCCGGGGCCGATGGACTGGGAACCCAGCTCGAACTGGCCGGAAGACCCCCTGTACGAGGGAGAGGATGACTTTCGGGCCTCACGCCGCCTGGTAGAGGAGCTGGACGCCGCAGGCGGCCGGCTTCCGCTGGACGACCTTGCGGAGAAGCTGGAGGACCTCGCCCCCGGGCCGCTGGCCGAGGGGCTTCGAAAAGCGCTGGCGGCGCTGCTGGTCTTTCCGCTGATCGACGACGGGCTCGTCATCGGCATGGGCATTCTTCCCTGGGTGCACTGCGAGCTGCACAGGGAGCCCGCCCGGCCGCCGGAGGACGTAGGCGCGGAGGGCCTCGAGGCGTCGGCGTTCCTGCTGGGGGACATGACGGCCTTTGTGGTCGAGGCGGCCGCGGAGCCGGTGAAGGTGCGGAAGAACGACGGCCGCATCTTCTCCAGGACGCTGGACCGGCTGACAGACAGCCTTCCGCCCCTCAGGGAGACCGTCCGCAGGATCGTAAGCGATGACCCCGAGAACAGGCTGGGGTTCACCAGGCACGTTCTGCTGAAGACCGGCCTGCTGCGGAGGGATGTCTCCGAGGAGGGCCGAAGCGTCCTGGCGGTAACCCGACGGGGCAGGGAGTGGGTGGCGGGGACCAGGGAGAACCGCCTGCGCTGGGTGATTGACTGGGTCGGCAGTTACATGAGACACGGGGATGCGACCGGGAACATATACCTTGAGGAGACGCACCGGGGGAGGGACTTTCCCGACTACTCGCCGCGGCTGTTCAGCCTCTACGGCCGTACCCCGGACGTGCGGGAGGACGTGCTCGGCGCGTTCGGCTACCTCGATGGGGTCGGAGCGGTACGGGTGGGCGAGCTGATCCGCTACCTGTCCCCGCCGGACAATCCGCTGGCCGCCCGGCTGGGGGAGAAGGCCGACGACTATTACAGGATGAGCGGCGCCTTCGGCTGCGGCATGGACGAGGAGGACATCATCGAGGAGTGGGCGGAGACACTCCACCTCTTCCTGGTGAACGTGCTGCTGTCGCTGGGCTGCGTCGGCTGCCGCATCGACGGCAAAAAGCTGGTGGTGGGTCTCACCGATGCCGGACGGTATCTTCTGGGCCTGCGGGGGGACTTCAGCCTGGAGAGCGGCGAGGCGGCGGAGGTGGTGGTCCAGCCGGACTTCTCGGTTGTCTTCATGGCCCCGTCCCCGGGGGCGGAGGTTGTGCTCTCGCAGTTCGCCGAGCGGACCGGCCGGGAGGTGGGAGCCGTCTTCCGCATCACCGAGGAGGGGGTGATGAGGGCGGCGTCGGCCGGGATCGGCCCGAAGAGCATCCTCTCGGAGCTGGAGGCGCTGTCGCAGCGGAAGGTCCCCGAGAACGTCGTCCGCCAGATCGAGCAGTGGTGCGGCCGGTGCCGGAGGATCGGCAGGAAGTCGGTGATCCTCATCCGCTGCCCCGACGCCGAGACGGCCCTTCGCGTGAAGTCGGCGGGAAAGGGGAAGCTCGAGAGGCTGAACGACACCGACCTCGCCCTTGCCGACAGGAAGGCCCTGAAGACGATCACCCGGAAGCTGCGGGAGAAGGGCATCACCTTCGAGTAGGCGGCCTCCGGGCCTCGGCTCTACGGCCCACCGGTCCTGCTGCGGATGTGTCTCTCGATGCCGGCGTAGAAGGCCAGGTTCACCGCCAGGCCCCAGACGGCGGTGAGCTGTGATCGGTTGAAGAGGAATATCTGGGTGATGAAGATGTTCACCAGAACCGCTCTCTTGAACCAGATGAATCCGCGGAGCGATGATCTTCGGAGAACAACCACCCCGACTGCCACCAGCAGGCCGCTGATGAGCATGCCGACTATGGCGAGGCCGGACGCGTCCCTGGTGGGCAGCCAGTCGGGACTCTCGATGCCGAGGACAACTCCCAGCTGGGCCAGATTCAGGAGCACGAACGCGGCCATGAGAACGGTCACCACACCCTTCACCGCGATCACCCGCTCGAAGGCCCCTCCCAGCCTTCCGCTCAACGAGTCGTACCAGTGGAGCATTCTGGAGGGGGTGTCGCGCATGTCCCCCAGGTCCAGCCGGATTGCCTCGTTCACCTGTCTTTCCCGCTCCGAGAGGTCGTGTCTCTCCGACAGCCCCCGAAAGATCAGGTACAGGAGGATGAACAGCACGTATATCAGGGCGATTGTGGGTTTGTAGAAGTAGTCGCTGTCCTTCGTTATGAACTTCCCGAGCTCGTCGATGAACAGCCCGAAGCCCACTCCGCCCATGAACGCCGCCAGCCTCCGAACGGACGGGTTCCAGTATCGGAATGCGGTCACCAGGGCCGCCAGCATCAGAAGCCCGCCCCACAGCATGTGGGCTATGTGCAGCTGGCCCGGGGAGAGCTGTGGATATCCGGTGAGCGCAAGGAACGCCCGGCTGACGAGTATAGCTGCCACGGCCATTATCAGAAGCAGCTCCAGCAGGTTTCCGGTGTCCTGGTCGCGCACCAGGGGCTTTCGTCTCTTGGCCAGGGTCTACCTCTTTCCCATCCGGCGCCGCGCAGGCCGCGGGGACGGGCCGGCACTGCCGCGGGCAACGTCTCGACCTCTCCGGACAGCATGCTCGGATTCCCCTCCGATGGTCAACGGTCCAGAGCCGGGGTCCGTTGCAGCCGCCCGTACCCCGCCCTCATGAAGTGCTGCTGCGCCGTATCGGCCGATGGGAGACTTCCGCCGGCGTACGCCTGTAGTTGTGGGGCGCCGGTCTGTGTGATATGCTTGCCGAACCGGTCCCGCAGGACACTCGAATGGGTCCTCCCGGGGTCGGCGGAAGCGGTCGGGCAACGTGGGCCGGAGCTGCACGAACGGGTGATGAGAATGACGGACATGATGCGGGCCGTTATGCCCTACCTTGGCGGGCTGTGGACGCTGCCGTGGATACCGGTGGGCTTCCTCGTAACCGTCCTCCTTTCCAGATGGCTCGGGGAGGAGCGGGTTCATGCGGGAATGCGCAGGACGGGCCTGGTTCTGCTGTTCGTGTTCATCCCGCTGCTGCTGTTCCGGATCTTCCTGAACATCGACTTCGGCCGGCAGGAGCTGTGCTTCGCCGCGGTTACCGTCGTGGTCCTGGTTCTGATGTACCTGATCTCCTGGATGTTCGGCCGGCTGGAGGCCGGGGACCTGGAGCTGCGGGGCGACAGACGTCGCACCTTCGTGAAGACCATACTGACCAACCAGGGCCGCAGCGCCGCCTTCGTGGGCGGGATGATCCTGGCTATCGACGAATGGAGCGTTCCGGCCGCCATATACATCAGCCTGGTGGGGATAGGGCTGTTCGCGGTGATTCCGCACATGCTCTCGGTGATGCACGACCGGGAGGTCCGGGACGGGGATTCGGAGAAGGTCAGCGCGCTGCCGTGGTCTCTGAGGATGTACCCCTGGTACCTCGTATCCTTTCCAGTGGCCGCGGTGGCCCTGCACGGACACACCGGGATCACCATGTCGGATCTGGGCGAGACGGGCATAGTGCTGCACTTCCTCAGCGCCCTGACCATCCCGGCCGGCCTGTACTACGTGGGCTCGGGCATGCATCCGGAGCAGCTGAGGCTGGGGGAGATGAGGAAGATGTTCTCGCTGACCCGGGGCTCCTCTTCGGGGAGGGAGCTCCACTGGAGCATAGCCCGGAACTCCTTTTTCTCCACCCTGATCGTGACGCCGGCAGTGCTGTGCCTGATCTTCGGCGCTCTCATGTACGCCGGCCTCGTCGCGAAGGAGTGGTTCGCGGTGATAGTCCTGAACTCCATAATGCCCATCACCAGCACCAACATGTTCCTGGTCCCCTACGGCATAGACCGTCGGGGAACGGCCCTGGCCATCACCTGGACCACGCTGGTCTCGGTTCCCGTGCTGATACTGCTGATACCGGTCTTCGTGAGGTTCTTCACCTAGACGCGACCGGCCTGCCGCTGCGGTGGCCCCTTCAGTGTTCGTTCCCGTTCCGGGTCACGACTCGCCCTCGGCGATGACCACCAGCGTGTCGTCGGCGTCGACGTGGAAGACCCGCCTCTTGCCGGGGTTCAGCGTAATGCCGTAGTTCCTGCGCGAATCCGCACACGCCTTCATCTCCCGGAAGCCGATGCATATCTCGTCGCGCCCGGCGGCGGCCTCGATCATCGAGCCGAAGGGCACCTCCCGCGGCAGGTCCCGGAAGTAGAGCCGGGCGGGCTTGAGGTATATCTCGCTGCCGGCCTCGCTGAAGAGCTCCTCGTAGATCCCGGCGATGCCGGGCTGCTCGCTCAGCTGCGCCAGCAGCATGGTGATCATCCTGTTGCTGACGATGAAGTCGTCGGCCTCGGAGCTGGCCACCAGGTCCTCGTTCTCCGCCTTCATCACCTGGGTGATGATCTGGGCTCTGCGGCGGCCCTCGGGCAGCTCCCGGCGCAGCCTCCGCAGCAGGAGCAGGATCACCAGGGTGTCCGCGTCGATCTCCTCCGGCGAGACCGGTGTCTCGCTCTGCGCCAGGATGATGACGTTGTCGTAGGCGAACGGGTCCACCGATGCCAGCGCGGCCTGATCCAGGGGTGAGCTGGATATCAGGTCTATCTCCAGGTGCGGGTGCTCCCCGCGAAGCCGGTTGACCAGCGCGACTGCCTGCCCGGAGGGCTCGCTGAGCATGATGTCGATCCTCGAGCCCTCGATCAGGTAGTCGGAGTACTCGTGGACAAGTACCGGCAGGGACGGGGACCAGCCCAGCAGAAGCTCCCGCTCGACGCGCTTCTCCAGCCTCTCTCCGGTGCCCTCGAGCTCCGGGAATGCTGCGAGCGGCTCGGGCCTGAGCTCCAGGCGGGAATCGTCCGTGGCCAGCACGATCGCGTCCTCACCGGGCCCCAGAGCGGTGCCCCGCGGCGGCCGCAGCGTGATGCCGCCGTCCCGGTGGCGGATCCCGAAGGGAACCCCGTCGTCGAGGTAGCGGTAGAGTTCGTGGAAGGGAAGGGAGTCCCAGCCGCCGCCGAAGAAGTATATCTCGCTGCCCTGGTAGGAGAAGATCTCCTCGTACACCACGGCCAGCCCGCTGCTGGTTCCATGGCTGCGCGATGTCTGCACCATGATCTTCCCCAGGACCCTCCAGCTGTTGATGCAGTTGAGCCTGTCGGAGTCGAACGAGCGTATGATGTCCCGCTTCTGCCCGGTGAAGACCTCGGAGACGATGCTCATTCGGCGTGCCTTTCCCCGTATGGCCTGCAGGGCGAGGATCGTCTTCAGGGCCATGGTGTCGGACATCCTGAGCCGCTCATCGGGGTCGGTCTCGGCCGCCCGGGACAGCACGATCGCGGACCTGGCCTCCGCCGCGTTTACCCTCTTCAGGTCCCCGATCGACGTCGGGCTGCCGGTGCGGGTGACGATCTTCGTGTTCCCCGTGTCCGTGACCGACCGCCAGATCTCGTCGTCCATCTTCTCCTTGTCCCTCTCGGCCAGGACGACGATGGCGGGGCTCGAGCGGCTCCTGTTGGCTATGATGAGCTCGTCGAAGAGGTCGAATATCCGGCTGTTCCAGCCCAGGACCAGCGAGTGGCCCCTCTCCATCACCGGGCTCCGCCCCTTGCGGAAGTTGAATATGACCTTCTCCATCCTGGTGTTGATGAAGGCGATGAGCATCGAGAAGAAGACCATTCCCACCAGGAGGGTGAAGAGCGCGGAGAGCTTCAGGCCCAGGGAGTGGTCGGCCACCAGCTCCAGGACGTCCGAGCTGGTGTACTCCTGAAGCAGCACCCAGAAGTGCTTGCCCCAGGAGTCGAGGTCACCCTCGAACTCCGGGCTGACCGTCAGAACCGCCACCCGGATGGCGACCACCAGGATGAGAAACGCGAAGAACAGCACCAGCAGGCTGATGAAGACGGAGACCCAGCCCCGGGACATGAAGTTCTCGAACCTGTACCTGAGCCTCTGTCCGAGGGTGTGTCTCATGGCGTCCTTCCCGGGTGATCATTCCGGCGGCATATCCTTGCGGGCAGGTGCTGAATCGACGATACGGGGGGTGCATCCTCCGGTCAACAAGAGGCAGGGCCCGCCGCCCCCGTTCCGGCCTGGTGTGATGCCAAGATTGCGCCCCCTGCGGTTTTGGGTTATGCGATAGAAGGGAGGATTCCGTAAGGTCTTACCGGGGCATTGCCCCGACTTCATACGGAGGCAGCATGCAAGTGGACAGAGATTCCGACGCCCTGATAGTGACGGACGTGCAGTACGACTTCCTGCCCGGCGGGGCTCTGGGAGTGGAGGGCGGAGACCGGGTGATACCAGTGATCAACCGGCTGATGCCCCTCTTCGAGCACGTGGTGCTCAGCCGGGACTGGCATCCGGCCGGCCACGTGAGCTTCAGCCGGGCCCCGGAGTTCGTGGACAAGTCGTGGCCCCGGCACTGCGTGCGGGGCACCCGCGGGGCGGAGTTCCACCGGGACCTGGAGAAGCCCGAGCGGGCCCTGGTGGTGAGCAAGGCCACCGACCCCGAGAAGGAGGCCTACAGCTGCTTTCAGGGCACCGGTCTGGCCGGGGAGCTGCGCGACAGGGGCGTGGAGAGGGTGTTCGTAACCGGCCTGGCCACAGACTACTGCGTGAGGTGGACGGCACGGGACGCCCTGAAGAACGGCTTCCACGCGGTGGTGGTCTCCGACGCCGTGGCCGGCATCGACGTCCCCGAGGGCAACGTGAAGAAGGCAGTGTCCGAGCTGAAGGAGCAGGGGGCGGTCTTCGTGGACTCTTCCGAGATCGTGGCTCCGGGAGCGGTGAAGAGCTGATGGGCGAAGGATACTCCGGCCCTGAGAATGACTGGGTTGCCAGGAGGGGTCTGGCCCTTCTCACCGACCTCTACGAGCTGACCATGATAGGCGGCTACCACGCCAGGGACATGCACGAGAGGCCCGCCTGCTTCGAGTACTTCTTCCGCAGCCTGCCTCCGCACACGGGGTACGCCATCCTCGCCGGCGTCGACCCCTTCCTGCGGGCGCTGGAGGAACTGAGCTTCAGCGACGGGGACCTGGAGTACCTGGCCGGACAGGCGCAGTTCGGGAACGACTTCCTGGAGTACCTGGAGGGCTGGAGCCCCCGGGTCGACGTGCGGGCCCCCCTGGAGGGGACGGTGGTCTTTCCCTACGAGCCCGTGGTGCAGATGAGGGGGCCGCTGCTGGACGTGCAGCTGGTGGAGACCCTGCTGCTGAACATGCTCAACTACCCCACCCTGGTGGCCACCAAGGCGGCCAGGATCTGCCTGGCCGCCGAGGGAGACCCGGTGATCGAGTTCGGGCTGCGCCGGGCCCAGGGGCCGGACGGGGGCCTGTCCGGGGCGCGTGCGGCCTACATCGGAGGCTGTACCGGCAGCTCCAACGTCCTGGCCGGCAAGCATTACGGCGTGCCGGTATCCGGTACCATGGCCCACAGCTGGGTGATGAGCTTCCCCACCGAGCTGGAGAGCTTCCGGGCGTACGTGGAGGCCTACCCCGAGAACCCGATACTGCTGGTGGACACCTACGACACCCTGGAGAGCGGGGTCCCCAACGCAATTCGGGTGTTCACGGAGATGCGGGAGGCGGGCAACGGGCAGCGGTTCGCCGTCAGGCTGGACTCCGGCGACCTGGCCAGGCTCTCCAAGGAGACCTTTCGTATGGCGGCGGACGCCGGTTTCGAAGATCCCCTCATAGTGGCCTCCAACGAGCTGGAGGAGGACCTGGTGGCGGACCTGAAGCGGCAGGGGGCCAAGATCAACGCCTGGGGGGTGGGGACCCACCTGATCACCTGCCGGGACCATCCCGCCCTGTCCGGCGTCTACAAGCTGGTGGCGGTGGAGGAGGACGGACGGTGGCAGCCCCGCCTGAAGGTTACCTCCAACGTGGCCAAGACCACCGACCCCGCGCCCAAGGTGCTGTGGCGCTGCCTGGACGCCGCGGGCCGTCCCCTGGGGGACATCATGGCCCTGGAGGGGGAGGAGCTGCCCGGGGAGGGCCGCATACCCGGCCTGGAAAGGGAGAGCATGACCAGGCCCTACCCCGTGGAGGGTGTGGCCTCCCGGGAGCCGCTGCTGTCGCTGATGATGGAAGCCGGCAGGCGGCTGAGTGAACCCGAGCCCCTGGATGATGTCCGGAGCAGGGCACAGCGGCAGATCGCCGGCCTGTTCGACGAGCTCAAGCGGCTGCGCAACCCCGAGATCTACCGGGTGCTGCTGTCCCCCGGGCTTGCGCAGCTGAAGCGTCGCATGATATCGGAGGCCAGGGGAATGGACTAGAAGGGCCGGCCGCCGCCCAGGCGCAGGGGTCATGAACCGGCAAGGCCGGTCCGGGCAGCGGCCGGCTGGTGTTCCGGCGGCTATTTCTTCGGCTGGGCGGGCTTGGAGATCTCCTCCACGGCCTCGCCCGCCAGCTCCTCGTCGGCGGTCTTCACCGCGATGTCGGCCAGCGACACCATACCGGTGGCGATGTTGTTCTTGTCCACCACCACCAGCCGTCGTATCTGCTCGCGCTCCATGGTGCGGGCGGCCTCATCCACCGACTGCTCCTCGGGGCAGGAGACGGCTCCCCCGGTCATGATCTCACCCACCTTCACCTGCGACGGGTCGGCCTCCTCGGCCACGCTTCTTACCACGATGTCCCGGTCGGTGACGATGCCGGCCAGCTGGCCGCGGTCATCCATCACCGGCAGCGCGCCCACGTCTATGTCGCGCATCTTGCGGGCCGCCGTGACCGCAGTGTCGTTGTGGGTCAGGTGCTCAACGTCCGGTGTCATTATCTCCCTTACCTGCATTCGTCTCCTTTCGTCTCTCTTTCGGGCTTTCTGTCTTCCGCTTCCGCTCCGGATGCGGGTGCGGCCAGCAGCAGCGTGCGTGCCGGCGCTTCGATGCGCTTGGGCTGCGGCACGGGACTAGAGGTTGATGCGGAGGTTGTTGATCACGCCCGCCGTGCCCGCGGTAAGGGAGGCGTCCTCCTCCGCCGCCTGTCTGCAGGCCCAGGTGGGGACGGTGCCGGTGAGGGTGACGTAGCCGTCGTTCACCTCCACGGTGATGTCGTCGGGATTGACCATCATGTCCCTGTCCAGGGCTTTCACCACGTCCTCGGCCAGAACCTCGTCGGCAACGGTCTTTGCAGGCACCACGGCGAGCTTGTTCTCTATCCGCGTGATCCCCCGCAGGCCTGAGACCCTGTTCTGGGCGAAGGGTACCTTCCAGTGGGCATCCACCGTTCCTTCCAGGACAAGGACCCCCCCGGATACCGAGACGTCGACGTTGGTGTCGTCCACCGAAGGCTCCCAGGCCAGTATGTTCTCCGCCCGCACGGCTATCTCGCGGTCCGTGGGCAGCTCCGGGGGTGAGACGTAGCTGACGTTCATCCTGTCCACCACGTCCTCCACCCCCGCTATGCGGGAGGCCGCCAGACGGGCGCTGGACCTGTCGCCGTAGGTGGGCACGTCGCCGGACAGGGTAACCGTTCCGTTGTCCACCGTGACCTTCGCCTGGGACGCGTCCACTCTGCTGTCCCAGTAGAGCTCGTCCACAACGCTCTTCTTGATCTCTTCATCTGTCCGAGCCATCGGTTCCTCCCTCTGCATGCCGGATTCTCCTGCCGCGCTCACTCTCAACAGAATCGAAGACCGGCTCCCATCGAATCGGGGCAACCGGCACGCGGGCGCCAAAGCATTTACCAGTCGGCTCTTGGTGGTTGCAGCCTGGACTGCGCGGGGGGTCTTTCTTCCGCGGACGGAGCGGCTTTGCCCGGAAGCGGAGCAGGCTATATTGGCAGGGGTGCGGAAGGACTGTTTCTGGGGACCGATGCAAGGAGGGCCAATGTTCAGCGCAATCGCCGGAATTCTGATAGCGGTTCTGGCGCGGAGCGGGGAGCAGGCCGATTCGGCCCAGCTCACCATTATCGGGGAGTAGGCCGTGGACATCGTCTCACTGATGGAGAGCTTCCGGGAGAGCTACGGAGGCAGGCTCGTGGGAGGCAGGAGCCCTGAGGATGGGCAGGAAGACATTCCGAAGACCGTGATGGGTTCGCTGCAGGGACCGCCCACATGGATGGGGGAGATTCAGGGGAGGACGGCCTCCATAGAGGTGGTGGACGGAGACATGGTATCGGTGAGCGTTGTATGCCGGGCGGAGGGCTTCCTCTCCCTGAAGCCCCGCAGGCTCGGGGGGGATAATGGGCCTCTACGCCAGGATCTTCCGGGGGGCGCGGTTCCCCGAGGACCCGGAGTTCGACCGGTCGTTCACCATCGGCACCAACGACAGGGAGATGATGAGCAGGGCCCTGGGAGACGTGGCCCTGCGGGAGAGGCTGTCGAACCTGGACGGCATCTACCACGTGGAGCTCTCCTCGGGCACCCTGCAGATCCTGAGGACCTCGGAGAGAATCCGGTTCACCGGCATGTCGGCGCTGTGGACCACCGCGGAAACGGCTCTCATGCTGGCCGAGAGGATCTGGAGGACGGCGGAATGACGGCCCGGTGTGCGGGCCGATTCGATGCAGTCCCTGCGGCCGGTCTGCTGCAATTGTCCGGCATGGCCTCAGTCGTTTCCGAACCGGCGGGATCTGCGCCCACTGCCCGCATGGAGTTGAACGGATACTTGACCTTACCCGGCGCATGATCAGTTTCTAGTGTGAACGGCAGTGCTCGAGAGTGAGGGGATGTCCATGGATGCAAGAGGGATGTGCGTACTGGCGGCGGCCGGGCTCCTGCTTGCCGGCTGCGGAGGGGGAGGGCCGGAGGAGGCGGTCACCGGGATCACCGTGGTGACCTGGCGGCCCAACTCGCCCGCCACCTGGGACCGGGCCATAGAGATGTTCGAGGAGGCCAACCCCGACGTCCGGGTGGAGCTGCAGACCGGCCCCAGCTCGTCCACCCAGCTGCACGACATGCTCTCTCAGCGGCTGCGCAACCGCGACCCCTCGGTGGACGTGTTCGTCATGGACGTGGTCTGGCCGCCGGAGTTCGCCGCAGTGGGCTGGGCCCGCCCCCTGGACGAGGCCTTCGGCCCCGGTGAGCGGGAGCGGTTCTTCGAGGGTACCGTGGAAGCGGTTACCTGGGAGGGCAGCGTCTACGGGGTGCCCTTCTTCCTGGACGCCGGCGTTCTCTACTACCGCACCGACCTGCTTTCCCGCTACGGCCTGGAGCCTCCCCGGACCTGGGGGGAGATGGTCCTGGCCGCAGACAGCGTTCTTCGTGGTGAGGACGACCCTTCCCTGTACGGCTACAGCGCCCAGATGGCCCAGTACGAGGGGCTGGTGTGCGACATGCTGGAGCTGGTGGGCTCCGCCGGCGGGGACCTGATGGAACCCGCGGATGAGGCAACGGTGCGGGCCCTGCGCTTCGCCCGGGACAGCCTGGTGCACCTCGAGGGGATGACCCCGCCAGGCATACTAACCTACCAGGAGCAGGAGTCGCTGGAGCTCTTCGCCTCCGGGGGAGCGGTCTTCCACCGCAACTGGCCCTACGCCTGGGCGCTGTGCGCCGACACCGCCGGGTCGGAGATAGCCGGGAACGTGGGCATCTCCAAGCTTCCGAGCTTTCCAGGCGGGGAGACCGTCTCCGCCCTGGGGGGCTGGAGCTTCGGCATAAGCGCCTACTCGCCTCACCCGGAGGAGGCCTGGAGGTTCGTGCAGCACATGACCTCTCCGGAGGTGCAGAGGGTGTTCGCCGTGGAGGTGGGAAAGCCTCCGGCCCGGCGAGCGCTGTACGCCGACAGCGCGGTGCTGGCGGCCAACCCCCACTTCGGGCCCATGGAGGCGGTCTTCGAGGCGGCGGCCCCCAGGCCCCGCAGCCCCCTGTACCCGCAGGTCTCGCACCGGCTGCAGTCCTTCCTGCACGAGGCTGTAGGCGACTCAGGCAGCCGCATACCGGAGATGGCCCGGCGGGCGGCAGACGACATCGCCGAGATACTGGAGAGGGCCGGAGGCTAGCATTTGAGGCAGCTCCGCACGGCCCTGCCCATGATGCTTCCGGCGGCCGTGTTCCTCTGCGGCTTCCTGCTGTTCCCCGTGGTCTGCACCATGGTGAACAGCCTCTACCATGACAGCCCCCTTACCGGCCGGGAGTTCTGCGGCCTGGACAACTACCGCCGGCTGGCCGGTGACGACCAGGCCCTGGAGACGGTGGAGTTCACCTTCATCTTCGCCCTGTCGTCGGTGGCCCTGGAGATGGTGGCCGGCGTGCTCATCGCTCTGGCCATCAGCCGGGTGGTGCTGGGCCGGGGGCCGCTGAGGGCGGTGGTGATACTGCCCTGGGCGGTGCCCACCGTGGTGGCGGCGGTGATGTGGAAGTACATCTTCAACGACCAGTACGGCCTGCTGAACTACCTGGTCTACGGCGACTCGCTTTCGATGTACAGGGCCTGGCTGGCCCGGCCGGCAACCGCCCGTCTGGCCATAATCGCCGCCGACGTCTGGAAGGCCTCCTCGTTCGTGGCCCTGATCGCCCTGGCCGGCCTGCAGTCGGTGCCCCAGCAGCTCATGGAGGCCGCCCGCATAGACGGCGCCGGTCCGGTGCGGCGCTTCTTCCACGTGACGCTGCCGCTTATCCGGCCGGCGCTGCTGGTGGCGCTGCTGTTCCGGGTGATGGACGCCTTCCGGGTGTTCGACCTGGTATTCGTGATGACCCAGGGCGCTCCGGCGGGGCAGACCTCGGTGATGCAGTACTTCGGCTACCTGAAGATGTTCCCCGAGCAGCAGTACGGTTACGGGGCCGCCGTTTCCGTGGTGGTGTTCGCCATCATAGCGGCCCTGTCGGTGCTGCTGGTGCGCACCGTGGGCAGGAGGGGGCTGGTGGAGTGAGGCTGCTGTGGACGGGCCTGGCGCTGACGGCCGTGGTGCTGTTCTGCCTGGGGCCGATCCTGTGGATCCTCTCCACCTCGCTGAAGTCCCCGGAGCTGATCGACGACCGGCCGCCGTCGCTGCTGCCCGACCTGGACGCCACAAGCTACCGGGTGGCC
>JAWLEP010000043.1:0-20415 GCA_041686025.1 Candidatus Fermentibacteraceae bacterium
GCCTATATTATTCGGCAATGCCGCGTCAGGGCTGGCGGCAATACAACCGTAAGGAGGAGAACGTATGAGACTTGCACTTGCAGCAGTCGCTGTAGTGGCACTGGTCGCCTTCGCAGGCGGCGAGTTCGCCACCGGAGGAAGCGACCTCATGAAGTTCAAGGGCTACGGAATGGCCACCCTGAACATGTGGGGCGAGGAGGACGCCAACCCCGCCATGAGCTTCGAAGGGTACGCCAGGTTCCAGTGGCTGCCCCAGGTGAACGACTGGATCAACGCCAAGGTCGACTGGGACGTCAGCACAAACGAGGGATACCTGGAGCTCAACGACGCCTGGCTGAACCTGGACCTCACCGAGAACTTCGCCGTCATGGCGGGCCAGTTCAAGAGGCCCTGGGGCTACGCCTACACCCGCTCCAGCTCCAGCATGTACTTCCTGGACCGCTCCATCATCACCGAGGCGACGGCATACCCCGGTGGCGAGGGAGAGCCCATGGACGCCTTCGGCTGGTTCGGCGGCTACGACGTGGGCATGAACGTGCGCGGCGACTTCGACGTGGTTGCCATCGACCTGGCCGTCCAGAACGGCACCGGCGGCAACGCCGACGCCATGGATGACAACCTCATCGACAAGCAGGTCACCGTCCGCGCCGAGGCCATGCCCAACGAGTGGGCCACCATCGGCGTGGCCTACGGAATGGCCAACCGCGAGACCACCGACATGGAGGACACCTACAGCGCCGGCGGAATCGACGCCTACGGCGTGGTTGAGTATCCCATGAGCGAGACCGGTACGCTGCTGTTCACCGGCGAGTACCTGATGCTCCCCTACCTCGGTGCCGAGGTAGAGGGACAGGAGGCCCAGGACGGCATGGCCTACAGCGCCATGCTGGGCGGCATGTTCGAGGTGGACCTGGGCAGAATCACGGCCCTTACGCCGGCGGTCCGCTACGACCAGGTCGACCCGGCCTGGTACGATGAGATGGACCCGGAACCGGAGGACAACTTCGGCGCCATCGACTTCTGCCTCAACGTCCACACCGGTCCCATGAACACCCTTCAGCTGGGTGCCCGCAACTACACCTTCGAGAACGAGGATGCTGACGGGTGGACCGACATCTACGCCAACTGGAGGATGACCTTCTAGACAGCCCGAAGAAGGCAACTGGGGGCCCGGCGCTGCCGGGCCCCTTTTTCTTGCCCCTGGAGGTTGCATGCCCGCGATGCGAATGCTGGCCGCCAGAGCCCGGTGCCCCGACTGCGGCTGGACGGTGGTGCTGAAGCAGCGGATACCGGACGTGGTCACCGAGTGGGACCCGGAGCGGGACTACTTCGACTACGCCAGGGAGTGCCCCGCCTGCGGCTCTGCGCGGGTGGAGATATCCCGGCCCTCCATGTGGGAGCGGATGAGCCCGGCGGAGGGGGTGCGGCGGATGCTGCACCGTCTGCGGGGCACCTATCCCACGCCGCCCGAATAGCCTTAGACGCTACTCCGCGAGCTCCAGCCTTATCAGCCTCGGGTAGTCCTCCGGGTTGGGATTGAAGTGTACAAATCCCCCTGGAGAGACGCTTATCCTGCCGTCGGCCAGTGAGCTGTCGGCCACCGCGACGAAGAGCAGATCACCGCTTCGGGGGTCGTAGACCTCGAACGTCGGCCTGAAGGGCCGGCTGCCCAGCTCGATCCACAGCCTCCCCCGGGAGTCCGCCGCCACCTGCTCGATGGCGTTGCGCCAGGGAACGACATCCTCGGTGGCCCGGGCCTCGGTGGTGCTGCCGCCCTCGCCGTCGCGGCTCACCGATATGGACATGCCGCCGCCCTCCATCTCCCGGGGCGTCTTCTCCATGCGCTCCCATGGCCTCTCCACGGCTCTCAGCAGATTCCCGTCGGCGTCGTAGACCTCCACCAGGAAGCGGTCCACCGACTGGTATCCCACGAAGACCAGGCTGTCGGAGGCGGCCACTGTCAGCTCCTCCACGGGGTCTTCGGGGTCCGGCTCCATCGTGGCCGGCTGCTGAATGGACGTCAGGACCCTCTCCGGGCCTGTGGAGTCGGGCGACCATATCCCCGCCCTGGAGTAGACTGCCGGCCGCTCACCCTCCAGGTCCACGCTGATGTCGCTGGCCACGAAATGGCTGTCATGAAAGCCGGTGAGGAACATGGGCGGCGTGGGGAAGAAGCCCTCCAGGGAGCTCCTGTACTCAAGGGCGGGGTCGTAGAAGGTCAGCCGGCCGCTCTGCAGGTCGTTGACCACCACGCTCCCGTCGCCCAGCACCGCGAAGTCCATGGGGAGCTGCAGCTCCCCCGGGCCGCTGCCCCGTCCCCCGGCGAAGCCCAGGAAATCCCCGTCTCCGTCGAAGGCGGAGAGCCGGCAGAGCTGGGGGTCCAGTGCAAGCAGGCGTCCGCCTCGGTCCACCTCCGCCGCCAGCATCATGCCGAATACGTAGTTGCTGTCCCCGACGTCGACCCCGATGGTGTCCATGGGCACGATGTGGAGCGTATCCGGTGCGGCTTCGGCCGCCGGGTCCGGCTGGCCGCCGGAACCTCCGCAGGCTGTCAGGAATAGAGTCAGTGTGAAAACGGGCGGCAACACGAATCTCAAGGCATCGCTCCTCTGCTGTTGTGACCCTCCGAATGGTCTACCTCTCCTCCCCCGGCGGGTTCCACCCGAAGACGCGGGTGAGGTTGCCACGGGCAGGTGCCCCCATCATCTTCGGCTGAACCGAGCAGTTGAAAGGATAATGGATGCTGCAGCTTTTGATAATCACCGCGGCGGTCCTGGCTCCCGGGGACCTGGTCCTCAGCGAGCTGATGTACGACCCCGACGGGGCCACCCTGGGCGACGATGACGACATGGAGTGGATAGAGCTCTACAACGCGTCGGGGGAGACCCAAAGCCTCCATGGGATGACGCTGGAGGACCCCAACAACATGCTCATACTGCAGGGCTATCTCCTGGGGCCGGGCGAGTTCGCGGTGGTGGCCGCGAACGCCGAGGAGTTCGAGGCGGTCTACGGAGAAGGCGTGCCCCTGGTGGGCTGGAGCGGCAGCTGGACCAAGATGAGCAACAGCGGAGACATAATCGTCCTGCGTGACGCCGAGGGCGTTCTCATGGACAGCGTGGCCTACTCCGACGAGTGGGGTACGCCGGAGGGTGCCGACAGCAGCCCCGCCGACGGCGACGGCTCCAGCCTGGAAAAGATCGACCTGACCGGGGGAAGCGGCCGCGAGAACTGGTGGCCCTCAATCGACTGGGCCAATCCCACGGCCGGTGGGGACGCCGATCCGGTCTGCTGGGGCACGCCGGGGGCGCCGAACAGCGTCTCCGACCGCTAGGGGCTAGTAGGCCACGTCCTCGGTGGAGGCAACCATGTTTATGGAGTCCACCCCGTGCACCGCCTCCAGGCGGGCTATCAGATCGGAGTGGGTGGCTCCCTTCTCCAGGGTGATGTCGTAGCTGAGGGTAAGGTACCTTCCCCTCTCACCGGGCTCTATGTGCACCAGGGTGCTGCTGCGGGTGAGGTCGGAGATGGCCCTGACGTAGCCCTCCTCGTCGCCCTTCGTCCTGTCGAAGCGGAAGCGGAGTATGTACTCCGACCGCCGGATGGCGCCGTAGTTGGTCTTGGCCAGCATCAGCGCTATGGCGGAGATGAACGGGGTGGAGAAGCCCGCCAGCAGGTAGTTGCCGGTACCGGAGGCGATGCCCTCGGTAAGCGCGAAGAATATGAAGGCCGTGTCCCGGGTGTCCTTCACCACGGTCCGGAAGCGGACGATGGTCAGCGCGCCCACCAGGGCGAAGGCCCGGGCCAGGTTGCTTCCTATCACCATCATCACCGCCCCCACCGTAACTGCCATCAGCACAAGCGTCACCACGAAGGACTGCGAGTAGGAGAGGCCGCGGTGCGACTTGCGGTAGACCCATCCGATTACCAGGCCGCAGATCAGCGCCAGTACCAGGTTGATCACTATGGACAAGGGGCTGTACCCCGTGTCGGGGTGCGTCTGCGCGAACCACTCGGTCAGCTCCGACAAATGACGCCCCTCTCCATGAATCTGTCCAGCGCTCCGGCCGGGTCGTCGATGTAGACCCTCTCTGTGGCCTCGGAGAACTTGGAGAAGGACCTCCTGCGCAGCTGCAAGTCCTGGATCAGCCGGTGGAACCAGGCCGGCAGGCGGTATCGGAACTTGATCTCAAGCACGGAGAACGATGAGGCCAGATCTTGTGGCCTGCCGGTCGGGAGACCGGATTGGCCGCAGCGTCGGGCGATTATCCCGGTATCCAGCGTAGCGCGGAAATCGGGGTCCGCCCGGTGCTGGAATGCCGTGCGCCGGTATTCAACGACTACGCTGGGGGACAGCCCCCGCCGGAAGAGGTCGAAGAGGAAGCTGTCCGCCACCCCGTTGGCTCCGGGGCTGGACGCCACCAGGTCGGCGATGGCCGACCTGCCCGCCGACAGAGCCGGCGCAACCCCTTCCGCCTCCAGGGGCATGCGGTGCTTGTAGACCAGCATGTCGTCCTTGCCCTTCAGCTCCATGAAGAGGGGGTCGCGAAACCTGTCCGACTCGCTGTACATCCGCAGCCGGAACTTGTGACGGCGCCGGTGGCCGTGAATCTTCTCGCGGTGGCAGACCAGGCCGGCGGAATCGAAGTAGTGGCTGCGGACGTAGTAGTAGCCCTGCGAGGAGGAGTGCACGTCCCGTTCCATCCTCCGCTCCAGCTCGGCCAGCACCCTCTCCTCCTCGAAGGGCCTCAGCAGGTACTTGAACTCGTAGCGGTGGAAGTGCAGGCGCGGGAACTCGCCGGAGCCCATCAGAACTCCGCCCCCAGCTCCAGGATGATGTCCGTGTACTCCTCGTCGGCGCCGACGTCGAAGCTGTGGGTCATCCCCGCCATCCTTATCCGCCAGGTGTCCGCCGGCCAGATTGTGACCGCCGGTGTAAGCAGCCGGTGGTAGCCGCTGCCGTCTCCGGTGTCCAGCGTCTCGTACCCCACAGCCAGATCTATTCGCTCCACGCGGCCGCCGGAGCTGGGGTACCAGGTGAGCCTTCCCCTGGCCCAGATATCCTTCATGATCGGGGCCTCGGCCCCCTCCAGCACCTCCGCCTCCAGCCAGTTGTCCGCCTCCAGGTACTCCGCGGTCAGCCCGGCCTCCACCCGGTTGCTCAGCGGCCTGCTCAAACGGGCGTCGACCCCCCAGGCCATCTGCGGGTCGGAGCTTTCGTAGCCCTCCACAGACTGCGGGTCCTCCTGGCCCAGCCTGAGCCGGGAGCCGCTCAGTCCCAGGGTTACGTTGCCGGGAATCTCCGCCTCGGCTCTGGCCGTGTACTGGAGCTCGCGGTCCTCGGGCTCCGGTTCGGGCGGGCCGCCGTTGGAGACGCAGAGCATCAGCTCAGCGGGTCCGTAGGGGCTGATGGAGAGCATGGCCCCCAGGTCGCGGCCGGCGTAGTACAGGTCCGACAGCTCCCCGTGCCCCAGACTGTGCTCGGGGGAGTAGAGATCCCAGGCCCCGTTGAGGGTATTCAGGCAGAAAGGCACCTTGAACAGGCCCAGGGTAAGCCCGACCCTGTCCGCAGGCTCCCACTCGGCGTAGCAGTCCTTGAGATAGATCTCGTCGGTACGGGTCTCCACCTGCAGCTGTCCGCCCAGGTTGGAGGAGAGGGCGAAGTCGGTCTTCAGGCCCGCACGCCTCAGCTCGAAGGCGTCGTCGGGTATGGAGCCCTCCTGTCCGTAGACCCCGTAACGCAGGTAGACATAACCTTCCAGGTCCAGGTCCAGGGCGTTGTCAGTGGTCACGTCGGTCCGGGCCGCGGCGGAGGCCGCCAGCAGAGCAAGCAGTGCAGCGCAAAGTCTCATCCGATCTCCCCCGACCCGTTAGTCCGTTCACCGTCGAACTTGTCCGATAACCGTTGCTGTCTAAACTATGCAGGAGTCGCGCCCAGGTGCAACCTGGGTCCCATGGAGGTCGTTTCTCCAGAAGCCGCCTGCAGGGGCGGAGGATAAGGCACGCAGGGCTGGAGGGTCAAGCATCGGCCACAGCCGGCGGTCAGAGACTGAACTCGATCTCCCAGGAGATGCAGAACTCGCCGTAGCGGTAGTCGGGACGGAGGTTCCAGAGCTCTATATCCCTCAGCTTCTCCCGGATGGGGCGGGCCAGCTCCATAAGTCCGGACAGGAGGGGATGGAAGCTGCGGAGCTTCGAGGTTCTCTCTACGGGCATTCCCGGGAACAGGATCGGTTCCGGCCCCTCGCTCTCATCGGCCTGGTCCGGTGCGGCCGGGGGACCGCCGACACCGCTGTCCAGACCCAGGTCGGGGGCGGCCGGAACCAGCAGAAGAAGGGTGAGAATGGAGATCATCGGGTCCTTTCGGGGAGGGCTTCGATGCGTCCGTTCCGTCCAACAATTATAGTACATTCCCGTAGAGGTGGTTCCAGAGGAGAGCGCCCGAGAGGAGGGGCCATGACCGAGCAGGCCAGGATGCACGAGCAGAGCTGCGACAACTGCGGCGCACCGCTTTCATACGTGGAGGGCGAGGCGGTGATCACCTGCGAGTACTGCGGCACCACCAACATGATCGCGGACTCCGATCACATAGTGCGGGTTGAGTCTCACTACCTCAAGCCTCCGCAGTTGGACGCCGAGGGCGCCATCGGGGTGGCCCGGGAATGGCTGAAGAAGGGGTTCCACAAGTCATCGAAGCTGGCCGGGAAGGCCGGCTTCGGAAAGACGGAGGGCCTCGTGCTCCCCTACTGGATCGTGCGCTGCCGGGCACAGACCTACTGGCGCGGGCAGAAGAAGAAGACGCGTACGGTGGGCACCGGAGACGACAAGAAGACCATCACCGAGTGGGAGCCGGTGAGCGGCCAGTTCAGCGAGGAGTACACCTGGCCGATATACGCCCGCGAGAACCGCGAGGAGTTCTGGGGCATAGGCAGGCTCAAGCCCGGCGCGAAGTACACTTTCCCCGACTGGGGCAGGTTCGTTCTGCGTTTCGGGGGCTCGAAGCGCTCTCCCAACCTGAACCTTCTCGAGGGCGCCGACACCCTGGACATCAAGAAGGTCGAAGAGATGAAGATGGTGAACGGACAGGTGGTCCAGGAGCGGGCGGAGCGCCATGCCCGCAACGAGATAGAGCGCATGCACGCCGACAGGGCCGAGAAGAAGGCCACCAGGATCACCGACTGCGACACCACCGTGGACATCTCCGGGACCGATCTGGTCTACATCCCGGTCTGGGAGCTGGAGTACTCCGCCGCAGGCAGCTACCGGGTGCTGGTGGACGCCCACGGCAAGCGGGTGGTGGCGGGGGAGTATCCGGTGGGCAAGTGGCCCAAGGCCGTGATATGGGACGTGACCAACCTGCTTCTGGGGGGCGTATTCGCGGCGCTGGCGGCGGCTGCGAACATGTCCTGGGCCTGGTACGTGGCCGGAGCATTCGGGGTCTCCGCCCTGGCCTACACGCTGTGGACGGCTTTCGGAGGCGGATCCAACGGCTGAAACTCCGGACCGATTCCAGAGTAGACAATCGGGGAGGGATCCGTACATTGGCAGCATGAACTGGAGATTATGATCATTAAATCATCGAATTTGCGGCACCGCGCAGAGTATGCTATGTTCGTATAAACAAATTTGAAGGAGGGCCGCTTCCGTGAAGCTCACTGACGTTGCAGTATCCCGACCGGTAGCCGTAACGGTACTCGCAGTGGTGGCGGCGCTGCTGGGCGCCATTGCCGTATTTCGCATGCCCGTGGACCTCCTGCCCTCCCTGGAGTACCCCCGGCTTACGGTGGAGACCACCTATCCGTCGTCCAGCCCCTACGAGGTGGAGAGGCTGGTCACCGACCCCCTGGAGGAGTCGCTGGCCGGCATCCGCAACCTCCGCAGCTACACCTCCCGGTCCTACGGCGACCGCAGCCGCATAGTCCTGGAGTTCGACTGGGGAACCAGGATGGACTTCGCCCGGCTGGAGATCCGCGAGAAGCTGGACGTGGCCAGCTGGTCGCTTCCCGAGGAGGCCGGCCGGCCCACCCTGGTGGACTACGACCCCTCCAGGCGGCCCTTCATGGAGGTTCTGCTCGCCCGCGAGGGCGACTGGACCGAGACCACGGACTTCGCCCGTCGGGTGATCGCCACCAGGATCGAGCAGGCCGACGGCGTGGCCTCCTGCGAGATCGACGGAGAGGCAGAGCCCGCCGTCTACCTGCGGCTTCGCGACGGAGCGCTGGAGGAGCTGGGCATAAGCCCCACTACGGTGGCCCAGGCGCTGCAGGGGGCCAACGCCACCATGCCCGGCGGCCTGGTGCGCGAGGGACGCAAGGAGTTCTTCCTCTCCCTGGAGGGGGAGTTCACCTCCCTGGACGACGTGGCCAACACGGTCATCGGCTTCCGCGGCTCCACCCCCATGCTGCTGGGCGATGTGGCCGAGATCTCCCTCACCGAGAAGCCTCCCACCGAGTGGGCCAGCTACAACGGCAACCGTTGCATCATTCTGCGGATACGCAAGATGTCCGAGGCCAATACCGTGGAGGTGGCCGCGGATGTGGAGGAGGTCCTGGCGTCGATGCGGCGCGAGCACCCGGACGTGGAGCTGGAGGTCATCCAGAACGACGCCCAGTTCATCCGGGAGTCCATCGGCGGCGTGGTGGAGGCCCTCCTTCTTGGCGGCCTTCTGGCCTTCGGCGTGCTCTTCTTCTTCCTGAGGGACTGGAAGAGCCCGCTGATACTGGGGCTCTCTCTGCCCCTGAGCATTGCCCTGGCCCTGTTCTTCCTGTTCATAACCGGGGTCACCGTGAACATCATGTCCCTGGGCGGGCTGGCCCTGGGAATCGGCCTTCTGGTGGACAACGCCGTGGTGGTGCTGGAGGCCATCTACCGCCGCCGCGAGCTGGGTGACAGCGCGGAGCAGGCCGCCCGCTCCGGAACATCGGAGGTGGGCCAGGCCATCGTGGCCAGCACTCTCACTACCATCGTGGTCTTCTTCCCCGTGGTGTACCTGCAGGGCATCTCCAGCCAGCTCTTCCGCGACCAGGCCCTGGCGGTGGGATCGGCGCTGCTGGCCAGCCTTCTGGTGGCGGTGACGGTGATCCCGTCCATCTCGGCACGTCTGAAGCGGGCGGCCGGGGGCGGGGACGTCACCGGCGGCGTCAAGGACCGCTACGGCAGGATGATGGGCGGAGTGCTGAGAAGGCGGTGGAGGATCATGGGGGTGTCGCTGGTCCTTCTGGTCCTGGCCCTGGTGGGGGCCACCAGGCTGCCCATGCAGCTGCTTCCCAGCACTCCGGTGGACCAGCTGGAGATTACGTTCTCCGCCCCGGAGGGCACCTCCATGCAGCAGCTGGTGGAGCTTTCCGGCCGGGCCGGAAGCCTGGCCGAGGCCTCCGGCGCCCTGTGGCACAGCGCCAGGATAGGCGTCCGGGCCGAAGAGGGGGTGGACGCCCTTCTCACCGCGGCATACGAGAGCCCGCACGCCGCGGAGTCGGCGGCCCCCGCCATCGCCGGGAGCTGGAGCCGGGGCTACGACTTCCCGCTGTCGGTGGACAAGCGGGAGACCCTTCTGGGAGAGATACTGGGCGGCGGCAGCGGCTTCACCATCTACATGGAGGGCGAGCTGGTGGAGACGGACCTGGCGGCGGCCAGGGCCCTCTCGGGGGCGGTGGACAGCCTGCCCGGCGTGGACGGCACCGACATCGAGTACCTTCCCGGGAGGCCCGAGCTGGTGGTGGAGCCGGACGAGGAGCTGCTCAGCCTGGTGGGCCTGTCGGTGTCCGAGCTGGCCGACTACCTGGAGAGCCTCTCCCGGGGAATTCCGGCCACCAGCTACTACCGTCAGGACGAGAAGGTGGACGTGATGCTGCTGGCCGGCCAGGGGGAGGGAATCGCCCTGGACCGGCTGCTGGACAGGTCGGTGCCGGTGGGACAGTCACTGGTGCCCCTGCGCCGGCTGATGAGCGTGACCCGCAGGAGGACGCCGGGGTTCGTGGAGCACTACCAGGGCAACCGCGCGGTCTCCATGCGGGTGCTCTCCGGGGGCAGCAACATGTCCGGCCTGCTGCGGCAGGTGGAGTTCGCCGCGGACTCCCTGCTGGCGGGGCAGCCGGTGAAGCTTCGGGCCGGCCCCGAGATCGAGGAGATGGAGCGGACGGTGTCCGACCTGATACTGGCCGGCCTGCTGGCGGTGGGCCTGGTATACGTGCTGCTGGCGGTGCAGTTCGAGAGCTTCCGGGAGCCCTTCGTGATAATGTTCACCGTTCCCCTGGGCATCATCGGCGTGGTGGCGGCCCTGGCTCTGTTCGGCCAGAGCTGGAACGCCCTGTCGGGGATCGGCCTGGTGATACTATCGGGCATCGTGGTCAACGACGGAATCCTGCTGGTGGAGCGGATAGGGCAGCTCCGCAGGAAGGACATGGGCATCAGGGAGGCCATCGTACAGGCGGGACGTGACCGGTTCCGGCCGGTGATAATGACCACCAGCACCACGGTGCTGGGCCTGCTCCCCATGGCCCTGGGCTTCGGAACCGGGGCCAGCCTGCGGCAGCCCCTGGCCATCGCCGTCATAGGCGGCATCATCGTGGCCACCGTGCTCACACTGGTGGTGGTGCCGGTGATGTACCGCATACTCAGCCGCAGCGGGCGGGGCTCCGACTGATGATCGAGACCGTGCTCAAAAGGCCCCGGGGCACCGTGGTGGCCTACCTGGCCCTGATAGCCCTGGCGCTGGTTTCCATCAACCGCATTCCCATCGAGGGAACCCCGGATACCACGCTGCCCTCCCTGAACGTCTCCACCCAGTGGCCGGGGGCGGACCCGGAGGCGGTCTGCGAGCAGCTCACCAGGCCCATAGAGGAGGCGGCCAAGCTGGTGGAGGGGGTGGAGGAGATATCCTCCAGCTCCCGTTCGGGGCAGTCCGTGGTGACGGTCTCCTTCGCCAAGGGCACGGACATGGACGTGGCCGCCATGGAGCTCACCGAACGGATATCCTTCCTGCAGGAGGACCTTCCTCCCACCGTCATGCCCAGCACCATCACCCAGTCCGTTCCCCGGGAGATGGAGAGCGAGGGGTTCCTGGTCTACGCTCTGGCCGGGGCGGAGCCCAGCGTACTCAAGCAGCTGGCCGACGACGTGGTCATACCCAGGCTGGAGAGGATCGACGGCGTGAGCTCGGTCCTGGTGGAGGGTCTGGGAGAGGGCGAGGTGGTGGTGGACATAGACCCCGATGCCATGCGGGCCCAGGGAATCACCCTGGCCCAGGTGGCATCTGCCATTCGCGGCGGAATAGTGGACAGGAACGTGGGCGTGGTAACAGACACCACGGGCCTGGAGACGGTGCTCCGCATCTCCACCGTGCCTTACAGCTCCACCCAGCTGGGGGACCTGATACTGACCCAGAGGGAGGGGCGGTTCGTCCGGCTGCGGGACGTCACCTCCTCCATCAGGCACCGCTACAGCCAGCAGCGCTCCTTCATCTACCGCTACAACGGCCTGGAGCAGGTGACCCTGGAGGTGGACCGCAGCGCCGGCAGCAACGCCGTCCGGGTGGCCGGCCGGGTGAAGGACGTGGTGGAGGGCCTCTCCGCCGACCTTCCCGAGGGGATACAGCTGGAGCTGGTTGAGGACGGCACCGAGGGCATACGCGAGGACCTGCGGGGACTTTCCTGGCGGGCCCTGCTGGCCCTGGCCGGCATTACCCTGGTGCTGATACTCCTCAATCCCAGTCCCCTGGCCACGCCGCTGATACTCAGCTCCATCGTCATCTCCGCGGCCCTGTCCGTAACCGCCGTTTACCTGGTTGGCTACACCATCAACGTCCTCACCCTCAGCGCCCTGGCCATCGCCTTCGGCCTGCTGGTGGACGGGGCGGTGGTGGTGATGGAGGCCATCGGCTACAACCGGAGGATAGGCAGGCCGCCGCTGGAGGCGGCCCGGGTGGGGGCCAAAGAGGTGGCCATGCCCATACTGGGCGGCATTCTCACCACCCTGGTGGTCTTCGTCCCCATACTGGCCAGCGAGGGTCTTCTCAGGCTCTACTACCGCCCCTTCTCCTTCACCGTGGCGGCCACCCTGCTCTCCTCCTACCTGGTCTGCCTTACCCTGGTGCCCTCCCTGGCCGGACACTGGAAGTCCAGGGGGTGGTTCCGCCAGAGGGCCTGGGACCGCACGCTGGCCCGCTGGGTCTCCGTCCTCCACCACAAGCCCCTGATTGCCGTGATCCTGTCGGTGCTGCTGGTGGGCGGCGCGGTGTACATTCTGGTGGACAAGGTGGAGACCGGCCGCAGCTGGGGCTGGGACTTCACCCGGGAGTCGGTGACGGTGTTCACCCAGTTCCCCCCGGGCACGCCCCAGGACGTGGTGGACGACGTGATGAAGCAGTTCGAGGAGATACTGGCCGGCAGGGAGGGCGTGAAGTCCACCCGCACGTCGGTCTGGGGCGAGAACGGCCATCTCACCGCCATTTTCACCGAGGAGGCCCTGGAGAGCGGTCTGGCCCTGCAGATAGAGGCGGAGGCCATGGCCCTGGCCACCACGGTGGGGGGGATCAAGTCCATATGGGTGGGGGGCATAAGCCCCGAAGGCTACTGGAGGAGCACCGAGAGCGCAGGGATGCTGCAGCAGATAGAGCTGCGGGGCTACGACTACGAAGGGCTGAAGCGCATAGCCATCAACCTCCGGGAGACCATGCAGCGGCATCCCCGGGTGGGGGAGGTCAACATCGACTGGAACCGCCGGGTCCTGGACCGTGAGCAGCTCACGGTCACCTTCGACCGCGAGGAGCTGGCGGAGCTGGGCCTGAATCCCTACCAGGTACTGATGGCCCTCCGCTACAGCCTTCCCGGCGGTTACGGAGGAGAGATTCAGCTGGGTGAGGAGACCCAGGACCTGACCTTCAGCATCGCCGGACAGGACAACCCCGAGCTGGAGGAGGTGCTGGCCAGCCGCATAGGGACCTACGACGGCACCATCCGCCTCCGCGACGTTGTGGACATCGACACCACCTCGGTGCAGGGCTCCGTGGAGCGCGACGACGGAGAGTACATACGAACCGTGGCCTACTCGTTCATGGGCGCGGAGCGGATGGCGGCCCGGTTCCGGAGGAGCATGCTGGACAACCTCAGCCTGCCCCCGGGATTCCGGGTATACGAGGATACCACCTGGGTGCCCCGCTGGCTCCGCGAGGAGGACGAGATCGACATGAACCTGCTGGTGATCGGCGCCATTATTGCCGTCTTCGCGGTCACCGCCATCGTATTCGAGTCCTTCAAGGCTCCGCTGTACATTCTGGCGGTGATACCCATGGCCATGGTGGGAGTGGTGGCCGGCTACTGGGCCTTCGACCGCCTCTTCACCAATCACGCCTACGTGGGAAGCGTCTTCCTGGTGGGCATCGCGGTGAACAACTCCATACTACTGGTTGACAGCTTCGAGAAGAAGAGAAAGGCCGGCACACATCTGAAGGAGGCCGTGGACAAGGTGGTTGCGGAGAGGCTGCGACCCGTCCTCCAGACCACCGCCACCACCGTAGTCGGCCTGCTGCCCCTGGTACTCTGGCCCATGTCCGGCACCGACGACCTCTGGGGGACTCTGGCGTTCACGGTGGTCTGCGGCATGGTGGTTTCCACGCCTCTGGTCCTGGTTACCCTGCCGGCGCTGATACAGCTTACAACCCGCAGGAGGGAAGTACAGTGAGATCAACCCTTTTCAAGACGTTTCCGTTGCTGCTGATGGCCGCCGTCCTGGCCTGCGGGTCCGAGGAGGAGGAGCCCGAGCAGGAGAGCCTGGACGCCTCCCCCCTGCCGGTCACCGCGGAGGTGGCCAGGAGGGACACCCTCTTCCAGGTCATCGAGTCCACCGGCAGGATCGCCTCCTCACGGACCCAGACCCTCACCGCCCAGATCCAGGGCGAGGTGGTGCAGGCCCCCGATCGCGAGGGGGAGGCGGCAACCAGCGGAGACGTGCTGTTCCGCATAGCCTCGGGAGAGGCTGCTGCCGCCCTTTCGGAGGCGCAGAGCGCCTACCGGAGCGCCGAGACCGTCTACGAGTTCGAGCTGGAGAACTACCAGGGCGAGCTAACCGACCAGGTGCGCAGGAGCCTTCGCCGGACCACGGGGCTGGAGGACGCCGCTGCGGCGCTGGCCCGGGCCCGCACCCAGTACGGAAACTCGGCGGTCAGGGCAGGGTTCGACGGAGTGGTCTCCCAGGTGGACGTCCGTCCCGGCGTCACCGTCTACCCGGGGACCCAATTGGGGAGGATCGTGGACCCGGAGAACCTGGAGGTCCATCTGGACCTGGACGAGAGGCAGCTGGCCAAGTGCGAGGAGGGCCAGCGGGCCTACGTGACGGTCCCCTCCCTGAACGACACCACCCTTGTTGGATCGGTGAAGTCGGTGTCGCCCACGGTTGACCCCGACCTGAGGGCCGGACGGGTGGTGGTTGAGCTGGCCGGGATCGGGAAGCTCAGGCCCGGTGCCACGGCCAACACCGAGATAGTGACCGACGTCCATCCCCAGGCCCTGGTGGTGCCCCAGGACGCTGTGCTGGTGCGCGACGACCGCAACATGGTCTTCGTGGTGGAGGACGGGAAGGCCAAGTGGCAGTACGTAACCACCGGGCCCTCCGGCCGCGGCCTGGCCTCCATCGAAGAGGGCCTGGAGGAGGGCGACCAGGTGATAACCTCCGGCCACTACTCCCTGGCCCACGAGGCGCCCGTGGCCGTAGTCAACTAACGGGGACGGAGTTTAAGTTCATCAAGTTCAGGAAATGTCAGGGACGGAGTTGTAAGTTCATCAAATTCAGTGCGTTAGGCGCCATGTACTATTGCAGGCTCTGAATTTGATGAACTTAAACTCCGTCCCATTCTTAGCTAAACGGCCTCTGAACTTGATGAACTTAAACTCCGTCCCCGGTGGTTACTGGCCGAAGCGCTCCAGCTGCTGCAGGTAGAACTCGTTGTCCGGGTCCAGCTCCAGGGCCCGCTCCTCCCACCTGACGGCCTCCTCCCGGTTGCCGTTGATGAAGTAACAGGTGGCCAGGGTGTCCATGATGTTGGGGTCATCGGGTGAGAGCTCGATGGCCTGCAGGGCCAGCTCCAGGGCCCGCTCCTCGTAGCCGGAGACCTCGGTGGCCAGGGTCCAGGCGAAGTTGTTGAGCATGCCGGCGCGCATCTCGGGGTCTTCCTCCTCTGCCAGGAAGTCCTCCATGATCTGCAGCGCCCACTCCGTCTCCCGCCGGACCCCCGACTCCAGGTATACCTGCATCATGAAGGTAGGCTCCCACAGGCCGTAGATGCGGGTCAGCTCCCCCACCGGGTCCACGTGGTCGGCAACCCGGACATCCACCAGTCGCTCCGAGCTTCCCTGGTAGCCGCCTTCGGGGCGGACCACCAGCATGGCGGCCGACTGCCTTCCCCTGCTGTCGCCGCCGGCGTCGTCTCCGGCCCGCAGGGCGGCCAGGAGCCTCCTGGCCAGGGGGCCCTCGGCGGCCAGGAAGGCGGCCTCCATCTCCTCCACCACCTCCGGGCCCACCAGTATGTTGCCCTGTATGGCGTAGCCGGGACCGGTGACCCCTCCGGCCCAGTCCAGTGTGCCGGTTCCGGTGAAGCTGGCCGAGCCGCCGGCCATGTCCACCACGCCCAGCTGCCTCTGCTCGATCTCGGGGTCGGCGGCCCGGAGGCTGTCCAGAACCGCTTCCGCCGGCACGCCGGACTCCAGGAGCTCCAGGCCCAGCGGGCCGAAGCCGGCATTGGCCAGGGCCTGTGTGGCCACCGCGCCGGCGTCCGCATCGGCCCAGGGGACTATGTAGCCCACCGAGAGCACCCTGGACGCCACGGCAACCCCGGCCTCTCCCGCTGCCGTGTCCACGGCGGCGATGGAGAAGGTGGAAGTGCAGATATCCGCCCGGCCCGCCAGGGCGGGTGCGGCGATGGCCAGCAGAAGCGCGATGTACCTCATTCTTCGCCGTCCTTTCGTCCGTGTCGTCCCAGAAGCCGGCTGAGCCTGCCCCCCGGGCTCACGGTGAGGACCTCCACCAGCCGGTTGATGTCCGAGGGCCTGGCGATGACGAACACGCGGTCGTTCGCCCTGAGTATCCGCTCGCCCCGCGGGATCAGGAAGGTCTCGTCCTCGTCGCGGTAAATGCCCATGAAGAGACTCTCCTCGGGGAACTTCTCCAGCCGGGCGATGTCGCTGACGCTCTTGCCCACGCAGCCCGCATCGGGGGGTATGCGCAGGGCGTAGACGTTGGCCGCTCCGCCCCCCAGTGGCATCATCTCCTTCACCCGGGGCTGCTCTATCTCGGTTATGATCCTGTTCAGGAGGAGGTCGGCCACGCGGACGATGGTGGTGACGCCCGCCAGGCGGTAGGCCTCCTCGTAGCCGGGGTCGCGCATGCGGACCACTATGCGGGGAACGTCCATGCTCTTGGCCAGGATGGCGGCGGCTATGTTGTCCGAGTCCCTGCGCATCAGGCAGAGAAAGACGTCGGCGCGGTCGATCTTTGCCTCCCGCAGCGTCCGCAGCTCGGTGGCGTTGCCGTGTACCGTCACCGCCCCGGTCTCGGCGTAGATCATCTCGCAGACCTCCAGGTCGATGTCCACGGCAACCACGTCGTGGTCGTTCTCTACCAGCCTGTTGGTTATCTCGTGCCCCACCAGGCCCGCCCCGGCCACAATCACAAACACGATGCCCCCGTTCGTCAGCTCCGCCAGGCGCGGCGGCTGAACAGCAGCAGCACCGGCAGTATCTCCAGCCTTCCGGCCACCATTCCGAATATGTAGACAACCTTGATCAGCGGGTCCAGTCCGCCCATCTCCGCCACCGGTATGTAGCAGGGACCGATGTTCCCCAGGGCGCTGAACATCCCCGAGGCCGACTGCAGGGGGCCGTAGTCGGAGAGGACGGCTGTCACGCCGGCTCCCGCCAGCAGCAGGACCATCCAACCGAAGAGGAGGGAGGAGACCCTGTGGGCCTCCGCGGGATCCAGAAGGCCTCCGTCCACAACCGTCCTCTTCACCGCCCTGCGGGGCAGGAAGATCCGCTCCAGCTCCTGTTTCAGCTGCCTGTAGAGTATGCCCACCCGCAGCACCTTGATTCCCCCTCCGGTGGACCCCACGCAGCCCCCTGTCACCATCATGGCCAGGAACAGCAGACGGGCCAGGCCTCCGAAATATGGGGAGCCGATGTCCCGGGTGCCGAAACCGGTGGTAGTGGTGATGGACACCACCTGGAAGAGGGTGGTCCGGACCTCCGCCTCCAGACCGCCCATGGCTCCCGACGCCCACCTCTCCACCAGTATCAGGGCGGTGAATCCCACCAGCAGCGACCACCAGAGGCGCATCTCCAGCCCCCTGAACAGGGAGAGGGGCTTTCCGGACAGGACGCTGTAGTGCACCACGAAGCTGGTTCCCCCCAGGAACATGCCCAGTATCAGGACGTACTCGAGCGCCCGGAAGTGGGCCAGCCCCGTATTCGCGTAGTGGGCTATGCTGGCGTCGTAGGGGGAGAAACCGCCGGTGGAGAGGGCGGTGAAGGCGTGACATACGCCGTCGAAAAGCGACACCCCGCACAGCCTCAGCAGCAGGGCTATGCCCAGGGTGAAGGCCGTGTATATCAGCCAGAGGATCCTGACCGTATGCGCCATCCCCGGCACCGGCCGGCCGGAGTCTATCTTGTGGGTCTCCGCTCCGTACAGGTTGTAGGCCCCCGGGACCTCCGCGGTGACGCCCAGAAAGAAGGTCAGTATGCCCAGGCCTCCCACCCACTGGGTCAGCGCTCGCCAGAAGATGATGCTGCGGGGCAGCCCGTCCAGGCCTGTGATCATGGTGATGCCGGTGGTGGTGAAACCGCTCACCGTCTCGAAGTAGCCGTCCAGAAAGTCAGTGGTGCCGGATATGACGAAGGGCATCGCGCCCACGGCGGACAGCAGGAACCAGGCCAGGCCGCAGAGGAGCATGGCCTGGGCGACGGTGGGCGTCCGCGGCCGGAAGACCAGCCGCAGCAGCGCACCCAGGGCCACTGACCCCCCTGCGGGGAAGGCGAATGCGTTCACGGTGCTCCAGCTCTGGTGATGCTCCGAGTAGAGCGCGGCCACCAGTATGGGAAGAAGCATTATCAGGCCCAGCACCATGAGAAGCGACCCGCTGAAGCCCAGTACCGTCCTGATCGACCTGCCTGTGCTCAGCCCCACAAGCTCATCGCGGCGTCAGAAACCATACTGCAGAGTAACTCCGGCAACGGGATCCATGAGCCCCTTGCCGAGCTCCACCTCCGCGCCGAACTTTGGCCCGAATCCTTCGCCGAGGTGGTAGATGCAACCCAGGGTGGCGGTGACTCCGGAGCCGAAAACCTCCTCAAGGTCCAGCCATCCGTCCTCGCCTTCGTCTTCCCAGTCCGGACGGTAGCCCAAAGCACCGTACGGCTCCCAGCCTCCCAGCTGCCTCGACGCCAGAAGAGCGGTCCTGGAGGGGAATCCGGCTACCACGTCCTGCTCCACGGCGATGTCGGCGAAGCCGTTCTTCGGCGCTTGCAGGCGGAACCCCCCGCACAGCCCCCAGTCATCCCCATCCTGGTTGTAGGCCAGCACGTTTACACCGAGCCCGGGCCAGGAGGAGGCGGGCAGGCCCGTCTCGACGTTCAGTCCCGGCACGACATCGCCGTCCACGTACACGGCCTGCGCCCCGGCGCTGAAGGGAACCACACGTGCGGTGTGAAAAGTCCCGAAGCAGGAACAGGCTATCAGCAGAACCGCCAATGCCGATGTTGCGAGTAGCGCTCTCATGCGGACCTCCAGGTTTGTGCAATCCATTTCCGCTTTTGCGGAGCTTCCATTCCCCAAGATCAGCGATTTGCACTCGGGGAGCAAGTGTTGACTGTCACACCGCGGCAGGTATAGTTACAGTCACCATGAGGGAAGCGAAGAGACTTCACGCCCGTGTGAACGACAGCTGGTCCTGGAGCCTCCGGACCTGGTGGGCGGCCTCCGCCGCCCATCGTCTTTAGTCTCTCTCTACCGACCCAACTTACATTTTAACGCAGGAACCAAACGGAGGAGGCTCCGATGCGACGCTTTGCACCCAGAGATTTTGAACTGCTTCCCGAGAGCTACTACAACCTCAAGCCCCGGCTGAAGAGGCTGCCGCGGCCCCCGCTTCACCCGGCAACCGGAGAACCACTTTCCCCCTCGGACCTGGAGCCCCTGTTCCCCCGGGGGTTCATCGCCCACGAGGGCAGCATGGAGCGGGAGGTGGAGATACCGGGGCCGGTGAGGAGCGCGTACTCCATCTACAGGCCCACCCCGCTTGTCAGGGCGCTGGGCCTGGAGCGGGCCCTGGACACGCCGGCGGAGATCTACTTCAAGTTCGAGGGCGTGGGCCCCATGGGGAGCCACAAGAGCAACACGGCCATCGCCCAGGCCTTCCTGGCAGCCGAGGAGGGGGTGACCACCCTCACCACCGAGACCGGTGCCGGGCAGTGGGGCTCTGCCCTGTCCCATGCGGCCCGGCCATTCGGGCTGGACGTCAGGGTCTTCATGGTGCGCTGCAGCTTCAGGCAGAAGCCGGGCCGAAAGACGCTGATGGAGCTGTGCGGGGCCAGCGTGGTGGAGAGCCCCAGCCACCTGACCGCCACCGGCAGGCGCTACTTCGAAGAGGACGCCGACCATCCGGGAAGCCTGGGAATAGCCATCTCGGAGGCGGTTGAGATGGCGGTGGAGGTGGACGACGTCCGCTACTCCCTGGGCTCTGTGCTGGACGCGGTAATGCTTCACCAGTCGGTGATCGGGCAGGAGGCCCGCAGGCAGATGGAGCACTTCGGGGCTCCCCCGGACGTGGTGGTGGGCTGCGTGGGCGGCGGGTCCAACTTCGCCGGCCTGGCCTTTCCCTTCGTGGGGGAGATGCTGGAAGGCGGCGGCCGGACCAGGTTCGTGGCTGTGGAGCCGGAGCTCTGCCCCACCCTTACCCGGGGGCCGCTGGGGTACGACAGCGGGGACAGCGCCGGCCTCACCCCCCTGGTCTACATGCACTCGCTGGGCAGGGACTTCGTCCCGCCCCCCATCCATGCCGGAGGACTGCGATACCACGGCATGGCGCCTCTGGTGAGCCAGCTGGTGGCCGACGGCATCGTGGAGCCCCTGGCCCTGGGCCAGGAGGAGGTATTCAGGGCGGGACGTCTGTTCCTGGAGTCCGAAGGGGTGCTTCCGGCCCCCGAGTCCTCCCACGCGGTGGCCGCGGCCATACGGGAGGCGGAGAGGGCACGGGAGGAGGAGGCCCGCCGCCGTATACTGCTGGGCCTCTCCGGACACGGCCTTCTGGACCTCGGCGCCTACGAGGCTCCGTCCGCCCCGGCGTTTACAGGGCGGCTGCGCCGGGGGTATAGTGCTCTCGAAGACAAGGAGCTCCCACACTCTTGAAGAAGGAGACCCTGATGATCCGTACCG
>JAWLEP010000044.1:0-20016 GCA_041686025.1 Candidatus Fermentibacteraceae bacterium
ATGAGAGCCGAGTTCTGGGCCATGCTCACGGCGGTCTGCTGGGGGGCGGGCTCCATGCTGGAGAAGAAGGGCGTCAGCCTGGGCGGGCTGGCCCCCGTAATGGGCACCACACTAAGGACCGCCTTCTCGCTGCTGCTGCTGGCTCTGGTCTCCTACCCGCTGTGGGGCCAGGCCAGGACGGCGGGGCTGCGGTCGGTGTCAATGATAGCCGTGGGCGGAGGCGTCATGGCCGGCGGCCTGGGAATCGTCTTCCTCTACACCGGGCTGAAGCACGGCAGCCTCTCCTCGGTGATGACCATAGCCTTCTGCCTGGCCCCGGTGGTCAGCGCCGTGCTGGGCTACCTGGTGCTGCGGGAGCGGCTGGCGCCGCTTCAGCTGCTGGGCATAGTCATGTGCGTGGGGGGCGCCGCCCTGGTCTCCTGGTTCCGGGCCGGCTGAACGCCCGTGAACATCTTCGTCCTGGACCGGGACGTACGGCGCTGCGCGCAGTACCACGCCGACCGCCACGTTGTGAAGATGGTGCTGGAGAGCGCCCAGATGCTCTGCACCGTGCTGGCGGAGAACGGAATGCAGGCTCCCTACAGGCCCACCCACAGCCACCATCCCTGCACCCTGTGGGCGGGGGAGTCGCTGGCCAACTGGAGGTGGCTGCGGGAGCTGGCCCTGGCCCTCAACGGGGAGTACCGCTACCGTTTCGGAAGCGGCAGGGACCACAGGTCGGCGGTTGTGGCCCGCGGCCTTCCCGAGCCCCCCATACCGGACCTGGGCCTCACCGAGTTCGCCCAGGCCATGCCGGAGGAGTACCGCGTGCCGGGGGACGCGGTTGCCGCCTACCGGCGCTTCTACGTGGCCGAGAAGTCCGGCCTGGCAGGCTGGACGAGGCGGCCGGTGCCGGACTGGTTCACCCGCGATAACCGGAGATAGTGCCGGCCGTTTCCCTCACAGCGGCTGCGGCCCGTTCCTCATCGCATGAGCGCTCCCCAAAGATCCGGGAGCGGGGATGACAATGAGCTGCCCGGAGTTCAAATAGAGGAAACCGAATCCAGGTTCGGAAGAAAGACAGCGGCGTAAAGAGGGAGAAAGCAGGTTCTGCCCCTTCTGTGGTAGTTCCAGGCTCCCAACTTGAAAACGACGGGTGACTGGCACCTGGATGCGAACACACCTGCGGATTTCGAGTTCTTCCTTCTGCCAGCCTTCACTTCCACCGGACAGACACCCTCGTCCAGGACATGCAGGAACTCGACCTCGGCTGTGTTCCGCTTCCAGGAGTACAGGTCTCTGTTCCCCGCGGAGACCATTTCCTGCGGCGCCAGACTTTCCGCCACCCAACCATTGTGGAAACCACCCTGCCATAAGCATCAGGTCAATATGATTCGGAAATATGCGAATATTTCATATGCATTTTTCGGCAATTACCGATTTTTTCCTATTTGTTGCGATGTACCCATAAATGGGGAGCCCCATTGCTGAACGCCCACTGGGAAGGAATTCTCCCTCCTGCTGGCCGTGGTATCCAGCCCGCTGCGGGGCCGGGCCAGGACGGCGGGACTGAGGTCGGTCCCCCCATAGCGGTAGGCTGGGGCCTTATGGCCGGGGGAGCTGGGGATGGTCTTTCTCTACATCGGCCTGAAGCACGGCAGCCTCTCCTCGGTGATGACCATAGCCTTCTGCCTGGCCCCGGTGGTCAGCGCCGTGCTGGGCTACCTGGTGCTGCCCGAGCGATTGGCTTCCCTGCAGCTGCGGGGCACAGTCATGTGCGTAGGCGGCGCCGCCCTGGTCTCCCGGTTCCGCACCGGCTGAAAGCCCGTGAACATCTTCGTCCTGGACCGCGATGCAGCACGGTGTGCCGAGTACCATGCCGACCGCCACTTGGTGAAGATGATCCTGGAGAGCGCACAAGTGCTTTGCACTGTCCTGAGCGAGAACGGTGTAGAGGCTACCTGCCGATCTACGCACATCCATCTCCGCCCATACCCGACCCTGGGCTCACCGAGTTCGCCCGGGCCATGCCGGAGCAGGGGGATCCCGTTGCCGTCTACAGGCGCTTCTACATAGGCGAGAAGGCCGGCCTGGCCGGCTGGACGAGGCGGCCGGTGCCGGAATGGCTCGCCCGGTAGTCCGCGGCCATAAGGGTCGGGACCGGCTCCCCGGGAATGACGGGAACCGGGCCCGCAGGCTGTACCAGCGGGTCGGACTCCACCGCGGGGACGGCGTACTGGCGGCTGAACGTTATCACCGTTCCGGGAACCACCCGTGCGGTGGTGATGGGCGTGCCGTCCTCGAGCTCCACGGTCTGCAGGTCTTGCCAGCCGGTGAAGGATGCCGCCACCGTGGCATCGGGTATAATCACCCTGCGTACGTTCGGGGGAAGAACCAGCCTCTGCGATGAGGCGCCGAGCCGCTCCACCTCGTAGTCGGTGCTTCCGTTGCGGGCCGAGAAGAGGTGTCCGTAGGACCCGTCCCGGTCGAATCCCAGGCCGTATACCCGGTACTCGGGAAGGTAGTAGGCGATGTGACGGAAGCTGCCCCAGTTTGTGGGGTTGGTGAGCACGGCGGTGCTCTCGGGGTCGCTATCGCCGACGAACGAGATCACGGCGTCCCAGTGGGCGTCGTTTCGCTCGATGTCAAACTGGCGGGCACCGGCCCGGAAGGTGGATGCCACATCCACGTCGCAGGGAAGGGCGGTGGAGTCCGAAGGGACGGACTCGGCCGACTCCGGCCGAGGATCGGGAGCCCCTCCGGACGCCGAGACGATCCGGTAGCCGGCCGGGGGTATCAGCAGGAAAAGCCCCGCGTTGGCCAGGGCCAAGGCGGTCACCGACTGCCAGAGCAGCCGGCCGGAGCGCACGCGCTCCAGGCCCCGTCCCGCCCAGAGGAAGACGACGGGAAGGGGGAGCAGCATGTAGCCGATCTGCCCGGTGTGAACCAGCAGATACACCGCCAGCGCCGGTCCCGCCCAGAGCGCAGTCAGCAGGAGGGCCCTGCGGTCGGGGATGAGGCGGCGGAGGAGCCGGGGAAGCAGCACCAGGACCGCTCCCAGACCGGTGGCCGCTCCCAGGGTCACCAGTCCCAGGTTCTGCAGGAATCCCCCGAGGTTGCCCGAAAGGGCCCAGGTCCTGCCGCCGGTGAGCTCGGCCAGCTCGCGGGACAGCCGCATGTAGCTCTGCGGGCCGCCGGCCGTGACCAGCAGGGGAACCAGCCAGGCCAGTATCCCGCAAGCGGTGGCCGCCGCTACCCTTAGCCGTTCCCTCCAGGGAAGGCCCCAGGCCCCGTAAGCAAGAGCGGGCAGCAGGAGCACGGCTCCCGTCTGCCTGACGGCTCCCAGGCATGCCAGCAGCAGTCCCGCCGCCATCAGGCGCCGCGGGGAGCGCAGCTTCCGCCCAGTGAAGGAGAGAAGGACCACGGGTATGGTCAGCGCGGCCTCCAGCGTGTAGGTGAGGGCCACCTCGCTGTAGTACCACAGCAGCGGAGAGCTGCCCATCAGAACGGCGGCCGCCAGGGCCCCGCGCCGGCCCACCACCCGCCTCCCGAAGAGGTACAGCCCGGCGGGGGCGAGGGCGCCCCCGACCATGCTGAGCAGGGTCAGGGCCGATGCGCCGTCTCCCGTCAGCCACGCCAGGGCCCTTCCCAGGAGGATGAAGCCCGGGTAGCCGGGCGGGTGGGGCTGGTGGTTGCGGAGGCTGAACTCCTCCACTCCCATGGCGAAGTTCACCGCGTCCCAGTTGACCAGGTAGCTGGACGCGAACGGAAGCCTGAGCAGGAGGAACAGCAGGAAGAGGCCCGCGGCAACAGCCGCCGGCCTTCCGATGAGTGCTGAGCGGCCGTCCGTATGCGATTTTTCGGTATGCAACTGCACCTCCGCAGCCGGGTGAACGCCAACGGGCACTCCCTACATCTATACGTGCCACCGCCTCGGATGTTCCGGCGGCGGCCTTCAGAATCTGCGCGACCCGCCCCCCGGGCCCCTCAGGAAATGCGCACCCGCCACATCGCTATCGAGACTTGAGAATGGGGTGTAGGGAGTATCATGACTGGAACGCAATGTGCTTGTCCTCTTCGTGGCCCGGGCAGCCGCAGACCCCGCGGGACGCCCCAGCGGCGTCACCCCCTCCTGTCCGGGCCCCTCCAGCGGTGCGGATACGGAGTGACGGCCTGTCTGCCGGGTGTTTCGATGCTCTCCGCAGCAAGGGTAGAGGAATCCTCAGGCCCGAAAGCTGAAGCGGCAGAATGGCGGAATGCAGTCCGGGCGCACTGCCTGTTCGGAGAAGCATGCCCGATGGCCTGATTGTACGTTCGGAATGCCCGCTGATATGTATGGGGTGTCGGAGGAGAACGGAAAGGAGTACGATGCGTCCCCGCGGAAACTGCGGAAGACGGCCTTCGAAGTTGCGCGCCTCGGGCGGGCCGCTTCCGGCCGGCGGGTGCACGGAGATCCTCATAGCCACGGCAGCTCTGCTCTGCGGCGTGTCGGCAGCGCACGTCGACTCCCATTCCATGTACCCCCGGGAGGCGGCTGTTCTGGACAGTCTCGTGAGAAACACCTTCGGCTTCGATCCCTGGATACTTATTCATGAGGTAGAGGGTACAGGAGTCGTATTCTCTGTCTGGTTTGACGCGGAGTACGACGGCAGCGACACTTGCGGGGAGCAGATGATATCGGCGATCATATCCACGGGCATTGCGGCTGAAATTGGTCAAATTGACACCGGTGTCCTCTCCGTGGTGTTTGCGCGGGACCGGTATATGGTTGTACTGGAAACGGGTTCCTGTATCGAGTACAGTCAGACATTCGTGGATCTGTCGCAGCAGGGGCATCGTGATTTCATCGCCGAGAACGTGGTATACAGCGGGTACATTGAAGATGATGCGCAGAGATATCAACTCGACTCCCCCTGATCGGATCGCCCGGCACCGGGCTGTCGCGGTATTGGAGGAAGTCGCCTCCACGCAGAAGAGAAGGGACTGAGGCGGAATCAGGATACTGAATGTGCGACGGACCGACAGCGGCAGCGGCCCGGGGGGACGCCTGGGACTGCTGAGGACACTCTGGAAGGATATCCGCCTGTCCTTCGGCATGACCCGCGACCTCCTGGGCGGCAGCTACCGCCGGTTTCCCTATCGCGCCGCAGGTGCCTTCCTGCTGGCCCTGGCCTATATCGTCTTCCCGGCGGACCTGCTGCCCGACGTGGTCCCCATACTGGGCTGGCTGGACGACGGGGTGGTCACCCTGCTCTGCCTGAGGATGGCCGAGGGCGACCTGAAGCGCTACGAGACGTGGAAGAAGCAGAGGGAAGGGGCGAAGGATGACGGTTAGCCTCCGGCACCGATCCTCCT
This sequence comes from Candidatus Fermentibacteraceae bacterium, assembly GCA_041686025.1. Taxonomy (GTDB): domain Bacteria; phylum Fermentibacterota; class Fermentibacteria; order Fermentibacterales; family JCC-6; genus JAWLEP01. The sequence continues at coordinate 5,335 of JAWLEP010000044.1, forward strand.
GACATGATAAGGCAGGCGCGCAAGGCGGCCATCGTACTGCTGCCGTCCCTGGCCCTGGCCGCGGGCGCCGCCGGGCACTTCCTGCCCCACCGGCCCTGGATCGGCTGGGTGTTCAAGATCGCCCTCTCCGGCACAGTGGGCATCTGGACCAACTACTTCGCCATCAAGATGCTCTTCCGCCCGCACCGGAGGACCGTCTTCGGCCGCCAGGGGCTGATCCCCGCCCGCAGGGGGGAGCTGGCCGACACCATTGGCGAGGCGGTGGCCGAGGAGCTTCTGGATGCGGACACCGTGCTGGGCTACCTGGAGGAGCAGCAGGTGCTGCAGAGGGCGGCGGACGAGCTGATGGAGTCGGCCCATCGCTGGATCGCCGCACCCGACAACCGCCGGAAGGTGGTCCGGGCGGCGGGCGGCTGGCTGCAGCGGCGGGGCATGGAGTACGTGGAGGCGCTCCTTCCCAGGGCGGAGGCTTACTTGTCGCGGCTGATCCGCGACCACGTGACCCTGGAGAACGTCTGGCCCCACGTGCGCCCGATGCTGGCCGCGGAGCTGCGCAGGCCCGCCACCAGGGAGACCCTGTCCCGGGTGCTGCAGCGCTTCATCGACGAGAACTCCCCCCGGATAGCCGCAATTCTCAACGGCGTACTGGACAGATGGATAGAGCAGAAGGGCACCATCGCCCGCACCGTACTGGAGCTGGGCAAGTCCCTCTTCGACGTGGACGAGGAGTTCATCGCCGCCGAGCTCCGCGGGGCCGTCCGCTCCCCGGAGTTCTTCGACGAGCTGCTGGCCTTCGTGGACAACAACGTAGAGACGGTGGAGAGGGTGGCGGACAGCGGCGACATACAGCGCCGGCTGCAGGGGGTTCTCGACTCCTCCCTGGACCGCTTCGAGGAGTGGGTGCGCAGCAGCGGTCTGGACCTGGCCAGGGCCAGGGTGGTGGAGCTGCTGGAGTCGGACGCCTTCTGGGAGTGGGTGGACGCCCAGCTGGACCCCCTGGTGGAGCGGGCGGAGGAGTACGCCCGGGAGAGGGTCTACTCCCCGGAGTTCCGCCGCACAGCCAGGAGCCTGCTGCTGAGGCTCTCCGAGAGCGTGAACGTCCGCGGCATCGTCCGCCGCAAGATCGACGGCTTCGACCTGTCCGAGCTGGAGGAGCTGGTCTTCCGGGTCAGCGGCGACAACCTGGCCGGCATCGAGCTCTTCGGCGGCCTGCTGGGCATGCTGGCGGGCCTGGTGCTGATCAGCCCCCTGTGGATGCTTCTGCTGCCGGTGGGCGTGCTGGCCTTCTTCCTCGCCGAGCGCACGGCAGGGGCCCTCCGGCCGGACTGACCCCGGACCCGCCCGCTCCATACCGGTCAACTCAGCCTTCGCTTCCCTGGACCTCCGGGCCTACAGCAGTTAGTATCAAAATGGATCGAATCCGCTGATAAGCAGCGGCAGATGCCCAAAGGGAAGCCGAAAATGACAAGGCCATCTCTCGCGATCCTCGCCCTGCTCCCCATCGCCTCCACATTCGCAGACGAAGTACAGGACACCCTCTGGACGGATTCCGGCTTCATCATCACCCAGTCGATGGCCTGGGAGAAGCCGTGGATTCCCGGCCGGCTCGAGCTGGATCGCCTCCAGTCCCAGATACTGGACTCGGCCTACGTGGGCGACGGCCTGGTGGGCCTGAGCCTGACGGACCTGGACGGTGACGGGGACCAGGACGCCTTCTACCTGGTGCATCAGTGGTACAACGACTACTTCCTCTACGCCCTGGAGAACATGTCTCCCTCCCAGGAGTGGGCGCTGCGCTACGAGAGCAACGGGCTGAACCACCCGCCCAGCTTCGACCACGGCGACATAGACCTCGACGGCCTGCAGGACATCATCACCGTCCGCAGGTCCGGCAGCGCTTGCATGATACACGCCCAGAGAGCTTCGGCGGAATGGACCTGGAACTGGGCAACCGACGTGATAGGGACCATTCCCCTCACCGGCTCACCGCTATGCGTGGTCGACCTCAACGCCGACGGGGCTCCCGACATTGTAACCAACTACGTCCCCGGGCTGGCCTTCTGGAGGAACGACCATGAGATGGGCCTGTTCACCCGGCTCAGCATTCCCTTCGACTGGGCCAGCACCCTCCAGCAGCTGGAGACCGCCGACATCGAGCCCGACGGGGACCAGGACCTCCTGGTCCGGGCAATGCCCGGAGTATGCGTGCTCAGGAACATCTCGCCCCAGGACCTGGAGCTGCAGGAGGAGGTTCTCCCGGAGTCGGGATCCCAGAACCACGCGGAGTTCGCCGACATGAACGGCGACGGGAGCCTGGACGTGGTAACCTCCGGGGAGCGGATCCGCTGGTACGAGCACTTCGGCGGGGAGTGGACACCGCACGACGTGGCGGACGTGCCTGCGGGCCACTTCGACGTGGGTGACGTGAACGGGGACGGCTACCCCGACATCGTGGCCCAGCCTCCTCCGGATGCGGAGCACCCGTCCCCGGCCTTCCTTCTGGCCAGCACCGGCCCAGGGAGCTGGGAGCTGGAGTACCTGGCCAGCTGCCGTCAGGAGTACGATCTGGTGGAGGTTGCCGACCTGGGCTTCGCCTCCGGGGACGAGGTGGCTCTGGGGAGGTTTTGGATGAGCGCAGACTCGGACGTTGCGGACTCGGGCTGCCTGATCTCCCTGATTTACGACGTGGAAGTGCCCGACAACGACTGGGGCACTATCACCTGGACCGCCGAAACCCCGCCGGAGACGGAGATCCAGTTCAGAGTCCGGGGTTGGGACGAGTATGCCTCCAACCCTGCACCATGGTCGGATCCAATAACCATGCCGGGCACCAGCCTGGCCCCCTACTTCGACGACGGTGTATCCGTCATCCAGTACATGGTGGAGATGCGCTCGGCCCATGGTCTCTCTCCATCCCTGGACGACGTAACCCTCACCTACATGCCCCTGGGAGCGGAGGCCGGCCCCGGGCCGGCCGGCGTCGACCTGCGGCCGCTGGCCAACCCTTCGGGGCAGTCTTTGGAGGTGGAGCTGGGACTGCCGGAGGCATCCGAGGCCACACTGTCTATATACGACGTGGCCGGCAGGCTGGTCTGCAGGCCCCTGGATGACGCGCCCCTGGCAGGCGGAGTCCACAGGTGCGTCGTATCAGGTCTTCCCGCCGGGGCTTACCTGATGCGGCTGGAGGCCTGCGGGAAGACAACCGTCTCCCGGGTGGTGGTGTGCCGGTGATCCGGGCTGCAGCGGCAGCGCTGGCGATCTCTCTGGCCTCCGCGCTTCTCGGCTGCTGCGCCAATCCCGAGGGTGCCGCTCCGCCCACGCCGTCCACCCTCCAGGGCGTCTTCTCCGGCGACACCACGGGGCATCCCGAACCCCCCGCCCTGGGCCACGGGGCAGCGGTCCGCCAGCCCGGTCCGCCGGGCAAGGGGGGCTACGTCTGCCTGATAGACCTGTGGTGGACGGAATGCCCGGATTCGGACTTCTCCGGGTACCTTCTCTACAGGTCGGGCCAGCCCGGAATAGAGCAGGAACCCGCAACAGCTACCCTCGTGGACAGCGTGGGATCGGCAGGCGACACCACGCTCACCGACGATGACGTGGACTGGAGCCGGCAGTACTTCTACGCTCTGAGGACCCGCAACCACCAGGGAAGCAGCGCGTGGAGCAACGAGATCTCGCTGATGACCCCAAACCTGCCCCAGGATCCCCCCACGCCGTCGACCCTCGCCGTGGATACCGTAGGCTACAGCCTGCTGCAGGTGAGCTGGACGCGATGCCCCGACGTGGACTTCTCCTCCTACGACCTCTACTCATCCGAGGACCCGGGCATCGAGCAGCAGCCCTCCGGCGCCTCCCTGGAGCAGCATTCGGAAAGCGTTCTGGACACCGTTTTCGTCAGGGATGCCATGCCGCAGGAGTTCCCCCTGTACATGGCCCTGCGCACCACCGACCAGTCGGGCAACGAGGCTTGGAGCAACGAGGTCCTTCTGGAGGCCCCGGAGGCCGAGTTCACGGTGACCGACTCGGTGGACGTGGGTGACCTGCCGGAGCAGATGGCTCTGCTGCCGGGCGGGCAGATGCTGTACGTGACGTGCTGCTCTGATCCCGGCCAGGTCTGGGTGATCGACACGGAGTCCGCCCAGGTCGTGGCCGTGATGGACATGGGCGGCAGGCCGTTCGGAGTCTGCGCCCTTCCGGACGGTGAGCGGGTCTACGTCTCCATCCCCTCCGAAGACAGGCTGGCTGTGATCGAGACCTCCACGAACACCGTGGTCGACACCGTCTGGGTATCGGGACGGCCCCTGGGACTGGCCTCCCATCCTGATGGAGACCGGGTGCTGGCGGCCTGCTACGGCTCCCGTCAGGCCAAGCTGGTGGATGTGGCGGCGGGCCAGGTGACGGACTCGCTGGACCTCGAATGGGCTCCGTGGAACGTGGTCTTCGAAGAGGGCGGGTCCCGGGCCTACCTCGCATGTCCCTTCCAGAGCGGCGCCCTCTGCAGGATCGAGATGGACGGCTTCACCCAGGACGGCTACATCGACCTGGAGCCCGGCCTGGTGGACGCCGCTCTCTCCCCCGGAGGCGGAACCGCCTTCGTCTCCTGCTGGAACACCGGCATGATCTACGTTGTGGGCACCGCCGGGATGTCCTTCGAGGCCCAGCTGGAGCTGGGCGGCAACCCCGGCATGATGACCCCGGCCGTGCAGGGATCTCCAGCCACCTGCAACCAGGGGACCTCGCAGCTGCAGATGCTGGACCCGGGCACCTGGGACCTGGTCCTGGAGCTCCGCGCTGGAGAGGGGCTGTGGTGCCCGGTCTACCACCAGGGGAGCAACAGGTTCTTCGCCGCCGACTACGAGGGTGGCGCCGTCTACTTAATCGAGGAGACCTACGATGGCCGGGAACGGCGCGGCGCCGGGATGCCCCCCCGTCCGGGCACCTCCCCGAAGCGGCACATAGAGGCCGCGCTGGGGGACCTCTGATATGGGGCCGAGGGCCGCGACAGCTCTGGCGCTAGCCGCAGCGATACTCGCCCTGGCGTGCCTGCAGGGCCCGGAGGACACCGAGGGTCCACAGCCCTCGGACCTGTCCCTTGAGCTTCTGGAGGCAGAGGAGCCCGGCCGCGGAATCCAGTCCACCGACAAGGGAACCTGGGTGATCAGGGCCTCCTGGACCCAGTACAGTGAGGACGACTTCTTCGCGTACCGTCTGTACCGTGCCCCGGACAAGGATTGGGCCACGGACACCTCAATGGCCGACTGCGTCTTCTCCACCGACTGCCTCACCGTCACCAGCTTTGACGACCAGAGCTTCGTCTGGGAGCGCAACTATTACTACGGGCTCAGGACCATCGACCTCTCGGGGCGGTGGGCCTGGAGCAACGTCCCGCACATCTACACGGACGTAGACCTCGAACCCTGCAGCCTGTGGGTTGCAGACAGCTCCGGGGCTTCGGCCGTCCTCTCCTGGTCCGGCCAGACCCCCCCGGACTTCGCCGGGTTCACCCTGTTCCGCGACAGCCTCCCGGGAATAGAGGCCTCCCCCGGCGATGCGGAGGTGGTCTTCTCCACGACGGCCCCCGGGGTCAACAGCCATGAGGACGGCCTGTGCATGCTGGCCGCCGATCAGTACTACGCGCTGAGAACAGAGACCGAGTCGGGCATGGAGGCCTGGTCGAACGAGGTCCGGGTGCGCCTGGAGCCCGTACCTCTCACCGTTACCGCCCAGGTCGAGGGCCTGGCGGAGCCCGGCTACGTCTGCTTCACGCCGGAGGGAGAGGGGATCTGCGTAGCCCAGTGCAGCCCCGGCGCTTCCTTCGTGCTGCTCGATGCCCAGGGCCAGGTGGCCGGCCAGCTCACCCCCGAAGGCGAGCCGGGATGCCTGGCATCTTCCCCGTACGAGGGACGCATCTACGCCGCCACCACCGCCCCGGACATGCTGCTGGCCCTGGATCCTTCAGACCTCTCCGTACTGGTCTCGACGGAGCTGCCGGGCAGGGTCACGGCCATGCAGGCCGCTGCCGCCGACCCCCACCTGTACTGCGCCGTCTACGAGCCCGCCAGGCTGCTGGTGCTCCAGACCCCAGGACTGGAAGTCCTGGCCAACCTGCCGCTGGAGGCCTACCCGCTGGGGGTCTGCGAGGGCCCCGACGGAGAGACCGTCTGGGCCACGAACTCAGGCAATTCCAGCGTGCTGGCCTTCTCCAAGGAAGGCTGGGACTCCACCAGGGTCGCCGTCTCCGCATACCCAACCGGCATAGTCGCATCCCAGCAATCGGGGATGGTCTACGCAGCCTCTTGGAATGAGGACCGGCTGGATATCATCTCCCCGGGTGCCCCCTGGGTGCAGGGTCACATAGAGACCGGCAGAAGCCCCTTCGGCCTGGCGGTGCATCCCGACGGCTATGTGTACGCCGCCTGCCAGCTCGACGACGCCGTGTCCCTGGCCGACCTGTCCACCAGGACCTGCCGTGCCCTGATTACCACCGGCCACGGCTGCAGGGACGTGGCGATCTCCCCCGACGGCCAGATGGCAGCCACCGCTGATACGGAGGCCGGCACCGTCTCCATCCTCTCCTTCGCAAGGTAGGCTTCACGGGCCCTCTCAATGCGGGTAGAGCGATCATTCCTTATTATCGTAGCTGGAATCACGGCATCCGCCCGCCGGACCGCGCCCGGATGGAATACGCGCCCGCCGGCGGAGTATCACAGACCATGAGACAGCGGCAGTTCCGTCTGGGAAGGAAACAGCGATGCGCACCAAGAAGCTACCCGTGGGATACCTGGCAGGGGCCCTGGCCTGCATGATGACGCTGGCCTGCTCTGCCACGGCCACCAGTGAGACCGAAGGCAGCGACGATGTCGTTGCCGCCAACACCGCCTTCGGCGTTGAGATCTTCTCCGTGCTGGCCGAAGACAGCCCCGCCGGGAACCTCTTCATCTCCCCCTACAGCATCTCCACAGCACTGGCCATGACCTGGGCGGGGGCCGAGGGCCGCACGGCGGAGCAGATGGCCGAGGTCCTCCGTTTCGACATGTCAGAAGAGAGCGTCCACCAGCAGTTCGAAGACATCCAGGGCAAGCTGGCAAGCGACTACAGGCAGCAGTACATCGAGGGCACCGGTGATCCACTCACACTGGAGGTGGCCAACGCCCTGTGGGCGCAGGAGGACTTCTCCCTGCTGCCCGACTACGTCGACCTGGTGCGGGCCAGATACGCTGCCGAGGCCCGGAACCTCGACTTCGCCGGAGACCCGGAGGACTCGCGGCAGACCATAAACGCCTGGGTGGAGGAGAAGACCCGGGACCGCATCCTCAACCTGCTTCCGCGGGGCTCAATCGATGCCTTGACGCGGCTGGTGATAACCAACGCCGTCTACTTCAAGGGCTCCTGGCGCGATCCCTTCGACGAGTCGGCCACCAGTGACGGCCCTTTCACCACCGCAGAAGGATCAGAGGTCACCGTGCCCATGATGCACCAGACCGAGGAGTACCCCTACTTCCAGGGCTTCGGCTGCCGGGCTGTGGAGCTGCCCTACGCCGACAACCAGAGCAGCATGGTAGTTCTGCTGCCCGACGGCGACCTGGGGGAGTTCGAGCAGACCCTCACCGAGCAGAAGCTCTCGGACATCACCGACAGCCTGACGTCGAAAGAGGTGGAGCTGACCATGCCCTCCTTCGAGTTCACCAGCTCCTTCAGCCTCTCCGATGTGCTGAAGGCCATTGGCATGACCAGGGCATTCGCGCCGGGAGAGGCCGACTTCTCCGGCATGACCGGCAGCAGGGACCTCTACATAAGCGCGGTGATACACAAGGCCTTCGTGAAGGTGGACGAGGAGGGCACCGAGGCCGCAGCGGCAACCGCCGTGGTCATGGCGCTGACCTCGGTTCAGCCGGAGCCCGAGCCCGTCGTCCTCACCCTCGACCGGCCGTTCCTGTTCCTGATCCGCGACCGGATCACCGGTTCGATACTGTTCATGGGCAGGGTGGCCGACCCCTCGGCCTAGAAGACCCGGAATGTGGTTCCGGCCCGTCCCCCGCGGCGGGCCGGTTCCCACAAGCCCGAAGGGAGTACCATAAGACCAGTCGCCGTCCTGGTCCTTGCCGCCCTCTCCACCCAGGCCAGCCAGGTGTTCGGCATGGACCCGGAGGAAGCCCTGGGCATGACCGAGGTGGTGGTTCTGGCCAGGGTGGACCAGGTCTCCGAGATACCCAATGAGTACGCCGTGGTCATGGAGTACGGCCTGGAGGTGGTGTCGGTGCTCAGCGGCGCCGACTCCACGGCAAGGGGCCTTGCCGCCGTATACGCGGCCGACCGCCCCCGCAGCTTTCTCACCGGGGACGGCACCGAGCTATGGGAGTCGCCCCCGGTCACCGGCTCCGGCCTGGAGATGTCGGTGCAGCGCGGAGACACGGTTGTGGCCTTCCTGGGCTCGCGCCTGGAGGACTACCCGGAGCCGGTGAGCCTGGTGCGGATGGAGCCGGCGGACAGCCTGCCCGCCGTGCGCCGGCTGCTTCTGGGCATGGGCCGGTTGACCCGGAGACACTAATATTGCAGTATATGTCCAGCGATACTGGACATGCATGTAACTATATGGGGCGCCATGGAGCTTGTGGCCAGGCTGAGGGAAGCGATACCGGAGGAGGTCTTCGACTACCGGACCCTGATGTGTCTCCTCGATGACTACAGCAAGCCGCGGGATGCAGTGGGAAGGCTGGTCCGGTCGGGGGCACTGGTGCGGATCCGTCAGGGCCTGTACTGCTTCGCGCCTGCATTTCGCAGGAGGGAGATACCCCGGCCCTGCCTGGCCAACCTTGTCTACGGCCCATCCTACGTCAGCCTGGAGTATGCCCTTGCATACTGGGGCCTCATCCCCGAACGGGTGCATCTTGTGACGTCGGTAAGCATCGGGCGGAGCCGCAGCTTCGAGACCCCCCTGGGCGGCTTCTCCTACCGGATGCTGAAGCTGTGCCGCTATTCGCCCGGCTTCATGCGGGTCACGGAGGAAGGCAGCCCGTTCCTCATCGCTACCCCCGAGAAGGCGCTGGCCGACAAGGTCTGGACGGACTCCAGGTTCCCCGGCGACACCATTTCCTCCTACGGCGCGTACCTCCATGATGACCTTCGCATAGCCGGGGAAGACCTGGCCCGTCTGGATCTGTCCATCCTTGCTGCCATAGCCCACGCATACGATTCGAGGAAGCTGCGCAACCTGAGCTCGTACATGGCAGGGGAGGTGAGCAGGCATGCATAGGGCGGTGCGACAGATGGTTGACGCGTACGGCCCTTCGACGGGCGAGGACTACGTGAACGCACTCAGGGAGGTTCTTCAGAGCATGGCCCTTCTCGGGCTCTGGAGAAGCGGCTTCTTCGAGCATGCGGCGTTCTACGGGGGAACGGCCCTGAGGATCCTCCACGGTCTGGACCGCTTCTCGGAGGACCTGGACTTCACTCTCCTTGAGCCTGACCCGACATTCGAGCTGGGGCGCTGGGGCCGCGCGCTCACCAGGGAGATGGAGGGCTTCGGCTTCTCCGTCCGCTTCTATCCGCGGCGGCGTCGGCCTTCGGGAAGCAGAATAGAATCGGCGTTTCTGAAGACGAACACGGTAAAGCATCTGATCGAGATCGGGGCTGAAGACGAGGTCATCAGGGGAATGCACCCCGGCCGGAAGTTGAAGATACGGTTGGAGGTGGACACCGATCCTCCCGGGGATTTCGATACGGAGACGAGATACCTTCACCTTCCCATACCCTTTGCCGTAAGAACCTGTTCCACGATGGACATGCTTGCCGGAAAGGTCCATGCAGTGCTGTGCAGGCCGTGGAAGAATCGCGTGAAGGGTCGGGACTGGTACGATCTGGCCTGGTACTCCTTCAGGCATCCCCGGATGCGCCTCGCCCAACTCGAGGCGAGGATGCGTCAGAGCGGCGATTACATCGACAGGAATCCGCTTACCGCTGGCCATCTTGGGGAGATGCTGCAGACCGCCGTCGAGGAGCTTGACATAGAGAGCGCCCGGAGCGAGGTGCTTCCCTTCCTGCAGGAGCCTGATTCGGTAAGGGTCTGGTCCAGGGACTTCTTCAGCGAAGTTGCCGGCCGCATAGTACCGGTGTAACGGATGGCCCTGTCGTCCCCGGGATCACAAATGTCGAGGCTGTAGTCCGGAACACCCGAATCTGCTGCCGGTCAACGTACTACGTGCCCGATCATGCGAGAGTGGCCATGTCGGCGTATATTGCAGCGGAAACCGGATCAATATGAGAGGGAGGAACCCATGAGATACGCAGCCGTCCCTGCTACAATCCTCGCGATTCTCGTCGCCTGCGGGGGAGGGGAGCCCGAGCCCACGGCCGACGACGCCATCACACTGCCGGTCGATACCCTCGAGGCAGCGGTAGAGATCGGCGAGGAGATAGGCGACTCCACCAACACCTTCGGCGCCATCGTCGCAGCCACTATCGACCCCCAGGGCCGCCTGATAATCGTCGACCAGGCCGCCGCCTGCCTGAAGGTCTACGACATGGAGGGCAACTACACCCGCCAGGTCTCCCGACGTGGGGACGGGCCCGGAGAGCTCACGATGCCCTGGGGCGTATTCACCTGGCCCGACGGTCGCATTGCGGTTACGGCACCGGGGAAGCACGGTTACGTAGTATTCGACGACTCCCTGGAGTACGTGGAGGAGGTAGGCCTCTGGACCCAGAATCCCCCGTTCCAGGGCACACCCGTCTCCGACAGCCAGTACGTCGCCTACAAGATCGGCCAGAATGCCGAGGGAGGCGAGCTAACGCTTCGCCGAACGGTTGCCCTCTACAGATGGGGCCGGGAGGAGTGGGACCGCATCCTCTGGCAGGATTCCATTCAGACCACCATCAGCGAGATGATGGAGGATCCCTCCCCGGTGATAATGGACCTCCTCGACCCCCTCTCCATTACGGGCAACGGCGAGGACGGCATCTTCTTCGCCCTGAAGGACGGCGAGGAGTATGCAATCACGGCCTGGGACACCACCGGCGCTGAGCTCCTCTCCATCGGCCGCGACCTCACCCCGGTTGAGAAGACGCCCGAGGAGCTGGAGGCGGAGAGCATCTACGTCACAGGCTACATACAGCGGATGAGCGGTGGTGGCGGCGGCATGCCCTTCGAGTACAACCCCGACCCCTACAAGGACATGGTCATAGACCTGGACATCGGCCCCGACGGCAACCTCTGGGCCCGCCGCGGCACCCGCAACGAGCCGTTCTTCGACATCTACGACCTGCAGGGCAACCTGCTCCGCCACGCCGTCTTCCCCGAGGAAGGCTGGAGCTGGCGGACCGAGGTCACCCCCCGGGGCATCATCGCCTGGGAGGACGACCCCGAGGAAGGCTACCAGAGGCTCTACCTGCTGCGATAGGGCATCCCGGGCGGCGGAGGAGAGGAGGCCCGCCGCAGGCCGCCCGCTCCGGGCTTCCGCGTCAGCATCATTCGTAGAACCGGGGGTGCAGGTGCAGGGCGAGCGATACCTGGCGGATACCGGGAAAGGGTCTCTCCCGGCCCTGCCGCAGGCACACATAGGCTACGGTAACCATGGTTGCCGAAGAAACAATATTCCCATATAATGTTTCTCGGAGGAAACAATGCAATACGAGAATGCCCGCTCCGTCGTAGCGGAATGGCTGGACCGCGATGGTTTTCCCGAGCTTGTAGAGCGGAGGATGCCGTCACTCGAGCCACCCCCGAGAGGGTCGGTTCTTGCCCTGGTCGGACCCAGACGCTCCGGCAAGACATTCCTGATGTACCAGATGTCCGAAGAGGTCGACGGCAGAGGCTCCAGCCTGCTGGTGGACATGGAGGACTACCGGCTGGTCTCCATGGAGCCCGGGGATATCGAGCTTCTACTCCGGGCGCACAGGGAACTGACGGGCTCCGATCCTACGCATCTGTTCCTCGATGAGGTACAGGCCCTTCCCGACTGGAGCCACGTGCTCAGAACCCTCTGCAACCGCAGGAAGAGCAGCATCGTCGTCTCCGGCAGCAACTCGGCCCTTCTCGAGCGGGAGATTTCGACGGAGCTGCGGGGCCGTTACGCGGCCCGGCGGGTGTACCCTCTATCATTCGCGGAGTTCCTGGAGTTCAGAGGTTACGGCTACGATCGACTCTCTCCGCATACCGGGAGAAGCGGAGAGCTGGCGGGAGCCCTCCGTGACTACCTCGCCGTGGGCGGGTTTCCGGAGGTTGTGCTCGCCCGTTCGGCCCTGCGCAGGAGGGAGCTGCTTACATCCTACTTCAGGACGGTGTTCATGAGCGACCTCCTGGACAGGTACGAGGTACATTCTACAAGAGTGATGCAGAAGCTCATGGAGCATCTGCTGACGTCGTTCGCGGCTCCCTTCTCCATATCGCGTTTCACCGGGCGGATAAACGCTGCCGGTACGCCGGCCAGCAAGAAGACCGTCTCGGCATTTCTGGGATACCTGGAGGAGGTATTCTTCACGGCTACAACGCAGATCTGCACCCCGTCGGCGCACAGACGCCGGCTGAACCCCAGGAAGGCCTACCTGGTCGACCACGGCTTTGCGGTGGTGCCGCACAGGTACTCCGAGAGCCTCGGCTCACTGCTGGAGAACGCAGTCGGCATCGAGCTGCTCAGGTCGGAGGAGAGGCCATGTTACTTCCATGGCAGGGGGGAGTGCGACTTCGTGTTCGGTGAGCCGGGAGACTCCGTCGAGGCCCTTCAGGTCTGCTGGGCAATGGATGAGGGGAACAGGCAACGGGAGCTTCGGGGCCTGCTGAGCGCAGCGGAGCAGACGGGCGCGGAGAAGCTCACCGTAGTAACCGCAGACCAGCGGCAGACCGTAACCGAACGGGGCAGGGAGATCGACGTAGTCCCCGCCTGGGACTGGCTGCTGCAGGACGCCCTCAAGGGCTGAAGGACCGGCTGTGACGATGTCCCCCGGTTCGAATATGCTACACGGGTTCGAACCACGGATGACACCCCACGACCCGAAGGAGGGAGCGCCATGGAGTCGGAGCCGGAACGGCCCGAATCGACTGAGGAGGACTGGAAGCAGTTCCAGGCCGAGGCGGCTTTCGGCGAAAGCATCTTCCTGCAGATGATGGGCGACATGGAGGGCTGTGTGGAGGCCCTGCGGACCTCCCTGCAGCTCAGGCCCGACTGGCCCCAGGCCATTCTGGCGGTGGCCTCCGTTGAGTACCAGCTAGGCAACGTCGAAAGGGGGGCGGAGCTTATCGCCCGGCTCCTCGAGCTTCCCGACACTGACGGACACCTCTGGGAGTTCGCGGACAAGGCGGGAGAGGTGCTCATCGAGGAGGAGCGCTACGCCGAGGGCCTGGAGTACTACGAGGCTGCCGTGGAGCGATTTCCCGGCCATGCCGGCCTGCTTCAGGGAGTAAGCTGCTGCGCAGGGCATGTCGGCCTGCTCGGCAGGGCGGTGGATACTGCACGCGAGGCCCTGCGGCTGGAGCCGGACAATCAGAAGGCGGTCAACGACCTTGGCTTCTGCCTCTTCGAGGTGGGGGAGCTCGAGGAAGCGGAGAGGCTCCTGGCCCGCGCGGCGGAGATGGACCCCGGCGACGACCTCGCCCGGAACAACCTCGAGGCGTGCCGGGAGGCCATGGGGAAGAGCCCGGGGCAGCGCTGAAGAGCCCCAGAAGACCTGGAGATGAACCGCTCCAAGGGGCAGGGCGGAGGCCGGACTCAGCTTGATCGCAGGGAGGAGAAAGATGAAGCGGACCGCACTTATTTCGGTAGTTTTCTTGCTGACATTTGCCTGCGGCGGAAGCGATGAAGGCCCCGCGTCTGCGGAAGGACCCCCGCAGAACCCCGTCACCGGGCCGGTGGACACACTGGAGGTGGCCTGGGAGGTGGGGGAGGAGCTGGGCGACTCCACCCGCTCCTTCGGCGGCATCGCCGCGGCAGCAATCGACGACCGGGGCAGGCTCTTCGTCCTCGACCAGGTTGCCGCCTGCGTGAAGGTCTTCGACCTGCAGGGCAGCTACGTCCGGCAGGTGTCCCGCCGCGGAAGCGGCCCCGGGGAGCTGCGCCTTCCCATGGACCTCTTCACCATGCCCGGCCGGCTCATGGTCCACGCCCCCATGAAGAGGGGCTACGTGGCCTTCGACGATTCGCTGCAGCTGACCGACGAGTACTCGCTGTGGAGCATGAACCCCCCGATCTACTGCGTGGGGCTCTCCGACAGCCAGTACGTGGGCTACAAGATCGGGCAGGACCAGACAGACGAAGGCATCGCGATGAGCCGCAACATCGCCATCTACACCCTGGGAGAGGAAGAGTGGGACAGCCGCCTGTGGGCGGACTCCATGACCGCCAGCATGGCCGAGATGATGGAGGACCCGTCCATGTTCCTCCTCGATCTGTGGGAGCCGCTGAGTCTGGGGGGCACCGCCGAAGCCGGCATCTTCTTCGCCCTCAGGGACTCGCATGAATACCGCGTCATCGGCTGGGACTCCACCGGCGCCGAGATACTCAGCATCAGCCAGGACCTGCATCCCGTGGAGAAGTCGGTCGAAGAGATGGAGGCCGAGAGCCTCTACATGAACCGCTACCTGCAGAACATGGCCGGGGCCGGCGGCGGCTTCCCCTTCGAGTTCGAGCCCCGGCCCTACAGGCACATGATCACGGCTGTGGGAATCGGCCCCGACGGCAACCTCTGGGTCCG
>JAWLEP010000045.1:0-19498 GCA_041686025.1 Candidatus Fermentibacteraceae bacterium
GAGGATGAGCATGGATCGCAGTCTGAGACGGATAGTTCCGGCGGCCGCCGCCCTGCTGCTGGCCGCCTGCGGCCCCGGAGGAGGGCCGAGGGAGGAGGAGGGCCCTGTCCCCGTTGCCGTAAAGGAGATGACGCCGGAGCTGATCACCGAGGAGGTCTACGCGGCAACCAGGCTCGAGGGCACGGACGAGGCCCTGATATACCCCGCCATGGGTGGCCGGATCCAGGAGGTCCTGGTAACAGAGGGCGACAGCGTCACCTCGGGCCAGCACCTGGTCCGCCTGACCACCGACCGCCAGGTAACCGCCGGAGTCACCACCGCACAGGCCGCCATAGCGGCGGCCATGGCAAACCTGGACAACGCCCGGAAGAGCTACGACCGGATCCGCTCCCTGTACGAGGCCGGAGCGGTGAGCGAGCAGCAGGTGGACGGAGCAGAGGCCGCCCTGGAATCGGCGCAGGCGCAGCTGCAGCAGGCCTACGCCGGAAACCAGCAGGCCCTGAGCACCAGGGCAAACGCCTACATCGACGCACCATTCGATGGTCGCATAGGCCGCATCTGGGCCCAGGAAGGCAACATGGCCGGGGGAGAGCCCATTCTCTCCATCGCCAACTCCTCCGCCCTCACGGCCAAGGTGCTTCTGCCGGAGCGGCATCTGCCGCAGCTGCGGGAGAACCTGCCGGCATACGTCTCCATTACGGCCTACGACGGCAGGAACTACCCCGGCGTGGTCAGCTCGGCCGCCAGGTCGGTGGACCCGGTCTCCGGACTGGTTTCGGTCCGCATAGCGCTGGACAACTCCGGGGGCGACCTGATGCCGGGAATGACCGGAAGGGCCGCGGTGGCGGTGCAGACGGCCGAGCAGGCTCTCGTGGTCCCGGAGATCGCCCTTCGCCGCACCGGCGACGGCTTCGATGTGGTGGTGGTCCGCGACGGCGCCGCCCGGGTGGTCCCGGTGGAGACGGGAATATCCAACCGCGGCCGCGTGGAGGTGACCTCCGGCCTGGAGCCGGGGGACCTGGTGGTAGTGGAGGGGCAGTTCAGGGTCTCCGACGGCGACAGTGTGGAGGTCATAGGCTAGCGGGCGGGCTTGCCCTCCGGCAGCGGGCCGGGTACGATTGTACTCTGCGGTAGTAAGATGGGCGCAACAACAGATGGAAGGAGCTGCCTGTGTCGAATCTGTTTTTCTCGGTTCTGGAGCCCTCTGAGAAGGAGACCTTCCTGGGAGGGTGCGAGGAGGTCGGTTTCAGGGCCGGAGACGTTATCGTCAAGAAGGGCGAGGAGTCCACGGACCTGTTCGTGGTGAAGTCGGGCAAGGCCAAGGCCGTTGACGAGTGGGACGAGGACGAGGTGCCGCTGGCCGTCTTCGACGAGGGCGACGTCTTCGGCGAGATGTCCTTCATCTACGAGGGCCCACGGTCGGCCACGGTGATCGCTTCCGAGGACCTGTCCCTGTACAAGATGAGCAAGGAGCGCTTCGTCCACTTCATGGTGGAGGAGCCGTTCGTGGCCGCCAGGTTCCTCTACGGCCTCAGCAAGGTCCTGATACAGCGCCTGCGCTTCGCCGACGAGGCCTTCACCACCGTAGCCGTGATGAACCGCGAGCTGAAGGAGAAGACCGAGAGGCTCAAGCAGTCGTTCATCGGCAACCCGGGCTGATGCGGGCCCGCCGGTGGTGCCTGTCCGTCCTGATTCTGGCCTCGCTGGCCTGCGGACAGGACGACTACGGTGACAGGGTACCCCCGGGCCAGCGGGTGCTGGAGGACGAGTTTCCCGTGTTCTCCTTCCGGGGGAACCGGAACCTGACCACCGACGACTGGGAGCTGCGGATCTGGGGGGCGGTGGAGCGCGACACCACGCTGGGCTGGGAGGAGTTCGGCCTCCTTCCCTGCACCACCCGGGTGGAGGACTTCCACTGCGTCACCGGCTGGTCCCGGCTGGGCGACAGCTGGACCGGAGTGGAAGGCTCGGTACTCATGGAGCTGGCCCGGCCGGACAGCGCCGCCGTGTCGGTGATGGTCCACTGCGCCGACGGCTACACCACCAACGTGCTCCTGGAGGACTTCCTCGAACCCGGGGTGATGCTGGTCACCGAGTTCAACGGAAGGCCCCTGACAGCGGAGCACGGCTACCCGGTGAGGCTGATAGTGCCCCACCTCTACGCCTGGAAGGCGGCCAAGTGGGTCACCGGCCTGGAGCTGCGGGAGAGCGACGACCCAGGCTACTGGGAGTCCCACGGCTACCACATGCGCGGCGACCCCTGGCGGGAGCAGCGCTACAACTAGAACAGGGTCAGACGTCAACTAGTCAACTATTTTTGTTCTCACCAGCCGATGCAGGTGCACAAATAGTTGACTAGTTGACGTCTGACCCTGATTTGCGGCGGCGCAGGAAGTCCTCCCACTCCCGGGACAGTATGGCGGCCAGGGGAATGCCCAGCAGGATGCCCACTACGCCCAGGAGCCGGCCGAAGATGCCAATGCTCAGTATCACCACCACCGGATGGAGGCCCACCTTGCGGCCCACAATCCTGGGGGCCAGAAAGTTGCCCTCCAGGACGTTGATGGCCGCCAGTCCCGCCCACAGGAAGAAGAGCGTGGTCCAGCCGTTCCCGGTGGCCATGGCCACCAGCAGGATCAGCACCGCGGTGAGCCAGAAGCCCACGATGGGGACGATGTTCAGCAGGCCCGCCAGCAGCGCCAGCAGGAACGCAATCTCTATTCCGAAGGACAGAAGAAGCCCCAGGGTCAGCAGGAAGACTATGGAGCTGGTTATCAGATAACCCCGCAGGAAGCTGCGCAGTATGCCGTTGATCCGGCTCATGCGCTCCCCCAGGAACCTGTTCACCGAATCGGGCAGGTAGCGCTCCCGGAAGCCGTGCCTGAGGATGTTGTAGTCCTTCATCAGGTAGTAGAAGAACAGCAGGGTGATCAGCACCCCCAGGGCCCCGGTGAGAACGCCCCCCACGCTGGACAGCAGAGACCGGGACAGCTGGGGAATCCTCTGCGTGATCTGCTCCACGGCGTCCACCGCCCCCCGCACCAGGGCCCCGGTGATGCCGGTGCCTTCGGAGAGGCCGCGGAGATCTTCGCTGATGTAGGTCTCCGCCCGGTCCACCAGGTTTACCAGCTCGTCGGACTGCCTGATCAGGAGGCTGCCGATCTGGGCCCCTATCAGCCCGATCAGGGCCAGTATCAGCAGGCTCAGGACAAGGGCCACAGCCGGGCTGCGGAGACGCAGGAACCCCCACTTCCTGGTGGCTGCAGAAAGCCACCTGGCAAGGGGGGCGAAAATGTAGGCCAGGGCCAGGGCGGCGAAGAGCGGCGCCAGGAGGTCGGAGACCTCGCTCAGGGCCCATATGAAACCCACCGTGGCCAGGGCCAGGAGTACCCGTGAGACGGCGGTATTGTCCCTGTACGGCCACAGCAGCAGGGCGGAGACGCCCAGCAGGATCAGGGGGTGCCAGACCGACCTGGCGCTGTAGAGTAGCGCCGCGCCCAGCAGGACCGACAGGGCCATGAGGACGTAGTCCCAGCGCTGCTTCGGTCTCTGTTCCGGACTCAACGGGAAACCCTCCTTCCGGCGGTGACCGGCAGGACCTTCTGCCAGACATCCTCCACCCGGTGGTAGCCTGCGATCTCCAGCTGGATATCCTCTCCCGGCCACTCCTCGAACCTCACGGTCCTGGCACCGGCCACGGCCAGTGCCGTCTCCAGCGGGCGCAGCAGGTCGGCGGGCCCGGTGCCCTCCCCGACGGGCCTCAGACCCCTTACCGTGACTATCCTGTCCCCCTCCAGGTCCAGCTCCGCCAGGACGCGGTCCCCGGCCCGGAGGACTGCGGGCCCGTCATCGGCGCCGGCGACCCTGGGAAGCGCCCTGGCCGCCTCCCGCCGGGCGGCCCGCCTCATCAGAACCAGGACGGCGGCGTAGAGCAGCAGGAACAGAGCCACGGCCGGAACGGTTCGGACGCCCACCGTCAGGGTCATGGCCAGCATGGCGGCTCCATGGACCAGAAGCAGCGCTCCGAAGGCCAGGTTGATCCGTTCGATCATCCCGCCCCCGGAGGGAAGCAGGGGCATGCGCCGGGCGTAGCGGGCCAGGAGCGGCCTTCCCGCCAGGGAGCTGGCCAGGAGGGCGGCCCCGCCCGCCAGCTCCAGCAGCATCACTCCCGCCCCGGCCGTGCCCAGGAGCATCGCCGCGTAGTCCACCGCTCCCAGTGCCGCCCCCTCCGCCAGCAGGAAGGGCTCCCTCTTCCCCGCAGCCAGCAGGACCAGGAACTCCGCCAGAGCCAGGCCGCCGATGGCGGCCGAGGAAACCGGAGGGTCCAGCACCAGATCGGATGCCAGGTAGCCCACCAGGACGGCGGCTCCGGCCCAGGTCTCCGCCCTCATCTTCTCAGGGCGCTCATCAGGGAGTCCAGCAGGTCGCGGGGCAGCCTGCGGGCCGTCATCTCGCCCTTGGTCTCCGACCGGCCGGTGAACACGTTCCACAGCTGCCGCAGCACCGACAGCGGATGGTGCAGCAGCCTCACCGCGTAGAAGTGCAGGTAGGTGGCCAGCCGGTAGCGGTCCAGCCTTCGGTAGTCGCTTCTCCACACCGGCGAGAAGCAGAGCTCGTCGATCTCGGTCCAGCCCTGCAGTGAGGGCTCATCCATGGCTGCGGTGGCGGGAAAGGGAGTCAGCACGGGCATCACCATCTCGTCGACGCCCACCCGGGCCAGCCTGCGGACGTAGGCCCTGGTCTCCCGGCGGTCGGACTCGGTCTCCCCCGGGTAGCCGGCCACGAAGAAGGTGCAGGTCCGCATACCCAGGCTGCGGGCCTGGCGCACCAGCCGGGGCACCAGCTCGATGTTGGCCGTCTTGTTCATCAGCTCCAGGACCCGCCGGGAGCCGGTCTCGGGGGACATGGAGATGTAGCGGCAGCCGGCGGCGGCCAGCAGCTCCAGCATGCTCTCGTCCAGGGTCTCCATCTTCACCCCGGAGGGGAAGCAGAAGGTCACCGGCGGGTCCAGCTCCGCCAGCCGGCGGCAGATCTCCTCCGCACGTTTCCGGTCCACGCCGAAGTTCTCGTCCTGTATGTGGAAGTCCCTCACGCCGTAGGTCTCCATGTGGTGGCGGATCTCCTGAAGCACCCGCGCAGGCGACTTGGCCAGCCAGCGGCGGCCGCACATCTCGGGAGCCTGGCAGAAGGCGCAGTCGTAGGGACACCCGCGGCTGGTGAGGATGTTCATGTAGGGCTCCCGCACCGGCCCGTGGCCGTAGCCCAGCTTCCAGTAGGCCTGCAGGTCAACCAGGTCCACGGCGGCGAAAGGCATGGAGTCCAGGTCCACCGTGTACTTCGACTCCCGGGGGTTGCAGAAGCTCCTGCCGGCCACGCCCTCCTGGCCGGAAGGGTCATCCCCGGCCTCCAGGGCCCGCAGCAGCCGGGGCAGCCTGCGCTCCCCCTCCCCCATCACCACGTAGTCCGCCCCCGCTTCCACGAACTCCCGGGGCAGGAACGTGGCGTGGTAGCCTCCCACTATTACGGGAAGCTCGGGGTGAAGGGCCTTGATCTCACGGGTCATGGCGGCGCTCATGGTGTGCTCGGCGGCGCAGTGCACCGAGATGCCCACGGCTGTGACGCTGGGGTCCACCCGCCGGGCGGCCTCTTCGGGCCGCAGCCCCCGGGCCCGCCAGCGACGGCGGAATCTGTAGAAGCGGTGGGGGTCCTCGCCGTAGCAGTCCAGCAGGTCCACTTCCACTCCCTGCTCCCGCACCGCCGCCGCCAGGTAGCAGAGTCCGGATGGTATTCCCGGTATGCTGCCGTAGAAGTCGGCCCTGAGGTGCACCACCGGAGGGCGTATCAGCAGCAGGCGCAAGGCCCCTACTCCCCGCCCTCGGCCGCGCTGGCGGGCTCGGTCCCGTCGCAGGGCTTCTCGTACTCGGCGGTGGCCAGCAGCAGGAACCCCTTCACGTACTTCCAGAGGTCCAGGGGGGTGCGTATGCTGCGGATCTTCTTCCATATCAGGCCCGGCCGCAGGTAGAACCTGCGGTGGCCGGTCTGGATCAGGTAGCGTATCTGCTCCTCGGTCATTCCCTCGGGGACGAAGGAGACGTTCTTGAAGTTGAACCGGTCCTTCGTGAACTTGGCCGGCTGTATCTCGCCCTCCATCAGCCGGCGGTAGACCTCGGTGCCCGGCAGCGGCGTGAGGTTTACGAACACAGCGTAGTCCAGGTCCAGGGAGAGGGCGAACTCGATGGTCTGCAGACCCTCCTCGAAGGTCTCTCCCGGAATGCCGAACATGAAGGTGCCGTAGGCCTCGATCCCCGCCTCGGACGTCATGGACACCGCCTCGCGGATCTGCTCCAGAGTGGTGCCCTTGCGCAGTGTGTCCAGGTTCTTCTGTACCCCGCTCTCCACCCCGTAGAGGACGCGCCAGCAGCCGGCCTCCTTCATCTTCTCCAGCAGCGGGCGGCTGATCCTGTCCACCCTGGCGTTCACGGCCCAGTCAACGTGAATGCCCCGGTGGATCATCTCCTCGCAGAAGGCGAAGGCCCTCTTCTCGGAGAGGGTGAAGGTATCGTCCCAGAAGGCGATGTCGCGGACGCCGTGCTCCCGGTACAGCTCCTCGATCTCGTCGGCGATGTTCTCAGCCGACCGCATGCGCACGTGGGGGTCGGTGTGGCAGAAGATACACTGGTACGGGCAGCCCCTGGCGCCGATGATGTTGGCGTGGGGCAGGCTCTTGTAGAAGGTGGGCGAGGGCAGGTAGCGGTCCATGTCCACCAGGCCGTGGGCGGGGAAGGGCAGTGTGTCTATGTCCTCCACCTGTGCCCTGGGAGGGGTGACCACGATGTCTCCGCCCCGGCGGAAGGCCAGGCCCAGCACCTCGGCGGGGTCTCCGCCCTCCTCCAGGGTCCGGACCAGCTCCCGGAGGGTCAGCTCCCCCTCGCCGTAGACGATGTAGTCGATGCCCCGGGCCTCCTCAAGGCAGCGGCGCCTCCAGAGGGTGGGATGGATGCCTCCCGCCACCACCACGCTTTGGGGGAAGCGGTCCTTGATCTCGTCTATCATCTCCCGGCCGTTCTCCCAGTCCACGCTGAGGAGGGTCATGCCGATCAGGTCCGGCTGCAGGTCGTCCAGCTTCTCCAGGACCTTCTCCAGGGAGTAGAAGAGCCCCTCCAGGTAGACTACCTCGTGGCCGTCCTCCTCCAGGAAGGGGGCCAGGTACAGAAGCGAGGGGGAGGGGACCACGTTCACCTGGGGCGGGATCCTCAGCCAGCGGAACAGGCGCCGCCGCCTGTTCATGAAATCGTGCTGGTCCTGCTCCCACACCGCCGGCATGGTCATCAGCACTACCTTCACGCCCGAAACCCTCCTGTCCGGTAGGGGGAATGCAAACCGCTACAATATACAAGGCGCCGGCCGGCCATCCATCACCCGGCGGGCTTGCATCGCCGCCGCCGCTGGGCTATTCTCAGCGGGTCATGGCAGAGGCCCTTTCCCGCGCGGACGGTGATCCATTGAAACCAGCGGTTACGGTGATAGTTCCGGCCTACAACTCCTCGGGCACCCTGGAGGCGTGCCTCTCCTCCATACGGGACCAGATCACCGAAGACGACAGGCTCGTGGTGGTGGACGACGGCTCCACCGACGCCACCGCAGGCCAGGCCGAGTCGCTGGGGGCCGAGGTCATCCCCACCGGCGGCAGGAAAGGCCCCGCCGCCGCCCGCAACCTGGGAGCAGAAGCAGCGGACACCCCGGTGCTGCTGTTCCTGGACTCCGACGTAACCGTGCCCGGGGGCCTTCTGGAGGAGGTCCGGGGGGAGTTCGCCGGAGACGGAGACGTGCAGGCGGTGCAAACCCTCTACACTCCGGTCTGCCCGGCGGAGGACCCTGTATCCCGCTACCAGAACCTCTACTACCACTTCTCCCTGGCCCGTATCGACCCGGAGGACTCCGCCGTCACCGCCACCTGGTGCACGGCCATCGGCCGCGACGTATTCGAAGAGCTGGGCGGCTTCGACGACAGGATTCCCGAGCCCACCGTGGAGGACGAGGAGCTGGGGTACGCCATCGCCGACCGGGGAGGACGGATCGTCCTGCGGAAGGACCTTCAGGTCACCCACCTGGCCAGCTACACCACCGGCGACTTCGTTCGAAGAAGGCTGCGCATGGCCCGTGCCCAGGCCAAGAGCGGCTGGAGGTCTGTAAGCGACCGGCTTCTTAAGCGCTACGTCAACATCCGGGAGACCGGCACCCACCACAGCCGCCGCGTAGTGCTCAGCATACTGCTGACGCTGGCCGCCGCCCTGCTGCTTCCGGGAAGCCTGCTGGCCCTGCTGCTGGGAGGCCCCTGGCTGCCTCTCCTGGCCTGCTCGCTCCTGCTCCTCGCAGCGGCCCTTGCCTGTCACCTCTTCTTCTTCGCAATGGCCCGCAGGCTGATGGGCGCCAGGGTCCTTCCCTCCTTCGCCGGCCTCTGCCTCTTGGACATGCTGGTCCTTGGCGTGGGGGTGGCCCACGGAACCGTGCAGTTCCTGGCGGGACGCCGCTTCTGACCGCGGAAAATAGTTAACTAGTTAACGTCAGGCACTGCTCGACTGCTCGAAGAAAAATAGTTGACTAGTTGACGTCTGACCCTGATCGCACTGATCGCACTGGTGTCAGATGCGGCGGAAGAGGAAGCGCAAGACGGTGCGGAGCACCGAGAGGCCGTAGGGGATGGGCCTGAGGCTGGAGTAGCCCTGGCCGTGGATGGTGGGGATGGGGACCTCGGCTATGCCCAGGCCTGCGCGGATTGCGCCCACCAGCATCTCGCTGTCGAAGTTGAAGGTGTCGGAGTAGCGGCCGTAGGGGATCTCCTCCATGGCCCGGCGGGAGTAGGACTTGTAGCCGCTGTGGTAGGAGGTGAGCTTCTGGCCGAAGACCATGTTCTCCAGGCCGTTGAGGGCGATGGTTCCCCAGTACCTGGACAGCGACATGCCCCCGTCGCGCATGTCACCGTAGAGGATGCGGCTGCCGCCCACCACGTGAACATCCTCCCGCTGCAGGGGCCTGAGCATCTCCAGAAGCAGGTCGGGGGGGTACTGGCCGTCGGAGTGGAGCATCACCGCGGCGTCCATGCCGTGCTCCAGGGCCCAGTCGAAGGCCGTCTTCTGGGCGGCCCCGTATCCCCTGTTCTCCGGATGGCTCACCAGCTCGATGATGGGGTACTCGTCCGAGAGGGAGCGGACCAGGTCGGCGGTGCCGTCGGTGGAGCCGTCGTCGATTACCAGCAGCGCGTCCAGCGGCTCCATGCACCCGGAGGGTATGCTCCGGACCACGCCCTCCAGCAGCCCCTCGGCGTTGTAGGCGGGCATGTAGCAGAGCGTTCTGTGGGAGCCCATCCGATAACCCTTCATACCGTCTCCTGGAGTGGGTAGTGCCTTTGAAGCAGAATAGATACGGTTTTCGGGCCGTAGCCGCAACCACCCGCCGGCGGCGTCAGTACCTCCTGCCCGCCGCGTGCTCTAGGGCGGCGGTGACGGCCGCGGGCAGATGCACCAGATGCACGGCCAGGGAGACCGCGCAGGCCCTCAGCCCGCGCAGACCGCCCGCGCCGGTCATGGAGGCCCAGAAGGGCAGCAGCGCCCCGACCATCAGGGCCGAGGCCGCCGCCGGCCACAGGGCCCATCCGGCCCCCAGGGCCAGAAGAAGAAGCGAGAGGACCAGCCCCCACACGCCCAGGGAGGCCGAGGCCACCGCCAGCATGGAGGAGGGGCCGGCCAGGGAGAGGGAGGCGGGGCCGTGGCCCGCGCCCCGGCGCAGCAGATGGTGGACCTTGGCCTTCACCATTCCCCACTCGTACCGCAGCAGGTCCCGCAGACCGTACTCGCGCAGGTGGTAGACCTCTATCTCCGGGGCCATGACTATGGTGCCCCCGGCGCCGGAGAGACGCTCGGCGAAGTCGGCGTCCTCCACGCTGGCCTTCACGATCCTGGCGTCGAAGCCTCCCAGGTCTTCGAAGAGTCCGCGACGCACCGCCAGGAAGAAGGTGCCGCAGCCGGGCACCGGGCCCTCGCCTATCCGCCGGGTAAATGTGTAGTGGTAGTAGTAGTTCTTGTAGAAGGTGGCGGCTGAGCTGCCCGGCGCCTCCGGGGCGTACACCGCCTGGACCCCGTCGCAGCCGGCGGCGATCCTGGCGTCCAGCCGCCCCCGCCATCCGGGCCGGGGCACCGCGTCGCTGTCTGCGAACAGGATCCAGTCGACATGGCAGGCCGCAGCCCCGCTGTTCCGGGCCGCGGAGGCCCCCGGGGCCCGGCTGGGCACCACCTCGGCGTCGTGGCTGCGGGCTATATCGGCGGATGCGTCCCCGGAGCGGTCGTCGGCCACCACCAGACGGTCACCCTCGCGAAGCTCGGAGGTCAGCGCCTCCAGCACCCGGGGCAGCGTGGCCTCCCCGTTGTGGACGGGGACCACCACCCCTAGCCGCGGCGGCCGGACAGCTTCTTCCACGAGGCGGATACCTGCTCTCCCAGCATCTGCAGGAGGCTGAGCGCCCCCCGGGCCACTGCCCTGAGCTGGAAGGGCGACATGATGTTCGTGAACCGGTAGGCCAGGAACCGGGGCCGGAGGAAGGTGCGCAGGTAGGCCCGCCGCCGCAGCTCCATCACCTCGTCGGCGGTCATGGAGAAGGGCACGAAGCAGGGCCTGTCCAGCAGCATGCCCTGGTCGGAGAGCCTCTCGGACATCCTGCCGAACTTCCCCTTCTGTATGCCTTTGTACATGGGAGTCCCCGGGAAGGGGGTGATGGGGAAGAACTCCATGGTGAACGAGCCCAGCTCCCGGGCGAACTCGATGGTCTTCAGGCCCTCCTCGTAGGTCTCCCCCGGGATTCCGAAGATGTAGGTGGTGTGGGTCTTTATCCCCACGCTGTGGGTCATGCGCACCGCCAGGCGGATGCGCTGCAGCGTCTCGCGCTTGCCCAGGGTGTCCAGGTTCTTCTGCACACCGCTCTCCACCCCGTAGTTGATGCACCAGCAGCCGGCCTCCTTCATGGCCCGCAGCAGCGGCTTGTTCACCGCATCCGCCCGGCAGGAGACCCACCAGCGGACGTTGAGCCCCCGCCTGAGTATCTCCTCGCAGATGGCGTAGACGTGGCTGTGGCTGTAGGTGAAGTGCTCGTCCCAGAACTTGATCTCCCGGGCCCCGTAGCGGCGGACGTAGTGCTCCATCTCGTCCACCACCTTCACCGGATCGCGGAGCCGCATCTTCGGGCCGTACATCTTGTAGCAGTACAGGCAGCTTCCGGTACAGCCCCGGCTGGCCAGCATCTGAACCGCCGGGACGGTGGAGACCTGTTCGAAGCTGGGGTAGTAGCGCTCCATCTCGCAGAGGTCCACCGCCGGGAAGGGGAACTCGCTGATGTTCTCCTCCGGGGGCCTGGGCGGGTTGGTGACGATCTCCCCGCCGCTGCGGTAGACCAGGCCCCTTATGCCCTCGAGGCTCCGGCCTGATTCGACGGCCTCCATCATCTCCCGGGAGGTCACCTCTCCCTCGCCCACCACTATGGCGTCCAGGGCCGGGCACTCCCGGATCATCCTCCCGGGCATCGCCGAGGCGCCGTGACCGCCGATGAAGGTGAAGATGTCGGGGTTGTCCTCCCGGACCGACTCTATGAAGGGACGGGCCTTGTCCCACAGCAGGCTGATGACGTAGACGCCCAGGGCCTCGGCGCCGAAATCCGCCACCTTGCGCCGCATCTCCTCGTTGGTGTAGAAGAAGCCCTCCAGGAAGGCCACCTCGTGGCCGGCGTCGCGGAGGACGGCGGCGATGTACTGCAGGCCCGGGGTGGGCCAGCAGCCGGAGATGCCCCTGGTGTCGCGTGCCCTTATGTCGTCGGGCCCCCACGGGGGGACCACGAGTGCTATGCGCAAGGATTACCCCCTGAACGGGAATGAAGGCCGGCAGCGCCCTCCCGGTTCCGGCGGAGGGCGCTGGCGGTGGTCAGCCCCGAAGATAGGGGCAGCCGAAGAGACCGGTCAACCTGAAGCTGGTCTAGCTCTCATCCTCCAGGCTGCCGGCGGCGCCGAAGACCAGCCCGTCGTCCTCCACGGCCATCTCCACTACGGCGCCGGGCTCTATCTCACCCTCCAGGACCAGCCTGGCCAGCCTGTTCTGGACATGCCTCTGTATCACCCGCTTCAGGGGCCTGGCGCCGTATACGGGGTCGTAGCCCACCTCGGCCAGCCAGTCCAGGGCCCCGTCGGTGGCCCTCACCTCCATGTGCTGGTCGCGCAGCACCCGGTTGAGCCGGTCAAGCTGGATGTCCACTATCTCCCGTATCTGCTCCCGGGACAGCGGGCCGAAGACGATCACGTCGTCGACGCGGTTGAGGAACTCCGGCCGGAACAGCCCCTCCAGCTCGCGCTTGGCGCGGGCGGAGAGCTCCTCCTGGGACAGCTTCCCGGCGCTCTCGGCGATCCAGTCGCTGCCCTGGTTGCTGGTCATGATGATCACCGTGTTGCGGAAGTCCACGGTACGGCCCTTGCCGTCGGTGAGCCTTCCGTCGTCCAGTATCTGCAGGAAGACGTTGAACACCTGCTGGTGCGCCTTCTCTATCTCGTCGAGGAGCACCACGGAGTAGGGCCTGCGCCTAACCGCCTCGGTGAGGTAGCCCCCCTGCTCGTGGCCCACGTAGCCGGGAGGGGCTCCTATCAAGCGGGATACGGAGTGCTTCTCCATGAACTCGCTCATGTCCAGGCGGACCATGGCGTCCTCGTCGTCGAAGAGGAACTCCGCCAGGCTTCGGGCCAGCTCGGTCTTTCCAACCCCGGTGGGGCCCATGAAGACGAAGCTGCCCAGGGGCCGGTTGGGGTCCTGCACCCCGGCCCGGGCTCTCCTCACCGCCTCGGAGACGGCGGACACGGCCTCGTCCTGGCCCACCACCCGGCGGTGGAGGCTCTGCTCCATGTGCAGCAGACGCTCCCGCTCACCCTCCATCATCTTGCTGACGGGTATGCCGGTCCAGCGCGATACCACCTCGGCTATGTGCTCGGGGGTTATCTCCTCGGTGAGCATGGAGCCGGACTCCTGCAGGGAGGCCAGCCTCTTGCGGAGCTGCTCGGTCTCCTCCTCCAGCCGGCGAATGCTGCCGTACTGGATCTCCGCCACCTTCTGCAGGTCCCCCTGGCGCTGGGCCACCGCGGCCTCGGACTTCAGGTCCTCGATGCGGCGGGAGTTCTCGCGGATCTTCTCGATCAGGTCCTTCTCGTTGCGCCAGCGGGTCTCCAGCTGGCTCTTCTCCTCGGAGAGGTCGGCCAGCTGCTGCTCGATGGTCTCCAGGCGCTGCTTCGAGGAGCGGTCCCTCTCCCGCTTCAGGCCCTCCCGCTCTATCTCCAGCTGCATGATGCGGCGGTGGATCTCGTCGATCTCCGCCGGCATGCTGTCTATCTCTATCCTCAGCCGGCTGGCGGCCTCGTCCACCAGGTCGATGGCCTTGTCCGGCAGGAACCTGCCGGTGATGTAGCGGTCGGAGAGGGTGGCCGCCGCTATCAGGGCCGAGTCCAGCATCTTGATGCCGTGATGGACCTCGTAGCGCTCCCGAAGCCCGCGGAGGATGCTCACCGTGTCCTCCACGCTGGGAGGGTCCACGGTTACGGGCTGGAAGCGCCTCTCCAGGGCGGCGTCCTTCTCCACGTGCTTGCGGTACTCGTCCAGCGTGGTGGCGCCTATGCAGTGCAGCTCGCCCCGGGCCAGGGCGGGCTTGAGCATGTTGGAGGCGTCCACGGCGCCCTCGGCGGCGCCGGCCCCCACTACGGTATGCATCTCGTCGATGAACAGGATCACCTGGCCGGCGGCGTCGGCGATCTCCTTCAGAACCGACTTCAGCCGCTCCTCGAACTCTCCCCGGTACTTGGCGCCGGCCACCAGCGAGCCCATGTCCAGGCCCATGACCCTGCGGTCCCGCAGCCCCTCCGGGCAGTCGCCCTCGGCGATCCTCCGGGCCAGGCCCTCCACAATGGCCGTCTTGCCCACGCCGGGCTCGCCAATGAGGACCGGGTTGTTCTTGCGCCTGCGGCCCAGCACCTGCATCACCCGGCGTATCTCCTCGTCGCGGCCGATCACCGGGTCCAGCTTCTCGCGCCGGGCCAGGCCGGTGAGGTCGCGGGTGTAGCGCTCCAGGGCCTGGTAGTGCTCCTCGGCGGTCTCGGAGTCCACCCGCGCAGAGCCCCGCACGTCGGCCAGGGCCTCCATGAAGCGGTCGGCATCGACCCCCTGCGCGGCCAGAGCATCCGAGGCCCTTCCCCGGGAGCCCAGTATGGCCAGGAACAGATGCTCCCGGGCCACGTAGTCGTCCTTCATGTCCGAGGCTATCTTCTCGGCGGCACTCACTACCCTCGCCAGCCCCCGGGACATCCCCGGCTCCGCCCCGCCCTCCGACCGGGGCAGGGAGGCCAGCTCGTCGCGCAGGGCCTGCAGGACCTCCGAGGGGCTTAGCTCCAGCCGCTCCAGGACCGCCGCCACCACGCCCCTGGGGTCCTCCACCAGGGCTGCGGCCAGATGGAGGTCCGTCATCTCCGGATGGCCGGCGGCGCTGCACGCGGTCTGAGCCGCCTGCAGAGCCTCCCGGGATTTCACGGTAAACCTGTCTGCGTTCATCTGTTCCACCTTCCGCGGGCCGGCAGTCCGCCGGCCCATCTATTTCCAGGAGCACGGAGGCCGGGAAGCGCCCGGTCCAATCCGGCTCCGATGACCTTCCGTCTCTTTTGCACTATTCTATCAGCAATATTCGCACCAGTCGGCGGGGCCGGCGCAAAGGTACGCACACCAGATAATTGCAGTTTTAATGGTTGATATTACCTAGCGTATTACTATATTGTAACGAGTGGGACTGGAATGACAGCCGATCGCGCCATATTGGCGCACCGATGAGAACATTCGAACGGAGGAGCGATGGTCAAAGTAGGCATAGTGG
Organism: Candidatus Fermentibacteraceae bacterium; assembly: GCA_041686025.1. Taxonomy (GTDB): domain Bacteria; phylum Fermentibacterota; class Fermentibacteria; order Fermentibacterales; family JCC-6; genus JAWLEP01. Next base: position 14,936 of record JAWLEP010000045.1, read on the forward strand.
GACTGGGGTACTGGGGGCCGAACCTGCTGAGAAACCTGGTGGCCAACCGGCGCTGCGAAGAGGTGACCATCTGCGACAGCGACCCTTCCAAGCTGGAGAAGATGGCGGCGCGGTACCCGGCGGCGAAAAGGGAGCCCCGGTACCAGCGGATGCTGGAGGACGACTCCCTGGACGCCGTGGTGATAGCCACCGACGTCTCATCGCACTACCCCCTGGGCAGGGCGGCCCTGGAGGCCGGGAAGCACGTTTTCATCGAGAAGCCCTTCGCCTCCAGCACCGAGGAGGCTCAGTCCCTGGTGGACATGGCCGGGGAGAGCGGGCTGGTTACCATGGTGGGACACACGTTCCTCTACTCTCCCCCGGTGGTGGCCACCAAGCGCATCATCGACAGCGGCGAGCTGGGCGACATCCTGTTCATCACCTCCAGCCGGGTGAACCTGGGGCTGCACCAGAAGGACGTGTCGGTGATCTGGGACCTCTGTCCCCACGACTTCTCCATGCTGCTGTACTGGCTGGGCGAGGAGCCGATCTGGGTGAGCGCCTTCGGGCACGACTACGTAATAGACGGCATTCCCGACGTGGCGTTCGTGGACCTCAGCTTCCCCGGAGGCACCATAGGCAACGTCCAGGTCTCCTGGCTGGCCCCCTCCAAGCTGCGGCGGACCGTGGTGGTGGGCAGCAGCAAGATGCTGGTGTACGACGACACCGAGCCCTACGAGAAGATCAAGATCTACGACAAGGGCGTGGAGATGATGGAGCCCGAGAGCTTCGGCGAGTACCAGCTGGCCTACCGCACCGGCGACATAGTCTCGCCCAAGCTGGAGACCTACGAGCCCCTCTCCAGCGAGATGGAGGAGTTCCTGCGCTGCGTGGAGACCGGCGAGACCCCCCGCACGTCCGGACGCAACGGCCTGGCGGTGGTCCGGGCCCTGGAGATGGCCGACCGCAGCCTGAAGTCCGGGCGGGAGAGCTAGGGATTGGAGCAGGGGCCCACAGTACTCCTGCGCGCAATCGGCCTGCCCCGGGGAGCCGGGGGCCGGGGGCCGGCGGACCTGGCCGTTCTGGGGGGCTCCGCCCTGCTCATGCTGGGGGACCCGTCATCCGCCGCCTCCCGGCTGATGGCCGTGATGGCGGGAGGGGCCACAACAGCAGGGAGCCGCGTCCTGGTGGGGAGCCGAAAGCTGCCGGTGCACACCTCCGAAGCCGCCAGGTACGTGGGGTACGTCCCGCCGGACCCCTGCTGCCCCGGCCATGTCACCCCGCGGTCGCACCTCTCCCTGGTTGCCGCCTGCCGCGGCATAGGCGGCAGGACGGCGGCCAGGACCATATCCGACCTGCTGCAGTGGTGCCTGCTGGGGGAGAGGGCGGATACGCCATGGCGGGAGCTGGACCGTGACCACCGCAGCGCTCTGGCCATAGCCTCCGCCCTCCTGGGCAACCCCCAGGTGCTGCTGGCCGACCGTCCCGTCCCCCCCTTCCTGCTGGGCAGGCTGTCCGACCTGAAGGAGCTGGGAAGGGCCCTGGTGATCAGGGCCTGCGGAGTTGAAGGCATTCCGCCGGCGGTGGACAGGGTGGCGGTCTGCGACGGGGAGGGTGTGGCCGCCGTGGTCCGCCGCACCGACCTGGCGGGGCTCTGCAGGCGCATGTCCACCATCCGCGTGGGCTTCTACCCCTCCCTGCCCCGGAAGGTGATGGAACAGCTTCCGGGGGCGGCGGGGATCAGATCCCATGCCGAGGGCTACAGCTTCTCGCACCCCGACACCTCCGCGGCGCTGGTGCACCTCTCGGGCATGGCCAGGGCCAATGCCAGGACCATAGCCTCGCTGCAGGTGCTGCCGCCGGAGACGAGCTTCCTGGCCCGGAACCTGGCCCCCGGGCCGGAATCCGACAGGACCCTCTTCGACGGGGAGGACTGACCGTGCGCCTGCTGCTGCTGGCTGCCGGCTGGCACCTCCGCTGGCTGCGGTGGAGGCCGGCCCAGCTGCTGCTGCTCCCCGGGGGCGTGCTGCTGGCCCTGATGGCCGACCGCTCCGGCAGCCCCGCCGCCCAGGCGGCCTCCTTCGTGGCCCCCGCCGTCATCGTGGCCATGACCCTGGGCTGGAACGACAGCCGGCTCCGGAGCTACCTCCGCTCCACGGCGTCGCGGCGGTCGGGGGCCCTCCTGAGGATCGCCCTGGAGGGATGGCTGCTGCCCCTGGCGGCGGCGATGGCCCTCGCGGAGGCCGTGGTCACCTCAATGTCGGCGGCCGGGATGGTGGATCTCCGCTGGCAGTCCCACCTGACCCTGGCCTTCACGGCCCTGGCGGCGGCATCGGCCATGGCCTTCACACGCGGTCGCAGACAGAAGATAGCCGCCTCCTTCATCGGCGCCCTGCTGGTGCTGCAGCTGCTTCTCCCCCCGGGAGACGCCCCGGTGGCCGAGCTGCTGCTTCCCACCGCGTGGCCGGCGCTGTCCATGGCCGCGGGGGAGGGGTCGGGGGCCGCCTTCCACGCCGATATCTACATGGGGCTCTCCATGCTTCTGGGGGTGGGCGTGTCAGTGGCGCTGGGAAGGCGCGGCCTGGCCAGGCCGGAGGTGCCTCAGCTATCGGCGCCCTCCCCCGAGACCCAGGGGGGGTAGACGCTCCCGCCGCTTCCGGCTATGGGCCGGGCGTCGCAGACCCTTTCGAAGAAGTCCTCCGGGCCGGCCCCACCCACTACGGCGTACCCGTAGCCCTGCTGTCTCATCCGCCGCAGGCAGGAGATCACCAGGACCCGTCCCAGGCCCTTGCCCCTGTGGACCTCGAAGACCCCCACAGGTCCCAGGAAGCCCAGGGCGGCGGCGTCCCAGCAGCAGAAGCCCATGGGCTCTCCGGTCTTCCGCCCGAAGGCGGCCACCATTGTGGGGGGCATGGCGGAGAGGCAGACCCGGGCCTCGGAGCCCCAGCCCTCTCCGAACTCGCTGCGGATCCGCGCAAGCAGCGCCGCGGCGGCGCAGGCCGCCGGGCGGTCCACCAGCACGCCCCCGGGAGGCTCTGGCCGCTCGGGCAGGCGGTAGAGGGGCACCAGCAGGTCCCTCAGGTCAGCCACCACCCTCGGCGGTGATCAGGTCCCGCAGCGGGCCCACCAGATCGCTCCCGGTGAGGGCGGAGACCAGAGACAGCACCAGCCCCGCGGCGATTACCATCATCAGTATGGCCTTGAACCAGTCCTGGCCCTTGATGGATGCCAGCTGCCTGGGCTCGCGGCCCAGGTAGGCGCTGGCGGCGTACAGCTCCTCGCCTATCAGCGTGTAGTCGCAGGTGGTGATGAAAAAGGGAAGCTGCGTCACCGCATCGGTCCCGGCGATCTGTATCGCTCCCGAGAGGGAGCCGGTCTCGGCCAGTATCAGGCTCTCGGCCCAGAACATGCCCAGGTAGAAGTTGGTGGCCGGCTTCTGTCGGGCCATGATGCCGTTGACCCCGGCCACATAGGCGAACTGGCTCTGGGTGAGGAAGAAGACCGAGTCCTCGTCGAAGGAGTCGGGCCGGCCGGCCTCCATGTACGCCTGCTTCACCGTCTCCTCGGCCACGGTGTAGACTATCGGGTCGGCGGTGGGCACCATCAGCGGGGTCTGGTACTCGGCCACCTTCTTGGCCACCCGGCCCAGTATGGTGAGGCTGGCGATGGTGGCCACGTCCGAGATGGTGGAGAGCCCGGGGACGTAGAGTATGGGCTTGCCCATCTCGGTGGCCCGGCCGATGGCCTCGTCTATGGCCTCTATGCCGGGGATGGGCCGCAGGTAGAGCCGGTCGCCGCGCTGGGCGCGGCTGAAGAAGTAGAGGATCAGCCCCACGAACAGAACGCACGCCAGAAGCACCTGCACCTGCCCGATGTCGAACCACTGCCCGGTGGCCACCACGGGGGAGGCGTAGGGGGCGGAGACCAGCGTGTCGCCGGCGGCTGTGACCCAGCGGATGCGGTAGCTGTAGGGCACTCCCGGCTCCACGGGAAAGTCAGGGTCCAGGCCGTCCTCCAGCATCCCCTCCCGGAAGGGAGGGTAGCGGACCATCACGTCGCTGTACCGCATGCCGTCGGTGCTGCGCTGCAGAACAACGTAGGTGGCCTCCTGCAGCTCCTCCATTCCCCGCAGCTCCACCAGCAGGCCCTCGCCGGCGTCGTTGGGAACGTCGTGGACCGCCTCGATCCCCGGACCCGCCGGCGCGGCGAGATAAGCGGCCAGCAGCAGCCCGATCATCATTCCCCGGCCCGCCTCGTACCCATGTACTCATCCCCTATCAGCACCTTGCTCATCACCTCTATGTCCTCCCTCAGATGCCAGCCCACCCTGCGGTAGAAGTCGATGGCCGGGTTGTCTGCGTAGATGAAGAGGTGGGCCTTCTCTATGCCCGCCTCTCTCAGGCTCTCCTCGGCCCGCTCCATAAGAAGCCTGCCCAGGCCCTCCCCCTGCCTGCCGGGGTCCACGGCCAGGTGGTAGACGTAGCCCCTCCTGCCGTCGGTGCCGGCCATAACAGAGCCCACCACCTGCCCGTCCTCCTCTGCAGTGTAGCAGAAGCGGCCGTTGCGGCCCAGAAAAGCCCGGAA
>JAWLEP010000046.1:0-12229 GCA_041686025.1 Candidatus Fermentibacteraceae bacterium
GTCTCTATCAGCTTCTCCCTGTTGCCGGTAGCCATTCGCCCCCCGCTCCCCGGAACTTACTTTCCGGTAAGTAATCTTACTGACCGGTAAGTAACATACGCGAGCGAAGAGAATCGTCAACCCCGACCGCAGCAAAGTCGCCTTACATCCAATCCCCCCACTAAAAAGGGGACGGAGGTATTTTAACTCAAATTCGCGGATAGTCCGACTCGGAAAGGGACGGACCGGGCCCGAAGTCCTCTAATCCTCCCCGTCTCCGTGGACCATGGGAACGAAGCGGACGGGGATGTCCTCCCGGACCTCCATGCCGTCCTCGGTCTTCCGGAGGGTGACCAGCCTCTGCATGCCGTCTCCATCGCCCAGGGGGAGGATCATCCTGCCCCCTCCGGCGAGCTGGTCCACCAGGGCCTCGGGGACCTCGTCGGGGGAGCAGGTGACTATGACGGCATCGAAGGGGGCGTGCTCGGGCCATCCCAGGTAGCCGTCGCCGGTGAGCACGTGCACGTCCTCGTAGCCCTGCTCCTCCAGCACCCGCCGGGCGTGGTCGGCCAGCTCGGGGATGATCTCTATGGTGTAGACCTCGGCCCCCATCTCGGCCAGTACAGCGGCCTGGTATCCGGAGCCGGTGCCTATCTCCAGTATCTTCTCTCCGGGCCGGGGGGATATGTACTGGGTCATGTAGGCGACTATGTAGGGCTGGGAGATGGTCTGGCCGTGGCCTATGGGGCAGGCGTGGTCGCCGTAGGGGGCGGTTATGGACCGAAACCTGGCCGGGATGAACAGGTGCCTGGGCACATCGCCCATGACCTCCAGGACGGTGCTGTCGGATATCCCGTAGTCCCGAAGCTGCTGCACCATCCGCTCCCTGGCCTGCTCCATGTCGCCGGCTGCGCAGCCGGCGGCAAGGGCCGCCAGCAGTATTACCAGCAGGGTTCTCATTGCACCCACCTCCTCTTTGCAGCAGCTCCGTATGCCCTCTCGCCCAGCGGATTGGAGAGCTTTCGGGGAGTTGCCTTTTAAGATTCCCTTAACATATACGGTTAATGGGTTATGCAGCCCATGGAAAGGGGGTCGGACGTGAGGAAGCTGGGTATGATCGACTGGATAGCGCTGATACTGGTGATCATCGGCGCCATCAACTGGGGCATCATGGGGATCGTCGGGGAGGACCTGATCGCTGGGATCATAGGCCTTGGTGCTACAATCTCCAACATCATCTACATCGTGGTGGGAGTGGCCGGTCTCTGGAGCCTGATCTTCGTTCTGCCCAAGACCAAGTAGCCCCCGGCGGGGCCGGCCCCGGGATCAGCCCAGGGCCGACCCCGCTCTCTTCAGCATCTCGATTATCTCCACGGACTGCGGGCAGGCCTCCTCGCAGGCCCCGCAACACACGCATGCGCGCGCATCCTTCTCCTCGCCCAGGAAGCCGTACTGCCGCCTGGCCGCTTCCTCGTCCTCGAAGATCTCTGCGGTATCCAGCGCCTCCAGCACCTCCGGTATGGCAACTCCCTCCGGGCACGGCATGCAGTAGCGGCAGCCGGTGCATCCGGTGACGGAGCGCTCCCGGAGGATGTCCCCCGCCCGCTCCACCAGCGCCTTCGTATCCCCCGAGACCAGGCCCGGTCGGGACCGGGCGGCGCTGGCGCAGTTCTCCCTTACCTGCTGCAGGCTGCCCATGCCGCTGAGGACCACGGACACCTCCGGCTGGCTCCACAGCCACTGCAGCGCCAGGTCCACGTGGCCGTGGCCCAGGTCCGCCTGTTCCAGGGGCTCCTTCACCTCCGGCGGAAGGTCTCCCGCCAGGAGGCCTCCGCGAAGGGGCTCCATCACCGCAACCCCCACCCCGCGGCCGTGGGCCTCCCGGACACCCCGTGCGCCGGCCTGGTACTCGCGGTCGAGGTAGTTGTACATCAGCAGAACCTGTGCCCAGTGATCCCATGCCCCCAGGATGCGGAGGAACACCTCTAGGCTGTCATGGAAGGAGAAGCCCAGGCCGCCGATCACGCCGTCTGCGATCTTCGCCTCGGCCCATTGCAGCACTCCCAGGCCGGAGAGCCTCCTCCAGTGGCTGTCATTCAGGGCGTGCAGCAGGTAGAGGTCCACGTGTTCGGTGCGCAGCCTCTGCAGCTGCTCGTCCAGGAAGCGGTCGAAATCACCGGCTTCCTCCACCTTCCAGCTGGGCATCTTCGTTGCCAGAACCAGGTCCTCCCGGGCCCGCCCATCCAGCACCTCCCCCAGGAAGGACTCGCTCTCCCCCCGGTGGTAGGGATAGGCGGTATCGATGTAGTTGACTCCCAGGCGGAGCGCCTCCTCCACCATCTCCGCCGCCTCCTCCCGGCGTATGGCGGAAGGGTCGCCGTTCTCGTGGGGAAGCCTCATGGCCCCCAGCCCCAGGGCGCTGACCCGCAGGCCCGTTCTTCCCAGCTCGGTGTACCTCAATGTGCCATCACTCCCCGCCCGTCCCTTCGAGCATTTCCATGAGATCGTCCATCATGACTTTCGCGTCCACTTCCCCGGCTTCGGCCCCCGTCCGCTCTAGCAGTCCCCTGGCCCGCTTTCTAACCAGCTCCGTGGTGGAGTCGTGAGCCAGGACGTGGCTCGCCAGCAGGACTGCATCGTCGGGCCTTCCCCACCGCTCCAGCAGCTCGGCCGCGGCCTGCGCCACCTGGACCAGCAGCGGCTCCCATCCCTTGGACACGGAGCCCGTGGCGCACCGCCGCAGAAGGCCGGCGGCGTCCTCGAGCTCTCCCCGGCCGATCAGGGCCTCGGCCATGCCCAGGCGGGCCCTGGCCTCCCCCCACCTGTTGCCCAGCTCTGCGAACTCCTCCAGGGAACGGGCGTACATCCGCTCCGCCTCCCCCGGCAGCCCCAGCGCGATCTTCACGTCCGCCATTCCCGCCCGTATCAGGGCCATTCCGAAGACGGCCCCCCGCTCCTCCTCCAGGGAGTAGGCTCGCTGGAGGTTTCTCATGGCCCCCTGAAGGTCGTCCCTCAGCAGGGCGGTGGCACCCAGGTTGGAGAGGGCCACCGAGACCCCGTGTACGTCGCCCATCTCCTCGAAGAGGTCCGCGCACCGCCGGTATATGCGATCTGCTGCCTCCAGGTCCTCCTCCTCGCAGGCCAGGTTGGCCAGGTTGTTCAGAGAGCAGGTCTCACCCCACTTGTCCCCTATGGCCACCCGTATCTCCAGGCTCTCCTCCAGTGCCCTGCGGCTCTCGGGGTAGTTCCCGGAGACGTAGTGCAGGTTGCCCAGGTGGTTGAGGGCCAGGGCCTGGCCCCACCTGTCATCGGAGCCCCTCAGCAGGGAGACCGACTCTTCGGCCAGACGCAGTGTCTCCCGGTCGTAGGCGCTGTGGCAGCGGAACCAGCTGGCGTAGGTCAGAGCGTATCCGCGTATCCGCCGCATCCCCGTCCCGCCCTCCAGCATCGCCGCGGCCTCCCCGAAGACGCTCTGGCCCTCTCCGTAGAGGCCCCGGGCGGCGAAGTAGGACTTCACCGAATGCACGTAGCGCAGAGCCAGGTCCTCATCCCCATGGTGCAGAGCGCAGCTCCAGCCGGCCATCACATCGTCCAGCCGGGATCCCAGAGTCGCCAGGGCCTCCTGCTCGTGCCGCTTCATCAGCGGGTCCTGCAGCTCTCGCGCCAGGTCGGCGAAGAGCCTGCAGTGCGCCAGCCGCACCTCGTCCAGGTCCACCCCCACGGCTGGGGCCTTCTCCAGGGCGAAGCGCCTGACCAGCCCGTGCAGCCGCAGTCCCTCCGCGGTCCGCCTCAGCAGCGACAGGTCCATGAGCTGAGAGAGCTCGGAAAGGCCCGCACCGGCCACCCGCCCGGCCTCGGCCCGGTCGAAGCCCCCCCGGAAGACCGCCAGCGAGACCAGCGCCCGGGCGGTGTCCCTTTCCAGGAGGTCCCATGAGTAGCCGAACACGGCCATGACGCTTCTGTGTCTCGCAGGCAGGCCCCTGACGGCGCCGTCCTCCCGCAGAATGGCGCCCAGGTCCGACTCTATGTCCGCCGGGTCCATGAGCCGGGTCCAGGAGGCCGCCAGCTCTATGGCCAGGGGATTGCCCTCCAGGGCCGCGCAGATGCAGCGAACCGACTCCATGTCGTCGGCCCCCCAGCCCTCCCCCTGTCCAAGGCGCCGGGCGGAATGCAGGAAGAGCTCCACGCTCTCGAAGCGGCCGCCCCCGGAGCGGCCGTCGCCGGGCCATCCCAGGCCGTCCAGCTCCATCAGCCGCTCCTCCCGCAGGCCAAGCCTCCAGCGCGAGGTGACCAGTACGGTGACGTCGGGCGTCATCTGCAGGAGCCTGGCGGGGAAGCCGCAGTCCCGGGCCAGGTGCTCGAAGTTGTCCAGGACCAGCAGGGACGGCCTGCCGGAGAGAGCGGCGGCAATTAGCTCCAGGCCCTCCTCGCCCCCCTCGGCCCGGATTCCCAGCGCCTCCTCCACCGCCGCGGCCACCAGCTCGGGGGATTCCACCTCTTCCAGCGACACCAGCCAGGTTCCTCCGGGAAACGCCAGGGCCGTCTCGGCGCCGGCCTGTATGGCCAGGCGGGTCTTCCCGCAGCCGCCGTGGCCGTGGACGGTGACCATCCTGGTGCTTTCGTCCAGGAGCATCCCGGTGAGCTCGGCCAGCTCCCGCTCCCTGCCCACGAACAGGGTCGCCTGCTCGGGAAGGTTGTTGGGTACGTCGGTGAGGGTCCTCAGCCGATCCGAGGAGGGCGACGGCATGCCCCCGCCGCGGAGCTCGAAGATCTCCACCGGCGCCTCCAGGTCGCGCAGCCTCTGCGGGCCGTGATCCAGCACCTCGACGTCCTGCGGAATCGCGCAGGCATCCATGGCGGCCCGGGAGAGCAGAACCTGCCCGCCGCTGCCCGCCTCGGCCACCCGGGCCGCCCTGCTGACGCCGGGGCCGAAGTAGTCACCCTCCCTGCGGTCCGCCTCCCCCACATGCAGACCGATGCGGACCCTCAGCGAAACGTCCTCGTCTTCCCCCAGGGCCGCAACTCCGGTCTGTACGCGGACGGCGCAGGCGGCTGCCCCGGAGGGTTCTTCGAAGACACAGAAGAACCCGTCGCCCGTGTGCTTGACCACCCGTCCCCCGCAGTCCCCAACGGTTTCGGAGACCAGCTCGTCATGCCGGGGAAGCAGGCGCTTCATCAGCTCCGGGGACCGCTGCCAGAGAACCGTGGAGCCCTCTATGTCGGTGAACATGAACAGACGGAGAGTCACACGCGCACTCCAAGAGCCGCTGGCAGTCGCCGGCCCGGAAGCCGCCGTTTCCCGCAGGGTGCCGATCCGAAGCGCATCGAGAAAACCTCCATGTGCGATATCTCAGGAAGCCAGCGGTAGAAGATACAACCGCCGCAACCGCGGCCAAAGAGCCGCCGGTGAGGTGGGTTGCCACAAGTGCCTGCTGCGTATAACATATGCACATGGTATACATTTCACGGAGGGATCCCTGACATGAGAAGAGGCACTACCTTGTTTCTCGCGGTGGTTCTTCTGGCGTTCACGGCCCAGGCGGCCTGGGAGTGCATCGGCCCCGAGGGGGGCCCGATAACCCACCTGGCCCGCTCAACCGTGGACGACCAGACGCTGTACGCGGTGACGGGAAGCTACCCGTTCAAGCTGCTCCGCTCCCAGGACGAGGGCCAGAACTGGGAGAACGTCGGCTCCTGCAACGGATATCCGTACGGGATGGATGTGGGCGCCGACGACGTCATATACGTGGGCGGTTCAGGCGCAACCTACGTATCCACAGACGGCGGCGGGACCTGGAGCACCAACTACCAGAGCTACCACTACTTCTACAGCATCGCCGCCGACCCGAACGACCCCGATGTGGCCCACGCCTCAGGGTACGTCTACGACTCCGGGGACTACAGCATGGCGGCGATGACCACTACCGACGGCGGCAGCAGCTGGACTACCACTGAGCTGGAGTCCGACGCCCGCGGCCGCTGCGTGGCGGTCTCCTGCGCCGACCCGGACCGCGTCCTTGCAGGCGGCTACATCACCACGTCCTACACGCCCGCCCTCTACCTCTCCACGAACGGGGGCGCCAGCTGGACGGACGTCACCCCGGCAGGCAGCTCCGGAGACTACTACATGCAGTCGGTGGGCTTCCATCCCACCGACCCCGACATCGCGCTGGCGGGCACCTACTACGGCGTGTACCGCACCACGAACTGCGGCGCGAGCTGGACCGAGACCCAGAGCCAGTACTACAACTACACCATGGACTACAGCCCCGCCGATGCGGACGTTGTGCTCTGTGGCGGCTACAACGGCGTCTACCGCAGCACCGACGGAGGCCTGGGGTGGAACCAGTACTCCTCCGGGCTGACTGGCAACTACTTCGACGCCGCCGAGGTCAGTCCCGTCGACGCGACTCTGGCCTACGTGGGCAACGACGAGGGTTTCTTCCGCTCCACCGACACCGGCGTCACCTGGGAGGCCTCCAACTCGGGCATAATCGTGGGAGAGGTGCTGGCCTACTGCTGGGACGACGCCTCGTCCACCCTCTACAAGTCCATGGTGGACCTGGGCATCTACAAGACCGACAGCTACGGCTCCGGCTGGGAGCAGATGACCATGCCCCTGGCCTGCGGGGACGTCTGCGGAATAGCGGTGTCCCCCACGGACCCGGACGTGATACTCGCTCTCGAGGGGGACGGTTGAGGCGACGCACAGCTCTTCAAGAGCACAGACGGAGGTTCCGTCTGGAACGAGATCGACAGCTACTACACCGACGGCTCCTACATGGTCTCCCATCCCGCCGACCCCGACATCTACTGGACCGCCGGACGCAACTACAACGGCTCGCAGTACGTGATAGAGGCCAGCAGGACTGATGACGGCGGATCGACCTGGACCCGATACAGCCTCGGCTCCGCCTACGGCGACGCCTACCACATGGCCATCGATTCCTCCGACCCCCAGCGGGTGTACGTGGCCGGCTACGAGAACAGCTCCGCCGCGCTCTACAGGACCGACAACGGAGGCTCCACCTGGTCGGGGCCCTCGGCCAGCGGGCTGGGAGGGCACGTCTACAAACTGGCCATAGACCCCGTGGACCCCTCGATACTCTACGCCGCCACCAGCCAGGGGGTTTACGGGTCCACCGACTACGGCGAAAGCTGGAGCCAGGTGCGCAGCGGAGGCGCCACAGCCGTCTGCGTCGACCCCGACGACCACACCACGGTCTACGCCGGCACCAGCGGAGCCGGGATCTACGTCAGCTACGACAGCGGCTCCAGCTGGGAGGAGTTCAACGAGGGCCTCACCGAGGCCGCGATAAGCTGCCTGGCGGACGTGCCCGGTCAGTACCTCTTCGCCGGCACCGAGGGCAGCGCCAGCTATCGATGGGGCGGGACGGGCACCGAAGAGAGGCAGACGCCCACGCCCTCTCCCTTCGCTCTGAGGGTGTTCCCCAACCCCTGCCGCGGCACCGCGTCCATCGCCTACTCCATACCGCAGAGGCAGGCGGTTACCCTATCGGTCTACGACTGCGCGGGAAGGCTTGTCTCCACCCTCAGGAGGGGCACCAACAGCCCGGGCAGCCACACCGAGGCATGGTCGGCCGAAGGCCTGCAGCCGGGGATGTACATGGTGCTGCTTCAGGGAGAGAGCTCTTCGGAGACCGCCAAGCTGATACTGACCGAATAGCAATATCGAAAGGAAGGGCGGCTGTCGCACGACGGCCGCCCATCCTGTACGAAGGGCTCAGTACCCCCAGTTCTTCCTCAGTCAGACCCCTTCGGATTGGGATTCCGCCAGCGCAGCAGGGCACCCACTCCGCCGGCCCGGTCCAGGCTCTCGATGGGGTCGGTGAAGTCCACCTCCGCCCCGGTGCTCTCCAGCCGGTCGACGAGCTCCTCAACGAGGTCGGCGGGAAAGACCGACTCCGACCCACAGGCGGGACAGCGGGAAACCTCTGTGAAGTCCAGGTGGCCGCACTCCCGGCAGCGTGTGCCGGTGAGGCTCAGGCTGCGGGAGATGACGGCCTCCTCCACCCTTCCCTCGCTCGCGGCCCGCATCACCTCGGCGAAGCCCACCTCACCCAGGCCGCCGCTGAGGTGCTGCGAGCGGATCTTACGCCAGCGCTCCCGCTCAGACTCCCTCTCGCTGCGGTCCAGCAGGCCGGCTATCTCCCGGTCCAGCTCGGTCTGCGGCCGCTTGAGGTCCACCGCCTCCACCATGGCCATCTCCGCCAGCTCCGGAGGGAGCTGCTCCACTATGGCGGACATGGTCTCCCGGCTGCCGATGAGCACCAGCCGGGTGTAGCAGACCTGCGAGCGCAGCTCCCGCAGGGCCTGCACCACGTCCTTGGCGTAGTGCAGCAGCTCCTTGTTTCGCCTGCGCTCGTAGCGCTGCTGCGACCATCCGCCCTTGCGGACGTGGTTCTTGACGTTGCCGCGGATCACCTGCTCGTCCCCGCCCCCGGGGCACTGGCAGGTCACCATCCTGATCACGGTCCTGGTGTTGTCCGCGATCACCGCAGCCGAGGTCTCGCACTCCTCGCGCAGCTCGGCCAGCGGCCGTATGTATGGGGAGGAGTCGATGTGGACCGACCGTCCGGCGTCCAGCTCCAGGGGGACGACCAGCAACAGATCGGCCAGCCAGCAGGAGAACCCCGCCAGCGGGCCGCCGTGTTCGGTCTCCCGAAGGGCCGCCATCAACCCCTCGGCGTTGCGCCGCAGCTCCACGGCCTCGTCGGAGCCCCCGTCCCCGGCCAGCATATCCTCGGCCCGACCCAGACGGGCCTCCAGCCAGTCCAGGTCCTTCCTGCCGTGGAGGTAGACGCTCAGGAAGGCCCTGTCGGGAGCCGAGAGCGCCGAAAGGGCCTGCAGATCAACGTCATCCAGCGCGGCGATCCTCATCCCGGCCTCCAATCCGCCAAACTAGTTAACTAGTTAACGTCAGGCACTGATCGGAGGCGCCGGCCGACGCGGTCGGGGACGTCCACGTCCAGGCCCTTCTCCCGAAGCAGCGCCAGGTAGCGGGAGTAGTGCCTGCGGGCGGCCTCCTCCCGGCCCAGGTCCCACAGGACGTCGGCGGAGTTCAGGTGGGCCACCGCCCGGTCCGGGTCCAGCAGCAGCACCGCCACCAGCGCCTCCAGAGCCTCCTCGGCCCGGCCGGCCTCGTGCAGGAAGAAACCGTAGTCGTTTGCAATCTCCGCCAGCCTGTCCGCGGCGATGTACTCGCCGTAGTCGGACCCGGCCAGGTCTTCCGCTCCCCCCTGCTGCAGGTGCCAGTCGGTGTCGAAGGTGGTGAGCTCGAAGGCCTCCTCCGCGGCGTCGAACGCCTCCAGGGCGCCCTCGGCCTCCCCCGCCCGCCAGCGGTCCAGGGCCTCGGCGTGGGCGGCCTCCAGGAAACGCACGCTCAGCTCCGCGGGCACGAAGTAGCTGTGGGGGTAGAACACCTCCCCCAGCTCCTCCGCGGCCTCGGCGATGCGTCCCGCAGTCAGCAGGGAGTCTATCCGCTGCATGGCCGCAGCCGAGGGGTCGCCCGACCAGGTGCTGTCCAGCATCAGCCAGGGAATCCCCCCGGTCACCCGGTAGGAGGCGGCGTCGTAGGTGGCCCGGAAGGGGTACTGCGAGTGGAAGGTGACCATGCCGGTGCTGTCGGAGTAGCTCCACCAGCCCTTGGCGGGGTTGTACCAGCCCTCGAACTCCACCGGCCCCAGGTCGAGGGTGTCGCCCCCGCCCACACCCAGGACCCGGAGCACCAGGCTGTCGCCGGGGTTGCCGGCGGCGATCCACACGGTCTGCACGCCCCGGGCCTCCAGCCCTTCGGGGAGGCCCTCCAGCGGCAGGCAGGCGGCTATGTCCGACCGCAGCGTCTCCTTTGCCCACTCGAACCCCCCCGCCGCCGGGCCGTCTCCGGACGCGGCCAGGGCCGTCATTGCCATCAGGATGTAGCAAGCTGCAAGCATCACTGCCCCTCCGTTGCTCCCGTCAGCTCGGTCACGTTGCTGCGGGTGAAGAACCCCCGGAAGTCTCCGTAGCGGTGTATCAGCTCGGTCACCAGCATGGTGTGCGGCGAGGGCTGGCTGAAGGTCTGCCGCAGCCCCTCCTCCGGCGATCCCAGCAGGTCAATCATGAACTCCTGGCCCCGCTCCACCAGGCTGTCCCAGGTGTCCTGTATCTCCTCGGTGTGCAGGGCCATGTGGTGCACCCTGGTGCCGTAGTTGCGGATGAACTGCTGCGTGGGGCCCACATCGTCTCCACCGTCATCGGGCCTGATGCCGGAGGTGAACACCATGGCGAAGTCCCGGTCGGATATCCTGGCCACGTTGGTGATGGAGTTGAAGACCTTCACGTAGATGGCGAAGTCGAAGTCGTAGCCCGTGAGCTCCATGAACTCGATTATGGCCGCGTCCCTGTCCTCCGCCCTCACCCGGGTGGCGGTGTGGTCCAGCCGGCCGATGTTGCCCAGGAAGGGCAGGTCGGGCTTGCTCAGGTCCAGCGGTATGTCCTCGGCGCCGTCGGGCCGGTAGCCCTCGCGGCCCTCGTCGGTCTGCATCAGCCCCACCGACAGGCCGGTGTAGGAGGAGGGAATGGTCTGGGCCGCCTTCAGGCCCTCCGCCCGGACCTCCTCGCCGTCGATGAAGCGTACTCCCCGGCCGCGCTGTATCTCCAGGTAGGCGTCCAGGTCCGGCGTTTCGAAGAAGAAGGTCTCCAGCCTGGTGTTGGGCAGGCGGGCCGACTTGGGCCCTCCCGGAACCGCCGAGAAGGGGTTGTCGGCCTCCAGCCGGCAGCGCAGCAGCAGGTCGGCCGAGTCCTCCACCGACAGCACCACCGTCCGGAAGCGGGAGTCACGGAAGGAGTCGGACACCGTGAATCCCGTCCGGGCAAGCAGCTCGGCCGCCGCCGGCTCCAGCCGGTCCGGCTCGGTGTTGACCACCGCGCACCGCAGCCCACCCGCCAGGCCGTCCAGGCCCAGACGGCTCCGCTCCCCGCGGACCCGGGGCACCTCCTCCTCCAGGTAGTCGTCGCTGTTTTTGAAGTTGTAGGCCCGGTGGCTGCCGCATACGGGGCAGTCCCCGCCTCCCTCCTCCACCTCGTGCACCTTCATGCAGACCGGACAGACCAGCTTTTCCACGGCCGACAGAGCTCCTTCCCCGAAGACGGTCCACGCGGCTCCCGTCCGATGAGCTGAGCGAATCCTGTCCCCAACCGATAAGGTCAGAGGCTCACCAGAGCAACTCCGCCCACGGCCACCAGGGCCCCCACGACCTCCAGGCCCCGGACCCTCTTGCCCATAATCAGCACCTCCGGGGGGATGAGGAAGACCGGCACCATGGCCATTATGGTGGCCGCCACCCCCGCCTCCACGTTGCGCACCGCCACCAGGGACAGCGATACGCCCAGGAAGGGGCCGAAGAACGCTCCCAGGGTCATCTGCCCCATGGCCCTGCGGTTGGAGACCGCCCGCCTGACCCTGCCGGTAAAACCGATTGCGGGCAGGACCAGCAGGAAGGTGACGGCCGCTGCCGCTATCCTGATCTGGGTGGCGCTGAAGGCGTTCATGTCCCCCATGCCGTACTTGCTCAGCACCAGCCCCACCGCCTGCCCCGCCGAGCCCAGGAGGGCCAGCAGTATGCCCCCCAGGGAATGCGCCAGCCGCATGGGCTCACCCCGGCGCTTGGTGAGGACCACCAGGCTGATCCCGGCGATGGTCACCGCCATGCCCAGCCAGGTCCTGGCGGACAGGGTCTCGCCCAGTATCGCCCAGCTGGTTACGGCCGTGATGGGAGGGACCAGTGTGAATATCACCATGGAGATCCTGCTGCCGATGAGCACGAAGGCCCGGAACAGGCACAGGTCCCCCAGCACGAAGCCCACAATCCCCGACAGCGACAGCCAGATCCAGGCGTGTCGGCCGGCGTCCAGGGGCAGGGCCTTCCCCCGGCTGATCAGGGAGAAGACGGTGAGGAAGGCAAGCCCGGCCAGCAGCCGCAGGAAGTTCACCGGCACCGAGCCCACCCTGCGGCCGGCCGCCTCGAAGGACATGACGGTGACCGTCCAGCAGAGCGCGGTTCCGAACGCCGCCAGCTCGCCTATGCCCAACGCTCTACTCCAGCAGCTCCCGGCCGGCCCTGCGGGCCTCTTCGGCCAGCACCTCCCGCACCAGCGTGTCCGTCGCCTCGCCCCTGCGGGGGCTTCCCACGACGCCTATGATCTTCATGCATCCTCCCTGCTGAAGTCCTTCCGCATACCCCGCGAG
>JAWLEP010000046.1:12329-19148 GCA_041686025.1 Candidatus Fermentibacteraceae bacterium
CACCAGCGTGTCCGTCGCCTCGCCCCTGCGGGGGCTTCCCACGACGCCTATGATCTTCATGCATCCTCCCTGCTGAAGTCCTTCCGCATACCCCGCGAGTATACCAAATGAAGGCCGTCCCGCAGCATCTAGACACTCCCGGGCCTTCCGGCCTCGACCCCGTCCGACCAGCCAAGGCGCTGCATCCGTCCATCGTCGAGGTGCCACCGTCGACTGGTGAGGCTCCGCAGGAAGCGGTAGTCGTGGCTGGCCAGCACCAGGGCTCCGGGGAACTCCCGCAGCGCCCCCTCCAGCAGCTCCACCGACTCCAGGTCCAGGTGGTTGGTGGGCTCGTCCAGCACCAGCAGCTGCGGCTGCTGCCGCACCGCCAGGGCCAGCATTATCTTCCGCAGCTCCCCGGGGCTGGGAGACCCCCCGTCCAGCACCCTGGCCGGGTCCGAGCCCAGGCTGCCCACGATTCCCATGACCCTCCCCCTCTCACCGGGGTCCAGGCCCATCAGCCGACGCATCACGCCCTCTCCCCCGCCGGGCAGCTCCTGGGGCATGTACAGCATCCTCTCACCCGGCAGCCGCAGCCCCCGCAGGAGGTGACGCAGCAGCGTGCTCTTGCCGGCGCCGTTGGGGCCGGTGATTCCGATCCTGTCTCTCGGGCCCACCGTCAGAGCCGGCACAGAAAGGGTCCTCTCTCCCATGGGCAGCCGCGTCCCCGGGCGGGCCAGGAGGATGTCGCGGGTGGAGGCCGACCCCGGCATCCAGAAGGAGAGCTCACGCTGCGGCCGCAGGTCCATTCCGGCCAGCTCCTCCTGCAGCTTCTCCGCCCTCCGCTCCGCCTCCCTTACCCGGCGGGCCATGTCCTTCTGCCTCGAGGAGAGCCGAAGGCCGTCCACGTAGCTCTTGCCGTCGTGGTCGCGCCACCGCATCCCCCGCTTGGACAGGGAGGCGGCCTTGGACGACATCACCTCCCGCCTCCGCTGGGCGATTCCGCGGGTCCGTTGAATGTCGGCCCTGACGCTTTCGTACTCCCGGCGGGAGGCCAGGGCGTCACGCTGCAGCTCCTCCCTGGCCCGGGAGTAGGTGCATCCGTACTCCCGCGCCCGCCTTCCCCGCAGCTCCAGGAATACGGTGCGGCGGCAGAGGGCGTCCAGCACCCCCCGGTCGTGGCTCACCAGGATGCCCACCCCGCGGTGCTCCCGCAGCCCGGCCACCAGCAACTGGCGGCCGCGGCGGTCCAGGTGGTTGGCGGGCTCGTCCACCGCCAGCACCGGCGGGTCGGCGCAGAGGGCGGCGGCGATCTGGGCCCGCTTGCGCTCCCCGTGGCTCAGCGTCTCCCAGCGCCAGGGCCAGTCCGGCTCCACACCCAGCAGGGAGAGTATCCTGCCGGTCCGTCCCTCCGGCGAGCAGAACAGCTCCTCCAGGCCCTCGGGGGGATGGTCGGTCCGCTGCGCGCAGTACACGGCCAGGTCCTCCCCGGCCCTGGAGCCGTCCGCCGGCTCCAGCAGGCCGCAGGCCAGCTTCATCAGGGTGGTCTTTCCCGAGCCGTTGGGCCCGGCCAGCGACGTCCAGCCCTGGTGGAAGGCCACGGACAGGCCGTCGAATACGGGACTGGGACTGGAGGGATACGAGAATCGTACGGAATGAAGCAACAGCTGCATGGAAACCTCCTGCAGAGGGGGAAAGGTGCCGACGCCGCCCCGGCGCCGAACGCCCGGCTACCTGCAGGTGATCTCGATCATGCCGCCGCTCCTCGGGGTTGGTGAGTCATAGCCCGACGGAAAGATAAGGCCGGACCCCGTTTCTGTCAAATATTTTTGCCCGCAGAGCCTACCCGGACCGGAACAGGCTCAGCTGACGGCTCTCCTCGGGCCGGTAGAAACGCATGGAGGGCTCTAATCCGTACTCCTCGCAGAGGCCGTAGAAGGCCCGGTCCAGCTCGTCGGCCCGGGGGGAGGCGCAGTAGTAGCGCCTGCCGAACCTCCGGGAGTACCGCCTGCGCATGCCGGGGAAGCTGCGGTCCAGCCGGTCGTAGAAGTACCAGCGCTGCCTGTCGCGCAGGGTCATCCCAAACCAGGGGATCACGTACGACGCCCCGCAGTCGGCGGCGCGGCGGACAATGGCCGCCACGTTCTCGTCGCTGTCGCAGATGTAGGGCAGAAGGGGCATCATGGCTATCCCCACGTAGATGCCCTTGGAGGCCAGCAGCTTCACCGTCTGCAGCCGCTGCGACGGCAGGGGCGCGCCGGGTTCCAGCTTCGCCGCCAGATCGTCGTCGGCGGTGGTGACGGTTACGCTCACCGCGGCGTAGTTGCGCCGGCCGATGGACTGCAGCAGCGCCGAGTCCCTGGCCACCAGGTCGCTCTTGGTCATCACGTGGACGGGGAAGCCGAAGCGGTCCAGCTCCTCCAGGGCCCTGCGGGTCATGCAGAGCTCCCCCTCCAGGGGCTGGTAGGGGTCGTTCATGGACCCCGTGCCCACCGTGCCCTTCCTCCGCCTGCCGGACAGCTCACCCCGCAGCACCTCGATGGCGTTCTCCTTCACATTGACGTCGGAGAGGTCCTCGATGCCGTAGCAGAGGCTGCGGGAGTCGCAGTAGATGCACCCGTGGGTGCACCCGCGGTAGAGGTTCATGGAGTAGGTGAGGCCGAACCAGGTGTCCGGCTGCTTCACCCGGGAGAGAATCGTCTTGGCCCTGGTCTTTCTCATGTCCGCCGCCCTTCGTCCTTGCCCTTTTCGCTGCAACTATACAAATGTTTACTATGACGGCGAAACGAAGTCAAGGCCGACGCAATTCATCTTCCCGCAGCGACTTGGAAAACACTACTCCAGCAGGTACACCTTGTAGTAGTCCATGGGGTTGCTCTCGTAGGCCAGCACCCCGTGAGAGGACACGTATACCTCCACCCCCGAGCCGTAGGGAAGCCCGGGCACCGAGCAGGTGAAGAGTAGGCCGCCCTCGCCGTCGAGGACCTCGTAGAAGGGAACGGTGCTGCCGCCGCGGCGGACCCATATCCGCTCCTCCACCACCTGCATATCGATGACGGCCTCCGACCACTGGGGTATCTCCACCTGGTCGGCGAAGGAGGCGTCGCCGCCGCGACGGGTCATCTGCCGGCGGATCATCTCCCTCTCCCACTCGATGTCCTCCTGGGGCCGGGGAGTCCTCCGGAAGGGGCGATCCACCCGCCACTCCATCTCCCCGCCGGGAGACCAGCAGGTTATCACGCACTCCTCGCGGCTCTCCGGCGTGGACACCACCCGTCCGTCGTCGAAGGCGGCGAAGTAGATGGCGGTCTCGTGCCAGGCCTGGCGGGGGTTCTGCCGGTTGAAGTCCGCCGACCTCTCCAGGTAGGTCAGCGAGGGCGCCGAAGCCCCCGCCTCCCATCTGCAGAGGCGATTGACCAGCCGGCCGTTGCGGCGGTCGAAGTCCACCTCGGTGCCCACGATGGCGCCCCCTGGAAGCTGCACCATCTCCGCCGGGGGCCTGTCCTCGAAGCCCTTCCACTCATGGTCGAGGGACAGTGTGGAGTCGTAGTAGATGATCTTGCCCCCCATGCGGTCGGGCATCGCCACGCCGCCGCCGTCCACCGGATACACCCCGCCCGGGGCGGCGAACTCCCCCGGACCCTCTCCCCGCCGGCCGCCGGAGGCCAGGTACTCCCCGGCGGGCGAGAACATCCGCAGCCGCATCTGACCCACGTCACCCACCACGATGTCGCCCGCTGTGGTGTAGCACACTGCGCCCACGGTGCCGAACATCCGCACCGAGTCACCCAGCTCCACGCCGATGGTGTCCACCACCACCAGCTGGCTGTCGGCGGAGGCGGCGGCCTCCCCGCTGCTGGCGTTGGAGCCACCTTCGCCCCCTCCGTCTCCATCGCATGAGAGAACGGCCGCCACCAATGCAAACAGCGAAATCACAACGAGCTGTCTCACGTCTGCCTCCGCCTGCCTGGGGGTGCAAAGGCCCAATCGCGCCGGCCTTGCCAAGAAAAATACCCACTTGCTAGGTAAGTATTGACTTCATCATCAGCGCAACAGATTGTTGCGGTGGGAAACATACAGCCTGCCCCAAAGAAAGGAGACCCCATGAGGATGGCAGCGTTTGCCGGCCTCGCGCTTCTGGCATCGGTGGCCATGGCCGCCGAGAGGACGGTGCTCTTCGAGTACTTCACACAGACCGGTTGACCCGGCTGCTACGGCAGTTGGTCAACTGTCAAGAGCACCATCGAACCCTACGTCGAAGACGGTGACGTAGCACCGCTCCACCTCTTCTACAACGGCCCCGCATCCAACGCCTTCAACTCGGGCCGCTTCAGCTTCTACGGCGTAACCGGAACCCCAACCGTCAAATTCGACGGCCAGAGCTACAGCTACAATCCCAGCACGTACTCCTCGTCCATCGCCGACAGGCTGGCAGAACCCTGCCACCTGGAGATCGTGGCCGACCCCATCGGCAACGCCTCCGGCGGAACCGCCTACTTCGCCTTTACCGCGGAGGAGGACCTGGAGCCATCGGGGTCCCTCAAGGCTTACGCCGTCATCATCGAGGACCACGAGATAGCCAGCTCCAGCTGGGGCGGCTACTCGGGCATGGAGATGATGTGGATACCGGTGGCCTTTCCCCTGGGCACCAGCGGGACCACCATCAGCTTCGGCAGCTACCCGCAGACGGTCTACGCCGAGGGCGACTACACGCTGGACCCCAGCGTGCACATCTTCGACAACCTCCGGCTGGTGACGTGGGTGCAGGAGACCTCCGGCAGCAAGGAGGTCATGAACGCCCACTACATGGACCTTCCGGACACGGCAGCCGAGGTCTACGGCACCTACGGCGGGATCAACCCCGCCGAGGCGACCCTCACGGTGGGCCCCAACCCGGCAATGGGTCAGATGAGCATCGGAACGGTGCTCCCCGACGGGGTCAGCGGCTCGGTGAGCGTCTACGACATGCAGGGCCGTCTGGTCCACACGCTGCCCGCCGACGGGCAGGTAGTCGCAGACGTGGAGGAGCCCGGCGTCTACTTCGTCAGGCTCACCACCAGCACCGGCGAGGCAGTCACCCGCCAGTGCACGGTCCTGAAGTAGAGAGACCAGTCCAGACAGGGGCCGCCCCACCGGGCGGCCCCTTCCATATCGAGGCCTGAACCTGCAGCCCCTTACTCCTCCACCATCTCGAAGACGTACTCTGTGTCGTAGCAGCGGCCGTACAGGCAGCGGCCCATGGCCGCCAGGTACTCCGGCGTGCCCTCCACGGCCAACCTCCAATGCCTGACCCCACGCGAACAAAGCCCGCACGGAAAGAATAAGCCAGAAAGGGCCCCGGGAAAACGCCCCGGAGCCCTCTCACAGAACCGTCATGTCCGTCCGGGTCAGCCGCCCATGTTCATGAAGGGCTCGCCCAGCTTCCAGACATCACCCTCCCGGACCATCAGAATCGGAAGCTCCTCCTCCACCTCGGGCACTGCCAGGAAGACGATGGCGGAGTCGCCCTCGGTCTCGCAGCGGGCCACCTGAAGCACCTCCCTGGGGGGAAGCTGCTCCTGCAGCTGCGGGGCGGCGATGAGCACGGCCACCATGTCCTCGGCCGTCCACTGCATTATCTCGTCCCCGGTAATCTCTTCGCCCAGCTCCGAGGAGAGCTGCTCGGAGGCGTCCTCTGGGGACATCTTGACCATGGCCACCATCATCTCCATCTGCTGGAGGTTGGCCTCGGACAGGCCCTCGATGAATGCAGCGGCGTCACCGTCGTAGACGGCGTCGGCTATGATCTCGAAGCCCTCCTCGGGGGTGGCCGCCAGGACCAGGCCGGGCAGCAGCAGCAGAGCGCTGAAAAGAGGTCGCATGCGTTTCCCTTCGCTGTGAATGAATGGCTTTCGGGGGGCTCTAGACACGGAGGCCGGCGCGGTTCCACGCACAAAGACCGCCTCCGGCCCCGACGAGTCCGGCGGAGGATCATATATTCTACAGCAACCGGGGAGGAAACTTGAACACACAACGCCTGACGGGACAGACCGCCGAGGACCTTTCGATACTCGACCGCGCCTTTCCCCTGGGCCTGGCCCAGCAGCCCCAGCTGCGCCCCGGCGAGCGTCGGCCGGTTGCAGTGCTTTTCTTCAGCCTCCGGGGCATAGGCTCGCTGGAGGCGGTCTCGTCCATAGAGCAGCCGGTGCAGCTGCGCAACGGCATCCTCAGGCTCCTGGGCAGGCTGGTGGAGGCCTACGGCGGCTACGTGGACAAGTACTCCGGCGGCAGGATCATGGCCCTCTTCGGAGCCCGGCTGGCCGGCGAGAACGACTCCGTCCGCGCCGCCGAGACCGCCCTGCGGATGATGGAGACCATCGACGAGGTCTGCGGCTCCTTCGGCATACCGGCAGACACGCTGGCCCCTGTGGCCGGCATCACCTTCGGGGAGGTCACCGTTGCCCCAGACCCCTCCGGCCATCTCACCGCCACCGGCACCCCGGTGAACCTGGCCGCCAGGCTGGAGTCCATGGCGGAGGCCGGGCAGATCCTCGCCGGCAGCACACTGCGGCAGCAGTGCCGTGATGCGGTGAGCTGGGAGGACCTGGGCCAGAGGGAGATCAAGGGCCTCAGCGAGCCCGAGGGGGTCTTCCGGCTGCAGGACCTGTCCAAAGGCGCCACCGGCTGGAACCCCGTGCGGGTGTCCCGCCGGGAGCTCCAATTCGTAAACAGGACCTCCGACCTGGAGACCATTGTGGCCCGCATAGTCACCCATCTCGAGGACCCGGAGTCCCCGAATCTCCTGGTTGTCCTGGAGGGCGAGGCGGGCCTGGGCAAGTCCCGGCTGGCCCGGGAGGCGCT
>JAWLEP010000047.1:0-18196 GCA_041686025.1 Candidatus Fermentibacteraceae bacterium
AGCGAACGACTCATCATCCCCGCGCAGTGGCAGCGCGGGGCCCATCTTCAGGCAGCCCAATCTATTGTCCCCCGACGCTCCCCTGTCAACCGCCAACCGGGGACGGAGTACAACTTGTACAACTTGATGGCCATTTATTGCACGCAGATTGTGTCTAGACGCTAGGTTTGCTGTCAGGTACGATGGGTAACTAGCCAATCATGACACTGGTACTGGGGAAGAAGGGATCGCTGGTGAGATTCACTCCCAGCTTTCGCAGTCCGGTTTCATCCCCGGAACATGGCATGTGTGTGAGATGAACCTCTGTGCCCCTAAGCTCGGGCAGCATGGCCATGGCCTCACCGGTGGCGGGGCTGGTGGTGGCGCTGATGCTGAGGGCGATAAGTACCTCATCCAGTGTCAGCTGAAGGCTTGACTGGCCCAGAGAGCTTTCCAGGCCCTGTATGGAATCGATGGTCTGTGGCGTAAGGAGGTGAATCTGCTCGGGGATACCGGCCAGTTTCTTGATGGCGTTGAGCACAACGGCTCCAGCCGCATGCATCAGCTTCGAGCTTCGCCCCGTTACTATCGACCCGTCGGGAAGCTCCAGAGCGGCGCCACTTCTCTCTTCGTCTCCATCGATATTGCGCATTGAGACTGTAGCGGCCTGCCTTGCCGGCGGAACCACCGATCGGTCCTTTGGCTCGATATCGTTGTCTCCCATCAGCAGCTCCACCTTCTGCACAGTTTCCTCATCCTCGATGCCCATCACGTACTCGCAGCGGTAGCGGAAGTACCTGCGGACGATCTCCTGACAGGCGGCCTCGCGGACGACATCGTCGTCCACGATTCCGAAGCCCGCCCGGTTTACGCCCATGTCTGTGGGCGAAGCGTAGGGCGATTTGCTTCCCGAGATGCGCTCAAGTATCCGCCTCAGCAGGGGGAAAGCCTCCACGTCCCGGTTGTAGTTGACGGCGGTTTTTCCGTAAGCGTCCATGTGGAAGGGATCCAGTAGATTTACGTCTCGAAGGTCCGCCGTGGCAGCTTCGTATGCGGCGTTTACCGGATGTTTCAGAGGGAGGTTCCATATGGGGAATGTTTCGAACTTGGCGTAGCCGGCCTCCCTGCCACGGCGGTGCTCGTGGTAGAGCTGGCTGAGGCATGTGGCCAGCTTGCCGCTGCCGGGGCCCGGCCCGGTAACCACCACCAGAGGCTTCTCTGTCTCCAAGAAGTCGTTTCGGCCGTAGCCTTCCTCGCTGACGATAAGATCCACGTCGGTGGGGTAGCCCTTGGTGTAGTAGTGTCGGAAAACATCTACCCCTCTGCGCTCAAGTCTCTTCTGAAAGGTGACCGCAGCCGGCTGGTCATCGAATCTGGTGATAACGACGCCCCGCACGCTGAGCCCGTTCTCCCGCAGGCCATCGATGAGCTTCATGGCGTCGGCATCGTAGGTGATGCCGAAGTCGCCCCGGAGCTTTCTCTTCTCGATGTCTCCCGCATAGATGCATAGGATGATCTCGGCTCGATCTGACAGCTCACGAAGAAGCGTTATCTTGACATTAGGCTTATAGCCGGGAAGCACCCTTGCGGCGTGGTAGTCATACATCAGCTTGCCGCCGAACTCCAGGTAGAGCTTGCCGCTGAACCTCTCAATCCTCTCCACGATGGACTCGGTCTGCTCCCGGAGGTACTTGTGGTTATCAAAGCCGACTTCTGCCGTCGTGGAGCCGTTCTTCATGTCAGTCGTCCTCTGGTCGGTGTCAACCCATTGAAGTTTTGCCGCTGTCCGTATAAACTAATAGTGTATGCCAAGACTTGCGAGGCCCGATTACGAAGATGCTGTCCATCACGTTATGGGTCGGGGGATCGAAAAGCGGCCGATCTTCACCTGCCATCGCGACAGATCGGAGTTCCTCGACCGAATGGAGGCCGTATGTCCTGAATGCGGTCTCGAAATATATGCCTGGTCACTGATGCCCAACCATTTCCATCTGCTCCTCAGGAGGAAGAAACAGAAGCTGGGCCATGGAATGCGCAGGTTGCTCTGCGGTTATGCTTCCTGGTTCAACCGTCGATACGAGAGGAGCGGCCGTCTGTTCCAGGGGCGCTACAAATCCAAGCTTGTTGAAACCGAGCGCTACCTCGCCAGACTCGTAAGGTACATCCATCTGAATCCCGTCAAGGCCGGAATGATAGATAACGAAACCCTAGAGTCTTATCCCTGGACGGGACACAGGGCACTCATGGGGACGGTGAAGCTCTCCTGCCAGAATACTTCGGCAGTACTTGCCTTCTTCGGGGACTCTGAGAGCTCTGGAAGAAAAAACCTCTCGGAATACATGTCGGTCGAAGACCCAGAGCCGGAGGAGTTGGGACGATGGTGCTGGACCCTCAGCTTCGGAGAAAGAAAACGGAAATGCCATGTGGCTGCAATTGGCTCCGAGGAATTCAGGCGCAGCATTGCCATGCGTTCCGAACCCGGAGCCAGATCAACTCGCGTTGGGAACCCCGGACATCTTGCATCTGCGATGGACGATCTCTGCAGAGAGATGGGCGCCAGCCCCGCGAGAATCCGGGGCGGGGCAAAGGGCGGCAGTCTCTCCGAAGTCCGAGCTGCCATATCATTCCTGGGTACAGTTGTGCTGGGTTTGACCACCACCCAGGTTTCTCGACACTTAGGAGTGTCTCAGCAGTCAGTAAGTAAATCAGTTGCTCGGGGAAGAAGGATTCTGGCAGAGAACCCCGACATGCGCAGTAGACTTATCTCTATGCTCACCAACAAGTAACTGAATTAAGTTGTACAAGTTGTACTCCGTCCCCGAAAGGGCCGTCCCCGGAAGGGGGGCGGCGCCGAAGCGCCGCCCCCCTTCTCTGCGTGGCTGTGGTAGTCTGCGGCTAGCGGATCACCATCGCCTGTCGGGTAAGGGTACCCTCGGGGGTGGTGAGCCGGACGAAGTAGACG
Source organism: Candidatus Fermentibacteraceae bacterium (assembly GCA_041686025.1). Classification (GTDB taxonomy): domain Bacteria; phylum Fermentibacterota; class Fermentibacteria; order Fermentibacterales; family JCC-6; genus JAWLEP01. Next base: position 2,942 of record JAWLEP010000047.1, read on the forward strand.
CCGCTGGTGATGTCGGTGGGCGTCCAGTTGTAGGTGTAGTTGCCGGCATCCATCTCGCCGCTTATCAGGGTACGCACCTTGCGGCCGGTGACATCGAAGACCGTCAGCTCGACATGGCCCGGGCTGGGCATGCCGTAGCCTATGCTGGCGCTCACCGTAACCGGGTTGGGCGCGGGGTTGTTCAGGTGCAGCGAGTAGGGCCTGGAAGCTGTCTGGTCGACTGCCTCGGGCCAGATGTCGATGTTGTCGACGTCGAAGGTGTAGTTGTGCTTGAAGGCGCCCACCGTCAGCTCGCCGTTCTCGGGCACGTCGACGCTGATGGTCACCTGCCCGGAGGAGTTGGTTGTGGCCTCCTCGTAGACGGTGAGGGCGTCAATGCCGTCGACGCCGTCGCAGATGGTGACGTCCGCACCCTCAACCGGGGAGCCGTTGGAGTTCACTGTTACGGTGATGTCCTGCGGCCCCGGGTTGACGTGTCCCGCGGTGACTATGTCCAGCGGGGTGGGGAGGGCGTCGTCGTTGGTCCAGGTGTCAACCGCCGGGTCGCCGAACCAGATGTACATCTTGGCGTTGGACTCGCCCAGGCTTCCGTGGTAGTCGAGTATGTACTCGGTGGAGTACATGATGGTCTCGCCTATCCGGTAGAGACCCTCGTCGTAGAGCCCGCGGTAGATGCGCTTCATGTAGTCGTGGTTGGGCACTGTGTAGGAGGGGTTGGTGGCCGCCAGGTTGCCGTAGCAGCCGTTATCGGCCCACTGCCAGGCCTCGGCCAGGCAGGTGCCGGACTCATTGTAGCGGCCGCAGTAGCAGGCGATGTTGAACACCGGCGGCATGAAGTCGTTGGTCAGGCTGTTGATGTTGCTGGAGTTCCAGCCCGGTGACCAGGACCAGTAGGTGACGTCGCCGTGCCCGCGGTAGCCGACCGTACCTATACCGTCGTTGATGAGGTTCTCGAGGTCGTCGGCGGTGGCCCCCTCCGGCGGGTAGAGCTTGTCGAAGCTGACGTCGCAGAGGGAGTACGGGTAGGCGGCTATGCTGTCGCAGCACTCGGTGTACTTACCCGGGTACTGTTCCTCGTGGGCGGCGAGCACCGTCTCGCTGGGAGTGATGCCGGTGGTGGCGAGGTCCTCCCACGCGTAGTTGATGTAGCCGTCCATGGTCTTGTCCACCTGGTGAGCTATCTGGGCCTCGTCGCCGGTTAGACGGCCCACGGCTATCTCGGGGTAGAGGTCTCCGCCGGTAAGGCAGGCGTAGTAGTAGTCCCCGACGTGGGAGCCGTAGCTGTAGGACGGCATGTCATCGTGGTCGCCCGCTATCAGGGCGAACCTCATGACGCCGGTGTCGTAGTTGTCGGCGATGGCTCCGAACATCTCACCGGGGTCGGAGGGGTTGGAAAGGGTCTCCACCCTGGCCTTCAGCCCCATGGCGTTGTGGTGCTCTATCAGGGGCTGGACGTCGTCGATGTTGTCGGCGTTCACCAGGAACACGTACTCCGGAGCGTCGTCGGCACCGTCGGCCTGGGCCGCGCTGTGGAAGTCGGCGAAGTTGATGACGCGATCACGGTAGGCGGCGAACATGGCCCTGTTGCTCGGGTGCGCCGGAACCTCCATCTGCCCGGTGAAGTCCACCCTCACCAGTATCCTGGAGGCCGCCATCAGCTCACCCGTCTGGGGGTTGTACCGGAAGGGGTGCACGTTCAGGCGCGCCACCCGCAGGCCCGACCAGATGCCCTCGTTGTCCGCGTCGACCCAGCTTCCGGGGAAGACCCTGTCGGAGGAGTAGTAGGCCTGGTCCATCTCGAAGGGGTAGGGGGCGTGGGGCATGTCGATCTCGGGAGTCTGCCTGGGCATCAGCTCGACGTCATCGAAGGTGGAGTACTCGACGTCCTCCACCGAGACCTCCGGGCTGGTTCCGAAGGGCAGGGCGAACAGCTTGCGCCAGGACTGGACCTCCGGAAGGCCCACCATGTCGTGGGTACGGCACTGCGAAAGCGCCAGCCTCTGCCATACCTGGCCCTCGGCCGGGAAGTCGTAGAGCCAGAACCCGGGAACCTCGAGCTCCACCAGGATATGGTCGAAGTCGGACTCCAGGAGCCTGACCTCTATCCCCTCGCCGGAACGGCCGCCCAGGGACTGCCAGTCGGCGGGCCCGTATGCCATGGCCACCACGGCGATTAGAAGTGACGCCAGAAGAGAGAGTCGCACTTTGGAAACCTCCTTGCTTATGGTTGTACGAGTGACTGCCAGGGTAAGATAGGTACCTTGTATCCTTATCCTTGTAACGTATCCGGGTCAAGACCCGCGTCGGTGCGAAAGCAGCTGAGGAAGCGTACCGGATACCGCAGAAACCCGCTTCTCTCCTTATTCCAAACGTCTCCGGCGCCTGTGGGTTCCCGCCGACGAAACTTGACCTTCCTCCGTCGGCAGGGCAGTGTTGTACGGCATGCACCGAAAGGAGAGAGATGAGATCACGTTTCTATGGAGTGTTACTGCTTTGCGCCGCCGCCGCTTTCGCGGGCCCCAGGTTCGGCGGCAGGCTGGGATGGTACCAGGGTGAGCAGCCGAGGATGGGGGACGACGCCTCCAACCTGGCCTTCGGCGGACAGTTCGTCTTCCCGATAATGGGAATGGTGGACCTGGAGTTCAGCGCAGGCTACACCTCCCAGGAGGACGACATCACCCTCGAGAACTACCTGATGAACTACCTGGAGGAGGAAGAGGGCATCGAGTTCGGCGGGGACGTTGACTCCCTGATGGGCTACGTGGAGGACGAGTGGGGCTGGTCTCCCTCCACCGACACCCTCACCCAGACCTACACCAACAAGTTCCACGACCTGGACCTGGGTGCGACGCTGAAGGTCAACCTGCCGCTGGGCGGCATGCCCTTCAAGCCCTACATCGGCGGGGGCGGGGGCGCTCACTTCATCGTCAGCGAGGCCGACGCCCTGATACAGCTGGTGAACGCCCAGGCGGGCAACTCAGTGGACATAGACCCCTACGACCACGTGCATCCGGGCATACACGGCGTGGTGGGCGCCACCTTCCAGCCACCCATGTCGCCCATCAGCGTCTTCGCGGAGTACAAGCTGGCCAGGGCCCTGGGAGACGAAGCGGGAGCGGGGGGGATAAACTCCTTCGCAGCAGGCGTTAACCTGGGCTTCTAGTCGGCGGATCCCAACAGGGGGCCGGAGCTTTTCCGAACGGAAGCTCCGGCCCTCATCAGCTCGAACAGGTTGGGGCCGGAGGCCACGATTCCGGCAGACCCCAGGACCCAGTCGCCCCCCTCGAAGGCTCCCACCCGTCCCCCGGCCTCGGCTACCAGCAGCGCCCCCGCCGCCATGTCCCAGGGCTTGAGGTGCTGCTCGTAGAACCCGTCCGCCCTTCCGCAGGCCACGTAGGCCAGATCCAGCGCCGCAGACCCGGCCCTCCGCACCCCCTGGGCCCGCCCCAGGAAGTGGACCAGTGGGGCCAGCTCCAGGCCGGGGTCGGACTCCGAGCGGTGGTAGGGAAACCCGGTGCAGATCAGGGCGCGGTCCAGCTCGGACACCTCGGAGGCGGCAACCGGCCTCCCGCCCAGGAATGCGCCCCCGCCCCTGACGGCCGAGAACAGCTCATCCCTGGTGGGGTCGTAGACGACGGCCGCCAGCGGGCCGCTTTTGTCGCAGAGGGCCACGCTGACGCAGAAGACGGGAAAGCCGTGGGCGTAGTTGTTGGTTCCGTCCAGCGGGTCCACAACCCACAGAGGCGGGTCGGGAATTCTGCCGTCCCAGTCCTCCTCTCCCAGGAATGCGGCGTCGGGACGCAGCCCGCAGAGGCGCTCCCTCAGGAGCTCCTGGGAGGCCAGGTCGGCGGAGGTCACCAGCTCGTGGTCGTCCTTCCGGTAGACGCTGACACCACGCCTGAGGTGCTCCATCAGGATCTCTCCGGCGTCGCGGGACGCCTCCGAGATGGACTCTGCAAGTCCGTCGGTTTCGCCCAAGGGTTGCGGCCTCCCTTCATCGCATGATCCCCAGCCGGCGTCGGGTGCATGATAAGGCCCGGTCATGATTGTGCAACCCAAGTCAAGGGATTATTATGATGGGCGAATAGTCATTCCGCTACGCCGGAGCGACGAAAGGGCCCTTGAAGAGGGGAATCTGGTGGACGGCTTCTCCCTGAAGCAGCGGATCCGCTACAGGATCGACCGGCTGGTTGCCAAGAGCGCCATATGGCAGGTCCTGATGCTGGCCGTGGTGGTGGTGGCGCTGATGGTGATCGGCGCCCTTGCGGTTAGCCAGTGCAACCCCGAGAACCTGGGCCGGGACGGCGACGCGCCCTGGACCTACCGGCTCTGGTGGGCGGCGATACGGGTGATAGACCCCGGCAACTTCGCCGGTGACTACACCGAGGAGATAGTGGCCGTAACCGGCGTGACAATCAGCCTGGCGGGCATACTGATCTTCTCGCTCCTCATCGGCATACTCTCCTCCAAGCTCACCGAGAAGATGGACCTGATGAAGCGCGGCAAGTCGCCGGTGGTGGAGAGGGACCACACGGTCATAGTGGGCACTGGTGACAAGCTCTTCGACGTGGTGCGGGAGATAGTGGAGGCCAACGAGAACCACAGGGGCAGGGCCATAGCCGTCTTCTCCCCCGTGCCCAAGCAGGACATGGAGGAGGCCATGGACGAGCGGGTGGGGGATTTCAAGGGCACCCGCATGGCCTACAGGACGGGGAGGGCCTCGGACCTGGACGCCCTGAGGATGCTCAACCTGGGCGCCGCCCGCAGCCTGGTGGTTCTGGGGGAATCGGACCCGGCGAACATCAAGGTGCTCATGGCCGCACGGAGCCTGATGAGCGGGAAGAGGCAACGGAGGATCAGCGCCGTCTGCGAGATACGCGAGCAGCGGATGGGCCACATCGCCGAGCTCTCCTTTCCCGGCGTCCGCTGGGTCCCGGTGAGGGAGGTGATCACCAGGCTGGTGGTCCAGGTCTGCCGCCACCCAGGCCTGTCCAAAGTATACTCCGAGCTGCTGAGCTTCCAGGGCAACGAGATCTACTTCGTGGCAAAGCCGGGAATGGCCGGACGCAGCTTCGGGCAGATGGCCCTCTGCACCACGGAGAGTGTGGTGCTGGGAATCGCCAGGGGCGGGAGGATCATGCTCAATCCTCCGCCAGATACCGCCATCGAGAAGGGCGATGATCTCGTAGTGCTGATGCTGGACGACGACAGGTTCGACCCCGACCTGTCCAGGGATGCGAAGCCGGTTGAGATCTGCGGCGATTGCCCTCGGCCCGAGCCCGGAAGGGAGCGGATACTGATCCTCTCGGGTGACCGGAGGAACCTGACGCTGATGGTGACCCTTCTGGACAGCTACGTGGGCCCGGAAAGCTCGGGCGTAATCGCCGGCTCTCTGCAGCCGGAGGAGGCGCGGAATCTGGTGGAGGGGATAGGAGACACCACGAATCTGGCGGTATCCTACCGGAGGATGGCCAGGAGCGACCCCCGGGAGTTGGAGGAGCTGGCCCCCTTCGGCTACGACAGCGTGATAGTGACCTCCAGCGAGAGCGAGGACGACGAGACCTCCGACACCGAGTGCATCACCACCCTGCTGATAATGAAGAGGATACGCGAAGGGCTCTCCGCGCCACCGGAGACCACGGTGGTCTCGGAGATAAGGAACCCCCGCAACCGGAGGCTGGCCAACACCGCCGAGATAGACGATTTCGTGGTGAGCAACGAGGTCACCAGCATGGTCATGGCCCAGCTGGCCGAGGAACCCAGGATCTGGGGCGTCTACAGGGAGATCTTCGACCCCAGGGGGTCCGAGATATACCTGCGCGGGGCCACCTGGATATGCCCCGGACAGGACACCGCAACCTTCCGCGAGCTGGTGAGGTGCGGCCTGAGCAGGCGGGAGATAGTGATGGGGTGCATAGACTACGCGGGTGACGACGAGGGGGAGCTGGTTCTGAATCCGCCGCCGGACACCGTGGTGGACCTGCGCAACGGATGCCAGCTGGTGACCCTGGCGAAGGGATAGTCCATGTCCACAGCCCAAATCGTGAGGGCATCCGCCAGGCTGATGGGCCTGGTTCTGGGTGTACTGGCCCTGACGGCAGGGGCCGTCATAGTGCTGGTGGCACTCTCCTACAGGGGAAGCCTGGACGACTCCATGGACACGGTATACGGCGGGCTGGAGAGCGCCCGGTCGGCGGTGGAGGCCGTATCCTCCGGCGCCTCGTCCTCCACCGACCTGGTCTCCCGGGTAAGGGAGTCGCTGGAGGCCAGCGGAGAGGTGCTGCAGGAGACCGGGGACGCCCTGGGGGGCACGCGGACCTCTGTGGACAGGCTGGGGAGCCTGACGTCGTCTGCCGCTTCGGAGCTGGCCGCGATCAGCGAGCGGGCGGCCGTGGTCCTGGGACGGAACAGCCTCGGCGCCACCATCGGCCAGCTACAGCAGAGCAGCCAGACCTCGCAGATGCTCTCGGCAAGGCTGGACACGCTGCGGGTCAGTATTCTCCACTTGAGGCAGGACGTACTGGAGGTGGCCCTGGCGGTGGAGGGCCTGGAGACGGACATGTTCTCCACGGAGGCGGCCTTCGGCAAGGCGGAGGAGCACCTGGCCGGCGCCGCCGAGGCCGCCGAGCGGCTTTCCGGCTCCGGGGCCCTCTTCTGGGTCCTGGCCGGTCTGGGTTGCATCGTTTTCCTGGCCGGCGTTCATCTGGTACTTCTCTCGGCCGTCCTGGCGGGCGTGCGGGAGGCAAAGGACGAAGGAGGTGAGGCATGAGATATTTCTTCCCCGTTCTGTTCGCCGGCCTTGCGGCCTGCGCCTGGGCCGGCTCTGTAAGGATACTGGACCACGACCTGGAGATCCCGGTGGGCGGTTACAGGTACGTGGCCATCCCCGTGCAACCCTCGCAGGAGGAGGACGCTCGCATCGTGGGCGACCTGAAGGTAGACCCGGACACGCTGGGGGTGGAGCTGCTCCTGATATGGGAGTACCAGATGCCCGGCTGGACGGAGCTCGAGGCCGAGGTCGATACCCTCTACCACAGCAGACAGGCCTCCGGGTCCGTGAACATCCCCCTTCTGGGCTTCGGCCGCTACGCCCTGATACTCAGCAACCGCGGCAACTACGCGCCGGCGGAGGTGCACGGCACCCTGAGCCTGGTCTTCGAGGGCGAGGGCCGGGTCTACGACCCCCTTCAGACCGCGCTCTACCTGGCTCTTGCGCTGGTGGCACTGGGCGGTATCGTAACGCTGGTGGTTGTGGCCGTCAGGACTTTCAAGAATAAATAGCGCGTGCAACCGGAAGAAGATGACTGACATAGAAGAGCTCAGATACATTGGAGAAAGGGAGTTCACATGCTGATTTCAACCCGCAGCCGTTACGGTCTGAGAGCCCTGGCCGAGCTGGGAAGGAGTGATCCGGACGAGCCTCTCTCCCTGGCCAGCATCGCCGAGTCCGAGCTGATACCCGTCCGTTACCTGGAGCAGATCTTCGGCAAGCTCAGGGCGGTGGGGATCATCTGCGGACGCCGGGGGCCGGGCGGGGGGTACATGCTCTGCAGGCCCCCCGAGGAGATCAGGCTCTACGACGTGGTCAACGTGCTGGAGACGGACTTCCTTCCCATCAACTGCCTTACCGACAGCGCCGAGTGCGGCGAGGCCGACGAGAACTGCCGCTGCAGGCTGGAGGACCGGTGCGTTACGAAGGAGCTGTGGGAGAAGATGCGTGATATCTACTTCACCATCCTGAGGGAGAACACACTTGCCGATCTCATGGCCGGAGAGCTGCACAAGGTAGACCTCCGCTGATGTGGAACTACAGCCAGAAGCTCCTCGACCACTTCACCAATCCCCGCAACGTGGGCTCCCTGGACAACCCCGACGGCCACGCCGAGGTGGGGTCTCCCGAGTGCGGCGACGCCATGCAGCTGGACATAAGGGTGGACGCAGATGACAGGATCGAGGAGGCGCTGTTCATGACCTTCGGCTGCGCCAGCGCCATCGCCTCCGCATCGGCGCTCACCGAGATGGTGAAGGGGCGGACCCTGGCGGAGGCCGAGAGCCTCGAGAACGACCAGATCGTGGAGTACCTGGGAGGCATGCCGGAGGAGAAGATCCACTGCTCGGTGATGGGCAGCGAGGCCATGCGCAGGGCCATTGCGGACTTCAGGAGCCGGCGCGACCGCGTTCGGCAGGCCATAGCCTCCCTGCCGCCTGAGCTGTCCCGGGCCCTGGAGGGCTGCAGTCTGCCCCTGGAGAGGGCGGGTGCCACCCGCGTGGAGCTGGTCTGCGGGGGCGAGGGCCGCCCTCCGGTGGAGGAGCTCGAGCGGTACCTGGCCGACAGAGCGGGGCATTCGGTGGAGGTGAAGGTCAGCGTATGACGGCCTACTTCGACAGCAACGCCACCACCAGGCTGGCCCCGGAGGCCCTGGAGGCCATGCTTCCGTTCCTGGGGGAGAGCTACGGCAACCCCTCGGCCTTCTGCCGCTTCGGCAGGGCGCTTCTGGACCCCATGGAGGGTGCGCGGATAGAGCTGGCCCACCTGCTGGGGGCCGACCCCTCCGAGATCATCTTCACATCGGGCGGGACCGAGAGCAACAACATGGCCATCAAGGGGGCGGTAAGGCTCATGCCGGGAAGGAACAGGATAGTGGCCTCCGCCGTGGAGCACCCGGCGGTGATGGAGCCGCTGGCCTTCCTGGAACGGAACGGCATGGAGATAAGCTCCGTGCCGGTGGACGGCGAGGGCATGCTGGACCTTGCCGAGCTGGAATCCCTTCTGGACGAGGACGTGGCCCTGGTAACCGTGATGATGGCCAACAACGAGACCGGCGTGATCTTCCCCATGCAGCAGGTGGCCGAGATGGCCCACCGGGCGGGAGCCCTCTTCCACACCGACGCGGTGCAGGCGGTGGGCAAGATCCCGGTGGACGTGCAGCAGATAGGCGCAGACATGATCAGCGTGTCCGCCCACAAGCTCCACGGCCCCAAAGGAACGGGGGCGATATACATAAAGGGGGGCATAGACCTGCCGCCCCTGATACACGGGGGGCACCACGAGTGCGGCCTGCGGGCCGGCACCTACAACGTCCCGGGAATAGTGGGTCTGGGCAAAGCGGTGGCGCTGGCGGCCCGGGAGCTTGACCGGCAGGGCAGAGACCTCTCCTCCATGCGCAGGAGGATAGAGGAGATGATACTGGAGAGCTGCCCCGGCTCGTCCATCCTGGGCAGCGGCAGCCCGCGGCTTCCCAACACCATCTGCGTCGTCTTCGAGGGAGTGGAGAGCGAAGCGGTGCTCACCATGCTGGACATGGCGGGCATATGCGCCTCGTCGGGGTCGGCCTGCAGCACGGGCCAGTCGGGGCCCAGCCACGTGTTCAGGGCCATGGGCCTCAGCGACGCCCTGGCCAACAGCGCCGTGAGGATCAGCTTCGACCGCTACACGACCGAGGGGGACGAGAGGCTGCTGGCGGCGCACCTGCCGCAGATAATCGAGAAGCTGAGGGCCATCTCGCCCTACTCCTGACCGGCCCCGCTCCCGTCCCGGCCCCTGAAGGCGGTGACCACCACGAAGCTGCCCTCGTCGCGGCCCTCCTTCACCGGTTCTTCAACGTGTACGCTCTCCGCGTCTCCGAATAGGGTCTGCCGCCACTGCAGGCCCGACAGACCGCAGCCTCGCACCAGCTCCTCGATCTCCGCCGAGGAGAAAAACGCGGCCGAGGCGTAGAACGGGCTGGCGTCCCGGTTGCCGCGGTAGAGCTTCCCCAGGCTGCTGTCGCGGTCGATGTAGCCGATGACCAGCCTCCCGCCGCCGCGCAGCACCCTTGATGCCTCGTCCACGCATGCCCGGGGGTCGTCCACGAAGCATATGGTGGTAACCACCAGCACCAGGTCGAAGGTGTCGTCGGCGAAGGGCAGGTGCTCGGCAACTCCGGCCACCGGCCTCATGCCCCTCTGCGCCGCCCGGCGGCGCATGGCGGCCGCCGGCTCTACCCCCATGCCTATGTGCAGGGGAATGGCGAACCTGCCCGTTCCCGAACCCACCTCCAGGCCCCTGCCCTGCTCATCGGGGGGGCCGGCGGCCGCCCGCACCGCCGCCAGCTCGGAGCGGTAGGCGGCTGCGTTGGTCCGGAACCAGCTGTCGTAGCGGTCGGCCTTCCTCTCGAAGACGCTCATTTGATCTTCAGCGTGATGGCTCCGAAGGGGCACACCTCCAGGCAGGCTCCGCAGCGGACGCAGCGCCACCGGTCCACCATGGCCAGGCCATCGGCGGATATGGCCCCCACCGGGCAGGCCGGCTCGCAGAAGCCGCACTCCTCGCAGAGGCCGGCGTCCACGGAGGCCGCCATGGTGACGGAGACGCCGTTTCGGAGCCTGACATGCTCCCTCTCGGGAGCGGGCCGCATCCATTCACGCTCCACCCGGTCCCAGCGGAGGTGCAGCCTCTCCAGCACCTCGCCGGCCGGAGCGGGGTCGTCCATCACCGGCACGAAGTGCCTCACCAACCTCTTTATGTTGGGCCCGAAGCACCCGCCCACCACCACCTGCACTCCATGGGACTCCAGAAGCTGCCGCACGGACCCCGCCTTCGCAGAGGCGTCGTCCTCGGATACTTCCAGCGTCTCGTTTCGCACCAGGGTCAGCTCCCGGAAGCCGTCCTCTGAGTACCTGTAGAGACGGTAGGCCTCGGCCGAGCCGAAGTGACGTCCGCTGAGCCTTCCCTGCGAGTCCACGGCCAGCGCCGCCGTGAGGTCGTCATTCGTCCCTTCCGGAGACATCGTATCCCTTCCGTTGAACGTGGACAGCCGCTTCTAGAAGCCGAAGCCGGTCCAGGAGGCGCCCGCCTCCAGGCGGTAGCGCCAGGGTCCGTCCAGCCCCGCCCTGACGGCCCCGTGCAGGCCCATGGCTCCCGCCAGGTCGTAGGCGCAGCAGGCGGAGGCGGTGAGCTCGCCGGCGGTGCTTCCCTCCAGTGACCCCGCCAGCTGAAGCCCCCGGGAGACGAAGCTGGAGCTCCCGAAGACGAACCGGGCGTAGTCGTCGATGTCGTCGCTGAAGGGGTCGTTGCCGGAGGCCAGGCCGTACAGGCCTGTGGCAGAGAGCCGGAAGAGCCTGAAGGTGGTCCCGGTGGAGGCTCCCATCTCCAGACGCGATCCGCCGTCCCGGGACTCCGAGCCGGTGGGAAGCGAGGCCCTGGCCCGCAGGACCAGGTTGGTCCCGCCCCTGGCCCTCTCGTAGAGGTAGGAGGCCCCGACGCTGATGTTGCCCAGCGCCCCGCCCTCCATCCCGTCGTCGTCCAGGTAGAGGGGAAGGGCGGTGCAGACCTCCAGGTTCGAAAGCGCGCCCCAGCAGCCGCGAAGGGGAAGGCGGACCAGATCGCTGCCCCCCTCCAGCTCCCCGAAGCCGGCTGCCGCGGTTATGCGCAGGCCGCCCACCGGCATCACGTCTGCGGTGGGAAGGCCGGGGAAGCCCGAAAAGCCGAACTCGTCGGTAAGCACCGCCGGCGCGTCCTCCGCGGGCAGCTGGAGCGGCAGCAGCAGAACCAGAAGAAGAGAGCAAGCCACGGCGTGTCCTTTCTTCTCTCGGAATGGCAGTACGGGCCAGCAGTCGGCAGTTGCAGACCTGCTGTCCGTCTTACTATGAAATAACGGTCCCGCAGGGAATATAGTCAACCGACCGGGAGGGTTCGTATCACAGCCTCGAAGACCCCGACGACTGGAGGGCGCATGAAGCTGTCAGAGGCGGCCGTGATGCTGCTCACCGCCGCGGCCGTTTTCGGCCTGGTGATCGTCATCCTCCATCCGGAGCCCCCGGCCCGACCCGTGCCGGAGCCCGTACTGGAGCAGGCGGCGGAGTCCTCCTTCAGCCGGGAGTGCATGGAGGTGGGCTACGGCGCCGGGCAGTCCCCCCGGGTGGACTCCCTCAGCGGCGACACCATAGTGATGAGTATAGACCTGGACACCACCCGGTTCACCCAGCCCCAGGCGAACCTGCGGATCACCCGCCTGCTCCGGGAGCACGGGTACACCCACCATCTTACCCGCAGGAGGGCGGACGGCGGCCTTTCCTTCCTTGCCGAGAGGCCGGACGGGTACCCGCTGAGAATAGAGCTGAAGATCCCCGCCAGGTAGCCGGACTCCGCGCCGGAACGGGACACCTCCTGCCGTGGAGCCGAGGCCTGATCGTTGACAAGACGGCCTCGGGGAGGTATTTGTCGCACCCTGTAAGCCCGATGGAGTTGGTTCGAGAGACGCAATTAGGAGTCCGCGCTCCGCGCCTGCGCCTTCCCGACAGGAGGCGGCGCCGGAGGCGCCGGACCGCCTGAGGCCGGAGTCCCCCGTCAAGAGCCGGCCCGTTACGTCCTACTGGAGGTCCCCATGAAGAAGTCTGCCCGGTGGCGCCTGTGGAGCTCGCTCGCACTGTTCGTGGTGGCGGCCCTGATGATCTGGCCGACCATCCGGTGGTACTCACTGCCGGAGATAGAGCGGGACAGCGCTGAGGCCAGCGTACAGCCCGAGACGGACAACCCCTACTACCGCGGCCTGCTGGACAGCCTCAGGGCCGAGGGCGGCCAGGAGCTCATAGACCACTACAAGGACCTGCACCAGCTCAAGGAGGGCACCATAAAGCTGGGCCTGGACCTGCAGGGCGGCATGTACCTGGCCTACACCGTCCAGCCCGTGGAGGGCATGGACGAGGGCGAGTCCATCGACCTGGCGCTGGAGGTGATCCGCAACAGGATCAACGAGTTCGGCGTCTCCGAGCCATCCATAACCAAGCAGGGAAGCGACCGGATAGTAGTCCAGCTCCCCGGCGTTCGCGACCCCGGCAGGGCCCGGGAGATCGTGGAGAAGCAGGCGCTGCTGGAGTTCAAGCTGGTGGTCTTCCCCAACGACGAGCAGTCCAGGCCGGGCGACGTGCGGGTGATACGGCAGATCGACTCGTTCCTGGCCGATGAGTCGGGCATAGAGATCCCCGAGGAGCCAGAGCAGGCGGAGCCCGCGGAGATCACCGAGCCCGACGATGGGGGACCGACTGCTCCGGACACCGGCGGCAGCCTCCAGCTGCCGGAATCTCCCCCTGCCGACCAGGAGTTCGGTCTGGGCGACCTCGAGGGCGGCGGCGAGCCGACTCAGCCGGAGGTCCCGGAGACGCCCACCATCGAGATGCCGGAGGAGGGCGGAAGCCTCTCGGGCCTCATCGTGCAGCTGGGGGAGGCGGACGCCAGGGCCCTGGGCGTTAGCCCCGGGGACTGGGCCATACCCCAGGGCGAGCCGCTGGACGTGTTCAACGAGACAATCCGTCGCCCCGAGGTGGACTCCATGCTGGCCGAGCAGAACCTGGAGTTCTCCCTGAAGAAGGCGGGGCAGACCTCCCGCGGGATGATGGTCCCGGTGTTCCTGGTCCCCAGGGACGTCACCAGGGGGACGGTGGACGACACCGATGACCGCCATCCGGACTACCATCTCACCGGGGCCAGCCTGGAGGACGTCCGGGTGCAGACGGGCGGCGCCGGCGCAGTCACCAACGAGCCCTACCTGATACTGCAGTTCGACGGCCAGGGCGCGGACAACTGGGAGCGGATCACCGGCGAGAACGTGCAGGAAAGGGTCGCCATCCTCCTCGACGGTACCGTCTACTCCGTGGCCACCATCCGCGAGAGGATCTCCGGCGCCGGCGGTACACGCCTCTCCGGCGGGTTCGACCTGCAGGAGGCCAGGGACCTGAGGCTGGTGCTCCGGGCCGGCTCCCTTCCCGCCGCCCTGGAGATCGCAGAAGAGCAGACCATAGGCCCCAGCCTGGGACGCAGGTCCATAGATCAGGGCATGGTGGCCGCCCTGCTGGGCCTGGCCCTGGTAGCGGCGTTCATCATCGTCTACTACGGCGTGGGGGGCGTGCTGGCGGTGCTGGCGCTGGTGTTCGACATGCTGCTGGTGCTGGCCGTGCTCTGCTTCCCCGGCCCGCTGAGCTCCATCGGGATGACGGGCCTCAACGCCACGCTCACACTTCCGGGAATAGCCGGTATCATCCTCACCATCGGCATGGCGGTGGACGCCAGCGTGCTGATCTACGAGCGGATTCGCGAGGAGCGCGACCAGGGCAAGAGCATGAAGGCGGCGGTGGAGTCTGGATACGGCCGGGCCTTCGTCACCATACTGGACGCCAACCTCACCACGCTGATCACGGCCATGGTGCTGTACAAGTTCGGCACCGGTCCCATCAGGGGATTCGCCGTGACGCTCTCCATCGGTATCCTGGCCAGCATGTTCTGTTCGCTGGTCTTCACCCGGGGCGTGTTCGACCTGATGCTGCGCAGGCGGGGCAACAAGCCCATCAACCTGGGCAAGCTCCACTTCCTCAACAAGGCCGCATTCAACATCACCAGGGTCCGCAAGAAGACCTACATCCTCTCCGCGGCGGTGATACTGATAGGCGTCATAGCCTTCTTCGCCCACGGGGGCCTCAGCCTGGACATCGACTTCACCGGCGGCCTGGAGACCACGGTGGTCACCGATGAGGCGGTGGCGACCGAGGACGTCTCCTCCGCCCTGGAGGAGCGGGGGCTGCAGAATGTGCAGGTGCAGAGCCTGGTGGACTACGCCGGCGACGGCGGAGCCTACGTGGTGCGCACATCCACCAGCGACAAGGAGACGGTGAACTCCGCCCTGGAGGCCTCCGGCTACCGGATGATGGAGGGCGAGGAGGAGGGACTGTCCTTCATCAAGCAGATCGGGCCCAAGGTGGGCTCGGAGCTCCGGACCAAGGCCATCAACGCCATCATCGCGGCCATGGTCTTCATCGTGCTCTACATCTGGTACCGGTTCCAGTTCAAGTGGGGAATCGCGGCGGTGGCGGCCCTGACCCACGACATCATCATAACCATCGGTCTGCTGGCCCTGCTGCAGCTGGACGTGTCGCTGACCATAATCGCGGCGCTGCTGACCATCGTGGGGTACTCCATCAACGACACCATCGTGGTCTTCGACCGCATCCGCGAGGACAGGAAGCTGCGCAGGGGCAAAACCTTCGAGGAGACCGTCAACTACAGCATCAACGAGACCCTGAGCCGGACCGTGATAACATCGCTGACCACCTTCATGGCCGTGCTGATGCTCTACATCTTCGGAGGCTCCACACTGGCCGACTTCTCGCTGACCCTGCTGATGGGCATCATCATCGGAACCTACTCCTCCATATTCGTGGCCAGCCCCATACTGGTGGACTGGACCAGGAAGGTGCACAAGGCCACCAAGCGGGTCAGAAGGG
>JAWLEP010000048.1:0-17874 GCA_041686025.1 Candidatus Fermentibacteraceae bacterium
GCGGAACGAAGAAGGGGAGGCGGCGGTGCCGCCTCCCCCATTTTCGTTGCAGGCGCCGGTCAGTCCAGGACCACCACGGCGCGGAAGGCGGGGCCGGGGAGGTCCTCCGGCGGGCCTCCGGAGAGGCCGCGGGGCTCGGCGCCGGGCTCCAGCACCATGCTGCCGCCGCGGCGGGCGGGAAGGTCTGCAAAGAGGGCGAACTGCTCCGGGTCCAGCATCGGCCCCTCCATGTGGGCGCCGGTCTCGTTCAGCACGATGGTCCGTCCCCTCTGGAAGTAGTTGAGGTCGGAGGCGAGGTACATCACGGCCCGGCCGGCCTCCGAGCTGTCGCGGAGGATGACCATCCGCTCCACGGCGGTCATCCCCTCCGGGGCGGTCTCGGCCAGCACGTAGGTGCCCGGCCGAAGTCCCTCCCGCCGGGGGACCCTCTCGGCGTCCAGGTGCTTTCCAAGCTCCGGCGGCGTCTCGCCGCCGCCCACCAGCAACACGTCGCTGCCGCGACCCAGCAGGGGCTCGGAGCCCCCCAGGCCCACGGCCTCCCGCCAGGGAAGCAGCAGCAGGGCCGCGGCCAGGGCGGCCGCCAGCAGAAGCAGCAGGAGTGCGGCGAGAAGGCGCTTTCCCCCGGACCTTTCGGCGCGCCTTGCGGGGGCGGGCTGGCCCAGGCGGATGACGGCCGCGGGGGCTTCCGCCCCCAGGCCGTCACCCTTGACCAGGCCGTCCAGCAGGGCGGCGGGAAGCAGGGACGCCGGCACCTGCGGGTCTGCCCCGAGGCCCTGCGTTGAGCAGACCAGAAAGTCGCCCCTCGAGAGAATGGCCTGGCCGGTGGAGTAGGAGGTCCTGTCCGCGGGGTCCAGGAGGTCCCTGGACTCGCCCTCTCTCAGCCGGCGGCAGACGGCTCCCCCGGCCCCGAAGAGCACCAGCTCGGTCCCCTCCAGCACTCCCAGCAGCAGCGGGGTCTCCGCGGAGATGAAACCCGCCTGGCGGGCGGCCCCGGCCAGGGACTCCGGATCGGGGTCCCTCACCTCCTCCAGGAGGTCCAGCAGGGGGCCCGCACGGCCGGGAGCGCCGGTGAGGGCGAAGACGGTGCGGCTTCCCGACTGCTGCCAGGCGGCGTCGCCGCCGCCTCGGCGCACCGCTCCCAGGGTCTTCATCGAGTGGGTCAAACCGGCCGGTCTACCTGCCCGAGGAGCCGCCGGAGGTTCCGTCGCCCGAGTCACGCGGGTCACCTCGGCCTCCGGTACGGCTCCCGGAGGTGCGGCTTCCGGAGGAGCTCGAGCTGGAGCTGTTTCGCAGATTCCAGACCTGCGACTCCAGCGACTCCACCCTCTCTCCCAGGGAGTCGGCCACCAGGGCCAGCTCCTCCGAATGGGCCACGATGGAATCCAGGCTGGCGCTGAGCGAATCCATGCCGGCCCTGAGCACATACAGGCTCTCCGCCTGGGCCGTGGCGTTCTCTACCAGCGAATCCAGGTCGGGCAGCTGCAGGCTGTCCATGCCTCCGGCGGACACCGAAAGCGAGCTTCCGGCATCCAGCCTGAGCTCCTGCACCTGCTCCTCCAGCTCGCTGAGTCGCAGGGTCACGCTCTCCGAGGCCACGTCCAGGGCCTCGCCGGTGACCTCCTCGAGGTCCTCCACCCTCTCGTTGACCTGGTCTATGCGCTGGTTGGCCTCGTCCATTCCGGGAACGCTGCAGGCCAGCAGCCCCAGCGTCATGGCGAATGCTATCGGTCTCAAGTGGCTTCCCCTCCGTTGTCGCCGAAGACCTCGGCGGTGTAGGTGTAGACGGTGGTCTCTGATCTCTTCCAGCAGTCGGGGGACAGGCCGGCCTTCAGGCAGGTGTGGGATAGGAAGGTCTCCCTGTCCCACCCCTCCTCCTCGGCCACCTGCGGCAGCAGCGTGCCGGCGAAGGGGCCGGAGCGGATGTATATGCCGTGCTCGCCGGGGACCACGTCCTCCGGGTCGGTCTCCTCCATTGGCGACAGCAGCGACACCTGGATGGAGAGGTCGTCCACCTCCGCCGGGCGCACCGGCCGGAACCTGGGGTCCCGCACCGCAGCGGCCCTGGCCATGGAGACCAGCGTCTCCCCCAGGCTGCCCTCTCCGGTGAAGTGCCCGATGCAGCCCCGCAGCCTTCCGTCTCCTGTCTTGAGGGTGACGAATGCTCCACCCTGCCTCTGCAGCTCCGTGATGTCCGGGGGGTCGGGAAGGGGATGGCCCGAGGCGGCGGCCCTCACCGCCCTGCGAACCAGCTCCAGTATCTGCCTGCGGCCCTCCGGCGGAGTTGTGCTCCCGGCCATGTCATTCCACCTCCGTCAGGGCGCCGGCGAAGTAGCCCACCACCGCCGAGCGGTCCCCCGAAGCGGTGGCGGAGGTGTCGTAGGCCAGCTCCCGGGTGCCCGTGTAGCCCCTGCGCTTCGCCCAGCTCATCAGCGTGAGTATGGGGCCCGCGCCGCAGGCCTCCCCGGAGCCCTCGCGGAGGACGGAGACCAGCCGGTCGGGGTCGGCGGACAGGAAAGCGTCGGCCACCTGGCGGTCCAGCTTCTTCGCGTGGTCCTCCGGGTGGTAGTGGGACATGTCGCTGGAGGCCACCAGCAGCGTCTTCACGCCGTCGTCGAGCAGGCCGGCCAGCGACTCGGCCAGCCGGTCGGAGTGCTCCCGGGAGACCTCGCCCTGTATGATCACTACCAGCTTCGCGTCCGGCCACCGCACCTGCACGAAGGGGACCTGGACCTCGGTGGAGTGCTCCGAGGAATGTGCCCGGGGCTCGAAGGAGAAACCGGAGTCCAGCAGGGCGCTCACCGTCTCCCGGTCGATGTCGGCCACTCCCAGCGGGGTGCGGAAGCCCTCGGCGTCCAGGACGGAGCTGCCGTAGACGGGATACCGGTGGGAGGGGGCGATCAGGACCACCCGCTCCACGCCGTCGGGGGCCGCCGCGAAGGCGGCGCCGGCTACCGGGCCGGAGTAGACGTAGCCCGCGTGGGGGCTCACGATCCCCCGCACGCTGCCATCGGGGTCCTCCCCCGACTTCTCGATGTACCCGGCCACCGTCCGGCGGAGCTCGCCGGCGTCGTCGGGGTAGAACATGCCCGCTACGACGGGTTCTCTTATCATGGTGCCTCCCCTCCCGTGGGTGAAGAAGCCATAAGCTCTCTCATTCCGTACAGCCCCGGGGGACTGCCTGCCACCATCTCCGCCGCCGCCAGCGCTCCCAGGGCGAAGGTCCTGCGGCCGACGGCCCGGTGGGAGAGCTCCAGCACCTCCCCATCGCAGAGAAGCATCACGCGGTGGTCTCCGGGAACGTCTCCGCCCCGGACCGAGTGCACGCCCACCTCGCCCCGCGGCCGCGGTCCGGCGGCGCCGTGCCTGCCGAAGACCCGGCCGTCCTCACCGGCGGTGCGGCTCCAGGCGTCCAGGAGGGTGAGGGCCGTGCCGCTGGGGGAGTCCACCTTGCGGCGGTGGTGGGTCTCCACCAGCTCCAGGTCCGCAGACCCTCCCAGCATGGCCCCGGCGCTCTCCAGCAGCCTGCCCAGAACGTATATGCCGCGGCTCATGTTGAAGGACTGGAACACGGCCCTCTCCCGCGACCAGCGGCGGACCATGTCCATGTGCAGCTCCTCCAGGCCGGTGGTGCCGGTTACCAGGGCGGCTGTGCTTCCCGCCAGCAGCCGGGCAAGATCGTTCCAGGCCTGCGGCAGCGAGAAGTCCACCACCACGTCCGTGCCCTCGGCAAGCGCGTCTCCGGGAGGCGTGCCGGGGGGGCGGCTGTCGTAGAGGGCGGTTATGCGAAAGCGGCCCTCCGCCTCCTCTGCCACCAGGCGGCCCATGCGGCCGCTGCTTCCGAAGACGGCCAGGCCCGGCAGGCCACCCCGGGTCACAGCAGGCCGGCCTCCGAAAGCACCCCGCGGAGCTCGCCCTCCAGGTCCTGCCGCATGGGCACCAGCGGCAGTCGGAGCTCGTCGGCGATCATGCCCTTCATCCAAAGGGCCTTCTTCACCGGCATGGGGTTGGTCTGCAGGAACATGGCCCGTATGGCCGGCAGCAGCCTGGCCTGCAGCCTCCGGGCGGCCTCCAGCTCGCCGCCGCGGGCCAGCTTCACCATCCGCGACATCTCGCCGGGGGCGATGTTGGAGATCACCGAGACCACACCTTCCGCCCCCAGTGCCGCCTGGGCCATGGCCAGCGGGTCGTCGCCGGAGAGTATGTCGAAGCCCTCCCCGCAGAGCGTGCGCAGCTCGGTAACCCGCTCCACCGAGCCCTGGGCGTCCTTTATGCCGGCTATGTTGGGATGCTGCGCCAGCTCGGCCACCGTCCGGGCCTCTATGGCCTTTCCGGTCCTGCCGGGGACGTTGTAGAGGTAGACGGGGCACTCCGAGGCGTCCGCCGCCTGCCGGAAGTGCTCCACCTGTCCCCGATGAGTGGGCTTGTTGTAGTAGGGCGTAATAAGCAGCACGGCGTCCAGGCCCATCCCGGAGATCTTCCGGGTGAGCTCCACCGTGGTGGCCGTGGAGTTGGTGCCGGTGCCGGCCATGACCGGCACCCGGCCGGCGGCGGCGTCCATCACCGTTGAGACCACGTCCTCGCGCTCGCCGTCGGTAAGCGTGGCGGCCTCTCCGGTGCATCCGCAGGCCAGCAGGCCGTCTATGCCGCTGTCTATCTGCCAGCCGACCAGCTTCTCCAGGGCGGGGAGGTCCACCTCCCCGCCCCGGAAGGGCGTCACCAGCGCAGTAATGGCTCCGCTAAGCATCCTCTAGCCGTTCCCCCCTCCCTGCGTGAGCTGGTTGAGGAAGGGCTTCAGCATCTCCAGGGGGATGGGGAACACGGTGGTGGAGTTGTTCTCCACCGCGATCTCCGAGAGGGTCTGCAGGTAGCGGAGCTGGAGGGCCACCGGATGCCGCGATATCACGTCCGCAGCCTCGGCAAGCTTCTGGGAGGCCTCGAACTCGGCTTCGGCCCGGATGATCTTGCCGCGGCGGTCGCGCTCGGCCTCCGCCTGGCGGGCCATCACCCGCTGCATGTTCTCGGGGAGGTCAACGTGCTTCACCTCGACGGTGCTCACCTTGATGCCCCAGGGGTCGGTCATGCGGTCCAGTATGTCCTGCAGCTTGTTGTTTACGTCCTCGCGGTCGGAGAGCAGCTCGTCCAGCGAGGTCTCTCCCAGGACGCTGCGCAGGGTGGTCTGGGCCAGCTGGCTGGTGGCGTAGTGGTAGTTCTCCACCTCGATGATGGACTTCTCGGCGTCGATCACCCGGAAGTACACCACGGCGTTGACGCTCACCGATACGTTGTCCCGGGTGATGATGTCCTGCGGCGGCACGTCCATTGCAACCACCCGCAGAGGCACCTTCTGTATCTTGTCCACGATGGGCAGGACCACGATCAGTCCGGGGCCCTTTATTCCAATGAACTTGCCCAGCCGGAACACCACGGCCCTCTCGTACTCCTTGATCACCCTCAGCACAATAACCATCAGGAAGACTGCAGCAATGACTATGCCCCAGACCATACGGAATCCTTTCCTTCCGGCCGCCATGCAGGCGGCGTTGCCAAAGAAAAACCCGGCCCACCCTGATTGTAAGGGATGAACCGGACCCGCTCAACCTCTTGCGTCCATGTCCGTACGGGAGCGGTCAGACCGGTTCCACCTCCAGGACCATGTCATCCTTCACCGCGGTGACCCGGACCTCCATGCCGGGCCTGAGGTCTGCGGCGCTCTCGCACCACCATCTCTCTCCCCGGACCTCCACGGAGTAGCGTCCCCTGTGCCGGGGGCCGGTCTTAACCAGGCCGGTCTCCCCCACCATCTTCTCCACCCCGCTGGACTTGGGGCGCCTCTGGGCGATGAGGCCCACGTAGAGGATGCCCAGGGCCACCAGGAGAAGGAAGATGAAGAGGGGCCCGCCCAGGAGGGTCCAGGCGGCCACCACCAGCTCCTCCCAGATGTAGCTCATCTCTCCCTCCATTCGGAAGTTGACTGAACGCCTTCGAGCTTCAGCTGCAGGGCGTTGGGGTTGGTGGCGGCAGCCAGAGCGGTCTCAGTATCTATCTTGTTCTCTTGCAGCAATTTGATCAGAGCCATGTCGAAAGTCTGCATTCCGTACTGGCCCCCGCTCTGCTCCATGGCGTCGTGGATCTGATGGGTCTTGGCCGGGTCGGATATGCAGCTCTGTATGAAGGCGGTATGCACCATCACCTCCGCCGCCAGTACCCGCTCGTCACCGCCGACCCCTGGAAGCAGCCTCTGGCTTATCACGGCCTTCAGCAGGCCGCCCACCTGTATCCGAACCTGGTTCTGCTGGTCGGCGCGGAACATGTCAATGAGCCTGTTCACCGTCTCCGGGGCGTCGGTGGTGTGCAGGGTGCTCAGGACCAGGTGGCCGGTCTCGGCCCCTGTGATGGCCACCGAGGCGGTCTCCCGGTCGCGCATCTCGCCTATGAGTATCACGTCGGGGTCCTGCCTGAAGACCGACCGGAGGGCGCTGCGCCAGTCGGGGGTGTCGATTCCCACCTCCCGCTGGCATATGCTGGACCTGTGGTCACGGTGTATGAACTCGATGGGGTCCTCTATGGTGACGATGTGGGCGCTGCGGCTTTTGTTGATCCGGTCGATTATTGCTGCCAGGGTGGTGGACTTGCCGCTGCCGGTGGCCCCGGTCACCAGCACCAGTCCCCTCTGCTGCCGGGCGATCTTCTCCACCACGGGGGGAAGCCCCAGGTCCTCTATCTGGGGGATCTCATAAGGGATTCGCCGCATCACTATGGCCGTGGTGCCCCGCTGGTGGTAGATGTTGACCCGGAACCTGGCCTTGCCAGGGAGGGAGTGGGAGATGTCTATCTCCTCCCCCGCCTCGTAACGGGGGAGCTGCTTGTCCGGCATCATCTCCCGGGCTATCCTGTCCACGTGCTGCTGGGTAAGGTCTCCGTAGGTCTTGGCGTGCTCGATGCTGCCCGAGCGCCTTACTATGGGCGGGCTTCCCACCTTGAAGTGAATGTCGCTTACCTCCTCCTCCAGCAGGAGGGAGAGGATCTTGTCAACGCCCTGCGCCATAGAGTCCCCGTTCGCTGATGTACCGCCTCACAGCCTCGGTTGTAAGATAGGCGGTGGGCCGTCCCCGGGCAAACCGCTCCCGCAGGTCCGAGGAGGAGATCCAGAGGCCGGGAAACGGGAACACCTCCACCCTTCCACGGGCAAGTTCGGGTACGCTCTCAGACTGGAAGCCGGGCCTGGTCCCCGCCACCACGCTGGCCAGCCGCAGAAGCCTCTCGGGGGTCTTCCAGCTCTCCAGGTCCAGCAGGCTGTCCATGCCCACGATGAACCAGACCCGCTGCGGGGGAAGCCCCAGGGCCTGCAGGAGGTCGGCGCTGTAGGAGGCGCCGGTCTCCCCCTCCAGGTCACGCACGTGAAGAAGGCGGCTTGTGGAGGTGGCCAGGCGCAGCATCTCCATCCTGGCGGCCAGGCCGGCCTCCGGGGCCTTCTTGTGAGGCGGCGTGCGGGAGGGGTAGAGGACCACGCTGTCCAGGCCGAACCTGTAGGCCGCCTCGGAAGCCAGTGCCAGGTGGCCGTAATGGGGAGGATCGAAGGTGCCGCCGAGCAGGCCGATGCGGCCATCCCCGGGGAGGCTCATCGAATCCTGGCCAGCCCCTCCTCCACCGACCGCTCCTGCTCGGGGCTGAGATCGCACTCGTCCCTGGCCCTCCGGTAGAGCCTGTCGGCGGAGAACTCGTTGCCCTGGGCGTAGTTGGACTTCGCCATCTGTATGAGGATGTCGGCCTTCCAGTCGGTCTCCCCGTAGCGGCTCATGGCCTCGTTGAGGTAGAGCAGGGCGGCGTCGTGCCTGTCCCTGCGAGCGTAGAACCTGCCGATGAACAGCGCCCTTCTGGCCAGAAGGTCGTAGATCTTCGCCCGCAGGCTGTCGGCGTCTTCCATGAGATCGGAGCCCGGGTAGCGGTCGTAGAAGGCCGCCAGCTCCGTCATGGCGCTCTCCACGGGGGTGGTGTCCTTGCGGTAGTCGCGGTGCTGGGCCCAGAAGAGCCTGGCCAGCGCCAGCTGTCCGTCGTCGGCGTAGGCGCTGCGGGGAAAGTCCCTCACCAGCCTACGCAGGCCGAACTCGGCGTCCGCCCACAGCCCCAGCTCCATCTGCGACAGGCTGAGCCTGTAGAGGTACCTGTCGGTGTGGGCCGCCCCCGGGAACCTGTACATCAGGCCTGTGTAGAGGTCCTCCGCCGCCCGGTACCTCCCGGTGGCGAAAGCCGCCTCGGCGGCCTCCTCCAGCTCCTCGCGGGTCATGTCCGTGATGTTGTAGCTTCTTCCGCAGCCGGCCGCAACGGCCAGCAGCAGGATCGAAGCTGCCATGAGTGTGGTGCGGATCATCCTAGAATGCCCTTCTTCGTTTCCGTGGCCTCCGCCGGGCGCGTCACGGCTGCACCAGGTACAGGAGGGAGTCCCTCCTGGAGGCGGCCACCTGAGACCAGTGGGTGGTGAGGCCCGGGGAGGTGTTGCACGCCCGCCTGTACCAGCGCAGGGCCTCCTCGGCGTCCCTGCTTCCCTCGGCCAGCTCGCCCATCAGCACCGCGGCCTCCACCTTCTCGCCCACGAAGTCCGAGGCCCAGACCTCCATCAGCTTCTCGCGGGCCAGCACAGTCCTGCCCGCATCCATGTCCTTGCGGGCCAGCTCCAGCAGCAGCCTCATCCGGCGCTGCCGGTTGGCCGGCCCTATCTCCCCCAGCCGGTCCAGCTCGGTGAGCACCGAGAGCTCCTCGTCCCGGCGGTCTGTGTACGGGAGCAGCCCCGCCCTGGCCCTGAGGATGCGTACCCGCAGGTCGGTGCGGGTGCGGGATATCCTGCCCAGCTCCAGCAGGTGACGCTCGGCGCAGGCGGCCAGCATGCTGTCCGCCCGTTCTGTACCCAGCATGCTGTCGGGTGTTCCAGACACGTATCCCGTGTGCGTGCCGGCGTAGGCCCCCCGCAGCAGCCACTCCTCCTCGAAGGTCTGCGCCACCTGGTCGCTGAGCCGCATGGCCATCTCGAAGGCCTCGAAGGCCTGCAGGGAGTCCCGGTCCCGCGCCATCTCCCAGCCCAGCCTCCGCCACAGCTCCGCCCGGAGGGTGGAGTCGGTATCCTCCGGGTGCTCCTCCAGGGAGACCAGGGCCTGCTTGGCCTTCTGCCTGAACATCCGCCCCCGTTCGGCCTGGGAGGCCAGCACCGCGGTCTCGGCGTACTCCAGCTGCAGCTCCGGCGTGCTGTCGCGGTTGGCCAGGGCCTCCTCGTAGAGCATGAGGCTGTGGGTGTACTCCCCCGCCTGGCGGAGGAGCCGGGCCTCCTCCAGGGTGTCCGACTGCGGCCCGTCGCCCCCGCAGGCCAGAACGGCCAGGAAGGCCAACAGCCCCGCCAGCCTTGGGATCATTCGGCCCGGCTGGAGTAGAACAGGTATATGAGGCTGGCCACCACGCCCGATACGATAAGGGGCTCCAGTATGCCGCCCTCGCCGTCTCCTTCCATCTCCGGCGACAGCCAGGGGTCGCCCCTGCCCCCCGCCAGCTGCGACAGGTGGGAGACCGGCACCCGGTCGGACACGTCGGCCCCGTACCGGGTGGCAAGCACCACCTGGCCCGATGGGCCCAGGAGAGTGACCGAGATCTGGCAGGTGGCGTGCCGGGCGACCTTCTTGGTGCCGATGAGCCAGGAGCGGGAAGACTCTCCGTACCTGACCTCCAGCTCCATGGGCCGGAGCCTGAGCCGGTAGGCGGACCGGGCCGACTCATCCTCCGCCGAGTTGACGGTAATTCCACCGGCGCTCAGCTCGGAGGTGGCAGTCTGCTCCAGCAGCCACCCTCCCGCGTGATCGCCCGCCATCTCCACCACAACCGTGTCCACGCCCAGCTCGGCGAGATCGCCGGGAATCTCCGAGACCGCCTCCAGCACGGCCGCCTCGGCCAGCTCGAGGTTCGTGGGCGCCGGCATCGCCGCCAGCGCTGTCAGTACGAGTATCGATGGGATCATAGCCTTCCCCTGGGTCTCTTAGGGCCTTATCTGCGGGGTCGCCGGCGCTCCGGCCTCCCCTTCAACGGTTCGCGCCTGCCGGCCCGGCCTTCGGGCCGGGCACGCAATGCACGAATATATCACTTCCCTCCGAGGAGATAACCTCCACCTCGGCCACCGTACCCGGGCCGGGATGCCGGCCGCGGAAGCGGCAGACGGCGTCCACCCCCGGTGCGTCATACATGGTATGTCCCCTCCCGGCCTCGTCAACCAGAACCGCGAAGGTGCCTTCGCCGAGTACCCCGTCCCAGCGGAGCCAGGCGGCCTCCGCCACCGCCGACAGCTCCGCCAGCCTCTCCCGGACCGCTGATTCGGATGGACGGTCCCCGTCCCGGCCGTGCTCCCGGGTGCCCGGCTCGCTGTAGTAGGGAAAGGCCACCAGGTTCCTGATGGAAGGGTATTCGCCCAGAAAGTCCAGAAGCCTCCGGAAGTCCTCGCCGGTCTCGCCGGGATAGCCGGCGATCACCGTGGCCCTCACCGCGATCCTCCTGTCGGCCGCTTCCACCCGCCGCATAATCCCCCGGAGGTGCTCCTCGCCATATGGTCTGCCCATCCGCAGCAGCACCCGGTCGCTGGCGTGCTGCATGGGGAGGTCCAGGTAGGGCATCACGTTCTCCCTCTCCTCCATAAGGTCCAGGAGCCGCTCCGGCATGTGGGCGGGGTGTATGTAGTAGCTGCGCCACCAGATGTCCGGATGCAGCCGGGAGAGCCGATCCAGAAGGTCGGCCAGGTCGAGGCCCCCGTCCCGCCACAGGCCGCAGTCCTGCCCCACCAGGCCGATCTCGGCAGCCCCCTGTTCGGCCATTGCCTTCGCCTGCAGCAGTATGTGGTCTCGACCCACGGAAACGTAGGGGCCCCGGATGGCGGGGATGGTGCAGAAGGCGCAGCGGTTGCTGCACCCGTCGGAGATCTTCAGGTAGCGCACCACTTCCCCCTCCACCGGAAGGCGGAGATGGCCCGGGCAATCCACGTCCAGGAAACGGGCCAGGCCGGCCAGGTCTCCGGGGCCCACCACCAGGTCCAGGTCCTCCAGGCCCCCGCTTCCGTCGTCGGCGTACCTGGCGGGAAGGCACCCGGCCAGCACCAGCCTCCGGCCGGGCTGCCGCCGTTTCCAGTCCATGGCCGAAAGCAGGTAGTCCATGGACTCCTCAACCGCCGGCCGTATGAAGGCGCAGGTATTGACCAGCAGCAGGTCTGCGGCCTCCGGGTCGTCGGCCAGCCGCCAGCCGGCTGCGGACAGGACGGCGGCGAAGCCCTCCGTGTCGGTCTCGTTCTTGGGGCAGCCGAAGGTCACCAGGCAGGCCCGCCCCGCCCGGTCAGGGCCTGGCAACCGCGTAGCCCTCCGGCACCTCCAGCCCGAAGGCGCCCTCCGGGGGCGGACCCCCGGCCCGTACCCCTTCCAGGCGGTAGGTGATGGTGTTCCCGTTGATATCGGTGGTGGCGTAGAGGAAGGGCAGGCTGTCGGAGAGGGTGTACCCCGCTCTCACTGCGGCCACTCCGCTTCCGGCCCCCTCCAGCCGCACCAGGACGCTGTCGCCACTGACCCGCACGGAGTCCACCATGGTTGAGTCGTCGTAGGAGCGGAGGGTGCCCAGGAAGCTGTCCGGGCGCCGGTCTTCGTAGATGATGACCTGGCTGGTGGCCGGCTCCACCGTGTAGCTCCGCGCGCCGTCGAAGCCGATCCTGCGGCCCTCGGGCTCGGCAAAGTCCAGCACGAAGAGGTTCGGGGGGGCCAGCAGGAAGGTGCCCCTGGTGGTGTCGGCCTCCATGGTGAGCATCAGGTAGTCGGTGCGCACGAAAGTTCCCCGCAGGGACTCCACGCTCTGCAGCCTGTGGTTCAGCGCTGCAAGCGGAGCCTCGGGCGGGACCTCCGCCAGTGCCAGCAGCAGGATCAGAAGGATCAACCTCCGCTCCCCTCGCCCCGCGGTCCGCCCGCGGCGGGCGCCGCGTCGCTGCCCACAACCAGTATCACTCCCGAGAAGCCCGGGGCCACCATCTCCGCCAGCTCTCCGGCGGGCTGGGAGGGAACTGTCTCCGGGGCGGACAGGACCCGTCCCAGGGCCCCGGTCACCCGGGCGGCGTCCTCCCCATATCCCTCGGTGTAGAGGACCAGCGTGATCTCCGGAGCCCCCTGGTCCTGGGTGCAGGAGGCTTCGAACCCCCGGGACCGCAGCGCCGACGCCAGCCTGTCGGCGGAGGCGGACAGGCCCGGCCGGGAGATCAGTGTCAGACGGGGTGCGTCGGAGGGGCTCCCGGTGCTGTCGGGGACTGAGGCGCCGGCCAGGTCCGACTCGATGCGCCTCAGGGCCAGGGAGGCGTCCTCGGCCAGAGGGGATTCGGGGTACCTCTCGCCGAAACCGGTGAGCAGCTCCCTGGCGTCTGAGAGGTTGCCGCGGAAGTAGAGCTGCGAGGCCCGGGCGAAGTCCCTGGTGTCGCCGTCCCCCCGCAGCAGGCCCTGCCGGTCGTAGTCGGAGCCGCCTCCTCCGCAGCCGGCGGCCAGCAGAACCGCGGCCAGCAGGAAGGCAGTCGCTGCTCTCATTCGCCTTCACCGCCCTCTCCTTCGGTTTCCTCCTGCCCGGGTGCCGTCTCGGGCTCCGGGTCCAGCAGCACGTCTCTGGCCTTGCTCCCCTGGAAGGGGCCCACCACTCCCATCTGCTCCAGCATGTCGATCAGCCGCGCGGCCCGGGAGTAGCCCACCCGGAGCCTCCTCTGCAGGAAGGAGACCGAGCCCTGCTGAAACTGCACCACCAGCTGCCTGGCCTCGTCCAGCAGGGGGTCGTCCAGCTTGAGGTCGCCGGTTGCGCCCTTCCCCGGGGTGTCGTCGTCCGGCGGCTCGTACTCGTAGGGCATGGACGGCTGCTCCCGCCAGAAGGCCACCAGCCGCTGCGCCTCTTCGGTGCTCAGAAAGGAGCCGTGGATGCGTATGGGCTCCGGGGACGCGGAGGGCAGGAAGAGCATGTCTCCCTTGCCCAGCAGCTTCTCCGCCCCGTTCATGTCCAGTATGGTCCGGGAGTCGGTCTTAGACTGGACGTTGAAGGCTATCCGGGAGGGGAAGTTGGCCTTTATCACCCCAGTGATCACGTCCACGGAGGGCCTCTGCGTGGCCACTATCAGGTGGATGCCCACCGCCCTTGCCATCTGGGCAAGCCTGGCGATGGGCTGCTCCACGTCGGCTCCGGAGACCAGCATCAGGTCGGCCAGCTCGTCGATGACCACCACCACGTAGGGCATGCGCTCGTCCTCGCTGCCGGCCTTCACCTCGTTGTTGTACTCCTCTATGGTGCGGGCGCCGTCCTTGGTGAGCTTGCTGTAGCGCTCCTCCATCTCCTGCACCAGCTTCTCCAGCAGGCCCGTGGCCTTTCGCGCCTGCAGTATCACCGGGGACCAGAGGTGGGGTATGTCCTGGTACAGGGAGAGCTCCAGCATCTTGGGGTCCACCAGGGCCAGCCGCACCTCCCGGGGGTTTCGGGTCATCAGGATGGTGGAGATTATGGAGTGCAGGCAGACGCTCTTGCCGGAGCCGGTGGCCCCGGCCACCAGCAGGTGGGGCATGTCGCAGATGTCCGCCGCGAAGGCGTCGCCGCCTATGGTCTTGCCCAGGGCGATGGGCAGCCTGGAGGTATCGCACTCATCCAGTATCTCCTTGAGATATACCGTCTCCGGCTCCGCGTTGGGCACCTCGATTCCCACCACTCCCCGTCCCGGTATGGGGGCCAGTATGCGCACCCTCTTGGCCTTCATGGCCAGGGCCAGGTCGTCGGCCAGGCCCAGTATCCTGTTCACCTTGACCCCGGGGCCGGGCTTCAGCTCGAACCTGGTGAGAACCGGGCCCGGCTTGCATCCCACGATACGGCAGGGGACTCCGAACTGCTCCAGGCCGTCCACCAGCATCTCGGACCTGCGCTTCAGGTCCTCCCGGCTCTCTCCCCCTCCCCTTCTCGGGGGAGGGTCCACGAGGATGCTGCTCTCCGGCAGGGTATAGGCGTCCTCACCGTCATCGGTTCCAGCGTCGGACGCCGGGGGCCGGGGCCGGGGCTCGCTGCGGTTTTCGTGGCCGGAGTCCTTCCCGAAGCCGGGGGCCAGGCCCGATGGCGGCGCGTCCCCGCCGGCCGGGGCCGTCTCCTCCCGGGCAGACGCTTCCAGGTCCTCGGCGGGCCGCAGCGATGGCGGCCCGTCATCGGCTGAGGGGCCGGCTGCAGACCTGGGCCTGCCCCGCCCCCCGCCGGAGACCGCCCGGCGGACCCTGAGCCTGGGCATGGAGAGCGACCCCATCCGGTCCAACAGCCTCCTCACGTCGCCCAGCAGGTCCCATCCGGTGAGCAGAACCAGGGAGGACGTGAAGAGGGTCAGCAGCGCCAGGTAGCTGATGATGGGGCCTATGGAGCCGGTGAGCATCTCCACCAGACCGGTGGCGGCCACCCCTCCGGGCGCTCCCTGCAGCGAGGGGGCCAGCCTTCGGCCCACCATGTCCACCAGGGCGGCCAGGAAGAAGGCGGTGACGAAGCCACCGAGGAGGTACCGGAAGCCGTTGCGGAGGTAGCTTATGCCCAGCGTCCATCCGGCCAGCTGAAGGCAGGCCAGGGGGGCGAAGAAGGCCAGGGCCCCGAACCGGTGGTAGAGGAAGCCCCTCACCGCCATGGTGATCCCTATCGGCGGGGCCACCAGGGCCGCCAGGAGGGCCAGTCCCGCGAAGAGGCTCACCACGAACAGGAGGTTGCGCATCCGGTGGGAGTCCCTCTTCTTCGAGGTCTTCTTCTTTCTCCTGCTGCCGGACCGGCGTCGGCTCATACCCGGCGGACCGTGTTTCCGTCATCGTCGGCGGGAAAGGCCGGGTCCGGCTCCCAGCGGCCGTCGATGTTGTATCGGTAGACGACGGTCCTGCCCTCCTGCAGGCTCACCTCGGCCACCCAGCTGCCGTCCGGCAGCTTCTGCATGGGAGTGGCCTCCTCGCTCCATCCGTTGAACTCCCCCACCACGGACACGTAGTCGGCGTCGGC
Source organism: Candidatus Fermentibacteraceae bacterium (assembly GCA_041686025.1). Taxonomy (GTDB): domain Bacteria; phylum Fermentibacterota; class Fermentibacteria; order Fermentibacterales; family JCC-6; genus JAWLEP01. The sequence goes on from JAWLEP010000048.1 coordinate 15,034, forward strand.
GGCCCCCAGGCAGAGGAAGCTGACGTCCACCCGGGGGGCCAGCCTGTCCTGGATCCTGTCCTTCAGGCGGTCGTAGGCCCGGAAGGAGGGTCTGACCTTGGGGGGGATGCGGATGAGGCCGTCGCCCCTGGGATCGCGGGCCCGCCTGGACCTGCCCCGGCGGGTCTCGAAGCAGCCGAAGCCCCGGAGGAAGACGCTGTCTCCCCCGCAGAGGGTCTCGGAGATGACCTCCAGCGTCGTGTCCAGAACGGACCTGGCCTCGGTCTGGGTGAGCCCCGTCCTGTCCGCCACCTCCCGAGCGAGTTCGTCCCTGGTCATGGTTCCCTCCAATGCGTTCCCGGAAAGGGGCAGCCGGATGCTTCCGTCTATCTTTCCATTGCAACGCCGGTTGCCGGCGGGCGGCTCGTGGACTCAATACAGACGGCGACCGGCCCGGTCAAGTACGGAAGTGCCCGGAGGAGCGGGAAGGCCCTTATATTGTGCTCCGTCAACGATTCGGAGGTGACCGGCGGATGAAGCCCCATTCGAGGATAGCGCTGGCGGGCCCGCCCTTCTCGGGCAAGACCGCCGTCGGGAGACGGCTGGCCCGCATGCTGGAACTGGAGCCGGTGGACCTGGACCGGGAGATCGAGGCCGGCGCCGGACGGTCCATACCGGAGATATTCCGGGACCGGGGCGAGGAGGGGTTCCGGAAGCTGGAGGCCGCCGCCCTGGACCGGGCGCTGCGGAGGGACGGGGTGGTGATCGCGCTGGGAGGAGGCGCACTCCTGGACCCCGATTGCCGGCGCCGGGTTCTCCGCCTCTGCACGGTCTTCACGCTGTGGGCGTCCGAGGAGGAGACGGTGTCGAGGTGGGAGCAGGGGGGCCGCCCGCTGGCGCCTACCCCGCAGGCCCTTCGCCTCCTTCTGCGGAAGAGGCGGCGGCACTACCTCTCCCTGCCCCGCAGGGTGGACACCACCGGCAGGACGCCGGAGGAAGTCTGCGCCGAGATCGCCGGCATGGTCGGGGCGGGCTAGTCCTCCAGGAGGTCGGCCTCCGTGGTCTCCGTCAGCCCCGCCGCCGCTATGGTGTCCCGGGCGTGCCTCAGGCCCACGTAGAAGCGGTCGGTGTACAGCTCGTAGTCGTCCCTTAGCCTGGGGGGCGTCATGTTCACCGTGATCACGTTGGCCCCCGCCTCGAAGCAGCCCAGCTGGCCGCCGTCCTTCAGCCTCTCGAAGGTGCTGGTGGCAGGTATCAGCGGGGTGCGCAGGTAGAGCCTCATGGCCGCCACGAACCGCAGGCCCAGCTCAACGTCGCCGGGGGGATGGTGCTCCAGCGGGGTCCCGGCGGCGGGCATGAAGAGGGCCACGCTGGACATCTCCGGCTCCAGTCCCCCCATCAGGACCAGGTCCTCCACCAGGGTGTCCACCGTCTGGCCCGGAAGCCCCAGCAGGGCCCCGGAGCCGATGTGGAACCCGTGCCGGCGCAGCGTGTGCAGCCAGCGCATCCTGTCCCTCAGGGTCTGGTCCGGCTTCATCTCGGCGAACAGCTCCGGGTCCGCCGTCTCGTGCTTCAGGATGAACTTCCGGGCCCCGGCGCGGTACCATTTGTCCAGGTCCGACTCGTCGTGGATTCCCACGCACAGGAGCACGACCATGCCCATTCCGTGGATGCGACCGATCACGTCCTCCAGCCAGCCGGCGCTGTACTCCCCGCTCTCCGCCGCCTGCAGGAAGAAGGTCCTGATGCCGCTGTCCAGGGCCTTCCGGGCGGTCTGCACCACCTCGTCTGCGCTGAGGCGGAAGCGCTTCTTGGCCTCGTTCTCCACCCGCATTCCGCAGTAGAGGCAGCTGCAGCGGCAGCTGTTGGCGAACTCCACCACTCCCCTGATGAAGGCCCGGGGTCCGAAGACCCGGTCCCGGACCTCCCTGGCGGCCCGGTAGACGTGCCGGGCCTCCTCCTCGCTGCAGGTGAGGACGGCCCTGAGGTCATCCCTGTCGAATCCGCCCTCCAGCCGCTGCTCCAGCCAGGTTCCGTCGATCATGTGCCGCGGCTCCTCTCGCTCTCTTCGGTCTTCATGGCCTGTCTCACCCTTTTCATGGCCCCCCCGGCGTCGGGGGTCCGTCCCGTCCATACGCGGAAGGACTCCGCCGCCTGGTGGACCAGCATCACCTCTCCGGTCACCGTCCTGAGGGCCCATCGGGCCGCTCTGCTTCGCCACCTCCACCGGGGGGAGTAGTTCAGGTCCAGCAGCACCATGCCCTCCAGGGACCCGGGGGGCACGGGCATCACGTCGGAGGGGTCCCTGCCCAGCGTAGTGGCGTTAACCAGCGTGCCCTCCCCACCCATATAGCCCTCCAGGCGGTCCAGGGGAAGAGCCCGGCCCGGGCCCCGGTACCCCCCGGACCGCCGGCAGAAGAGGGTCACCTCCCTGCCGGCATCCCCGCACCAGGCCGCCACGGCTGCGGCGGCGCCGCCGCAGCCGGCCACCAGGAACGGCCCGGGGGCCTCCGCCTCCGCCGCCATGGCCCCGAATCCCGCAATGTCGGTGTTGTGGCCCTCCCAGCCGTCTGCCGTCCTCCGGAGGGTGTTCACCGCCCCGGCGCGGCGGGCGGTGTCGTCCAGGGCGGCGCAGGCGCGCAGGGCCCCCAGCTTGCAGGGAGAGGTGACGTTCAGGCCGTCGGCGCCGTGGATCCACAGGCGGCGCAGGGCCACTGCGGTACGGTCCGGATGCACCGGAATGGCCCGGTAGGAGCCGGGCAGGCCGAGGCAGCGCAGGAACTCCCGGTGAATAAGGGGCGAGAGGGAGTGGCCCACCGGCCATCCCACCAGGCCCAGACGCAGCCGCGGCCTATCCATGCC
>JAWLEP010000049.1:0-17453 GCA_041686025.1 Candidatus Fermentibacteraceae bacterium
CCCTTCCAGCCCACCTGCTTGAGGTAGGGGAACTTCAGGTAGGTCCAGGGCTCCACCCGCTCCTCGATGTGGTCGAGGTACTCCGAGGGGTGGAAGCGGGCGAGCTCGGCGCCCTCCTGGTCGGTGACCCGCAGGTGGCCGTCGTAGAAGTCCACCCTGTTGTCCTCGTCCACGGTGCCGATGGAGTAGGTCTGGTGGGAGTAGGCGTCGGACTTGATCATGGAGACGTAGCCCTTGTTGGACAGGACGATGTCGTCGAAGACCTTGAAGCCGAACTTGGCGAACTCCACCGCCTCTCCCGCCATCTCCTCCACCAGCTCGCGGTCCTCCTCGGAGAGGGGCTGGGACATGCCGCCGGGAAGTCCGCAGACCGGGTGGACGGTGCGGCCGCCCAGCATCTTGATGATCTCGTGGCAGTCGTGGCGGGTCTTGATCACCTTCTTGCCCACCTCGACGCCCACCTTCTCGATGAGGCCCAGTATGTTGCGCTGCGCCGGCGGGGCGTCGGGGCCCACCACGAAGTCGGGGCCGGAGAGGATGTAGAAGTGGGTGGTGTGGTCGGCCACGTAGAAGGCGCTGTAGAAGAGCCGGCGGAGCTTTACTCCGGCCGGGGGCACCTCCACGTGATAGACCGCGTCGGCGGCCTTGGCCGAGGCCATGTGGTGGGCCTCGGGGCAGACGCCGCAGATGCGGGTGGTGATCCGGGCCAGCTCCTCCACCGGGTGGCCCTCGCAGAACTTCTCGAAGCCCCGCAGCTCGGGGACCTGGAAGTAGACGTTCTCCACCTTGCCGGCGTCGTCGAGGAAGATCTCTATCTTGCCGTGGCCCTCCAGCCTGGTTATGGGGTCGACCGTTATCCTCTTGCTACTCATCCTCGGTCCTCCTCCGGAGTATCGAGTGGGCCATGCCGAAGCGGTAGAAGGTGCCCAGGGGGAACGGTATCTGCCCCATTATCCTGCGGACCTCCTCGGGATCCTGGGAGTCGATGACCGAGCCCAGGGCGCTGACGATCTTCGCCCCCTGGTCGATCACCTCCGGCGGCGGGCCGTAGCAGCCCCTGCAGGGCATGCCCACGCTGGGGCACTGGGCGTCGCAGCCCGAACGGGTGGCTATGCCGGCGCAGAATATCCCCTGCTCCAGCAGGCACTTGTCCGGCTCGGGGTGTATCATGTGGGGCCTGACGAAGCCCGTGATCTTCTTCTCGTCCTTCTCCAGGGGGCACTCGTCGCAGACGATCTTCTCCCCCGCCCCCACCACGGAGCCCTTCTCGGGGAGGCTGCCGCCCAGGACCATCTCGAAGAAGGCCCAGGTCTGCTCCTCCACCGGAGGGCAGCCGGGGATGTAGTAGTCCACGTCCACCACCTGGCCCAGGGTCTTCACCGTCTCGTAGAACTCGGGGAGCTCCAGCTCCCCCTCGGGGACCTCGGTGCTGGTCTGGGGGTAGACCTTGTCGGGGTTGAGGGTGGACTCGGTCTCCTCGTAGGCGCGGTAGAGTATGTCCCCGCGCCTCTTGGCGTTGGCCAGGCCCGGTATGCAGCCCTCGTGGGCGCAGGAGCCGTAGGCGGCCAGCACCTTGGACTTCTGCCGCAGCAGATTGGCCATCTCCTCGTTCTCGGAGGTGCGGATGGCGCCGTTGAAGAGGCAGAGGTCGATGTGGCCGTCGTCCATGGCCCGGACGTCGTCGTACTTGAAGTCCATGGCCGCCGGCCAGAAGACTATCTCCACCGCCTCGGCCAGCTGGAGTATCCGCTCGCCGATGTTCAGGACGGCTATCTCGCAGCCTCCGCAGCTCGCCGCCCAGTAGAACGCGACTCTGGGTTTGCTCATATCCGCATCACCCCGCCTACCGTATCGTGCCCTGGTACTCGGTGGTCAGCTGACGCTCCCGCACCTCGGGGTTGCTGTAGTCCGGCAGCAGCATCGGCGCGATCCGGTCGGTCTCCACGCCCTCCTTGTCCAGCTCCTCGTGGTAGCGGCGGACATGGTCCAGGTTCGGCTTGCCGGGCTCGCCCCCGGACTCGACGTAGCCGGCCGCCGCCTTCCCGGCGATGCGGCCGAAGACGATGACGTCCAGCAGCGAGTTGCCCATCAGGCGGTTCTCGCCGTGGACGCCGCCGCTGATCTCCCCGGATGCGAACAGGCCCGGCACCACGGTCTCGCAGTTGCTGTTGATGTCCAGGCCGCCGTTCTGGTAGTGGAGGGTGGGGTGGATCAGCATGGGCTCCTTTGCGATGTCGATTCCGTAGCGGCGGAACAGTATGTGCTTGCCCGGGAACTCCTTCTCCACCGTGCCCTCGCCCTTCAGCAGGTCGATCATGGGCGAGTCCAGCCAGACGCCGTACTTGCCGGTGGGAGTGGGTACGCCGTTGCCCCGGGCCTCGGAGCACTCCCGGATGATGCAGGCCGCCTCTACGTCCCGGGGCTCGCGCTCGTATACGAACTGCTCGCCGTGAACGTTGAGGACGTTGGCTCCGGCGCCGCGGAACTTCTCGGTTATCAGTATTCCCTCCGCCTGCTCGGGGAAGACCACCCCGGTGGGGTGGTACTGCACCGTGTGCAGGAAGGAGATGGGGACGCCGGCCCTGTAGCCCAGGACTATGCCGTCGGCTGTGGCCCCGTAGTGGTTGGTGGTCATGAAGCCCTGTATGTGCAGCCGTCCGCAGCCGCCGGTGGCCATGATCACCGCCTTGGCTTTGGCGTACCGGTACTCCTTGGTCTCCAGGTTGTAGAGGATGGCTCCGCAGCAGCGGCCCTTCCCGTCCAGCACCAGCTCCACCGCCGGGCTGAACTCGATCACCTCGATCTCGTCTGCGTGGGAGCGGGCCTCGTCGCGGATGGTGCGCATTATCTCCGCACCGGTGATGTCGGCGGCGTAGTGCATGCGCTTGCGGCTGGTGCCTCCGCCGTGCATGGTCTTCAGCCTGCCGCCCTCCCCCTTGGAGAAGCTGGTGCCCAGGTTCTCCAGCCACTGCAGCGCCTCCGGGGCGTTGGTCACCAGGGTCTTCACCAGATCGGGGACGTTCTTGAAGTGGCCGCCTCCCAGCACGTCCAGGTAGTGGTAGTAGGGCGAGTCCTTCCAGGCCTTGGAGGAGGCCTGGATGCCGCCCTCGGCCATCATGGTGTTGGCGTCGCCGTGGCGCAGCTTGGTGATCATGGTCACCTTGGCGCCGTTCTCAGCGGCCAGCAGGGAGGCCGCCGTCCCGGCCCCTCCCCCGCCGATCACCAGCACGTCGGTCTCGATGTCCGGCTCGGAGAGGTCGATGAGGTCGGGGTCCACCCGGCTGCGGGCCTCCAGCATGTCCACTATCTCGTTGGATATGGAGTAGCCCTTGTTGGGCCCCACGCCTATCTCCCTGCGGGTGCCCTCCCGGTAGTCGGGATGGAACTCCCGCAGCAGGGAGTCGCGGTCGTCCACGTCGATGGAGGGGAACTCCCAGCCGCTCTTCTTCTTCTCCACCCTCTCGGGCCTGGTCTCCTCCACCTTCTTTATCAGGTTCTTCAGGCTCTCCGGATAGGGCATTACTTACCTCCAGACCTGGCGGCCTCTTCGGGGTCCAGCACGTAGGTCGTGTCCTCGGGTGTCCAGTCGTCCTCGGCGTTGTCCGGCTCGGACTCGCGGTCCTTGTAGAGCTGTATCAGCTCCTTCTCCTCCATCTCCATGAGCTCGGCGAGGCCCTCCTCCCAGCGGCCGTCCTCTATGGCCGCAACCGCGGCCCTCAGGTGCTTGGACCTGGCTACGCCGTGGGCGGCGTGCAGCCGCCGGCAGAGGGTGGCCACGTGGTACTGGGCCTCCTCGGCCGGGCAGCGGGAGGCGCAGAGGCCGCAGCTGATGCAGTCGAAGGAGGTCTCCGCCACTCCGGCAATGTCCCCCCGGATGGCCTGGGCCATGTACTGCATCACGTCGATGTCCATGGGGCAGCTCTGGGTGCAGGCGTTGCAGCCGATGCACTTGAATATCTCCGGGTAGAGCTCGGCCACCTCCTGCCCCGTGCCCTTCATCTCCGTGATGTCGTAGGAGGGCCGGTTGGCGGGGAAGAAGGGCAGCATGGTCAGGTACATGTCCGGCACCACCACGGTCTGGCAGGCCAGACCCACCTCGATGCGGTAGCTTCCCGGGGTCCTGAAGACGGTGCCGCAGGCTCCGCAGACGCCGCCCCGGCAGCCGCAGCCGCGGATCAGCTGGTAGCCCGCGTACTCCAGGGCCTTCTGCACCGTGAGGCTGGCGGGCACCTCGAACCGCTCGCCCATCACGTAGATGGGCACCAACTCCTCTTCCATCGTCTGGGTATTCGTCTTCTCAGCCATTGATCATCTCCCTCGCAGCCAGTCTCAGCGGGCCCATCTGGCGGAGCTGTTCGGTGAACTCGTCCATGACGGCGGCGAACTTCCTGCCCTCGGCGGCGGATATCCACTCCAGCCGCAGCCTCCGCTGGTCTACTCCGAAATCCTCCAGCAGGCGGTGCAGCAGGGCGGTGCGGGCCTGGGTGCGGTAGTTGCCGTCCTGGTAGTGGCAGTCGCCGGGATGGCAGCCGCCTATGAGAACGCCGTCGGCCCCCTCCCGGAAGGCCCAGAGCACGTGCTCGGGGTCCACCCGGCTGGAGCACATGAAGCGGATGTTGACGCCGCTGGGGGTGTACTGCAGGCGGGAGGTGCCCGCCAGGTCCGCCCCGGCGCTGGTGCACCACTTGCACAGAAAGCAGACTATCCTAGGCTCGTACATCTAGGCCTCCCCCAGGGTTGCGCTTATCATCTCGATCACCTGTCTGTCGGTGAGGTTGTGCTGCTGCGTGGCCCCGCAGCCGCAGGCGGCCACGCAGGCGCCGCAGCCCTCGCAGAGGGCCTCGTTGACGGTGGCGACCTCCTCCTCCTCGTCGAACTCCCGGGCGTCGTAGGGGCAGACGGATATGCAGATCCTGCAGCCGCCGCACTCGTCCTCGTTCACCACGGCGATCATGGGGTCCTGCTCCATCTCCTCACGGCTGAACAGCGCCGCCACCTTCCCCGCTGCGGCGCCGGCCTGGGCCACAGTCTCGGGAATGTCCTTGGGGCCCTGGCCGCATCCGGCCAGGAAGAAGCCGGCGCTTATGGACTCCACCGGCCGGAGCTTGGGGTGCGCCTCGGTGGCGAAACCGTTGGGCCCCAGCTGTATCTTCAGCCTGGCCGCCAGCTCCGCAACCCCCGGACTGGGGGCTACTGCTGTGGCCAGGACCACCAGGTCGGCGGCTATCTCCACGTTGCGGCCGGTGAGGACGTCTGTGCCCCAGACCACGGTCCTGTCGCCCTCGCGGAAGATCTTGGCCACCTTGCCCTTGAGGTAGACGATGCCCTCCTCCTCCTCGGCGCGGTGGTAGAACTCCTCGTATCCCTTTCCGCCGGTGCGGACGTCTATGTAGAAGACGTAGGGCTGGCCGTCGTGCACCCGGTGCTTGTAGAGCATGGCGTGCTTGGCCGTGTACATGCAGCAGATCTTCGAGCAGTAGGGCTGGTAGCGCTCCGGGTCGCGGGACCCGGCGCACTGCACGAAGACCACCTCCTTCGGCACCTTCCCGTCGGAGGGCCTGCGCACCTCCCCGCCGGTGGGTCCGGAGGCGGAGAGCAGCCGCTCGAAGGCCAGGCCGTCGATGACGTCGGGCACCTTGCCGCCGCCGTACTCGCGAATCTCCGTGACCGGCAGGGTCTCGTAGCCGGTGGCCACCACTACCGCGCCCACCTCCTCCTCCAGCAGCTCGTCTTCCTGGTCGAAGCGGATGGCGTTTATCTCACAGGTCTTCTCGCAGACCCTGCACTTGCCGGTGGCGTAGTAGATGCAGGCGTCGCGGTCTATCACCGGCTTGTTGGGTACCGCCTGGGGAAAGGGGACGTAGATGGCCCCCCTCTGGTCCAGGCCCCGGTTGAACTCGTCGGGGGCCTTTGCCGGGCACTTCTCCATGCAATCCCCGCATCCGGTGCATATCGACCAGTCCACGCTGGGGGCCTTGCGGCGGATGCGGACGTTGAAGTTGCCCACGTACCCGGATATCTCGTCTATCTCCGAGTAGGTCATCAGCCGGACGTTGGGGTGCTTGCTCACCTCCACCATCTTGGGCGTCAGTATGCACTGCGAGCAGTCCAGCGTGGGGAAGGTCTCGGAGAGCTGGGCCATGTGGCCGCCTATGGAGGGATCGCGCTCCACCAGCACCACCTCGTAGCCGGCGTTGGCTATGTCCAGGGCGGCCTGTATGCCTGCCACCCCTCCGCCCACCACCAGGGCCCGCCTGGTTATGGGCACCTTCACCGGCTCCAGCGACTCGTTGAGGTAGGTCTTGGCCACCATGGAGCGGATGATCCGCACCGCCTTGTCCGTGGCCTTCTCCCGATCCTTGTGCACCCAGCTGCACTGCTCGCGGATGTTGGCTATCTCGCACTGCCAGGCGTTCAGCCCGGCCTCCGCGGAGGCGGTCCGGAAGGTGAGCTCGTGCAGCGAGGGGGAGCAGGCGGCCACCACCACGGCGTCCAGTCCCTCCTCCTCTATCTTCTGCTGCACCAGCTGCTGGCCCGGATCGGAGCACATGTAGATGTAGTCGGTGGCGAACGCCACCCGGGGGTCCTCCCGCAGGCGCTCCACCACCGCCTCCACGTCCACGGTATCGGCGATGTTGATGCCGCAGTGGCAGACGAAGACTCCCACCTTCTTGTCGGCCATCAGAGATCACCCCCCGCCGCGGCCCCGGCAACCTTCTCCAGGAATGGCGTGGGGTCCACGTGGTGCTTGTCGGTGGCGATGGTCTCCGGGCCCACCCCCAGGGCCAGGGCCAGCATCTCGGTGAAGTAGATAACGGGTATGCTCTTGGCCCCCGGGTAGCGGGCGGCTATGTCCTCCTGCCGGGAGTCCAGGTTGTAGTAGCAGAGGGGGCAGCTCACCACGAAGGCCTCGGCCCCGTGGTCCATGGCCGACTCGATTATGTTGTGGCACAGCCTGGTGGAGGACTCGGGGAAGGACACGGAGAGGTAGGAGCCGCAGCAGACGGTTCTGTAGGGGTAGTCCACCGGCGTGCCGCCCATGGCGGTCACCAGGTCCTCCATGATGCTGGGGTCCTCCATGTCGTCCAGGCCCATCTCCTCCTCGGGTCGGAGCATCACGCAGCCGTAGTAGGGCGCGATGCTCATTCCCCCGAGGCTCACCTTCACCGCCTCGGCTATCCTGTCGTAGCCCACTACGTCGCGCAGGTACTCCATCAGGTGCATCACCCGCACGCCGCCCTCGTATGGCGTGTACTCCCCGGGGTCGGGCAGGTAGGCGCGCCTGGGCTCGTTCTCCGCCAGGAAGGCGTTGACCCTGGTCCTGTCCAGCTCGTTGCTGCGGATTCGGTAGTTGGCCCGCTTCAGGGAGTTGTAGCAGAAGTCGCATATGGTGACCAGGCGGTCGTCCCCCGCCTCCTGCACGTCCCGCAGGATGCGGATGGGGGCCACCAGGTTCATTATCCTCTCCTCGGATGGAGGGGGCACCGCCCCGCAGCACGTCCACTCCGGAACCTCCTCCAGCGCGAAGCCCAGCTTCTCCGCCGCGGCCAGCGCCGACGTCTCCAGGTGGGAGGAGCGGTCCTTCAGGGCGCACCCGGGGTAGTAGGGCACTCTGTTCATGATTCCTCCTGACGCTCGGCTGGTGCGCTCGGCCCGCTCATGTGGACAGCTTCCGGTAGGCGGAGACTATTCCGGGCTGGGGCACCTCCGCCGACTTCTCCGGGTCGATGCTGTCGGGGCCGAAGTGGTCCTCGCCCTCTGCCAGGGCCATCTGCCGGAGGACGTCCATCACCTTCTGGATGTCGATCCCCCGCGGGCACCGGACGCTGCACTGCAGGCAGCTGGCGCATATCCAGATGGTCCTGCACCTGATGAGGGTATCCTTCTGGCCCAGCTGCGCCAGGTGCATCACGGTGCTGGGCAACAGGTCCATCTCCTCGGCCAGGGGGCATCCCGACGAGCAGTTTCCGCACTGGTAGCAGGCGAAGAGGTGCTCGCCGCTCAGCTCATCCAGCCTCCTGCCGAACTCCCCCCGGACGGTCTGCCTGTCCAGACGGATCCGGGGGCTCGTGTTCGGGCTGGTCTTCCCGGGCATGGTCCTCCTCTCCAGGGAACGGGCTCCCGCCGGGCGGCGGCCGCTCCGTGACCCTGACGGCTATCTCATCGGCAATCTGCTCGATCCGCTCCGAAAGGCGGGGGGAGAGAGAGCGGGTGAAGCCTTCCGGAGGATCTATCTCGATGGCGTAGAACAGTATCTCCGTGGGCATGGACAGACCCATGGAGCCGCCCAGCTCCAGGGCCTCGATTACGGACAGGTGATGAATGGAGTAGAGGGGGGAGTTGCTTCGAAGCTCGGCGGGCGACAGAGCCCGTAATGTTCCCGGGGGATGGCTTCCGGTGGAGACGGTGTCCACCACCACCAGCCGGCGGAACCCGTCCAGGCGGTCCAGGATGCAGATCCAGTCACAGGATGTGGGTATGACCTCCGGACCGCAGCTTCCGGAAAACCTGTCGCGGAGAAGCTCTGCGACCCTGTAGCCCGCGCCGTCGTCGCCCAGGATTGGGTTGCCCATTCCCAGGACAATGGTGTCAGGCATGTGCTGTGCCCCAGACTTGGCAAGCCCGGATTGCGGGCAGCGAACGAAGCAACTTATGCACTACCAAATCAGTATCTTTGTAGGAATAGAATCCCCTCCCCAATACGCGTCAACCACGGGGAGTGCCGTCGGCGGCAAATCCTATACAACTGGTGCTAGATCTTCCCGCCTCTGCTGCCCCGTCCCCTTTCGGCACCGCGCCCGGACTGCCAGCGGGCTAAGACCCTCCATGGCAGGAAGCTGAGGAGGGGCCCCTGCGCCCGTTTGCCACCGTGGCCAGGGGGAAGCGGCAGGCCCGCGATGACCTGTCCTCGAAGATGCTTGACAGCGATCTCCGGAAGTAGCCATCCTCCACGCAATGAAACGTTTAGGGCCGCTGGAATGTGCGCCGGTTCACATGCCGGCGGTCGACTGCATGGCGGAAAGCCATCGGGCTCCCGATGCCTTTCCGAACCCGAGAGGCCATGGCCATCGTCGCAGCACCACACAGAGGGACCGGGCAATGAATGATGACAGCGGCGTGAGGATCGGCGTTTACGTATGCCACTGCGGGGGGAACATCTCCGAGGTGGTGGATGTGGAGGATGTGCGGGCGTTCGCGGAATCCCGGGAGGGCGTGGTGTTCGCCAGGGACGACACGCACATGTGCTCGGACATCGGCCAGCAGATGGTGCTGAACGACATCCGCGAGCACGGTCTGGACAGGGTGGTGATAGCCGCCTGCTCTCCCCAGTTCCAGGGCGAGACCTTCATGAGGGTGATGGAGAAGGCGGGCCTCTCCCCCTACCTGCTCAGCATGTCCAACATCCGCGAGCAGTGCGCCTGGCCGCACTTCGACCGACCCGCCGAGGCCACGGCAAAGGCCAGGAGCCTGGTAGGGGCCGCCATCGCCAGGGTAAGGCACGCCGAGGCCCTGGAGAAGAAGGTCATGCCCATCGGGAAGAGGGTGCTGGTTGTAGGGGGAGGCATCGCCGGAATACAGGCGGCGCTGGACCTGGGCGACGCAGGCTTCGAGGTATACCTGATCGAAAAGGAGCCCAGCATAGGCGGGCACATGGCGCAGCTCTCCCGCACCTTCCCCACGGAGGACTGCTCGGCCTGCATCCTCAGCCCCAAGATGGCCGACGTCCCCGCCAACGAGAACATCCATCTGATGACCTACACCGAGGTGAGGGACATAGACGGCTACCTGGGCAACTTCACCGTCCGGGCCACCAGGAAGCCCCGCTACGTGGACGCCGAGAAGTGCGTCGCCTGCGGCGACTGCGAGGACGCCTGTCCCGTGGAGGTGCCCGACGGGTTCCAGGAGGGGCTGCGGACCAGGAAGGCCATCTACGTCCCCTTCGACTTCGCCGTCCCCCAGGCGAACCTGATCGACATGGACGCCTGCGTCTCCTGCGGCAGGTGCGTCAGGGCCTGCAAGGAGGACGCCATCGACTTCGACGACACCCCCGAGGAGATCGAGCTGAAGGTGGACACCATAGTGGTGGCCACCGGCTACGACACATTCGACCCTTCGGAGAAGAAGGTCTACGGCTACGACAGGTACGATAACGTGATAACGGCCATGGAGATGGAGCGGATCATAGTCAACGCCGCCGAGGGCAGCCCGGTCAGGGACCCGGGGAAGAGGATAGGCTTCGTCCAGTGCGTGGGCTCCCGGGACGAGCAGATCGGAAGGGAGTACTGCTCCAAGGTGTGCTGCATGTACGCCACCAAGCTGGCCAGCCTGCTGAAGCACTCCGGACCGCACCGCGACATCTACGTCTTCTACACCGATCTCCGGGCCTCGGGCAAGGGCTTCGAGGAGTACTACAAGCGGGCCCAGGACATGGGGGTGAAGTACGTCCGGGGACGGGTGGCCGAGATAGCCGGAGACTCCCCCGAAGGCAAGGTTACGGTCAAGGTGGAGGACACCCTCACCAGACAGGTGATGGAGGGCGAGTTCGACACCGTGGTGCTGTCGGTGGGAATGGGGCTGTCGGCCTCCTCCGAGGGGATCGCCGACATGCTCAAGCTGGCCAGGAGCGAGGACGGCTTCCTCAAGGAGGCCCATCCCAAGTTCAAGCCGGTGGACACCAACAAGGAGGGCGTCTTCCTCGCCGGGACCGTACAGGCCCCGCGGGACATACCGGACACGGTGGCCTCGGCCAGCGCCGCCGCCTCCCGGGCCATCCGGCTGATGAACAGGGGCGAGTATCCCCTGGCGCCCCGGACCGCCTTCGTGCGGGAGGAGGCCTGCGACGGCTGCGGCCTGTGCGTGGCCGGGTGCCCCACGGCGGCCATATCCATCGAGGAGGGCCTGGCAGCGATCAACGACACCCTCTGCCTGGGGTGCGGCAGCTGCATCGCCGACTGTCCCCGGGAGGCGATTGACCTCCATCTCTTTACCTGCAGCCAGCTCGGGGACGAGATCGCGGCGGCCCTGGAGGGCAAGGCGGAGGACGAGGTCCGCGTCCTGGTGTTCGCCGACGACACCTGCACCTACAGACTGGCCGACTCGGTGGGCACGGCGAAGCGGTCCTACACTCCGGACTCGGTGCTGGTCCGCACCCCCAGCTCGGCCCGGATCACCCCGGCTCTGATGCTGCGGGCCTTCGCCCTGGGCGCCGACGGGATACTGATAGGAATGTGCGAGGACAGGTCCTCGCCTTACCCGCATGCGGGAGAGGCCACCCGCCGCAACATGGACAGGGCCAGGGCGGTCCTGGAGGAGGAGGGGGTCGATCCCGACAGGATCCGCTTCGCCACCTTCGTCACCGTGATGATCGGCGGCTTCGTGAGCACGGTGAACGGCCTGGCCGACCGCGCCGGGAGCCTCGGGCCAATTCCCGAGCGGAAGCGGAAGGCTCTGGTGGAGGGTCTGGGCGACAGACTGTTCGGCGAGGGGAGCGGCTGATGGAGATCAGAAGGCTCATCGTTACCGACGAGGCCGTGGAGCTCACGGCCAGGGTTTCGGAGCTCAGCGGGGAGTCCGTCACCAGGTGCGACCAGTGCGGAACCTGCTCCGCCAGCTGCCCCATGGTGGCGGAGATGGACATCACGCCGTCGCAGATGATGAGGATGGTGCAGCTGGGGCTTCCGGAGGTGATGGAGACCAGGGCCATGTGGCTCTGCGCCTCCTGCTACGCATGCACCGTCCGCTGCCCCCGGGGCCTGGACCTCTCCAGGGTTGCGGAGGCGCTGCGGCAGATCACCCTGCGGCAGGCCATCGACTACATTCGCATAGAGGAGATCCCCCCAGAGGAGCTGGAGCGGCTTCCCCAGGTGGCCCTGATCAGCGCCATGAGAAAGTTCACGGGATGAGGTCTCAGATGAGGATACCGTACTACCCCGGATGCACACTGAAGACGAAGGCCGACAGCTTCGAGACATCCGCCCTGGCTGCGGCGGCGAGGCTGGGGGTGGACCTGGTGGAGCTGCCCAGATGGAACTGCTGCGGCGCAGTCTACTCACTGGCGGACGATGACCTGATCCACCACGTGGCGGCGGTCCGGAACCTGGTCCGGGTGCAGGAGATGAACGAAAGCGGCCTGGTGGAGGACGAGCTCCGGCTGGTCACCCTTTGCTCCATGTGCTTCAACACACTGAAGCGAAGCAATCTCCGCATGCTGGAGAACCCCGAGGACCTGGAGAAGATCAACGCCCTGATGGACCGGGAGGACGACTACCTGGGGAAGGTGGAGGTTGTCCACTTCCTGGAGATCCTTCGGGAGATCGGTTTCCAGCGGATCGGCGAGCTGGTGGAGAGGCCCCTGGCCGATCTCAGGATCGCCCCCTACTACGGATGCATGCTGCTGCGTCCCGCCGAGGCCGGCATCGATGACCCCGAAGAGCCCTCGGTGCAGGAGGAGCTGCTCTCGGCCCTGGGGGCCGAGCCGGTGGACACCCCGTACAAGAAGGTCTGCTGCGGCAGCTACCAGACCGTGAGGGACCCGTCCGCGGTGGCCGGCCTGGCCTACGACATTCTGGAGCACGCGCGGAGCGCGGGGGCGGAGGCCGTGGTCACCAGCTGCCCACTCTGCGCCTTCAACCTGGACTCGCGCCAGAGGGAGGTCCGGGAAGAGCATCCCTCCTTCCAGGAGATCCCTGTACTCTACTTCACCCAGCTGATGGCGCTGGCCCTGGGCCTGGGGGCGGACCGATGCGGATTCCACCGCAACTACGTGAACCCGGAGCCGCTGCTGAGACACAAGGGCCTTATTCGGGAGGAGGACCATGGATAACGACAGCACCCCTTCGGAGGGCAAGAGGCTGGACCTGGAAGAGATAATGTCGCGGATCTCCGAGGCCAGCAGGCAGGTGGTCTCCGGTGTTGAAACCGAGAAGGTGAAGAACTGGGTGACCATCCACATCATGGGAAGGGCATACCGGGTTCCCGCCGACCTCACCATCCTCACCGCCATGGAGTACGCGGGCTACAGGTTCGTGCGGGGCGTGGGATGCAGGCAGGGCTTCTGCGGCGCCTGCTCCACCCTCTACAGGAGGGAGGGTGATTACCGGCTGCAGGCGGGCCTGGCGTGCCAGACCCGGGTGGAGGACGGGATGTACCTGGTCCAGATCCCCTTCAGCCCCGCGGCCAAGCCCCCCTACGACATCTCGGAGCTGGACTGCGACGAGAGCACCCTCTTCGAGTTCTACCCCGAGCTGGCCAGGTGCGTGTCCTGCAACACCTGCACCAAGGCCTGTCCCCAGGACATCGAGGTGATGGACTACGTCCAGGCGGCCATCAAGGGCGACTTCGAGGCGCTGGCCGAGGGCTCCTTCGACTGCATCCAGTGCGGCCTCTGCGCCATAAGGTGCCCGGCGGAGATCGTCCAGTACAACGTGGGGCAGCTGGGCAGAAGGCTGTACGGAAGGTACGGGAGTCCCGAGCCGGAGCACCTTGCGAGACGGCTGGAGGAGATCGAGGCCGGCGAGTTCGACGAGGGTCTGGACCGGCTGGTGGCCATGGACCGGGAGGAGCTGGAGAGGCTCTACGCCGAAAGGGAGAGGGAGAAGGAGTAGCCGATGGCTGAGCTCGAGTACATAGAGGGATACCCGGCATACATGCACGAGCTCCTGCAGAGGGTGCACGCCACCAGGGACAGAAGGAAGGACCAGGTCCCGGAGGCCATGACGCCGCAGGAGCAGCAGGAGGTGCTGAAGCTCCACCCCGACTACGCCCCGGGGGGCAAGCGGAAGATCTCCGTGGGTCCGAACAGGGGCGACATCGCCCCCGACGCCGTTGCGGACCTGCTGGAGGCCTATCCGCTGGTGGAGCACGGGGAGATCGACGTCTCCGAGCCGGACTACGACGTGGACGTGCTGGTGATCGGCGGCGGCCTGGCGGGGACCACCGCGGCCATCTGGGCCAACATGGAGGGCATACCCGCCGACAGGATACTGCTGGCCAACAAGCTGCGGCACGGCGACGCGAACTCCATCATGGCCGAGGGCGGCACCCAGGCCGCCGACCGGGACGCGGACTCGCTGGAGCGGCACTACCTGGACTCCATCGGAGGCGGCCACTTCACCAACAAGCCCGACGTGCTGCGCGGCCTGGTTGAGGACGCCCCCCTGATCATGCGCTGGCTCCACCAGCTGGGCGCCATGATAGACCGCGACGAGAATGGCGACTTCGTGGAGAAGTGGGGCGGCGGCACCTCCATCCGAAGGCTACATTCCTGCAAGGACTACACGGGGCTGGAGGAGCTACGGGTCATCCGGGACGAGTTCAGGGGCCGGGAGATCGGGTGCGTGGAGCACTACCCGGCCATAGAGCTTCTCACCGATGCGGAGGGCAGGGTCTCCGGAGCCGTTCTCTACAACCTGGAGACCGGCGAGTACAGGGTGGCCAGGGCCAAGGCCACCATCCTGGCCACCGGCGGGTTCGGCCGGCTGCACATCCGCGGCTTCCCCACCACCAACCACTACGGGGCCACGGCCGACGGCCTGGTTCTGGCCTACAGGGCCGGAGCAAAGCTCCGGGACACCGATACCGTTCAGTACCATCCCACCGGCGCCGCCTATCCCATTCAGATCGTGGGCTACCTGCTCACCGAGAAGCTCCGCAGCTCGGGGGCCCAGCCGGTGAACGTGGACGGCGAGGCCTTCGTGTTCCCCCTGGAACCCCGGGACGTGGAGGCCTCGGCCATCATCCGGGAGTGCTACGTCCGCAACAGGGGCATCGATACGCCTTCGGGCCTTCGGGGCGTGTGGCTGGATACGCCCATGATAGAGGTGAAAAACGGAAGGGGATACACCGAGAAGGCCTTCCCCGGGATGATCCGCATGTTCAACCGTTACGACATCGACATGCGCAAGAATCCGGTCCTCATCTTCCCCACCCTTCATTACCAGAACGGAGGGGTGGAGACCGACCCCCAGGGTCACAGCTCCGTAGAGGGACTCTGGGTGGCGGGAGAGGTGTCCGGCGGCGTCCACGGCAAGAACCGCCTGATGGGCAACTCCACGCTGGACACCATGGTTTACGGCCGCAGATCGGGAATCTCCGCAGCCGAGTACGTGAGGTCGGGCGCGGAGGCCGGCAGCCTGACGCTGCAGCATCAGAAGGCCTACGTGGAGATGCTCAGGGACGCCGGCGTGGAGCCGGAGAGGCGCTCCCCCATGATTCTGCCCGAGTATCGGGGCAAGGAGGCCCTGGCCCGGATGATCGACGTGTTCTGACCCCCCGCCGGGTCAGAGAGACAGAAGGGAGCGGAATCGGTCCACCGGCCTGCGGGCCGGAAGCCTCCTGCGCTTGAGGAACTCTATCACGGAGGGCTCTTCCAGCCTGAGGAAGGGGTCCACCTCTCTCTCCCGGCCCAGAGTCTCCATTATGCCCCGGGGATCGTAGTCTTTGCGGTAATCGTCGATGTGCGGGTTCTCCGGCTCCACCATTGCGGCGAAGTCCATGTACTCCTCCACGTAGTCGTGACCCCCGCATATGATGGTGCGGGAGGGCAGGGAGTCGATGCGTCGGATGGAACGGTAGAACCCCTCCACGTCGCCGCTGAAGCAGCGTCCCACCTTACCGCAGAAAAGGGTGTCACCGGTGAGGAGGAAGTCGCCGGTCTTCAGGCACACCGAGTCTCGGGTGTGGCCCGGGGTGTGCATGATGGAGACGGCCTGGCCGTCCACCTCGATGCTTCCGCTCTGAACGAGGTCTACGGAGGACATGCGGCGGGCGTCCGTCTCCTCCAGGAGCCGTTCGTTGCCGCACGTGTGGTCGGAATGGGAGTGGGTGTTCAGGACCAGCGCGAGCTCCAGGCCCTCATCCTCGAGGGTCTGCAGTATCTCGGGCACCGCCCCGCCGTCAACGGCGGCGGCTTCCCTTTCGCCGCAGAGAAGGTATGCCAGGTTGGTCCTGCCGTATCTGAATTGAACAAGCCTCAGCGGCATCGTCCTCTTCCCGTCCGGGCGGGGACGGGCCGGGACGGGGTGCCCCGGCCCGTCATGCCGGACTACTCGTCCAGAACGAAGGTCACCTTCATGTCCACCCGGAAACGGGAAACGCTGTTTCCGTCGATGTCAACGTTGAACTCCTTGATCCAGGCTCCCTGGATGTTGTTGAGGGTCTTTCCCGCCCTCTCGATGCCCTTCCTGATGGCGTCCTCGAATCCCTCAGTGGAGCTGGAGCTGATCTCTGTTACCTTGGCTACCGACATATCGTTCCTTTCCGTTTGGCAGAAACCTCTATCACCCCTCGCCTGCGGGACGGTCCGCAACGAAGCCTCATATGGCTAATTACCTCATGTTGCCGCCGCGGTACATGGGGCTTTCCCCGATTCGGCAGTGCCTGTATCTTCGATCCTCACTCCCGCTTCGGAAGGTGGTTCGCATGGGTGATGTGGAGCTCTTCGTCCCGGGAAGGCTGTGCCTCTTCGGAGAGCACTCCGACTGGGCGGGAAGCTATCGCAGCAGCGACCCTTCTCTTCCGGTGGGGAGGTGCCTGGTTGCGGGCACCGACCAGGGCCTGTGGGGAAGGGCCCGACCGGCCGACGGCGTCTTCGAGATCGGCCAGGTGGGACCCGACGGTGCGCACTCCCCCCTGCACAGCCATCCGGCAGACCCCGCAGCTCTGCGCCGGGTTGCCGCGGAAGCCGACTTCAACGCCTACGCGGCGGGGACGGCGGCGGTGGTGCTGGAGAGATTTCCGGGGATCGGCCTCAGCCTGGACGTCTTCCGGCGCGACCTGCCTCTGCGCAAGGGACTTTCCTCCTCGGCTGCGGTGTGCGTTCTCACCGCCAGGGCCTTCAGCCGGGTTCACGGCCTGGGACTCTCCGTAGAGGAGGAGATGGACCTGGCCTACCGCGGCGAGCTGCTGACAGGGTCGGAGTGCGGGAGGATGGACCAGGTCTGCGCAGTGGGCAGGGCGGTGACCGACCTGCGCTTCGACGGGGAGTCCATGTCCCTGGAGGAGGTGGATCCCGGATCCCCCGTGCACCTGCTGGTTGTGGACCTGGGGGTGGGCAAGGACACCCGCCGGATACTGGCGGACCTCAACGGCGCGTTCGCAGCCGGAGACCGCGAAGTGCGGGATGCCCTGGGGCCTCTCAACCTGTCCATCACCGCCAGGGCGCGGCAGGCGCTGGAGGCCGGCGACATGGAAACCCTGGGCGGGCTGATGCGGAGGGCCCAGATGGAGTTCGACCGCCGCCTGGCTCCGGTGTGCCCCTCCCAGCTGGCAGCACCCCGGCTGCACGCCGTCCTCCGCCACCCGGCGGTGCAGCGCCACGCCTGGGGCGGCAAGGGCGTGGGCTCAGGCGGCGACGGCACCGCCCAGCTGCTCTGCCGCGGGCCCTCGCACCGGGAGGCCCTGGCCCGGCAGCTGGCCCCCCACCTGGGCGTCCGCTGCCTCCCCCTCACCCTCTC
>JAWLEP010000050.1:0-16657 GCA_041686025.1 Candidatus Fermentibacteraceae bacterium
GGGGTGCGGGGGAAGCCGTACCTGTGCCGGAACATGGGGTAGACGCTGCTGTCGTAGCCGTAGCCGCGGGCGGAGAGCTCCCTCAGGGCCCAGGTGGTCTCCGGGACGATGGTGAAGCTGGGTGCCCTGTATCCCCGCGGCGACGGAAGGCCCGCGGCCCGGAAGACCTCCTCCGCCCGGTGGAGGTCGTGGGCGAAGCTGCTGCGGTCCTGGAACGTTATCTCCCCGTGGGCGTAGCCGTGCGAGGCTACCTCGTGCCCCTCCTGCAGGACCCTGTCCGCCAGGGCCGGCATCCTCTCCACTATCCAGCCCAGGAAGAAGAATGTGGCCCGGCAGCCGAAGCGCGAGAGCGTGGAGAGGAGGTAGTCCATGGGCTCCTCCAGCCGGCTCTCCATCTCGTTCCATTGCCCCGGCGGATAGGCGTGGCCGGCGGCCTGTGTCTGGAACCACTCCTCCACGTCGAAGGAGAAGGCGGCCTCTGGCCGTCTCTCTACCATATTCTGCCGCCGCGCCTGCGGAACTCCATCACGTCCCGGCGCTCGGGGAAGGTGTTGGTGGTGGCCTTCTCGGGGTCGTTGGGAATGAGCTCTATCTCCCCCGACTCCATGATGTCCACCGCGTGGATCAGCAGCTCGGCCGCCGTCTCCTTGCCCCTGGCGATGAGCTGGTGGAGGGAGGTGTCGGAGATCCTGGCGGGGATGGGCTTCTGAAGGAGAATGGGGCCCGCATCCAGCTGCTCGTTCATCCTGTGCAGCGTAACACCCGTCTTTCCCCGGTCCTCGTACAGGGTCCAGAAGGAGGGCAGCATGCCCCTGTTCTCCGGCAGCAGCGAGGTATGGATGTTGTAGACGCCGAGCCTGGGTATTTCCAGGGTCCGGGACTTCAGTATCTGCGGACAGGCTATGGAGAAGAAGACGTCGGGCTTCAGGTTGCGCAGTATCTTCCTTCCGGACTTGGAGTTGATGCTCTCCAGGGTCAGGTACCTGACAGAGGTTCTGGCTGCCGCCTGCCGCAGGGAGTGCGGCTTGGGGGTGGGCAGATGGATGGTGGCGGCCAATTTCAGGGCCAGGAACTGGATGGCCCGCAGGGGGAAGCCCAGGGGGCCGTAGAGGCCGAGGTAGCGCTTGAAGTTGGTTCCCAGCTTGCTGAAGGAGCCGTGGCCGGGCACGGAGATCACCGTGTAGTCGTGGTGGGGCCTGGCCTTCATCACCGTGTAGACGGTCCCGGGTATGTGGAATGGCTCGTCGTCGCAGAGAAATGAGATCCTCATCGTGTCTCCAGAAGCTCGAGGTACAGACGGTGCAGCCTCTCCACCATGGCGGAGGCGCTGAAGGGCTCCAGGCTGCTGTCCACGTCCTCCAACAGCGACCGCCTGAGTACGGGGCTGTCGATGAGCCGAACCGTTGCGGAAGCCAGGCAGGCGGCGTCGTCCGGGGGACAGCTGAGACCGTGACGGCGGGAGTCCAGGAGCTCGCCCACTCCCCCCACCTTGGTGGCCACGGCGGGAACGCCGGCGGCCAGGGCCTCCAGAAGCGCCCGGGGAAGGCCCTCGTGCCGCGAGGTCAGCAGGAAGACGTCCAGGCCCGGCAGGAGCATATGAACATCGGACCGGCTTCCCAGCATGCGGAAGGAGCCCTCCAGGCCGCGGCTGGCTATCCAGCCCTCCATGGCCGGCATCAGCGGACCGTCCCCGACGATGACAAAGACCGTGTCCGGCCTCTGCCGCACGACCCTCTCCGCCACCTCCACCATCAGGTCGGGAGCCTTCTGGGCGCATATGCGCATCGTCGAGCCCACCACCGGGACGTCATGGGGGAGGTCCATCAGCTCCCTGGCCCGGGAGCGCATGCCCCTGCTCTCCCGGAAGGGGCCGAACTCGACCCCGCTGCGGATCAGCAGGAACTCCCCGCTGTCGGCGATGCCCGCCCGCTGGGCCTTCTCGGCGTCTCTGGGCGTGACCACGATGCTGGCGTCGGCCCGGCCGAAGCAGGCCTTCTCGAAGGTCCTGTAGGCCAGGCCGAGAATCGGAGACTGCCCCCGGTAGAAGGGCCAGCCGTGGGCCGTCTGCACCACCTTTACCCCCGGCATCCTCCGGCAGGCCAGCCGGGCCAGAACCCTGGTCTTGGCGCTGTGAGTGTGGACTATGCCGCACCCGCTGTCCCGGATCGCCCGGCGGAGCTCGCGCAGGGCCAGCAGATCCGCCA
Organism: Candidatus Fermentibacteraceae bacterium; assembly: GCA_041686025.1. GTDB lineage: Bacteria > Fermentibacterota > Fermentibacteria > Fermentibacterales > JCC-6 > JAWLEP01. The sequence continues at coordinate 2,205 of JAWLEP010000050.1, forward strand.
CCGGCGAGATCTCCCTCCTCAGGTGCGGAGCTACAGATACCGGTACTCCCCATTCCCGGGCGAGGCCCATCAGGTTTCCCTCGGAGGGCATGTCGGGGCCGCTGACCACGGCCGAGGACAGCCCGCGGTCGGCGGACTCCCGGCAGGTGATCAGTGTGTTCATCTGGGCGCCGCCCACCGCCATCTTGGTGATGGCGTGGAGGATGTCGACCCGGGGGGGCGTCATCAACCGCTCTTCCCTTCCCCGGCGGCCTCCCCGTCTTCCCGGCACCAGAGAGCGTAGAGGTAGAAGAGCAGAAGCAGCAGCGACAGCCCCGAGTAGAAGAGGGGACTGAGAAGCAGGCAGCCGGTGGCCCAGAACGCCGCCACCGCAGGCCCCGTGCGGGCCAGGTGCCGTCCCACCGTCCACTCCGGGTCCCGGGGGTAGGACTTGTAGAGCCTGAAAAGGTCTTCCACCACGCTGAAGACCACCACGGAGACGGCCACCATCAGCAGGTGCAGGTATATGCCTCCCGGCAACTTGCGGCTGGAGAACAGGGCCAGGGCCGCGGTGGCCGCGGGCATGGCGACCAGCCCCGCCAGCAGCACGGTGAAGCCGCGGCTGAGGACCTCGTCGCTGCTGAGGGCCGAGCCCGCCTCTCTCTTGGCAGACTCCAGCCTGCTCAGGTAGCGGCCGGTGAGGGTGCGGGCCAGCCTGAAAAGGCCCCAGAGGACGGCTATGACAACGGCCACGTACAGGTAGTCAACTAGCCTTTCCATGGACCTCTCCGGCAGGGGAAGCGGTATTCGAGCACCCGCGGATTATGCCCAATGCAGCCGGGGAAGACAAGAAGCGGCGCGCCTAGGACCGCTTCGGAGACCGCAGCTGGTATACGATGCCGGCAACCGCGGCAGCCACCGTTGCCAGGGATGCCGCCGTGCTGCCCACCCCCACCCCCGCCCAGGCCAGCAGGGATATGCCTCCCAGCACCGCCATCCTGGACCCGGCGATGCAGGACAGGACCACGATGACGATCCGCCGGCTGGCCAGAAGAAGGCCCCCGGAGAGAAGGGCCACCGCCGCCCTGGCCAGCAGCGCCGACTCCGGGGCCAGCTCGGCGCAGAGAAACCAGCCCAGAACTACGCCGCCCAGGAAGATGGAGACCTTCAGCAGCAGACCCGAGACCACTGCCATCACCAGTCCCAGGGCCAGGGGCGCCCACCGTACGACGTCCGGGGAGTCGGTGAGCTCCGCGGCCAGGGGGCCGCCGTACATCCAGCCCACCATGAATCCGGCCAGGGCCACCATGGCCCAGAACAGCCTGCGCCCCCAGAGCAGGAGCGCCAGTCCCGCCAGCAGCAGGAACAGGGGTCCGAATGTCAGCTCCGCCTGGACTATCCAGTCAAGCATCTCCGTCGTGCCTCCGTTCGGTCAGGGCCCGGGACAGTGGAGCCAGCCCCTCCAGGTGCAGCATGGCGGGGGCCCCGTGGGAGCGGTTCTGGGGGTTGAGGACCCGGACCACGGGGAAGCCTCCGGCAAGGGCGGCCCTTATCCCCTTGACGCTGTCCTCCACCACCAGGCAGCGGGCGGGCTCCGCCTCCAGAAGCTCCGACGCCCTCAGGAATATGTCCGGGGCAGGTTTCCTGTTAAGTCCTTCTCCACCAACAAGAAGCGGCGGCAAAGGAGCCTCTGCCCTCCTCAGAACCTCCTCCACCAGCCGGCTGTCCGTGTTGGAGGCTATGGCCCATCCCCGCAGGCCGCAGCCGCCCTCCTCAAGAAGCCCCAGCAGCTCGCGGGCCCCGCGGGCCAGGGGCACCAGGCCCTGCCGGCAGTAGCCGGCGTAGGCCTCCCGCTGCATGGCCCGGAGCCGTTCCCGCCGGGCCTCGGAAAGCTCCAGGCCGCTTCGGGACAGCTCACCCTCCAGGCCCTCCCCCAGGCTGGACCAGTGCAGCCAGTAGTCCTCCTCGGAGACGCGGTGTCCCACCGAGGAGAGGGCGTGGTTCCAGCTGCGGCGGAAGAGGGGCTCGCTGTCGGCCACCACCCCGTCGAAATCCAGTATCAGATGGGTGGCGCCGGAAAGCAGCGCGGTCAGGCCATTGGTCATAGCACCTCCATGGTTCCCGAGTACCCTGGTACTATGTACCGCCGCCGCACATAATAGCAATCCAGCCAATGGACGTGCGGGCGCGCCCGCAGCGCCTTCAGCCGGGAAGGAGTGGATTTGTACAGCAGCTTTGCAGAGATACGCGAGGCCGCCAGGGTCACCGCCGACGCCAGGGTGGCCATACCCATGGGCCATGACGAAGCCTCCATCCGCGCCCTCATGGACGCCGCCGAGCGGGGTCTGGCCTCGTCGGTGGTGGTGGGGCCGGTCTCCCTGGTGGAGAGCACCCTGTCCGGAATGGACCGGCCGCTGCCGGATGACATAGAGCTGGTGGACAGCCCCGACGAGACCGCCGCCGCCATGGAGGCCGTGAGGCTGGTCAGCTCCGGGGAGGCTACGGTGCTGATGAAGGGAATGCTTCAGACCTCCACCTTCCTGAAGGCCGTGCTGGACAGGGAGGTGGGGCTGCGTTCGGGAGGCATACTCAGCCACGTGGCCGTGGTGCACGTCCCCCTTCAGGACCGCCTGGTGGCCATAACCGACGGAGGCATGAACATCCGTCCCGGCCTGGACGAGCTGGTGGAGATAGCGAAGAACGGTGCCTCTGTGGTGCGCGCCCTGGGCGCCGACCGGGCCCGGGTGGCCCTGCTGGCGGCCAAGGAGGTGGTCAGCGAGAAGATGCCGGAGACCGTCCTCTTCGGGAAGCTGGTCGAGAGGGGCATCGAGGGCATGGACGTCTGCGGCCCCATAGCCGTGGACGGGGCCATGGACCCGGAGGCGGCGGAGATCAAGGGCATGGAGGGGCCGGTTCCCGGCAGGGCCAACGTGCTGGTGACCCCCGACATAGCCTGCGGCAACATCTTCGCCAAGGGCTTCATGTACATGACCGCGGCGGAGGTGGGGGGGCTCATAGCCGGGGCCGCGGCGCCGGTGGTGATGCTCTCCCGGTCCGACAAGCCCGCCACCAAGGTGAACTCCCTGGCCCTGGGCGTGGTGGTCGGTGGAGGGAGCGTCTCATGAGCGACGGCAGGCTGATCCTGGCGGTGAACCCCGGGGGCACATCCACCAAGCTCGGCGTGTACCGGGAGACCGAGGAGCTGTTCGAGGAGAACGTAAGGCACCTGCCGGAGGAGCTGGCGGAGCTGGAAACCACCCTCGACCAGCTTCCCCTGCGCCGTGACGTGGTGCTGCAGGCCCTGGCGGAGCACGATCTCACCGTTGCCGCGATGTCGGCTGTGGTGGGCCGGGGGGGGACCTTCAAACCCCTCTCCAGCGGGACCTACCCCGTGAACGACAGGCTGCTCGAAGACATACGCGACGGCTCCACGCTGCAGGCGGACCATCCCTCCAACCTGGGAGCCCCGCTGGCCAGGTCCCTGGGGGAGACGGCCGACGTCCCCGCCTTCTTCGTGGACCCGGTGTGCGTGGACGAGTTCATCCCAGAGGCCAGGCTCTCCGGCCACCCGCGGCTTCCCCGGGTGAGCCTGAGCCATGCCCTGAACATCCGCATGGTGGCCTACAAGACCGCCGAGAGCCTGGGGGTGCCGCTGGACAGGCTGAACCTGGTGGTGCTCCACCTGGGCAGCGGCATCTCGGTGAATGCCATACGCCGGGGCAGGATGATAGACACCAACAACGCCAACGACGGCGGCCCCTTCAGCTCCCAGAGGGTGGGTACCCTTCCCACGACCGGCCTCATAAAGCTCTGCCTCTCGGGGGAGTACGACTGGCCGCAGCTGAAGAGGATGTTCCTCAAGGAAGGGGGCCTCTACGCCTACACCGGCACCGACCACGTGGGAGAGGCCATAGACAGAATGCGCGAGGGCGACGGGGAGGTGGGCGTGGTCCTGCGGGCCATGGCCTACCAGATGGCCAAGGAGGCCGGAGCAATGGCCGCGGCCCTGTCCGGAGACGTGGACCGGGTGGTAGTAACCGGCGGGATGGCCCACAACCAGTGGCTGGTGGAGAGGCTTCGGGAGAGGCTCTCCTTCCTGGCCGAGCTTTCGGTCTTCCCCGGCGAGTGCGAGCTGGAGGCGCTGGTGCGCGGCGTCCTCCGGGTCTTCGACGGAGTGGAGGAGGTAAAGGAATACGCCTGATCCCCGCCGCGGAAGCGTAACCTACACGAAAGGCAATGATGAGCAGAAAGCTTAACGAGACCGATTCCGGAGTGCTCTTTCTCTCCGGCAACGAGGCGGTGGCCCGGGGCGCCTGGGAGAGCGGGGTGCACTTCGCGGCCGCCTATCCCGGGACCCCCTCCACCGAGATTCTGGAGGCCATAGGAGAGGAGTACCCGGAGATAGACGCCCAGTGGGCGCCCAACGAGAAGGTGGGAATGGAGACCATCGCCGGGGCCTCCTTCGGCGGGGCCCGGGTGCTCACGGCCATGAAGCACGTGGGCCTGAACGTGGCCGCCGACCCCCTGTTCACCCTCAGCTACATAGGCTCCACCGGGGGGATCGTGATCGTGTCTGCCGACGACCCCGGCATGCACTCCTCCCAGAACGAGCAGGACAACCGGCTGATGGCCAGGGCCTCCAAGGTGGCCATGCTGGAGCCCTCCGACAGCCAGGAGGCCAAGGACATGGTGGGAGAGGCGCTGCGGATCTCCGAGGAGTTCGACACGCCCGTGATGCTGCGTCTCACCACCAGGATAAGCCACTCCAAGAGCCTGGTGCAGGCCGGCCCCCGCACGGAGGTGGAGGTAAAGGGCTACCAGCCCGACATCGCCAAGCGGGTGCCCATACCGGCCAACGCCCGCAAGATGCACTCCCGGGTGGAGAAGCGGCTCCTGGCGCTGGAGAAGTACGGGGCGGAGAGCCCCCTCAACCGCATCGAGGAGGGCGATAGGTCGCTGGGCATCATCACCAGCGGCATCTCCTACCAGTACGTGAAGGAGACCTTCCCGGAGGCTTCCTTGCTCAAGCTGGGGATGACCAACCCCCTGCCGTGGAAGCTTATAGAGAAGTTTGTGGGGATGGTGGACCGGGTGATGGTGTGCGAGGAGAACGAGCCATACCTGGAGGAGAGGATTCGGGCCCGGCTGCTGGTGGACGTCACCGGCAAGGACCGGGTGCCCATCGAGGGAGAGCTGAGCCCCGAGCTGGTCAGAGGCGCCCTGGACCCCGACGCGGACACCTCTCTGGCCTACGGGGAGCTGGAGCTGCCGGCCCGGCCGCCGGCCCTCTGCCCGGGCTGTCCGCACCGGGGAGCCTTCTACTGCCTCAGCAAGCTGAAGGGCAGCTCCACCGGGGACATCGGCTGCTACACGCTGGGTCTGATGCCCCCGCACAGCGCCCTGGAGACCACGGTCTGCATGGGGGCGGCCATAGGCGTCCTCAGCGGCATAGAGAAGGCAACGGGCCGGGAGGAGATGAAGAGGCTGGTGGCCGCCATCGGCGAGTCCACCTTCGTCCATTCCGGCATCACGGGCCTGATCGACATGGTCTACAACGGCAACACCGGCACTGTGATGATCATGGACAACAGCGTCACCGCCATGACCGGCGGCCAGGAGAACCCCACCACGGGAAAGAGCCTCCGTGGCGAGCCGGCCCCCAGGCTGGACCTGAAGGAGCTGTGCCGCGCCTGCGGTGTGAAGAACGTCCGGGTGGTGGACCCGCACGACCTCGAGGAGATGGAGAAGGTGCTGCGGGAGGAGCGGGCGCGTGAGGAGCTGTCGGTGATCATCACCCGCAGGCCCTGCATAATGACCTACCGCCCGAAGCGCCGGGCGGTGGCGGAGCTGGACCCGGACACCTGCGTGAGCTGCCGGATGTGCATGAACCTGGGCTGCCCGGCCATAAGCTGGGACGGGGAGGAGGGCCATCCGCGGATAAACTCCATGCTATGCTGGCCCAACTGCAACCTCTGCGTGCAGGTATGTCCCACCGGGGCCCTTTCCAAGGACATGGGGGAGAGCTGACATGGCTGCAAGGGTAACCAACGTGCTGATCTGCGGAACCGGCGGCCAGGGCATACTCACCGCCAGCGAGGTGCTCAGCTCCGCTGCACAGGCCGCCGGCTTCGACGTCAAGAAGAGCGAGGTCCACGGCATGGCCCAGCGGGGCGGAAGCGTCACCAGCCACGTCCGCTACGGAGAGAAGGTATACAGCCCGCTGATAGAGCGGGGGACGGCGGACGTAATACTGGCCATGGAGAAGCTGGAGGCTCTGCGCTGGATGCACTTCCTGGGGCCGGAGGGGCGCATGCTGGTCTGCGACCTGGAGATAAACCCTCTCACGGTGAACATCGGCCGGGCCGAGTACCCGGACACCGACTCCATGCTGGAGGACTGCGGCGCTCCCTACTCCCTGATCCCCGCCTTCGACGTGGCCGAGGAGCTGGGCAACATGAAGGTGGTGAACACGGTGATGCTGGGGGCGCTGGCCAGCAGGCTGGAGCTGCCGGCGGAGGCGTGGTCGGCCGCCGTGGAGGAGCGTCTGCCGGAGAAGGCTCTGGAGGTGAACCGGAAGGCCTTCGAGGAGGGCCGGAGGCTGGCCGGCTGATTGCCGGGGACTCCGTAACAGAAGGGGAGCGGCGGCCGCCGCTCCCCCTCCGTTCTCCGCCGGTGCCTCAGCCCCTGGCGGCGTCCAGGGGATCGGCGGGAAGGCCTTTCTCCTCCCGCCACGCCCGCAGGACGGGGCGCACGTCGGTCATGAAGGCGTCGCGAAGGATCCTCTCCGCCTTCATGGGATCGGGGGCGTTCCGGGCCTCCTTCAGCTCCTCGGGGTTCACCACCAGCGCCCGGGCGAAGGCCATCTCGATGTTGGCCACCGACTGAAGCAACCCCTCGAAGGGGTCCCCCACCCTGGTGGCTATGTCCAGCTCCATGGGCAGGTGGGCCACCTTGACCAGGCCCGCCCTCTCGGCCGCCAGCAGGTTCAGGAAGAACCGGAAGAGCCTTCCGGAGTTCAGCGAGCCCGGAGGCAGCTTGCCCTGGGAGAGGCGGTTGTCCGACAGGCGTACCGCGCCCAGGACCTTCTGGTGCAGCATGGCGGTGATCACGCTGTTGAGGCTCTCCCCCGGAAGCAGGCTGGCGAAGTCCAGCAGGACCCGGAAGGAGGGGTCGGTCTCGCGGCAGAGCCAGGCGGCCGTGCCCCAGTCGGGGACCGCGGTGGAGCAGAAGCTGGGATCGTAGGGTCTGAACTCCAGCATCATGCTCTCGCTCTTGCGTACCTTCATCCCGATCTGGCGCAGCCCGCTGAGTATCCGCTCCATCATGTCCGGCAGGCTGTTCTGGCCGGGGGTGTCGATTCCGTCGGGAATCCAGAGGACCACCTGGCGGCAGCCGATCCTGCGCATCAGCTCCATCACCTGGTTGGCGTAGTTGATGCAGGCCACCCGGATCTCGGCGTAGGGGGAGCACAGCGTGCCGTACATCAGCCGGTCGTCCAGCACTCCGCTCTTGCGGGGCACGAAGATGTCGGCGTAGACGGAGGCGGCGCTGAGCCCTTTCTCCCCGATCAGCTTGCCGAGGCTCTCGGCCTCGTCCTCGCGGCGGATGTCGGCCGGTATCCGCAGCGATACGCTCTGCCCCCGTCCGGTCAGTCCGAAGAGCCTGGCCGCCTGTTCCACCTTGTCCTTGGCGCTCCGCGGCTCCCGGCCCGTCTCGTAGGAGGCGTAGCCGCTGCCGCTCCTTCCGAACGAGCGCAGCGCAACCTGCAGTCTGAGATCGCCCAGACGCTCCATAACCGTCTTCACTTCTCTCTCACCGGCCCTTCCGAGTACGTTGGCAGCCCTCACAGCCCCAGCTGCGGGGCGATGGACTTCATTGCTTTCAGCGAGATGTCGACGAATGCCCTGAGGTCGTATCCTGCTTCCGAGCACTCCCTAATGTTATCACGGTTGACCGATCTGGCAAACCCTGACTTGCCCATCCTCTTGGTGACGGACCTGACCTTCACCGGCTCCAGACAGCGCCCGGGGTACACCAGGGCGGTGGCCGTGATCAGACCGGTGAGGGACTCCGCCGCCGCCAGGAGATGGTCGAGGTCGCTCTTCCTCTCCACCCCCGTGTGCATGGCATTGTGGGCGCGGATGGCGTGAAGCGCCTCCTCGGGGAGCCTGTCCTCCAGCATCTCCGCGGACCTAAGGCCGTGGCGGGCGGGGTCGTCCTCGGTCTCCTCGTAGTCGAGGTCGTGCAGCAGGCCGGCGATTCCCCACAGGTCCCCGTCCTCGCCGCGGTCCGCCGCCAGGGCCCTCATTATGGCCTCCGTGGCCAGGCAGTGACGTCTCAGGTTCACGTTGGAGAGGTTCTCCTTCAGAAGCTCCAGGGCCTCCTCACGGGATATGCCAGAGCCTGCCATTCCATCTCCCTTCAAGTCTCAACAGGGTGTCCAGGTCGTCGCTCTCGGTCAATGCCAGGGCCCGGCGCAGGCCGGCGGCCACCTCCGAGGGGAGCACCGAGCGGAAGGATCCCTCCGCCGCCAGTATCTCGCCGCTGAGGCCGTGCAGGTAGGCCCCGGCGGAAGCGGCCGGGCCGGGCTCCAGGCCCTGGGCCAGCAGGGAGGCGATTATGCCCGTGAGCACGTCCCCGCTGCCCCCGGTGGCCAGCGCGCGGCCGCCGGCGGGGACCAGCGTTCTGCCGCCCTCGGGCGTCACCACCATGGTGGGCCTTCCCTTGACCAGGATGGCCGCGCCCAGCCTCCGCGCCAGGAGGCCCGCCGCGTCCCACCGGGCCTCCAGCCTCTCCTCCGGAGAGCCCGCGTCATCGCCCACCTTGGTGAGCCTGCGGAGCTCACCGGGGTGAGGGGTGAGCACGCAGTGGCCCGGGTACTCGGCCAGAGAGTCCAGGTGTCCGCCCAGGACGTTCAGGGCGTCTGCGTCCAGGACCAGGGGGATGCTCCAGTTGCGGACGATGTAGGAGACCACCTTCTCGGTGGGCTCCTCCGCACCCATCCCGGGTCCCACGGCGGCGGCCCCGAAGCCGGAGGGGTCCGGAAGGCTGGTGACGTCCCCGGGCAGGAAGTAGGAGCAGAGGGCCTCCGGGATCCGCCCGCTCACGGCCGGGGCGGCGGGATAGGGAACGTAGAGGTGGACCAGCCCCACGCCTGACCTCAGCGCTCCCAGGGCCATCAGCTGTGGGGCGCCGGGCATGCTCTCCGCCCCTCCCAGCAGCAGAAGCCTGCCGTTGCTGCCCTTGTGGGCGTCCACCGGCACCTCCGGCAGAAGGGCCCTCACCCCCTGCAGGTCCAGGGCGACCCTGTCGGGTGTCCCGGGAACGGTAACCCCGATGGGGGCTGTGAATATGGCCCCGGCGTGTCCGCATCCAGGAGGTATCAGCAGCCCCTTCTTGGGGGCGGCGAAGCTGACGGTTACGTCGGCCCGGGGAGCCATGGGATCCACCTCGCCGGTGGCCCCGTTGACCCCGGTGGGGGAGTCCAGGGCGAGGATGGGGCAGTTGCGGTGCCTTAGGATGTTGACGCAGGCGGCAATCGAGCCCCGCAGCGAGCCGTGGAAACCGGTGCCCAGCATGGCGTCCACCGCCAGGGCGGGACGGCTGTCCTCCAGGTCCTCGAGGCGGTTCATCCCCAGTATGGTCCCGTCGGCGTCGCGGAACCTGGTAAGGTTGCGCAGGCAGTCCTTGGAGAGCTTCTCGTAGTCTGTGGCCGCCAGCACCACCACCACCTCGTAGCCGGCGGCGGCCATGTGCCGGGCCAGTACGAAGCCGTCGCCGCCGTTGTTGCCCGGGCCGGCCCAGACCTCCACCCGACTGCTCTGCTGCGGCACCATCCTCATGGCCAGGTTGGCCGCGAACCGGCCCGCCCGCTCCATCAGCTGGTCGCCGGGGGTGCCCCTAGCGATGGTCTGCCTGTCGTAATCGGCCATCTCCGAAGGTGTTACCCAATAGCTCATCTCTCTTCTCCCCCTACGATCACGAATGCGGCGGCAAGCTCGTCGGTGTGCGACAGGCTGACCTTCGCGCTGCGGCCGGCCAGCAGCTCGGCCGCCCTTCCGCCAATCTCCAGCCTGGGAGGCCCGCCGGGCTCGCGGAGGACCTCCACGTCGTGCCAGCCCACCCCCTGGGCCAGCCCGGTGCCGATGGCCTTGAGGAAGGCCTCCTTGGCCGCGAACCTGGCGGCCAGCGACCGCCCGCCCTCCGGGGCATGGGCCAGCTCGCGACGGGTGAAGAGCCGCTGCAGCAGGCGGTGTCCATACCTGCGCAGGGACTCTTCGAACCGGGGCACGCTGACCATGTCCACCCCCGGGCTGAGCTCGGAGGGCATCAGCCCGCCTCCCCATCGACCAGGGCGGTGAGCTCTCCCCCCGGCCAGCGGGCGAATGCGTTGGCCGACAGGGGCGAGCGGGCACCCGGGTCCCGGTCCAGCACGGCGGCCGCCGCCCTGCCCACCATCACGGCGTTGTCGGTGGACAGCCCCGGCCCCGGAAGCAGGAGCTCCAGGCCCTGCCCGGCGGCCCCCCGGGAGAGCATCTCCCGCAGCAGGCCGTTGGCGGTGACCCCTCCGCCCGCCATCACAGTGGACGCCTTCGCCCGCTCCGCCTGGCGAAGGGTCTTCGAGGCCAGTATCCCGCAGACCGCCCGCTGGAAGGACGCCGCCAGGTCGGCGGGGTCGGCCCCGGCCTCCAGGCTCAGCCTGAACGCCGTCTTCAGCCCGCTGAAGCTGAACTCCGGCAGGTCGGGGTCGGACAGCGGCCGGGGAAGGTCCACCGCATGCGGATCTCCCTTCCGGGCCAGGGCCTCCAGCTCCGCCCCTCCGGGGAAGCCCAGGCCCAGCAGCTTGGCCGCCTTGTCGAAGGCCTCGCCGGCGGCGTCATCCCGGGTGGAGCCCAGGAGCTCCATCCGGTCCCATCGCTGCACCTTCATCAGGCTGGTGTGTCCGCCGGAGGCGATCAGGGCCACGGCGGGGAATTCCACCGCTCTCCCGGAGTAGTGTACGTACAGGTGGGCGGCCAGGTGGTTAATGGCCAGGAAGGGTACGCCTCGGGCCCAGGCCGCAGCCTTGGTCCAGGACAGACCCACCAGAAGCGAGCCCACCAGACCGGGCCCGGCGGTGGCCGCCATGGCCTCTACCTCCTCCAGCCCGACGCCGGCTTCATCCAGCGCCCTCTCCACCAGGTCCGGCAGCGTACGGAGGTGCATGCGGGATGCTATCTCCGGCACCACTCCCCCGTAGTCCCCGTGGCCGGCCTGGCCGGAAACCACGGAGGAGAGGGGGCGGCAGCCGTCCAGGACGGCCACCGCCGAATCGTCGCAGGAGGACTCCACCGCCAGAAGAAGCAAGCTACTCCTCTTTCTCCCCGGCCGGCTCCGTATCGGTGGCGGTCTCCTCGGCTGACTCCGTCTCCTCCTCCGGGGCCTTCTGGGGAGAGTCGGTGTCCACAACCACCTTGACCCTGCCGGAGATCTCGCCGTGGAGGTTGATCTCCACCTCGTGCTCTCCCACCTGCTTCAGGTGGCCGTCGGGCAGGCGGACCTGGCGGCGTCCGATGTCGAATCCCTTCTCCGAGAGGGCGGCGGCGATGTCGCGCTCGGAGACGCTTCCGTAGAGGTGGCCGTTCTCGTCGGCGGTCTCGTTGAACGCGACCGACACTCCCGAGATCTTCTCCGCCAGCACGGAGGCCGCGCTCTCCAGCTCGCGTTCCTCCTCCTCGGCCCTCTGGCGGTAGATGTCGGCGCTCTTCATTGCGCTCTTGGTGGCCTTGGTGGCCAGCTTCTTGGGGAAGAGGTAGTTGCGGGCATAGCCGGCAGCCACGTCCACCACCTCCCCCGCCTTGCCCAGGTCGCGGACGGTCCTAATCAGAAGAACCTTCATCTCTTTTCCTCGCAATCCTTGCAGTTATCATCTCTCTGAAGTCGAACCAGGTGTCCAGCAGCCCCCCCACGGCCAGCAACGCCGCCCCCACGTGGGGAAGCAGCACCAGCAGAAGCACCAGGGGCAGCGGGGACATTCCCAGGCCCCTCACCCCCACCAGGACTATGTCCAGCCCCACAACCAGGTAGGGCAGGGCCATGAAGATCAGGACGTTGTCGGCCCACACTCCCAGTCCGCCCGGGGCTGCCGGAAGCAGCCTGGCGGCCAGGGCCGCGATCACCGCCCAGGCCGGGGCCAGACCCAGCCGGAGGCTGCCCCTGGGGGGCAGCTCCAGACGCCGGGAGTCCGCCAGCCTGGCCAGGAAGACCGTGGCCAGTATGCCTCCGGTGCATATCCAGACCGCTGCCGCACCCGGCAGTATGCGGAAGGAGGCGCTTATCACGTCCGCCGCCTCCCCGGCGGAGAAGCCCATGGAGGTCAGCATCTCGCGCCATACCTGCCCCTGCTCCCCGTAGGGGAACATGAAAACGCTCCCGGGGCTGGCGAAGAACAGCAGGGCTCCGCCCATCATGGCTGCGGAGCATACGGCCGCCGACTCCGTAAGCGTCCTGCCCCTGCTGAGGGACAGGAACAGGCTGCAGGAGCCCAGGGCCGTCATGGCCGCCGCCTGCGGCCCCGCCAGCAGCAGAAGCCCCGCCGTGGCCACGGCGCAGGCCGCCAGCCCGCGGCCCAGGTTCTCCAGCAGCAGCAGCGCCACCACCGAAGCCCCCAGGAACGGCAGGCCAACCACCGCCAGCAGGAAGCCCACAAGTATCTTGCCCAGGGTGTCCCCCGGGCGCGGCGCTGCGCCCGCTCCGGCCAAGGTACCGCCTCTCCGTCCCATGGGAGTTCCTACCTGTAGTGCTCCCTGACGTAGGGGGCCAGCGCCAGGAAACGGGCTATCTTAATGGCCTTGGCCAGCTCGCGCTGGTGTCTGGCGCAGTTGCCCGATACCCTCCTGGCCACGATCTTGCCGCGGTCGGAGATGTAGCGCATCATCAGCTTCTGGTCCTTGTAGTTGATCTCCAGACCCGGCCGGGAGCAGAACCTGCACTTCTTCTTGCGGCCGGACCTGGCTCCCTTTCTCTTCTTCTTCCTTCTTGCCAAAGGAATTCCTCTCTATTTCGCTTTTCCTATTCAGGCGCGTCCAGCACCTGAACCCGTGCTGCCTTGATCACCATCCTGTAGTGGACCACACCGGTGCGGTCCTCGAATGCCCTGCTGGCGGCGTATCCCTCCACCAGCAACTGAGCGTGCCCCTGAATCCTCCGGTCCATGCTCCTGGCCAGGTCTCCCCACATCTCCACCCCGAGCACCGAGGTGATCTCGCGCGGCTCCCTGCCGGGGGCCGGATCGGTGGTGACCACGTTCTCCAGCTGCAGCTCCAGCAGCCATGCTCCGCTGCGGGTCCTCTCCAGGCTCTTCCTGGTCAGGACACTGCCGGAGACGACCAGGTAGTTGACCTCCGGGGGCAGATGTTCCATTCCGCTGTCCCGTCCGGCTAGAACGGGATGTCGTCGTACTCTCCGCCGGCCTCGTCCCCGTGGTCGGGCTGGTCCTGCTTTCCGTAGTCGGGGCCCTGCTGGCCGGCGGAAGGCTTCTGGTCGCGGCCGGAGTCTCCCCGCCGCTCCAGGAACTGGACCCTTCTGGCCTGGATCTCCACCCGGCTGCGGTTGGAGCCGTCCTGAGCCTGCCAGGTGCTGGTCTGCAGCTCGCCCTCTATGAGGACGGGACTGCCCTTGTGGAGATTGCTGCTCACCAGCTCGGCCGTCTTTCGCCAGGCCACCACGTCCACGAAGCACGTCTTCTGGTGCCACTCGTTGTCCCGGCCGCGGTAGGACCTGCTGCTGGCGATGCGGAAGTTCGCCACGCTGGTCCCGCTCTGGAGGATGTTGGTCCGCGGGTCGTCAACCAGGTTTCCGGTGATGAGCACCTTGTTCAGCGAGGGCATTCGCAGGTTCATCTACTCTTCCTCTCCTTCTTCCTTCTTCTCGGCGGTCTTTCCCTCTGACGGAGGGGGCTCAACCGGCTCGTCCACCTCGCCGACGCGCAGCGTCAGGAACCGCAGGCAGCTCTCGTTGAGCTTCAGGTAGCGGTCGATGGCGTTGATGCCCTGCTCGTCCCCGGTCCAGTGGAAGAACCAGTAGGTTCCCTCGGTCTCCTTTCTGATCGGGTAGGCCAGCTCCCGCGCTCCCCACTTCTCCGTGTCGGAGTGGCTGCCGCCGTTGGACGTGATCACGTCCACCAGCTTCTTCTCCTCCTCGGCGAGGTCGGCCTCGGAGATGCCGGTCTTCCAGATCGTAGCGGTTTCGTACTTGCGCAAGCGATTGTCTCCTTCCGTTCCCTGCGGGGCGGCGCCGGAACGGAAGAGGCGGCAGAACGGCGGAGGGACCGCCGCGCCGTCGTCCCCGGTCCGTAGGGCGCCCTGGCCCCGTCGGGCTGCGGCCGTCAGGGCCGCAGCGAACGACTCATCATCCCCGCGCAGTGGCAGCGCGGGGCCCATCTTCAGGCAGCCCAATCTATTGTCCCCCGACGCTCCCCTGTCAACCGCCAACCG
>JAWLEP010000051.1:0-16380 GCA_041686025.1 Candidatus Fermentibacteraceae bacterium
CCGCTCCTCCCACTCCGCGCCGCGCAGGCCGGCCCGGGCCGCCGCCACGTCGCCGCGGTGCTGGAGTGCCGTATCCACCGCACCCTCCAGGGTGACGGCAATGGATGAGGCCGCCATGATGACGGCCGCTGCCAATGACCTCAAGCTAGGCCTCCCTTCCGCTTCCTATGCCCCTGAATAGAATATCCGCCACCTCCCGGCGGGACGGCAGGGCCGTGGAGACATCGTCCCGGGCCGTCTCCAGGAGGTAGGTCCTGACCACGGACATGAGCACCTCAGAGGCCAGGCGCGTATTCAAACCCTCTCTGAGCTCGCCCCGTTCCTTCCCCTGGCTCAGCAGCTCGGAGATCAGACCCAGCAGATGCTCCATACGCTCCCGCATCCACGGGAACATCGACCGCAGCGCGGGGTCCATGGTGAAAGCCAGGTTCACCCTGGCCACCCGTGTGCCGGTATGCTCCGAGTAGAGTATGCCGTCCAGCAGCCTCTCCAGAGCCTCCCTCACGCTGATGGAGGAATCCAGCTCCCGCAGCAGCAGGGATTCCAGCTCGGACATCACCTGCTTCAGCATGGCGTCGAACAGCCCCTTCTTGCTGCCGAAGTGGTAGTAGAGGGTGGGCTTGGTCACTCCGCACGACTCCGCCACCCTTCTCATGGATATGGAGGCGTAGCCGGCGGCGGAGAGCTCCTCCAGGCCTGCCTCCAGTATACGCTGGCGGGTGTCCCGCCGCTCATGGCCGCGCAAGGGCTCCTTCACACTCCTTCCTGCAGGTAGTTAGCATAAGTGCCGAGGTGGGGTGGTCAAGTTGCCCCCCCGCAGGCCCGTAATCGTTGACTTCCCGCAGGCATCCTGCCATCATAGGAAGCCATATTTTCCATGATTAACGCACTATCGAAAACTGCCATGGAGGAGGTTCAACGTGAGCGGTACACCCGAGTACCCGTTCCCCGAGATCGACTCCGAGGAGTGCAAGGGCTGCCACCTGTGCGTGAAAGCATGCCCCAAGCAGGTCCTCGAGGTCTCGGAGGAGCTCAACTCTAAGGGCTATCACTACGCCCAGTACAAGGGAGAGGGCTGCATCGGCTGCGGCTTCTGCTTCTACGTCTGCCCGGAGCCGGGCGCGGTTACCGTCTACCTCAAGGGCTACGAAGCCGGGGAGGTGAGCTAGGATGGCCAGAAAGCTGATGAAGGGAAACCACGCCGCAGTCTATGGCGCCGTGCTAGCCGGCTGCGAGGCCTACTACGGCTACCCGATAACTCCGGCCAGCGAGATCGCCGAGAAGGCGTCCGAGATGATGCCCAAGCTGGGCCGCACCTTCCTGCAGGCCGAGAGCGAGGTGGCGGCCATGAACATGGTCTACGGCGCCTCGGGCTCGGGCAAGAGGGTCATGACGGCCAGCTCCGGGCCGGGGATCAGCCTCAAGCAGGAGGCGCTGTCCTACTGTGCGGGAAGTGAGCTCCCCTGCGTGATCGTGGACATCATGCGCGGAGGCCCGGGCCTGGGCAACATCGGCCCCGAGCAGGGGGACTACAACCAGGTGGTGAAGGGTGGAGGTCACGGCAACTACCGCAGCATAGTGGTGGCCCCGGACTCCGCTCAGGAGATGTGTGACCTCACCATCCTGGCCTTCGAGCTGGCGGACAGGTACCGCACGCCGGCATTCGTCCTCACCGACGGGGTCATCGGTCAGATGATGGAGGCGGTTGAGGTCCCCGAGCCGGTGGCGGAGCTGCCGGACAAGAGCGACTGGGCCGTGCACGGGACTCCCGACACCAAGAACCTGATCAACTCCATCTACCTCGACCACGACGAGCTGGAGGAGTGGAACAGGCACCTGCAGGAGAAGTACCGGACCATAGAGGAGAACGAGGTCCGGGTGGAGCGCTACATGATGGACGATGCCGAGTACGTGGGCATCGGCTACGGCAGCGCCAGCCGGGTCATCCGCACCGCGGTGGACATGGCCCGCCAGCAGGGCATCAAGCTGGGCCTGCTGCGTCCCATAACCCTGTTCCCCTTCCCCAGCAGGATAATAGCCGAGCTCCCCGAGAGGGGCGTAAAGGGCATCCTCACCGTGGAGATGTCCAACGGGCAGATGGTGGACGACGTCAACCTGGCCCTTGCCGGCAGGATGAGGTCCGACTTCCACGGACGCATGGGTGGAAACGTTCCTTCCGCATCCGAGCTTCTCGCGAAGTTCAAAGACCTGTACGGGGTGTAGCCATGGCTGACAAGAAGATACTGAGAAAGCCCAGGGGCTTCCTGGACGTCTACAAGCACAAGCCCGGGGCCGAGAAGGACCGCACGCACTACTGTCCCGGCTGCGGCCACGGGATACTGCACAAGCTGGTGGCCGAGGCCATGGAGGACCTGGAGATAGTGGACAACACCATCATGATGAGCCCGGTGGGCTGCAGCGTGTTCGTCTACTACTACTTCGACACCGGCCATTTCCAGGTGGCCCACGGACGGGCCCCTGCGGTGGCCACGGCCGTCTCCCGCGCCAACCCCGACAGCGTGGTGATAAGCTACCAGGGCGACGGCGACCTGGCCGCCATCGGGGGCAACAACATCCTCCAGGCGGCCAACCGCGGCGAGAACATCGCCGTCTTCTTCGTTAACAACGCCATCTACGGGATGACCGGCGGCCAGATGGCCCCCACCACTCTGGAGGGCCAGAAGACCACCACGACGCCTTACGGCCGCAACGCCAAGACCGACGGCTATCCCCTGCTGATGAGCGAGCTGATCTCGGGGCTGCACGCGCCGGTCTACGTCACCCGCACATCGCTGCACGACTCCGCCAACATCCGCAAGACCCGCACTGCGGTCCGCAAGGCACTTCAGAACGCGAAGGAGAAGAAGGGATTCTCCTTCGTCGAGGTGCTCAGCATGTGCCCCAGCGGCTGGAAGACGGACGCGCCGCAGGCCCAGGAGTGGATCAGGGAGAAGATGCTGGAGGTGTTCCCTCTGGGGGTCTACAAGGACGTGTCCGACGAGGCCGGGACCATAGAGAGACCCACCCCGGTGCACGACCGGGACAAGGTCCTGGAGGCCCTGGGCGTCCTGGAGGAGGAGAGAGCCGACCTGGAGAGACCACAGCCCGAGCCCGGTCTCGAGAACCCCTCCATTCGCATATCCGGCTTCGGCGGCCAGGGAGTGATGTCCACCGGCCAGGCCATAGCCACGGTGGGCATGCGCTACGGCTACAACGTATCCTGGCTCCCGTCCTACGGCCCGGAGATGCGGGGGGGAACCGCGAACTGCTCGGTGAAGGTCCAGGAGAACCAGATCGGCGCTCCCGAGGCCACGGACCCCAACCTGATCATCGCCATGAACAGGCCCAGCCTGGAGCGGTTCGAGAAGATCCTGCAGGAGAACGGGGCCATCATCTACAACAGCACCCTGATAGAGGTGGAGCCCACCAGGGAGGACGCGAAGGTCTTCGCCGTCCCCATAACCGGCATAGCCGACGACCTGGGCAACACCAGGGTGCAGAGCATGGTGGGAGTGGGCGCCTTCACAGCCGTAACCGGCCTCTACGACATAGATGAGGTGGTTGCGCTTATGTCGGAGCTGTTCGCCCACAAGCCCAAGCTGGTGGACCTGAACCAGAAGGCGGTACAGGCCGGCTACGACTACGTGAAGGAGAACTTCTAGGGTCGAAGCGCGGCAGACGGGGCAAGGGGACGAGGGGGGCCGCCGGCCCCCCTCGCCGTTTGACTGGCAGCGTCGGCGCGTTCTTATTCTATTCACTGTACATAGGCTTCCGAATACCCGGCCGCGCACAGAAGGGAAGAGAGATGGGTCCATACAGAGTATTCCGGTTTTCGCCCCTCACCGTCCTGCTCCTGGTTGCCGTGCAGGCGTTCGCCTTCGGCTACGGCGACAGCGAAGCCGACGGCACCGTCCTGCCCGGGATCCATGCCGCTTCGGTAAGCCTGGTGGGCGCCAGGGCGGTGGGCTTCGGCGATGCGGCCTCGGTCTTCCTCAACCCCGCGGACATATACAGGGTGCCGGGACGCGTCCTCAACGTCTCTGGAGGCGGGGCGGTGGTGGGAGAGCTCATGGAGGACACCACCGGCAGGTACACCAGGAACTACGGGGCGCTGGCCAACCTCTGCGTGGCCGCCAAGCTGGACCTCTCCCCGGGCATATCGGCAGCCGCGGGGCTGGCAAGGGTATCGGACTTCACCTACGAGGGCATAAGGTACTTCTACGAGGACCCCTTCGAGCAGGACCTGCTCACGTCCTCGGAGAGCCAGCGGTCCTCCGGCGGCCTGTGGGAGGCCTCGCTGGGCTCGGCGTACAAGTACGGCCCCGTGATCCTGGGGGCATCCGGAGGCATCCGCTTCGGCTCGGCAAGCTACACCTTCACCACCACCGACTACATCGAGAGCACCCAGAGCGACTCCACCTGGGATCGGGACTTCGGCACCGACGGATGCTTCCATCTGGGGCTGATGGTGCCCTTCGGCCTCAGCCGGATCGGGGTCAGCTACGCGTCTGAGACCGACTGGTACGCCGACAGGCTGGCCATGGGGGGCATGATCTACACAGGCAGCGCCAACCTGGGAGCCTTCGGAGGGGAGCTGGAGCTGGCGAACACCTCGGGTGACACCGAGTACACCGGCAGGGTTTTCGGCCAGTACTCGCCCAGCCCCTCCTTTACCTTCCGCCTGGGGCTGTTCGTCACCCAGAGGCCGGAGATGGAAGAGTCCGAGAAGCTGGGCTTCTCCCTGGGCGGCAGCCTGGGGCTGGGCAGCGTCAGCCTGGACTTCGCCTACTCATGGAGCAAGGACGAGAGGGAGACCGACATCTTCCGCAACCCCACCAACGGCTACTACGTCTCCGACAAGCCCAGCATAGTCAGCGTGGGGCTGTCCTGGACCGGAGGCCGGGGCTAGAGCCAGGGACGGACCGACAGGGTGTAGGTCTGAATCTCTCCGGGGTCGAAGAAGAGCCCCATCTCCCGGTCCGCGGACTCGCGCGAGTCGGAGGCGTGGATCATGTTGTGCCCTACCGTGGTGGCGTAGTCCCCCCTGATCGTTCCCGGCGAGGCCTCTGCCGGATCCGTGTCGCCCACCATCCGCCTCACCAGGGAGACCGCCCGCTCACCCTCCAGCACCATTATCACCGAGGGTGCGCTGGTGATGAAGGAGATGAGGTCCTCGAAGAAGGGCCTGCCCTCGTGCTCCCGGTAGTGGCGGCAGGCTGTCTCGTGGTCCACCGTCGTCATCTTCAGGGCCGTGATCTTCAGCCCGCGTCTCTCGAACCGGCTTATCAGCTGGCCCACCAGCTCCCGCTGGACCGCGTTGGGCTTGATGATCACAAGGGTCCGCTCCATCGGTCACCTCCATGGCCTCTGTCCGCTGCCGCCAGTCTACCTGCGGGAGGGGATTGTTACCATAATAGAAGATCGATAGATTCCGATTCGGTTTGTCAGGCAGTTTCCTAACCCATGGGGGCGAAGATGTCCAGGACCCGCAGTCATCCACTTCCCTTGTATCTCCTTTTTGCCGCTCTCGTCGCGCTGTGTCCCCGGGCCCGGGGCTACGGCTTCCATGATTCCCAGTCCAGGGGCACCCTGGTCCCCGGATACGGCGTCGAGTCCATAGCGCAGAGCGGCTCCTGGACCTCAGTGGTGGACGGTCCGCTGGCCGCCCTGGCGAATCCGGCCCGGATAGAGGCCGAGGGAGGGAGGACCGGAATAACCGCCACCGGCGGCTTCCTCACCTGGAAGGAGGAGGTCCACCGCGACACCACCTCCAGCAGGCGAACCGACTGGCTGGCGACGTCCATGTCCCTGGGCGGCACCTTTGCTCTCTCCGGAGGCATGGATGCGGCGGTGGCAGTGGGCCGGGCAAGCGATTTCTCCTACCAGGGGGACCATGAGATGCCCGAGGATCCCTTCGAGCCGGGAGCCACCGACAGCCTGGAGAGGCTGGAGGTCTCGGGGGCCCTCTACGAGGCGGCCGCCGGCGTCAGCTTCGACGGTCCCCTGGGCATCAGGCTGGGGGCCGGGTCCGGCCTGGTGTTCGGCGGGGCGGACTACGAGTACAGAATAGTGGCCAGGGAAGATCCCGACAGCCTGGCGCGGACGGAGAGCTGGAGCTGGACCCACGCCCGGCCCACGGGCCACGTGGGCATGAGCTACCGGGGGAGCCTGGGCCGGGTGTCCGCCGCCTACATCTCGGGCACGTCCCGCTTCACCACCCGCCTGGCCGCCTCCGCCCAGATTCTGGCCGAGCGCATCGGCCATACCCTGGTGGGCTTCGAGGCCGAGCTGCTTTCGCCTCTGGCCCGAAACGTCTTCGTGGGGCGGTACCACATGCAGATACCCCTGCGGAGCAGCATCAGCATGCTTACCGGCATGTCGTTCCGGGAGAGCCCGGACGCTTTCCGGACTTCCCTGGGGTTCTCCTTCGGCTGCATGCTCAACGTACATGACGTGGACGTGGGCCTCTGCCTGGACTGGCGGTCGAAGGATCGCCAGGGAAGCAGCTTTCCCGGCGAGGCTGCCGATCAGGTCTACGACTCCGGCACGATAGTGGCGGTGGAGATCAGCACGCTTCTCTAGCGGGGAGAGTCAGTCTACAGACAGGGAGGAATCGGCTCTGCAGTCTTGGGTTCGCCTGATCTTCCGACCCCTCGAGGGCTTCGTCTTCGCCGCCGGTGACTGCCAGGGGCTTCTCGGCGTGGAGGGCCGCGTCCTCCTGGACAGCCCCGAGCCGCTGACGCTTCTTCCGGAATACGTGCGGGACCTGCTGCTGAACGGAGATCCAGACCAGCCAGCCCTTCTTCGGGGGGAGTCGGCCTGCGGTACGGCCCGCCCCACGGACGAGGGTCTGGAGATACTGCTCTTCCCCTCGGAGGGCTGGAAGGGCGAGGGCGGAACCCTGGTGGAGGACCTGGCCGCGGGAGTGGCCGGCCTTGACGTAAAGGGCGTGGTCCGGATCTGGAACCGCACCATGGAGAACCTCTTCCACATTCCCAGGGACTACGCCGTGGGCAAGCGGCTGGAGGACCTCCTCAGACCCCCCCTCCTCTACAGCTGGGACACCGTGATATCGCGTACCCTCCAGGGAAGACAGATGAAGGTGGAGTGCCGGCCGGGTCAGGACAGGCGGGTGGAGGCCAGGTTCTCGCAGACCAGCAGCGGCGCCGTGGGAACATTCCTCGATACCACCGAGAGCTACCTGACCGAGAAGCGCCTTCGCACCAACCGGAAGATGAACCAGGCGTACTTCCAGAGCATCAGCTCGGGTCTGGTCCTCTTCGGCTCCGACTTTCGGATTCTGGTTTCCAACCGCGCCTTCGGGAAGCTGTTCGGGGCCAGCGAGAGCCTGCTGGGCATGCCCCTCTACGAGGTCCTGCCCGAGGAGAGCTTCCGCAGGATAGAGTCGGCTTCCAAGGCGATCTTCAACGGCCACGACGGTGCCGAGTCCGATCTGGGAGTGGTGGAGTACCGGCGCCCCGACGGCTCCGCAGCCGTGATGATGCAGCGAATCAAGCCCCTGATGTCGGAGGAGGGGCGTGTGACCTACTGCGTCGGAATACTGGAGGACATCACTCCATCGGTGAGGGCGGAGAGGAACCTCCAGCTCTGCAATGAGAGACTGGAGGCCGGAGGCCGGCTGGTGGCGGCCTCCCGGCTGCGGTCGGTGGCCGAGATGGCCGAGTCCTACGCCGAGGCCCTCGTGGGGGCCCTGGCCGCCAGCGCCACGGCCGTATACCTCTACGACCCCTACTCCAAGACAAACCTGGCCGGCAGCGCAGGCCAGTGGCCCCAGCCGCCGCCCCAGGACTTCGCCGACCTGGGGCTCCCCTCCAGCGTATGGACCTCGGAGGAGGGCGTTCTTCTGCGGGATGACGAGATGGGAGGCGCCTGCGCCGGGCTGGGCAGCTACCTGGTTGTTCCGGTGGGAGAGGGCTCCAGCACCTCCGGGTTCCTGCTGGCGGCCTTTGAGGAGGAGGCCGGGGGAAGGGACCTCTTCGAGATGGGCAGGCTGGCGGCGAGGCTTCTCTACCTGCGCCTCCAGACCCTGAAGGAACGCTCGGAGAGGGAGCGCCTGGAGTACCTGGTGGACAGGCACGGCAGCTTCCTTTCCGCCATGGCGGGGGAGCTCTCCATACCCTTCGCCCTCTTCGGCGGCGACATGAAGGTGCTGGCCTGGAATGAGGCGATGGCCGATGCAACCGGACTCAGCCTGGAGAAGGCCACCGCCAGTCCGCAGAACGCGGTGGACACCCTCTTCCAGCCCGCGGGCGGACTGGGGCAGGTGCGCAAGTGGATGGGGGGCGCCAACGAGGCCGACCTGCCCATGATATGGTCGCTGGACGGGGACGGGGACGCCTCGAGATACGCGTGGAAGGTGGCCCTGCTGGAATCACCGGTGGGGGTCAACGTGGAGCAGGTGCTGGTGGTCTCCGGCGTTCCGGTGAAGGACGGGTCGCTTCTGGAGAAGGCGAACAGGGCGTGTGACGCCTACCGGAAACTGGAGAGGGCCATCCTCCGCATATTCACCGCGGCGGACGACCAGGTGGTGGCGGACACCCTCTCGGAGACCCTGGTGGATATGACGAAAGCAACGCGTACCCGGGTGGAGCTGGTGACGGGTGCCGTATCGGAGCGTGCCAGTTCGGGCAGGTCGGAAGACGGGGAAGAGGCCTCCGAGCTGGACATCGTCTGGAAGAAGCAGCACCTGGGCTCCTGCACGGTGGAGGCAGGAACGGTCTCCACCCAGGCCAGGGAGCTGGTATCCGCCGCGGCCACCGCTCTTTCGAGCCTCTCCTACAGGAGGATGGGCAGGATGCTCAGCCACAGGGAGGCGCAGACGGGCCACTTCTTCACCGACCTCCAGGGACGCGTCCTCTCCTACCTCAGGGATAGGGCGGGCAGCATATCCGAGATACTCCCGGATGTCCCGCAGGAGGCCCTGGAGGAAGTGATGGAGCTGGCGGGGAGGACCGGGCGCGGCGTGCATCGCTCTTCGGCGGATGGGGGGGAGCGATTCCTGGTGGCCAGGAGGCTCACCTGCTCCCAGGCCTCCGAGCAGGTCCTGCACTGGGAGTGGACCGACTGTGCCGACGAGAGCGATGAAGCCCCGGGAAGCGGGTGCGCAGACGCAGTGGGCTCCCGGCTCATGACCCTGCTGGGTACGCTCTCCGCGTCGCTGCAGTCCAACCTGAACGCCATAGCCAGGGTCCTGGAGAAGGACGATCCCGTCAAGAGCGCCGTGAGCTCGTCCATCTACGAGTTCGCCGGCATGGGGAGGGTTATCTTCTACATGTCCCTGTTCGAGGCCGTGAGGCAAAAGCCCCGAAGGCCGCTGAGCCTGGAGGAGCTTGCCGACGACCTGGTCAAGAGGGCCGTCAGGAAGGGAAGCCGTCCGCCGGACATCAGCATGGGCGAGGGCCTTCCCCTGGTCATGGGGCAGTACGATACCCTGCTGGACCTGGTGGAGAGGCTGATGATGCTGTCTCACGCCCGCGGCTTTCTCTCCATACATTTCGACTCACTGGAATCCCACCCACAAGGGGACGAATCGGTCTCGAGCCTGGGAGGGGGCCCGCTGCTGGCGGTGACCCTGGGCTTCGGCAGCGACACCCCGGAGCCTTCCGGATTCGCAGACCTCCTGATGGAGGCGGACTCGGGCTTCCTCAGCAGGGCCACCGAGCTGGGCATGCTGAGGATGGTCATGCGCCTCTCCGGCGGCGACCTGCTGGTCTCCCCCGACCGGGGGACCGTCCGGGTCATACTGCCGCTGGCCGGCGACTGAGAGCCCGTCCCACCCCATCTTTGCCCGCAGGCTGGGCCTTTCGTATACTCCCCCTTCATTCTGACACGTTCCTGGGAGGAGGCAAGGCAGTGGACAGCTACGACTACACAGAGATCGAGAAGCGCTGGAAGCCCGTATGGCGCGACATGGGTCTCTACCGCACCGGAACCGACCCCGGCCGGGAGCCCTTCTACTGCCTCGACTTCTTTCCCTACCCCTCGGGGGCCGGACTGTCTGTGGGCCACTGCCGCAACTACGTTCCCACCGACGTTATCTCCCGCAAGAAGCGGATGGACGGCTACAACGTGCTGCACCCAATGGGATGGGACGCCTTCGGTCAGCCGGCGGAGGAGTACGCCATCAAGACCGGCACCCATCCGGCGGAGGTCACCACGGAGAACACCGCCACCTACCGCAGGCAGATGGAGCTGATCGAGGCCAGCTACGACTGGGACAGGGAGGTGAACTCCAGCGACCCCGACTACTACAGGTGGACCCAGTTCTTCTTCCTGCTGCTGTACGACCGGGGCCTGGCCTACCAGGCGGACAACTACCAGATGTGGTGCCCGGAGTGCAAGATAGTCCTCTCCAACGAGGAGGCCGCCGGAGGCAGGTGCTGGCGCTGCGACGGCGAGGTAACCCGCAAGAAGCTGCGCCAGTGGTACTTCAGGATTACCGAGTACGCCGACCGCCTGCTGCGCGACCTGGATGGCCTGGACTGGCCCGAGGGCATCAAGGCCATGCAGCGCAACTGGATCGGCCGCTCCGAGGGCGCCGAGGTGGACTTCACGGTGCAGACCACGGACGGCCCGGTGGTCATACCCGTCTACACCACCAGGCTGGACACCATCTACGGGGCCACCTTCTGCGTGCTGGCCCCGGAGCACCCCGATGTGGAGCGGATTACCACGGCCGACATGCGCGCCGAGGTGGAGCAGTACGTCCGGGAGGCCCGTGCGAAGAGCGATTTGGAGAGGATGGAGGCCAGCGAGCGGGAGAAGACCGGCGTGTTTACCGGCGCTTACGCCGAGAACCCCTACAACGGCGAGAAGGTGCCCGTGTACGTGGCCGATTACGTCCTGGCCGGCTATGGAACCGCGGCCATCATGGCCGTCCCGGCCCACGACGAGCGCGATCACTCCTTCGCCCGCCGGCACGGCCTGCCCATCGTAGAGGTGATAGCCCCCGGCGGAGTCCCCCAGGGGGTGGAGGAGCACGCCACGGTGGCCGACGGCAGTCTGCTCAACTCCGGCCCCTTCGACGGCATGGAATCCGGGGAGGCCCGGAGAAAGATGGCCGAGTACGCCGAGGAGAAGGGATTCGGCCGGGCCGACGTCCGCTTCCGGATACGCGACTGGCTGGTTAGCCGCCAGCGCTACTGGGGCGCTCCCATACCCATAGTCCACTGCGAGAGGTGCGGCACGGTACCCGACCGCGACCTGCCGGTAACGCTTCCGGAGGTGGAGAGCTACGAGCCCGACGACACCGGCCGCAGCCCCCTGGCCCGCGCCGGGGACTGGGTGAGAACCGTCTGCCCCGAGTGCGGGGGTCCCGCCCGCCGGGACACCAGCACAATGGCGGGCTTCGCCTGCTCCAGCTGGTACTTCCTGCGGTTCGCCTCGCCGCATGAGAAGGACCGGCCCTTCGACCCGGAGGCGGTGCGCTACTGGCTGCCGGTGGACCTCTACGTGGGCGGCGCCGAGCACGCGGTGATGCACCTGATCTACGCCCGGTTCTGGACCAAGGTGATGTACGACGCGGGCATGGTGGATTTCTCCGAGCCCTTCAGCACCCTGAAGAACCAGGGCATGCTGCTGGGCGAGGACCACGTGAAGATGTCCAAGTCCCGGGGCAACGTCGTCACCCCCGACGAGATGGTGGACCGCTACGGCGCCGACGCCCTGCGGCTCTACATTCTCTTCATGGGCCCCTTCGAGGCCGAGCTGGAGTGGAGCGAGGAGGGCATCGCCGGAACCGCCAGGTTCGTAAATCGCCTGTGGAACCTCTTCTGCGAGACCGGCGAGGTGGAGCCCGGAGACGTGAACGAGGGCCCCGAGCGCGAGCTGCGCTACCGCCTGGCCCACACGGTGAAGAAGGTCACCGGGGACGTGGATTCCTTCCAGTTCAACACCGCCGTGGCCGCCATGATGGAGCTTACCAACTACATGTCGGCCAACCGCGAGACCGCCTCCGCCTTCGGCCCCACCTGGCGGGAGGCGGTCCGCAAGGTGCTGGTGATGCTGGCGCCCATGGCCCCCTTCGTCTCCGAGGAGCTCTGGCACCGCCTGGGCTTCGCCGACGGAGAGCGGGACACCGTCCACCTCCAGCCCTGGCCGGAGTACGACGAGGAGGACCTGCAGCGGGACACGGTGGAGATAGTGGTGCAGGTGAAGGGCAAGATCCGTGACAGGATCGACGTGCCCGCCGACGCCGACAGGGCCACGATGGAGGAGCTGGCCCTGAGGAGCGGGCGCATCCGCGAGATACTGGGAGGGAAAGGGCCCAGCCGGGTGATAGTGGTCCCCGGCCGTCTGGTGAACATCATCCCCTGACCCCCGGCCCCCGCAGGGCACAGAAAAAGGGCCCCGGCACTTGCCGGGGCCCTCTCTGCTATACGTGAAGCCTCGCTAGCGGAGCACCGTCATCCGCTGCGTGGTCTCGCCGAACGGCGTGGATGCCTTGAGGAAGTACACGCCGTTGCTCATGCCGCCGGGTACCGTCCAGCTGAAGCTGTTCGAGCCCCGCGGCACCTCTCCGCTGTGCACCGTGGCGATGTTGCGGCCCGCCAGGTCGTAGACGGAGATGGTAGCGTCGGTGGCCGTGCCCGAGTAGAGGGTGACAAGCGCCGAGCCCCTTACGGGGTTGGGGGTCACCCGGGACAGCTGCAGGCCGGGCTGGCCCACTGCCGCTCCTGTGCCCTCGGCGATGTCCACCAGCTCCAGGGCCCCCAGCACCGCAGCGTAGATGTCCACGCGGCCGGCGCCGTAGTAGTTGTCCTTGCCGGTGGCGCCCAGGTCTATGGATGTGACCTCCAGCAGCGAGTCCATCTGTGCGTTGGTCAGGTCGGGGTTGGCGCTCAGCATCAGCGACATGCATCCCGCCAGGTGCGGCGTGGCCATGGAGGTGCCGCTCATGGTGGTGTAGCCGTCGGGATCGTTGTAGTTGCAGCTGGTGATGTCCACTCCCGGTCCGCAGATGTCGGGGTCGATAAGCCCGATCTCCGGGTCGGTGTCCGGGTAGTCGTTCCAGGGAGCGTCGTACATCCAGGTGGAGTATCCCAGGCTGGAGAAGTACGCCAGGTTGTCGCCGTCGTCCGTGGCGCCTACAGTGATGCAGGCGGAGAACCCCCCGTCGGTGGTCTGGTCGGGATGGTGCCAGGGCGGCGGGCAGTCGCCGGGAGTGCGGATGTCGCCCCAGTCGTCGGGGCTGCCGCTCTCGTTGCCTGCGGCTATGGCGTGATGTATCCCGGCGGCCAGTACGTTCTCCTCGCCCTCGCGCCATGTCTGGCGGTCGGGGCTCTGGCTCTGCGGCCATCCCAGCGAGGTGGTGATCACATGGGCGCCCTGCTCGATGCTGAACTCGAAGGCGTCCCATACGTCCTGCTCGTCGCCGAAGGTTGTCCCGACCCGGAGCGCCATGATGGTGGACTGCGGCGCCACGCCGCAGGTGGTGCCGGCGTTGCCGTTGCTGGCCACCGACCCTGCGCAGTGGGTGCCGTGGCCGCTCTGGTCCATGGGATCGTCGTCGCCGTCGGCGAAGTCCCAGCCGTAGTGATATCCTGCGTCGGTGTCGTGCCACATCTGGTTGTGCAGGTCTATGTGGTTGTAGTTGACACCGGTGTCCACGACGCTGACGATTATGCCGTCACCCTCGTAGCCCATGTCCCAGACGTCGGGGGCGTTGATCTGGTCCACGCCCCAGGCGTTGGCCCGGCCCAGCTCCTCGCTGGTGGCGTCACGCTCGTCGACGGGCTCTATCAGGATGTCCTCGAAGGTTTTGATGTCCACCCACAGGACGTCGTCCCTGGAAGCCATGGCCCGGATCACCTCCGGTGTGGCGTAGCAGCCCACGGCGTTCACTATCCAGTTGGTGTGGATGTCATCAACTGTGGCATCCGGATAGCTCTCAAGAGCATCCAGTATCGGCTGCTGGGTCTGCTGTGCCGTCTCCTGCATCACCTCGACGGCGAACTCCCGCCGCTGCTGCGGCGTCATGCCGGCCGCAACCTGGTTGATGTAGTCCACATCGGCTCTGCCCACCGGCTTGATCAGTACCGGTATCAGCTGGTCGGAGCCGGCCAGGGCCAGCTCGTCCCGCAGGGGCTGCGTGACCGATCCGGCCGCTGCCGTAGCCGCCAGAAGAGCCGCAATAAGGAGGACCTTCTTCATCTCTCTCCCTTCCTTCCCGGGCCGCGATGGCCCGCTGATGGTTCTGCCTTCCTTTGGACCGGATCTCTCCGGGCCTTTTCCGACTGGAAAATATACTTTCCGACTTCAGGTGAAATAGCCATCGGGAAGAATCGGTTCCCGCCGGAGGGAGAGATGGAGGAAGGCAGGTCCCGGCCACTTTCCGGTAATCTTCAGTGATGCAGCTTCCACAAATAGACTAATAACCCGGAGGGGCGTGGTCTAGTCCGCGGAATGGCCGAAGGGGCGCCCCCATGGGAGCGCCCCTTGTGCCATGCGGCCTGTGCAGGGCTTCTAGCGAAGCACCATCAGGCTTCTGGACGCGGTGAATCCCGGCGCCCGCAGCCTTACGTGGTAGAGCCCGGCGGGTACTCTCGCCCCCGAGCCGTCGCTGAGGTCCCACACCACGCTGTGCATGCCGGCGGCCGTCTCGCCGTCGACCAGCGTGCGGACTATGCGTCCGGATATGTCGTAGACGTCTATCCTGGCGTTCCCCGAGCCGGCCAGCCCGAAGGGTATGGCGGCCTGGGTGGTGGCGGGGCTGGGATTGGCATTGCCCAGCATGTTCACGTGAACCCCACCGGTCTCGGGAGAGTGGGTGCCGCTGGTCACCGCGATGCTGCCCTGGTAGGGGGTGTGGTTGTGGGCCCAGGCGGTGACGTCGATGGTGCCGGTGGTGGCGGCGTTGACCGTAAGCGTTGCCTCACCGGAGCCGTTGGTGAGGCCCGTCTCGTAGACCTCTCCGGTCTGCCAGTCGCCCTTCTGCAGGCATACCCTGGCCCCGCTGACCGGCGAGCCGCCGGAGGTGACGGACACCGTCACGCTGGTGCTGCCGGTGCCAATCTCGGCGGGGTGGTCGGCACTGAGCTCACCGGCCTCCTCGGTCCACATGGAGACCTCCGGGTCGCCGAACAGGTTGTACTCCTTCACGCACCAGTCCATGTAGTTGCTGGTTGGCGGGCAGAAGAAGTTGACGCTGGTGGCGTTGGCGGGGCCCAGCTGCAGCGTGCCGTTCTCCCAGTGCTCTATGTAGAACTGCTGGGTAACTATCTCGCTGGGGCCGTTGCCGGCGTCACCTGGGCTGCCCCAGCCGTAGCGGGAGTTGAAGGCCCCGAAGCCGCCCCCTTCGGGGGAGTTCAGCCAGGCCTCGGCGCAGCACTCGTAGCCGTCCATCCAGCCTATGTGACAGGAGATGGAGTTCCATATGGCCGGCAGGTGGCCGCTGGAGATGTTGGTCTGGTCCATTATCTGGCTGGTTGTGTAGTCGGAGTAGGCGGAGGTCCACATCGACGTCTGCGACCCGTGGCTGGCGTGCATCACGTGGTGCGGGCCGTCGTTGATCATGTTGAAGGTGATGGTGGAGCTGTTGCCCGAGCCGGACTCGCAGCAGAACTCCTCCTCCCACGTGGTGACGGGTACGTACTTGCTTATGGTGTCGGCGTTGGCCTTGCCCGGTGTGTAGGGGCTGCTCCAGAGGATTCCGGTGCTGTAGCCCACCCGCAGCTCGCGGGGAGCGGTCTCGAAGTAGTCGGCCCCGGCGGGCATGGCGCTCTCCACGCCCTCGTAGATGAACACCTTCTCGTTGAAGATGTCGGCCTCCGAGGTGGAGGTTACGGCGGCCCTGCCCACCCAGAGGTCGGGGTCCCACTGGATGTTGTCGCTGTCTTCGCCCCAGATGCCGTTGCCGTTGCTGTCCCACTGGTCTGCCCCTGGAGCGGTGTCGTTAAGGTCCTTGAAGTAAAGATCTGACGGGAGCTCATCGTAGGTGCTGCCATCTACGTACACCATCCTGGCCTCGATCTTGCTGTCGTCGCCGTAGATCAGGGCGAACTCCGCACCCTCGTCAACGCAGTCGTGGAAGAAGGCCCGGATGTCCTGCTGCAGGTCGGTGGTGCTGTACTCGCCGTCCACCCATGTGGTGGTGTAGACGCTGGCGGGTACGCCCTTGGCCGTCTTCCAGTCCGCCAGCTCCTGGGCCTGGGTCTCGTAGTCGGGATGGGTGACGATGACGTACTCGCCGTAGGCCAGCTCCCGGGGGGCTACGATGGCGGCTCCGGAGGGGGATACGCCCCCGGGGTTCACCACCATGTTCTCCGCTATTGACCTGGCACGGCTCTCGCTCTCGGCGGTGCGGCGGGAGACGGTCGTCATGTCGGCGTCGTACTCGTAGCTGACCCTGACGGTCATGGA
>JAWLEP010000052.1:0-16322 GCA_041686025.1 Candidatus Fermentibacteraceae bacterium
CACGTTGGCGCTGCCGGGAGCGATGCCCAGTGTGGTGATGCCGGCCTTCCGGGCGTCACCGAAGGCCTCGTCGTCGGGGTAGATCCCGTCCAGGGCCCGAATCTCCGGGGTGAGCGGGTCGCTGTAGTCGTTGCCGTCCATGCCCACCTCGCCCACCCCCTCGTTGAAGACGCCCACGTGGCAGTGGGCGTCGATTATGCCGGGTGTGACGTGGCATCCGGCCAGCGAGCGGACCTCTTCGGCGCCTTCGGTGGAGACGTCCCTGCCCACGGCGGCGATGCGTCCGTCCCTGACTACTACGGTGCAGGCCTCTATCGTACCGCTGCAGACCGTGTGAGCCGTAACGTCGGTTATGGCGAAATGCATTACATCTCCTTTCGTTCGTCCAAATATATTTGAGCCTAGCCCGGGGTCAACGGCACTACCGCTCGGGAATGCCGCTGGGGGCAAGGGACGCCTTCCGCCGCTTCCTCTCGGACATGTAGACGGTCCAGTAGGTTGAGCCCAGGATAAGCGCCGCCCCCAGCCACCCGGAGGCGGGAAGCGACTCGCCGAAGAGGAGGACACCGCCTGTGGCCGCCACCACCGCCTCGCCTATGTAGATCAGAGCGGAGGGGGCAGCGCCCAGCAGCGGCTGCCACCGCAGCTGCCACATGACCACCAGGACGGTGGCGGGAAGCGCCAGGTAGAGAAGGCCCAGCAGCTCAGGCGCGCCCAGGTCCGGGGTTCCCCATCCGGAGGCCAGGGCCGCCCCCAGGGAGATCACGCCCACCACCGTCAGCTGCACCAGGCAGAGTCCCAGCTCCTCCCCCCTGACGGTGTAGCGGTCGATGAGGGCCAGGTGGACGGCCCAGCACAGCGCGCTGCCGGCGGTAAGGGCGTCTCCGGGGTTCAGGCCCCCCGCCGGATCGGCCAGCAGGTACATCCCCGCCATGGCCGCCGCCGCAGGCATGAGGGTCCTCGCCCCCACCCTCCCCCATCCGGTAACGGCCAGAACCAGGGGGGTGAAGACCACGTAGAGGGATGTGATGAAGGCCGACTTCCCCGCATCGGTGTGCACCAGCCCGGCGGTCTGCAGGAAGTAGCCGCCGAAGAGGACCAGGCCCATCAGCGTTCCCCGAAGCAGCACCCGGCGGCCGGGAAGCCCCCCCCTGCGAAGGGCCAGCGGGGCCAGCAGCGCCGCTGCGGCCAGGAATCGGAGGGCCACCAGCTGAAGCGGGGGCACGCTCCTCACCAGGGGCTTGATAACCACGAAGGTCATGCCCCAGAAGAAAGTGGCGATGCCCAGCATGAGCGCTGCCCTGGTCCGCTCCCTCATACCCCCGGCCCCTGTCTTTCCGCAAGCCTCTCTCTGACGCATAGTAGAAGCAGGATCCGAAGCGGTATAATAACCACCGTCCAGGCCGGCGGTACCGTCTTCCGCCGGGGCGATGGAAGGGAAAGCTCCGCCATGGCAGGCCAGGCAGCTGACGCGGACGCCCACAGGCGCAACGCCGTAATACTGCGGATACTCAGGTCCATAGGCTCGGCCCGCAGCATCCGGCAGCTCATTACGCTGCTGGCGCGGGAGACCCGCATCGTCCTGAGCTGCCAGAGGGCCAGCGTCTTCCTCTACGACCCCGACGAGGAGGAGCTCTGGTCGCTGGTGGCGGAGGGCGAGTCGGACGAGATCCGCTTTCCCGTCGACACGGGAATCGCCGGGCACGTCTTCGAGACCGGGCAGCCCCTGGTGATAGGCGACGTTCCCTCAGACCCCCGGTTCAACCCGGAGATAGACGCCCGCACGGGATTCACCACCCGTCAGCTCATCACCGCCCCCATCATCGGCCCCGGGGGCGAGAAGGTGGGCGTCTTCCAGCTGGTGAACAGGCTGGAGGGGGATTTCGACGCCGGGGACCTGGAGTTCCTGGAGGCCATAGCCGGGGAGGCGGCGGTTACCATACAGAACTTCCAGATGCTGGAGAGCCGACGCCGGATGTTCGAGGGGCTGGTGAACGCCCTGGCGGAGTCCATCGAGTCCCGGGACCCCCTCACCGCCGGCCACAGCTACCAGGTGATGCTCTACTCGGTGGAGGCCGCCCGGGAGCTGGGTCTGGACTCCCGGCAGATAGAGACCATCAGGTACGCGGCACTGCTGCACGACTACGGCAAGATCGGCATACCCGACAGCATACTCAAGAAGGACGGGGCCCTCTCCGGCGACGAGAGGGCCATAATCCGAACCCACGTCGAGCACACCGAGAAGATACTCTCGAGGATCGAGTTCGAGCGGGGGCTTCGGGACGTCCCCCGCTTCGCCGTAGAGCACCACGAGCGCCTTAACGGCTCGGGCTACCCCAGGGGTCTGGCCGGGGAGGACATCTCCCTGGGGGGGCGGATAATCGCCGTAGCCGACGTCTTCGAGTCCCTGACATCCCAGCGCCATTACCGAAGCCCCATGCCCTTCCCGGAGGCCCTGGCCGTCATCCGTGAGGGGGCCGGAGATCTGTTCGACCGGGAGGTGGTGGAGGCCTTCGTCCGGGTCCTGTCCAGGCTGGGCCTCGCAGAGAAGCCGGAGCACGGAGCTTGAGCGACGTTTCGACCGCGAGGGTGGTGGGGCGCCTGCTGAGGCCGGACTCCTTCACCGTACGCCTGATCCTGGTGGCCCTGGCCTCGGTGCTGATGACGGCCCTGCTCTCATCCACCGGCATCGTCAGGCAGTGGGAGTGGACCCTCCTCGACTACCGGCACCGGCTGACCCCGGACCCGGAGGGCGCCGACGACTCCATGGTCCTGGTGGTGCTCAACGGCGACTCCATGGACCGGCTCTCCTGGCTCTCCTGGCCCTGGCCGCGGCAGATATACGCCGACTGCCTGGACATCCTCTCCCGCTGGGGGGCCCGGACGGTGGTCTTCGACATCCTCTTCGACCTGCCCTCCATATACGGCGGCGCCGACGACCAGGCCCTGGGCCGGGCCGCCTCCCGCACCACGTCCCTCTTCGCGGTGGAGGCCCACAGCAGGGTCCACGGGGGGCGCAGAGACACCATTCCCGACAAGGCCCTGCTCCCCGGCGCCAGGCTTCTGGGCAGTCCCGACACCGTGCTCTCCTGCAACCCGCCTGCCGGCGAGATACTGGCCGGCGCCCACCTGCTGGGGAGCACGTCGCAGTCCCCCGACGACGACGGCGTGTTCCGACGGATCCGGGTGGCCAGGGCCTCCCCGGAAGGGGTGGTCCCCTCCCTTCCCCTGGCGGCGGCATGGACCCTCACCGGCGAGGGTCCGGTTACGGTGACGCCCCGCCGGCTGGAGCTGGCGGGAAGGTCGGTCCCCCTGGACGGCGACTACGGCATGATCCTCCATTACCACGGCCCGAGGGAGACCTACACCTACGTCCCCATCGCCGACCTGCTGGCGTCCATGGAGGCCCTGGCCGCCGGCGAGCCCCCTCTGGTGGACTCCACCCTCTTCGAAGGGGCCACCGTTCTCTTCGGCTATACGGCGGCCGGGCTCATGGACCTCAAGCCCACCCCATTCTCATCGGTCTACCCGGGAGTGGAGGTCCTGGCCACGGCTCTGGACAACATGCTCTCCGGCAGAGCGGTAAGGCCCCTTTCTCCCCTGGCGGGATGGGCAGCTGCCGCCCTTCTGGCCCTTCTGGCGGCGGTGGCTTTCCGGGCGGTCCCCAGCGTCTACCTGGCAGCCCTGGCGGCGCTGGCCCCCATGGCCGTCTACCTGGCGGCGGCGCTTCTGCTGTTCGGCAGGGGAATATGGATGGACATGGCCTTCCCCCTCTCGTCGGGCATACTGGCCCTGATCGGAGGCGGCGTTGTATCCTACAGCCACGCCACCAGCCAGAAGAGGTTCATCAGGAAGGCCTTCTCCCAGTACCTCTCCCCGGAGGTAGTGAGCCAGGTCATCTCCACCCCCGAGAGACTGTCCCTGGGCGGAGAGAAGAGGGTGATGACGGCCTTCTTCTCCGACATCCGGGGATTCACCGCCATATCCGAGGGGCTGGACCCCACCGAGCTGGTGGGCCTTCTCAACGTCTATCTCACCCGAATGGCCGACATCATCATGGAGGCCGGCGGTACCGTGGACAAGTTCGAGGGGGACGCGGTGATAGCCTTCTGGGGGGCGCCCCTGGAGCTTCCCGACCACGCCGCCAGGGCCTGCGGGGCGGCCCTGGACTGCCGAGACATGCACGGAGAGCTGAACCGCCGACTCTCCCGGAGGGGCTACCCGGAGATAGTCACCAGGATCGGTCTGAACTCCGGACCAATGGTGGTGGGCAACATGGGCTCGGAGAAGCGCTTCGACTACACGATGATGGGCGAGGCGGTGAACCTGGCCGCCAGGCTGGAGGGGGTCAACAAGACATACGGCACGCTGACCATGTGCTCCGCGGAGACTGCGCAGGCGGCGGGAGACGGCTTCGTCTTCCGCCAGCTGGACACGGTCAGGGTGGTGGGCCAGAAGCGTCCGGTAACCGTCATGGAGCTGGTGTGCCGCAAGGGTTGCCTGGACCCGGACCGGGAGCGTATCCTGCAGGGGTATCGGCAGGCGCTGGCCGCGTACAGGCGGGGCGCGCTGGCGGAAGCCGGGGAGCTGTTCGCCAGCATGGAGACCGACCCTCCCTCGGCGTTGATGGCGCAGAGGTGCGCCGCCATGCTGCAGGGGGACATGGAGACTTGCCAGGACGGGGTATTCGTCCTCGAGAGCAAGTAGGAGCGGAGGAGATATGAGATCGAGAGGGTGCAGGATATGGGCTGCCGCCGCCCTGCTGGGGGCCGTGCTGGCCTCCGGGGCGGCAGTGGCCGAGGACCCGCCCGAGGCGGGGAGCCAGGCCACCGTCAAGGTGCGGTCGCAGCATATGTTTCCCAGGCCCGTCTTCTACGCCGAGCCGCTGGCCGAGCTGAGCTTCGGCGAGGTCCTTACACTGGGCGAGAGCAGCGGCGACTGGTTCAGGGCCACCCGTTCTGGGGGAACCTCGGGATGGGTCCACGCCACGGCGCTGACGGGAGCGGTGGCCGGCGAGGGCGACATCGGCTCCGGGTCCGGAGAGGTGAGCTCCGACGAGGTCATGCTGGCCGGCCGGGGCTTCAACAGCCAGGTGGAGGATGCCTACAGCAGCGACCACCCGGAGCTGGACTTCTCCGAGGTGGACGCCATGGAGAGGCTGGAGGTAACCCCTTCGGAGCTGGAGAGCTTCCTGGCCGAGGGGGGCCTCATTGAGTCCACCGGCTCCTCCGGAGGCGACTCCGGTGACTCCGGGTCCTCCCCGGACTCCGGCCGCGGAAGGGGGAGGAGCTGATGGTCTGCGCAATGATTCTGGCTGCAGCGCTCGGCTGGGGCCTGGACGACCTCGACGACGTTGTGGACGTGGTGGAGAGCGACGAGGTCCAGACGGCCATCGAGGTGGGCGAGTCGTTCCATGACGCCGCCCGGGAGATCAGCGAGACCGAGGAGTACTACATAGGGCGCGCGGTGGCCGCCAACATACTGCACCGCTACTCCCCGGTGTCCGACCCCGACGTACAGGCCTACATCAACGAGGTGGGCAGGGCGGTATCGGTCTACTCCCCCCGGCCCGCAACCTACGGAGGCTATCACTTCCTGCTGCTGGAGAGCGGAGAGATAAACGCCATGGCCTGCCCCGGAGGGCTGGTGTTCGTAACCCGGGGCCTGTACGACCTGGCCGACAGCGAGGACGAGCTGGCCGCCGTACTGGCCCACGAGATATCCCACGTGGCCCTGAAGCACGGCCTGAGGTCCGTGGAGAAGGCCAAGTGGACCGGGGCCTTCGCCCAGCTGGGAACGGCAGCGGCGGAGCGGTACGGCAGCGACGAGGTCCGCGAGCTGTCCGAGAGCTACGGCGACGTAGTGAGCGACATCACCACCAACCTGGTGACCCGCGGGTACAGCCGCGACTCCGAGAAGCAGGCCGACAGCCTGGCGGTGGCCATACTGGACCGTTCCGGCTACGACCCCGCGGCGCTGAAGAGGGTCCTGGAGGCCATGGCCGCCATGGACAGCCGTTCGGGGCCGGGCTTCTGGCAGACCCACCCCTCCCCCGAGGACAGGCTGGACGTGGTGGAGGAGTCCCTCGACGGGTGCACCGGCACCCCCAGGGGGATGGCGGAGAGAACCGCCCGCTTCGCGGAGAGGTCGGCGGTGGACGCCAGCGCCCCGGAGACCACTGATTCGGGAACCTCCGGCCGCGGCGGCCGGTCCTCCGGCGGCTCCAGCGGAGGGGGAAGGCGCTGACCGGGAAAGCACCAGGGCGGCCGGACCCGGCTCCGGCCGCCCCTCCCCTGCAGTCTTGATCGGCCGGGAGACCCCGGCCGCCCTGCTGCTGGCGCTGCTGGCCCTGTGCGGGGGCCGGCGGACCCCGGCGGGGACGTCCCTTTGGACCCCCGACACGCTGTACACGCTGCCCCACGACCCCGCCGTCTACACCCAGGGACTGGAACTTCGCGGCGGAGTGCTCTACGAGAGCTCCGGGGGGTACGGCAGAAGCGCCATTCACACGGTGGACCCCTCCACCGGCCGGGTCCTCTCCAGGCGCAGACTGCCCGATGACATATTCGCCGAAGGGCTCACCTTCCATGAAGACAGCGGCTACCTGCTCACCTGGAGGGAGGGCCTGGTTCTCGTATTCGACCCCTCCTCCCTGGAGGTCACGGACACGCTGCAGCTGGCCGGCGAGGGCTGGGGCGTATGCTCCGACGGACAGAACCTGTACACCTCCAACGGCAGCGCCGCCCTTGTCGTCCGCAGCCCCCGGAACATGTCTCCGCTGGACACCCTGACGGTGACCCTCGGCGGCGTGCCCCGGCCCGGCCTCAACGAGCTGGAATGGACCGAGTCGGGCATACTGGCCAACCGCTGGGGCACCGACAGGATACTGCGGATCTCCCCATCCACCGGCGAGGTGCTGGAGGTGATGGACATCTCCCCCTTCTCCGAGTCGGGCCTGCCGGGGAGGGACGTGATGAACGGCATTGCCGTGATGGACGACAGCCTGCTCCTGGTCACCGGCAAGCTGTGGCACAGGTACCTCGTCTTCCCCCTGCCGGACGGAACCCGCCGATGAGGGACTCCATCCGAGACGCCGCTTCCACCTACAGAAGCGGCCTGGAGAACGGCTCCTTCGACTGGCGTCACATGCTGCGGGCCCTGCGCTGGCGCAACTTCCGCCTCTACTTCATCGGACAGGCCTTCTCGCTTACGGGCACCTGGATGCAGCGGGTGGCCCTGGGCTGGCTGGTATACAGGCTCACCGACTCCGAGACCATGCTGGGACTGGTGAGCTTCGCGGGGAGGATACCCAACATCCTGGTCCTGCCCTTCTCGGGCGTTCTGGCGGACAGGGTCAACAGGCACGCGGTGATGATGGTGGCCAGGGGGTTCGCCATGCTGCAGGCGGCCACGCTGGCGGTGCTGGTGCTCACCGGGGTGGTGCGTATATGGCACATAATCGTCCTGTCGCTGGTGATGGGGACGATCTTCGCCATGGACGCGCCATCGAGGCAGGCCTTCATATACCAGGTCGTGGGCAGCAAGCGCGACCTGAGCAACGCCGTGGCCCTGCACTCCGCCGTATTCAACCTGGCCCGCCTGGTGGGGCCGGCCCTGGCCGGGCTGCTGGTGGCCCTGGCCGGCGAAGGGCCCGTCTTCCTGGTGAACGCCGCCTCCTACCTGGCCGTTCTGGCGGCCCTGGCCATGGTCAGGGTGGAGCCCCCTCCCAAGACCCGCAGGCGAAAGACCCTTCACCAGCTGCGGGAGGGCCTCTCCTACGCCTCCCGCACCCCCCCGGTGCGGGCCATACTCCTGCTGCTGCTGGCCACCAGCCTGCTGGCCTTCCCCTACCTGGTGCTGATGCCGGCCTTCGCCCGGGGAGTCCTGGGGGGCGACTCCCGCACCCTGGGCTGGCTCATGGGCTCCATTGGGGCGGGGGCGCTGGTGGGGGCGGCCTTCATCTCCTCGCGCCGCGACAACCTCTTCCTCTGGCACCAGATACCAGTATCCGGCCTGGCCCTGGGACTGGGGGTGGCCGGCTTCACCCTCTCCCGCAGCGTTCCCCTCTCCTGCGCCCTGCTGGTCCTCCCGGGCTTCGGCCTGATGACCCTGATGTCCTCCTGCAACACGGTGCTTCAGACCCTGGTGCCGGAAAGGGCCCGGGGGCGCGTCATGAGCCTATACTACATCTCCTTTCTGGGGATGATGCCCTTCGGAAGTCTGATCATGGGCTCCCTGGCCGAGCACTTCGGCACTCCCCAGACCGTCATGGTGGGTGGGCTCCTCTCGGCAGTAGCCTCCCTCCTCTTCGCCGCCCAGATCGATTCCATCCGCTGCTGCGCCTCCAGGCTGAAGGGCGAGGAGGCCTCTGCCGACGACTGAGCCTCCGCGGGAAGCCCCTGCCCGCTCCCCGAACCCGCGCCTTGACGCGGCGACGGATGAGAACATATCCAACCCTGTTCGAACGCCGCACCTCCCGCCGTTCCCGACCCGGAGGAGCCGGAGCAGGGGAACCGGGGGTCAACGGCCCCGTCACCCGGCGCGGCCCTTGTCGTGGAGGACCGATTGCTAAACGCCCAGACGCTTCGCATCATCCTCACCGGCCTGGGGGTTGGGCTGGTCATCGGCATTGCGCTGTGGATGATCAGGCGCCACACCGACAGGAGCCGCATACGCCTGTGGGTAATCCTCACCATTCTCAACGGGCTGATATACGTCCTGCTCCGCATGGCGGGCCTCCCCCCGGAGAACACCGTATGCAAGATCGTACTCGCAACGGCGATATTCCTGGCGGCCAACACCCTGCTGCGTTTCCTCAACTACCTGGTATGGGACGTCGTCCTGCGGGAGAAGCGCGACGTGGTGGTGCCCCGCCTGGTGATAGACATCATCAACTTCATCTTCCTGGCGGTGGTGGCCATAGCCGTCCTCAACAGCATCTTCAACGTCCAGCTCACCGCCTTCCTGGTTACATCCACGGTGATCTCGGCGGTAATCGGTCTCTCCCTGCAGGACATCCTGGGCAACATCTTCGCGGGGCTGGCGCTGCAGATCGAGCGCCCCTACAACGTCAACGACTGGGTGAGCGTCAGCGGTTACGAGGGCCGGGTGGTGGAGCGAAACTGGCGGACGGTCACCCTCCTCACCCGCGAGAACCACGTGGTCAACATTCCCAACGCCACCGTATCCAAGGAGCCGGTGGCCAACTACACCAAGACCGATCCCCTGGAGATGGGGCACGCCTTCGTCGGCGTGGCCTACGACCATCCCCCGGGAGTGGTAAAGAACGTGATCATAAAGGCGGTGCGGGAGACCAAGGGCGTCCAGTCCGATCCCTGCCCCGACGTGCTGGTGAAGGAGTTCGCGGATTTCTCCATTGTCTACGACGTCCGCTACTGGATTCGCGATTACCGGCGCAAGCCCCAGATAGACGACGCTGTCAAGTGCAGGATCTGGTACTCCCTGCACCGCGCGGGACTCAAGATCCCCTTCCCGGTCAGGGACGTCATCGTCCATACCCTGCCCCCCGACCACGACGCACGGATACGCCAGAAGCTGCACCGGGAGATATCGGACGAGCTGCGCAGGCTCGATCTCTTCTCTCCCCTGTCCGACCAGCAGATCGAAGAGCTGGCCTCCAGTTCCGCAAAGCTACGCTATGCGGAAAACGAGACCCTGGTCAGGCAGGGAACTCCCGGCGAGTCCCTCTACCTGATCCGCACCGGCCGCGCCCGAGTGGAGGTATCCGGCGCGGGCGGATCCAGGGCCACGGTGGCCGAGCTGGGACCCGGGGACTTCTTCGGCGAGATGAGCCTGCTCACCGGCGAGCCCCGCTCGGCTACGGTCAACGCCGTGGAGGAGACCGAGGTGGTTGTGGTGGACCGTGACGGACTGGCCCCCATCCTGGCATCGGACATGGGAATTGTGGAGCAGCTCTCGGAGCATCTGGAGAAACGCCGCAGCGAGCTGGAAGCCAGCCTGGCCGAGCTGTCCTCCCGCCGCTCCCGGGCCCGCAAGGGGAAGGAACGGAAGGATGACCTTCTCAGCCGGATCAGGGGCTTCTTCGGAGTCTGACGTCCCGCCGCCGCCCTCAGGAGGGCCTCCGTCTCCGGGGCATCAGCCGACAGGGAGGTAGTCGCTGCACGCTTTCTGGATCCTCTACCTGAGGGAGATGCGCAGCTTCCTGCGGGAGCGGCAGGTGGTTCTGTTCTCCATTGCCGTTCCCATTGTCCTCTACCCCCTTCTCATGTGGGGTATGTTCACCATGATGAGCCTGGCCCAGGAGCGGGGGGCGGACCTCCGTCCGCGGGTCGGACTGGTGGGACCGTCCTCACCCCGGGACCTTCCGGGCAGTCTGGCCGACCTCGAATCCGTGGAGTGGCTGGCGGTCCCGGCGGATTCTCAACGAGCCGCAGAGGCCGTCGGAACCGACAGTCTGGATGCCGTCCTCATCGTACGGCCGGGGCCGTCATTCGAGATGCTGTACGACGGCAGCGGAGAGGCTGGCCCCCTGGCCAGACGGCGGATTGGAAATGCCCTGGAAGACGCCCGGGAGCACGAGCTGCGGAGAAGGGCCATGCTCCACGGGGTCTCCCCCACCTCGTGGGAGTACTTCCACATGAAGGCCCTGGACATAGCCAGCCGGAGGGAGCACGGCAGCTTCATGCTCAGCCTGATGCTGCCCGTCTTCTTCACCGTGATGGTTGCGGTAGGCAGCTTCTATCCTGCCGTAGACTCAACCGCCGGCGACCGGGAGAGAAGGACGTGGGAGACGCTGATGTCCTGCGGTGTGAGCCGAAATGCAGTACTGGCCGCCAAGTACCTTTCGGTGACTACATTGGGGACGACTGCGGGCCTGCTGAACGTAGGATCCATGACCCTTACGCTATCCACGATACTGGCCCCCCTGGCCAGTGGGGCGCAGATGCCGGCGTTCAGCCTCTCCGCCGGCTCGATACCCCTGGTTCTGCTGTCGTCTCTGCTTCTGGCCGCCATGGTCTCTGCGGGGATGATGATACTGGCGTCCTTCGCCAGGGACTTTCGCGAGGGGCAGGCACTGGTGCAGCCCTTCTACATAATGGCAATCCTTCCGGCCCTACTGCTGCAGCTTCCCGGCCTGAGACTGGAAGCGCTGACGGCCCTGATTCCCTTTCTCAACACGGCTCTGCTGGTGAGGGCCGCGGTTCTGGGTACCGCGGGTCTGGTGCCGACGGCCATAACGGTTGCAGTCTCGGCCACAGCCATCGCTCTGATGATGAGGGCCGCAGGACGCATATCCCTTCAGGAGGGTGCCGCCGCTGGAGATATGCGCCTGCGCGCACCGGCGCTGCTGCAGTCCTTTATCGACAAACGCTCCCGAAAAGAGGGTGCACATGCAGGATAGCACCATCCAGATAGAGAACCTGGTCAAGGTCTACCATGACAGGGCCCGGGGCGAGGTCCGGGCGGTGGACGACATCACCTTCTCCTGCCGATCCGGCGAGATATTCGGCCTGCTGGGTCCCAACGGCGCCGGCAAGACAACGACTCTCCGTACCGTGTCCACAGTGCTGGAGCCCAGCAGCGGAACGGTACGCGTCATGGGAATCGACGCCCGCCAGGACCCTGTGGCCGTCAGGCGCTCCATAGGATTCTACTCCTCCACGACTGCCCTTTTCCCGAGGCTTACCGCCCGGGAGACACTGAGGTTCTTCGCAGAGGTAAACGGCTACCCCGGTGAAGTCCGGCAGAGGGTGGAAGAGGTCATACATGATCTCGACCTGGGCAGCTACGCAGACGTACGCGTAGACCGACTCTCCCAGGG
Source organism: Candidatus Fermentibacteraceae bacterium (assembly GCA_041686025.1). Taxonomy (GTDB): domain Bacteria; phylum Fermentibacterota; class Fermentibacteria; order Fermentibacterales; family JCC-6; genus JAWLEP01. The sequence goes on from JAWLEP010000052.1 coordinate 11,804, forward strand.
AATGAGGCAGAAGGTCTCCCTGGCCAGGACCGACATCCACGACCCCCCCGTACTGATCCTCGACGAGCCCACTACCGGCCTGGACGTTCTCAACGCCCGGGAGATTAGGGACCGCATATCAATCCTCCGGGACCGGGGAAAGACGGTTCTGTTCTCCACGCACATCATGGCGGAGGCGGAGAAGCTGTGCGACCGAATCGCCATCATCCATGAGGGCAGGCTGCTGGGCACCGGTACGCTGGAGGAGATCCGCGAAAGAACGGGCGAGAGATACCTGGAGGATGCTTTCGTCAAGCTGCTGCTGAGGCGTGGTGCCGATGGCTGACCGGGCCGGCCGGCTGTCAAGGATATCCTCGGTGTTCCTGCATCAGCTCAAATCCGTTCTGCGCGACCGACGTACGATCTTTTTGGCCTTCGTCCTTCCTCTGCTGATCGTACCTGCGATGATACTCCTATCGGGCTGGATAACCGATGTTCGGGAGGAGCAGAGGGAATCGGTGGAGATAGAGTACGCCGTGGTCGGCCCCCACGGCGACAGGGCCGCGAACATGGTCAGGCTGGCGGGGCAGCACACGGCCGAGAATGACACCCTGACATCGCTCGCCCTGAAGGAGGAGACACCGGAATCGCCTCTGTCCTCACTGGCCGACGGTGAGCTGCACCTGGTGGTGCGGCTGGTCCGATCCTCCAAGATCCACAGCGAAGGAGAGTCCGGCACGTCCAAGACCCCCATGCTCGTTCTCTACTACCGCGGAGACAGCGACGAGTCCGGATGGGCAATGGAGGAGCTGGGCTCCGCGCTGGAGGAGCTGAGGACGGCCCAGCGCCGGGAGCTGCTGCTGTCCAGCGCGACGGTGACGAAGCCCGACTCGTTCATGGCTCTCCAGCTCACAGATGTGGCCCCCGAGGGCCGGGCGGCAGCCTATACCATAGGCCGCCTGACCACTCTCTTCGTTCTTTTCTTCATCCTGGCCGGTGGTTCTGTGGTGGCCATGGATCTGGTGGCCGGCGAGAGGGAGAGGGGCAGCCTGGAGACCCTGCTGACCACCGCCATTACACGGCGGGAGCTTGCCCTCTCCAAGCAGCTGATCGTGCTGGCAATAGCCCTGGCAATCTGCATTCTGCAGGTGCTCAATCTGCTTCTCTACACGTCTCTGGGGCTGCTGGACAGCCCCCTTGCCGAGGCCGCCATCTCCCCTGCCCGGCTTATCGTGGTCCTTCTGCTCCTGCTTCCGGTGGCCTTCCTGGCGTCGGGGATTCTCCTGCTGATATCCAGCAGGGCCCGCAGCTACCGGGAGGCCCAGATCCTCCTGTTTCCCGTTGTGCTGCTGGGAGCAGTCCCGGCAGCTGCACCGCTCATACCCGGTATCAGTCTGAGCTCCGCGGTCCTGGCCGTCCCCGTTGCCAACATAGCCCTGGCCGTCCGCGGCGTGCTCACGGGAGGTGTCAATCCGGCGCTTGCGGCGGTGTCATGGATCATCACGGGCGGCGCCGGCATCGCAGTCTCTCTATGGGCCGCCAGACTCATGGGCAGCTCACTGTCACCGGAGGCAGACGTTCTCCCCACCAGCCCGATACAACTGAGGCTGCGCCTTTTCTCGAAGTCGGCACCCAGGGCCTTCCTGCCCATGTTCGCCCTGGTTCTGGTCTCCAGCAGCCTCTTCTCCGACGATCTCGCCCTGCAGATCATCGCCAATACCGTTCTCATTCTCCTGGGCGGCTCCCTCCTGCTTCTCAAGCGCTACCGTCTGCCTCTCAGGGAGACCCTGGGACTGCAACTGCCCAGCCCCCTCATCTGGCCATTCCTGGGGGCGGCAGTGCCGGCCGGGATCTTGCTCAGCTCCCACATATACCGGCTTTCAACCGCCCTCTTTCCCACCTCCGCCCGCATGATGGAGGAGATGTACGCCCGGGGCATAGGCCTGGATGCACCCCTCTGGCAGCTGCTCCTGCTGGGCGCCATCGTTCCCGCCGTCTGCGAGGAGGCCGCCTTCAGGGGAGTCCTGCTGGGAAGCGTCCGGCGTACGGTGGGCAGCGTATCGGCCGTAATCGTCTCCTCCCTTGTCTTCGGCCTATTCCACATGACTGCCGTGCGCTTCCTTCCCACAGCATTCCTCGGACTGATGCTGGGACTCTCCGTGGTCCTGACGGGATCGATCCTGCCCGCCATCGTCTGGCACGCACTCAACAACGCCCTGGCCCTCATACTGAGCGGCACCTCTCTGGATCCTACGTCTCCAGGCACCCTTCCGACCCTTGCCGCTGCCGCCACAATCTCGGCCGCCTTCTACGTCATGGCCAGGACCCGATCCGCTCCATCTCCGCAAGTCGCCCTTGACAGGCGGCATAGAGGGGATGGATAGTCCCTTTGTTCGCAAGTTGCCATGGAACCCAGCGTATCAGGACAGAGCGCCGCTTGAATCAGCCTTTTTCCACCCAATCAGAAAACCAGTCCCAGCACAGGTCTGTCCATCACGGCTGCGGGCTTCGGCCCTCAGAACTTCGAGGCACGCAACTCGTGGGCTTCGAAGGGGCCGGGGAAGTGCCCCGGTCCGTATTTTCCAACCCGCGGGGCTCGGAAGCCCTGGAAAGCAGCAGGTATTATGAATAATAAGCTCTTTGTCGGCGGTCTCGCCTGGTCAACAACTGACGACAGCCTCAAGGCTGCGTTCGATGAGTTCGGAGAGGTGACCGAGGCTCGCGTCATCACAGACCGCGAGACCGGCCGCTCCCGCGGATTCGGCTTCGTCTCCTTCACCGACCCGGCTCATGCGCAGGCGGCCAAGGACGCCATGGACAACCAGCCCATAGACGGCAGGAACGTCCGGGTGGATTTCGCCCACGACAAGGGCCGCAGCTAGAGCGGACCGCTTCAGGCAAGAGGCCGGGAAATCTTGACGGTTTCCCGGCCTGCATCTATGTTCACCGCTGCTTCTACAGGGATCTCTGCTCCCCGATAGCTCAGTTGGTAGAGCGGGTGGCTGTTAACCACTAGGTCGCAGGTTCGAGTCCTGCTCGGGGAGCCATTCCTCTATGAAGTAGCGGATGTTGTCATTGCGGGTAGGTAAGTCGAACGGGGGATTGAAGCCCGCGGATATGAGTGGCCTGTGGCATCATGACCTTGGGAGTCAAATTCTCTATTGCATAACTATGGTTAGCTAGTCTGAAGTATCGAGCTTAACTAGACTCTCATGCAGCCCTAAGAAGGAGACTACTGGGAGAATAACTGCTTCATAAGGCCCTCTCCCAGTTATACTTGCGAGATATTCTCTTGTTGCTGAGTACAAAAGAGAGGCTCCATTATCTGCCGCGACTTTGAATACGTCTTCATCGGGAACAGTTTCGCCGACCTCATAATGGCCTACAGCGAGAATGTTGAATCTGTACGGTGCTCTTCCTTCATTACCGTCATATTTCAAGTGAAGCAATATGCGGTAATTCCTTCGATTCTCATTGACTTGTTGCACGGTAGTTTTACACTCAAGTCCTTTTAGCGCATCTTTCGGCTGCACTTGATCAACTGACCCGTACTCAGGATTTGCCGTAACGTTGGTTACTGGGAAGTAGTAGTTAGCTAGCTTGAGCGGAAAACCCCGCATACTCACCATCTTTCTCCCACAGACATTCCTGGGTTACAGAACCTTCGATACGGTCCGACCAATCCTCATTGACTACACTTTTTCGATTCAGGACTGGAAGAACAGAAGAATCTCTATAGAAAGGAATGGGATCAACAATACAGGAGTACCAGTCACGCATTGCTATTGATTTTGGCTCGAGACCAATACAAGGTACATAGCCTAGAACCCATGCGCACTTTACTATTGTTTCTAGCGTAAAGTTCTTTCCCTCTTGTCTTAATATCTTCGATACATTGGGAGGACTGGTATCGAGAGCTCGTGCCATATCTGCTTTAGATATTCCCTCTTTATCCATTTTAGACAGTATCTCATCAACATACTCCAGAGAGAGGCGTTCAATCCAGTACTCCTCGGTCTTTCTTGCTTCATCAAGTAGTCTGCGAGCTCGCTTACTTGCCTTCATTAGTCCTCCTCTATGATGTGGAGGCTTCCCTCTTTCTTGGCCCGGAAATACTTCTCTCTTGCTCTTACTGCCCTTCTTATATGCTTTCTCGGCGTCTTCTTGCTGTCCTTAATGAAACAATGCGTAAGGATAATAATTCTACCCTCATCGTAGAAATAGGGGACTCTAAGCGGTCCAGCAGTAAACTGGAATACTTTCTTCGCGATATTGTGTGATACATCTGATCTACGCGTAGGCCCACTTTTACTTGCATGCTCCAAGTTACTCATTAGTGTAGCTCTATTGCCCCCCATGTCTTTTTGTAGGCTCTCTAGAAAATCCATGAAAGTGTCTTCACCTCTGCGTCCACAAACTGAAAGCACTCGCCATCGATCCTCAAAGACTAGCCGAAGTTCCATATTAACTCATAAGTTAATACCATTGTCAAGCCCCCAAGTTCCAATCGGTCCGCGTATGACGATAACAACATATGCCC
>JAWLEP010000053.1:0-4829 GCA_041686025.1 Candidatus Fermentibacteraceae bacterium
CAGCCAGACGGACTGGTCCGGCGGCAGCGGCGAGCCAGGCCCGGTCGCCGACTTCGGGACCACGTACTACGCCAGCAGCTACATCAGCTGGGAGGGGATCCCCGGATCCATCCTGCTGAGGATCAACAGGGTACAACACATGATAAGTGGCGACATGTACGGATGCAACTACGCCTTTCCCGCCGACATGGACGGTGATGGCGATACGGACGTGGTTGCTTCCCAGACGCTATCTTGGGAAAGGGTGATGTGGTTCGAGAACGATGGAGCCGGTGGGGGCTGGAGAGAGCATGAGATTTCCTGGAACCACCCCTATGTACATTGTGTCTATCCCGGGGATCTGGACAATGATGGAGACATGGATGTAGTGGGCGCCAATGGCGTCTACGGCGGACTTGAGTGGTGGCGCAACGAGGACGGCGTAGGCAATACATGGCAGTGGTTTGGCATAGACGATGACTTCGGGTCTCCATTCTTCGTCTGCTGCGCCGACATCGACGGAGACGGCAGGCAGGAGGTAGTCTCGACTTCCAGGACCTCGCCAGATGAGACGGCCTGGTGGGACAAGGACGACTTCACTCCCCCCCAGCCCCCCTGGTCCAAGCACCTCATTGCGAGCGGCAGCGATCTTGGCTACGAGCTGTTTCCCGTGGACCTGGACCAGGATGGTGATCTGGATGTCATTGCGGCCTACTACTCTTCCGACGGCCTGGTGTTCCACGAGAATACCGACGGCTCGGGAACCTCCTGGACCGACCACCAGATAAATGATCCATGGTGGGGTGCCCGGTCGGTTCATGCCGCCGACATAGACGGTGACGCTGACTTGGATATCGTTGCCTGCGGTGCAGATGGAGACCAGGTCAACTATCTTGGGTTCTTCGAGAACAAGGGCTTCGCCGATTCCTGGGAGACGCACTGGATCTACATCAACACCTGGGACGTGTTCTTCCCCCTCGGCGTCCACGCCGCGGACCTGACGCAAGACGGGCGGGTGGACATCGTCTGCTCCGAGGGCTCGCAGAACTGGGACCTCACTGTGTGGCAGAATATCGACGCCTCCCAGAACCTGTTCGCCCGGCACGTACTGGAGACCGGGCCGTGGTTCCAGGACGTGGATACGGCTGACTTCGACGGCGACGGCAAGCTGGACCTGCTGGTTGCCGCTTCCTCCGGTGGAATCCCCATACGCTGGTACGAGATCGACCCCTGCGGGCAGGGCAGGCTGACGTCCAGCATCCTCGACGCCCAGGGCTGGCCGGAGTGGGAGGGCATCGAGTGGACATCCGTGGAGCCTGAGGGCACCGATATCACCTTCAAGATCCGCGGCTCCAACGATCCCGACGATATGGGGGCATGGTCGGACACCCTCACCGAGCCGGGCAGCCTGGAGGGCCACCTGGACAGCGCCTATCGTTTCATTCAGTACCGCGTCCACCTGCAGGCGGATTCGGGGGTCGTCAGTCCATACCTGGAAGAGGTGTCTATCAACTACGGCAGCATGGAGGTTGAAGGTGAAGAGGCCGAAGAGCCCCTGTCTATCTCCATAGCTCCCAATCCCTTCTCCGAGTTGCTTTCCATAGAGGTTTCGGGATTCTCAGGGGACGTGACCGTGCGGGTGTACGACATCTCCGGTCGGATGCTGCGGGAGCTTTCCCCCGAAGAGTCGGGTCTCTGTGAGTGGGATGGGCAGGACCGGTCGGGTGTCCATGTGCCTGCGGGATGCTACCTTGTGCGCGCGGTATGTGGCGGAAACGTCAGGCAGACACGGGTTATCAGGCTGTAGCCCAGTACTGCAGGCTCAGAAGTAGGCGGAGAAGGAGGTCCAGGCCAGGTCGGGCCAGACCCGGAATCCCGCCGGGTCGTCCCCGAAGCCCAGCTGGCAGCCCCCCTGCAGCCAGACGTTCTGGGCCAGGCTGTACTCCAGCGCCGGAGAAAGCCAGCACCCCGATTCGTCAAGGCGGAACAGCCCCGCAGCCGAGGCGGTGAGGAGTGCGGAGGCCTGCCAGCGCAGCTCCGCTCCGGCGTAGTGGCGGCCCGGCAGGTATACGCCGGACTCCGCCACCCCCCGGTGGGAGGACGGCTGCAGTCCCTGTGAGCTGAAGCCGTACTCCAGGGCGCAGTAGAGGTCGCCTGTGGGGGAGTAGTCGGCGCCGGCGGTAAGGCGCCAGAGGTTCTCCTCGGGGCCGTCGGCCAGCGCACCCAGGCGGGAGTACGACGCCTCCAGCCAGGTCCCGGCGCCGCCCACAGGTCGGGTGAGGTCCAGCCCCGCCATGGTGTTTCCCCGGTAGGCGGCGGCCAGCACCGCCGCGTCGGTCCGGGCCAGGTAGGTGCGGTACCGCAGCCAGGCGGCGCTGCTGTCGGGGTCGGCGTCCGGCCCGGCCAGAACCCCGGCGTCCAGCTCGCTCATCATCCCCAGGGCCCAGCGGAGCCTCAGGGCGTCCACCCCGGCGCGGTCCTCGCTCTCCAGCGCCGACACCCCCAGGGGAGCGGGGAAGTCGGTGGGCCGCAGCAGACGGCCCGACCCCCAGTGGACGGCCTGGCGGCCCACGATCAGGTCGGCCCCGCCCAGGTCCAGGGACAGGCTGGCGCGGTCGGGCCCGTGCCGCAGGCGGAAGCTGCCGGCGGAGTCCCCTGGCCGGGGGTAGATGCGGCCCCCCAGGTCATCGATGCGGTAGGGGGAGGGCAGGGTGGAGCCGCCGGTGACGTCGGGGCCTTCGCCGCCGAAGGCCGGCCGCAGCTCCCAGGCCAGCTCGGCCCGTGCCGGGCCCAGGGATAGCTTCCGCTCCAGCCTGAGAAGGCCGGAGGCGGCCCCCTCCATGGGGCCGGGAGATGCGGGCCAGTCGGCGGCTGTGCAGTAGATCTTCCAGTAGCCCTGCACCGGCCCCCGGGCCAGGGCGGACGCCGCCAGGAGAAACAGGGCCAGCCGGGTCATCCCTCCCCCTCTTCCGACTCCGCCGCCGTGTCCTTCGAGACCCTTCCGTCCCGCAGGGTGACCACCCTCTCGGCCCGCTCGATCACTATCTCGTCGTGGGTGGAGAACAGGAAGGTCATCCCCGTGTCCCGGTTGAGGTCGTGCATGATGTCCAGGAGGCCTCCGCTGGTCTCGCTGTCCAGGTTGGCCGTGGGCTCGTCGGCCAGTATCAGCTCCGGCTCTGCGGCCATGGCCCGGGCCACCGCCACCCGCTGCTGCTGGCCGCCGGACAGCTGCGAGGGCCGCCGCCCGGCCATGTCCGCCAGCCCCACCAGGTCCAGTATCTCCATCACCCGGCGGTGACGCTCGTCGGCGTCCACCCCCTGCAGCAGCATGATGTATTCCACGTTCTCCTCGGCGCTGAGGACGGGGATCAGGTTGTAGGCCTGGAAGATGAACCCTATCCTGTCGCGCCGCAGCTCGGAGAGCTCCCGGCCGGACATCTCCGATATCCTGGTCCCCGCCAGCTCCACCTCCCCCTCCGTGGGGTCGTCCAGGCCCGCCATCACGTTCAGCAGGGTGGTCTTCCCCGACCCGGAGGGGCCCACCAGCGAGGTGAACTCGCCGCGACGGATGGTAAGGTCCACCCCCCGGACCGCTTCCACCGGCACCCCGTTGTCGCTGTAAGTCTTGTGCACGCCGCGGGCCTCTATGAGGGCGGTTCCGCGGCCGATTCCTCCGTTGTCCATCTCATCCTCCCTCACAGGCTTCTCCTCATGGCCTCGGCCGGCTTTCGGCCGGCGGCGTGCACCGCCGGGTAGACCCCGGTGAGCGTGGTGAGCACCAGCAGCCCCGCGGGGTAGAGGACGAACTGCTGCCAGCGCAGAACCGGGTATATGGGCTGGTAGAAGGTGACCCCCGAGAACTCGATTCCGGTGAAGTCCAGGCCGGTGTGGCCCGTGACAAGCATGGCGGCCAGCCCCAGGGCCGAGCCGATCACCAGGCTCACCGCCGCCAGGCAGGCGGACTCCAGGACGATCATGGCACCCAGCCGGCGGGCCGTGGTGCCTATGGCCCGAAGGACCCCGAACTCGAACATCCGCTCGTAGATGGACATGAAGAGCGTGTTCACCACACCGAAGGCCACCAGGCCGAAGAGTATCAGGCCCACTATGGAGATGGCCATACCCGACATCTCCCTGAGTATGTCCACCTGGGGGACCAGCTCCGGCCAGCCCACGGCCACGTTTGCGCCGCGTGAGTAGCGGTCCCAGAAGGAGGAGATGGTGTCGGCGCCGAACTGCAGATCGTCGAAGACCAGCACGATGCGGTTCACCGCGGAGGGGTCCAGCCCCGCCATGCCCCTGGCCAGGTCTATGGGAACCAGGGCCCGGAAGCCGTCCAGCTCAGGGTCGCCGGTGTGGTAGACGCCGCTGATCCGGACCATCTCCTGGTGTATCCCTCCGCTGTCGGCCATGGATACGGTGACCACCGCCCGGTCCCCGGGTGCCAGCTCCAGGTCGTCGGCCATGTCGTGGCCGATGAGCAGGCCGCGGACGCTGTCGGCGATCGGGACCGCCCCCTCTGTGACGGCATCGTCGGGACGGGATATGCGGCACTCGGAGGGCGGGGATACTCCGGTGACGGTTGCGGAGGCGTATCCGGCGGCGGAGCTCACCATGCCCTGCACCTCCACCCGCGGGGTGAAGTACCTTACATGCGCCTCCCTGCGGAGGCCGGCCATGACGCTGTCGGCGGACTCCACGGTGACATGGCTCTCCAGCCGCTCGGGGTAGCCCTCCCGGTAGATCTGGCCCTGTCCGGTCCAGGTGGCGGTGGCAGTGACCACCATGCTGTCGTAGGTGCCCTCCATGGTGCCGTCGTAGAAGATCATGGCCGCCAGCCCCATGCCCAC
>JAWLEP010000053.1:4929-16023 GCA_041686025.1 Candidatus Fermentibacteraceae bacterium
CGTCCAGGCGGCGGGCCAGCACCGTCCCCAGCAGCATCTGGCCCTCGGACTCCAGCATGCTTCCCTCTACCAGCTGTCCGTCCAGGGCCAGGTACTCCGTCTCCGCGGCGGGGGAGACGCCCCGAATGGAGGCCCCGGCGCTGGCGGTCCCGGCGGAGAGGAGGCCGGAGGCGTATATGCGGGGAGCCCAGCCCCGCACCCCGTCGGTCTCCCGCAGTGCCAGGCCCACGGCGGTGGTATCGTCTATGGTCTTGTAGAGGGAGGGGTCGTCCAGATAGCCGGGGGCGTGGACCTGGATCTGGCCGGTGTGGCTGCCGGTGAACATCTCGATGACGTCGTTGTAGGAGCCGTCGGCCCAGCCGATGCCGATGGACGAGAGGGTGAACCCCCCGAACATGGTGAGGACGGTGAGTACCGTCCGCCGCTTCTGGCGGAGGACGTTGCGGAAGGCCAGCTTCGAAATCAAGGCCTACTCCATGCCCGACCGGAGGCTGCGGAGGGTGAAGAGGCCCTCCTCGTGATCAATGCCGAACTCAGCCTCCAGGTACCTTACGGTGGTGCTGCCCTCCTCGTCTGTGGGCTCGATGGTCATCTCCGCCGGCATGGTCCGGCCGCCCAGCTGTCGAATGTCGCCGAACCTCATGATCCTCTGCTGGGTGCCGTCCTCGTCGTAGTACCGTATCCAGACCGGCAGGAGGTCTTCGGCCCGGACGGCCATCACCAGCCGGCCCCAGACCACCGGGGCGTCCTCGTGGGGCGTCATCTCCAGGTACAGCCGTCCCTCCCGGGGGTCGTCCCACTCGGTGTAGGAGAAGTCGTAGTCCTCCCGGTAGGAGGTCTCCCGCACCAGGTCGTCGTTGGTGAAGTGCGACCCCATCCAGGAGCCCATCATCATAGACGGCGGGATGCGCATGACGCTGTTGGTGCCGGGGAGGTAGTTCCACATGTCGTCGCCCACCCGGAGGGTGGCCGTCCCCCGCTCCCGGGCGGGCTCGGTGATCCGGATCAGCGTCTTCTCCATCCCCTCGGTCCAGGCTTCCATGGAGAGGGTGCGCTCCCAGTGCTCGGTGACGATCTCCATCTCCATCACCGAGTGGCTGGACTCGCTGCGGTAGAGGGTGTCGAGGGTGTTCACCACCTCTTCGGCCGGCGGGCCGTCCCCGCCCCCGGTCTGCAGCAGCGTTGCGGCGGTCAGAAGCACTATTGCGGCGTTCATTCCTCTGCCCCTCTCAGCAGCGCCGTGACCGCGGTGTCCACCTCGGCAAGCAGCCACGGAAGCTCCAGCTGGTCGTCGAACATGTAGAACATCAGAAGGCCCATGGCGGCCGAGTATACCAGCATTGCCAGCTCGGCCGGAGGGAGATCGCTACTCAGCCGCTGGCGATTCCGGATATCCTCCAGACGGCGCTGGATCTCCTCCACCACCATCATGTCCGCCTTCATCATCTCCCGGCCCAGATCGCCTCCGGCCGACTGAAGAGCAGCACCCACCACCTCCCGGAGCACGGGCTTTCCGAAGCGGTCCATCATGCGCAGCACCTCCCCCAGAACCGGAAGAACGCACTCTGCGGGGGTGCGTCCTCCGACGGAGATCTCCTCGGACCGCTGCAGCGCCTCCATCATCTCCTGCCGGGTCACGGAGGCCACCAGGGCGCCCTTGGAGGGGAAGTAGTTGTAGAGCGTTCCCACGCCCACTTCGGCGGTCTCGGCGATGTCGGAGACAGTAGTTGCGTCCCAGCCGTTCCGGGTCAGGCATTCCAGGGCGGCGGCCTCTATGGCCTTCCGCGTGCGGGTCTTCTTTCGCTCCCTAAGGCCCAGGCTGGTCCTCCGTTCCGGTTCTCGAATGAATACACTCATATATGAACGTATTCATATTTTGTCAATGCAACCCTACGTTACTAGCAGATATAAATGTCATACGGTCAAGGAACTTGATGAACTTAATCTCCGTCCCCGTTAGGGGGCGGGGCCGGAGAGCTGCCTCTCCTGCCTGCGGGCGGCGATTGCGTAGAGGGAGGCCAGGGGGAAGGCCAGGCCCAGCAGGAGCAGCGGGGTGGAGAAGGCCTGCCGGAGAAGCTCCCCGACCAGCTTGGCGTCCAGCTGACCCGAGGCAGTGCCGATCTGCTGCGGGACGGCGACGTCCACCAGGCCCAGGGACTGGGCGGTGCCGCCCACCGCGGCACCCAGGGATACGGCTCCGCCGCCCACCGCCAGCTGCACCGCCAGGGCCATGCCGCCCATGGCCACGATGCCTATGGATAGCCCACCCAGGGACAGCCCGCCCACCGCCAGGCCCCCCACCGCCAGGAAGCCCAGGCTGGCTCCACCCAGCGTGATGCCTCCGACGGCCAGGCCGCCGGCGGCGAACACCACGCCGAAGGCCACGTCTCCGATGGCGATCCAGCCGCGGGCCACACCCGTCTTACCGCCCTCGCCGGTGACCATGTGGATCAGGGGTATCCCGCCGATCTCGATTTCGCTGCGGTACTCGGGCAAGGTGCTCCCTCCGAAGGTGGAACCATCTCCGCGCCGGTAGTATATATCGGCGCCGGGCAGAACGCACCGCGCAGCAGGAGCAGACCCCGAAGAACGGACCGGAATGGTATTGGAGAGCAGAGATCATGATAGGAGCATTCGGAGCAGCCATGGGTACCGTACTTAGCCTCCAGGCCGCAGAGCTTCGGCCCCCCGCCCCTCCCAGAGAGCCCCACGAGCTTTCCGCCCATGGAGAGGTGCGGTCCGACCCCTACTACTGGATGCGCCGCCGCGACGACCCCCGGGTGCGGGAGCACCTGGAGGCCGAGAACTCCTACACCGAGTCGGTGCTGGAACCCCTGGCCGGGCTGCGCGAGGAGCTGTACAGGGAGATGGTGGCCCGAATACCCCAGGAGGACGAGTCGGTGCCCTACCTCTCGGGCGGCTACCTCTACTACCACCGGTACGCCGCGGGACAGGAGCACCCCATCTACTGCCGCCGGGAGGCCCGTCCCGGCGCCCCCGAGGAGGTGATACTGGACGTCAACGCCCTGGCGGAGCCGGGAGACTACATAGTGGTGGAGGGGATGGACGTGAGCCTGGACGGCCGCTGGCTGGCCTACGCCGTGGACACCGCCGGCAACCACCGCAACACCATCCGGGTGAAGGACCTGCAGACGGAGCAGACCCTTCCGTTGCGGATCTCCGAGACCTCCGGAGAGGTGGTCTGGTCCTCCTGCGGCCGATGGCTGCTGTACGGCCGGCTGGACGAGACCGGAAGGACCGAGGCCGTCATGGCCCACCGAATGGGCACCGAGCCGGAGCAGGACCGGACCGTCTTCGCGGAGGATGACCCCACGTTCTGGCCGTGGGTGTGGCGGTCGAAGGACGACCGGCACATACTGATCGCCTCCTCCAGCACCCTCACCTCCTGGGCCATGCTGCTGCCGGCGGACGACCCCCTGGCCGAGCCCGTGGTGGTGCAGGCCCCCGAGCAGGGGCACGAGTACTGGGTGAGCGCAGCCGGCGACAGCCTCTACATCCTCACCAACCACGACGCCCCGAACTACCGCCTGGTCCGCGCCCCGGTGGACTCCCCCGGAATGGAGAGCTGGCAGGAGCTGGTGCCCCACAGGGAGGACGTTTTCCTGGAGGACCTGGACATCTTCTCCCGCTGGCTGGTGCTCACCGAGAGGACGGGAGGACTCACCAGGCTGAGGGTGATCTCCCGCGGAGGCGGCGGGCAGCACCTGGTGGACACCGGCGGCGAGCCCTGTCTGGTGTACACCTCCTCCAACCACGAGATGGACACCGACACCCTGAGGTTCCTCTACACCTCCATGACCACTCCCTGGACCACCTACGACTACGACATGGCGGGGCGTACTCCGCTCCTCCTCAAGCGGGAGAAGGTGGGTGGAAGCTTCAGCCCGGAGAACTACGAGTCTCTGAGGCTTACGGCCGTCTCGGAGGACGGCACGGAGGTCCCCGTCTCGCTGGTCTACCGGCCGGACTCCCTGGCCCGCGGAAGCAACCCCCTGCTGGTCTACGGCTACGGGGCCTACGGGGAGAGCCTCGACCCCACCTTCAGCTCCTCGAGGCTGAGCCTGCTGGACCGGGGCTTCGTCTACGCCATGGCCCACGTCCGCGGCGGCCAGGAGATGGGCAGGAGCTGGTACGAGGACGGCCGCGTTCTCAACAAGAGGAACAGCTTCACCGACTTCATCGCCTGCACCGAGCACCTGCTGGCCGAGGGCTGGGGCGACCCGGCCCGGGTATTCGCAATGGGCGAGAGCGCCGGCGGCCTCCTGGTGGGGGCGGTGACCAACGGCAGGCCCGGCCTCTACGCCGGCGTGGTGGCCGGTGTCCCCTTCGTGGACGTGGTCACCACCATGGGCGACCCCACCATCCCCCTGACCACCTCGGAGTACGACGAGTGGGGCGACCCGTCCGACCCCGAGGAGTACCGCTGCATGCTCTCCTACTCCCCCTACGACAACGTCCGGGAGGCCGAGTACCCGGCCATGCTGGTCACCGCGGGCTTCAACGACTCCCAGGTGGGATACTGGGAGCCGGCCAAGTGGGTGGCCAGGCTTCGGGACCGGATGACTGGAGGGGGGCCGGTGATGCTGTACACGGAGATGGGGTACGGCCACGGCGGCGCCTCCGGCCGCTTCGAGTGGCTTAGGCTTAGAGCCATGGAGTACGCCTTCCTGCTGGGGGTGGCGCAGGGGCTGCTCTAGCACCCGCATCTGTGGAAGGGGTCCCGTCCCGGCCGCACCGAGACATCGTGCGTCACGGTATCCGTGGGCATGGGGGCGGCCTCTTACCGGGAGCTTTTCCCCGGAGGCGCGAGTGCGTAGGTTCTGACCCTGGCAGCGACCATCGTGTCTCCATCGGGATCTGGACAGCATGCATACTGGCTCCGCAGGGGTCTGTGAGTCGACGTCCGAGGTGAATCGTGCGCTATAGCCCTACCGCCGCCGCAGGAGCAGGCCCCCGTCGGCTGGATGCGGCTGTGGCCGCGGGCCTGGCCGCTTTCGTCTTCCTGCTGTGTGCGCTGAGCGGGCCGGTCAGCATCGACGCCACCGACGGCGCGGAGATGGCCGTGTCCGCCCACCGGCTGGAGATACCCCATTCCCCCGGATACCCGCTGCTCATGTGCCTGCTGAGGCTGGGTGGATTCAGGGACTACAACCACCTCAGGCTGCTGGGCTGCGTGCTTTCGGGCCTGGCTGCCGCCGCCGCATACGCCGCGATTAGGAGCTTCGGGCCGGGCCCGCCCGCCTCGGCCGGAGCCTGTCTGATGGTGGTAAGCTCCGGAGCCGTGCTGGGGCAGCTGCACCTGCTGGAGGTCCACGGCCTGGCGCTGCTTCTCGCCTCCTCGGCGGTTGCGCTGAGGCGGACGCGGCTGGGACCCTACGCCATGGGCATGTCTGTCTTCGGCGGGCACCCGCTGTCGGTGGTTCTGCTGCCCATGGTGACGGGCCGGAGATGGCTCAGGTGGTGGCCCCTGCTGGCGATTCCGGCCACCCTCTGGGTCTACGTCCCGATCAGGTCGCAGACGGCGGCCGTGATGCACTACGGCTCCCCCGGCAGCCTGGAGAGCTTCCTGGAGTACCTGACCATGTACGGCGGCAGGCTGTCCTCCGCCTCCGCCGATGGCGTGTGGAGCATGCTGGCCGCCATGGGGGCCGGCTCCGCCCTGGCCCTTCTGGCGGCCATCGCCCTGGGCCGCGCCGGCCCGAGAATCCTGGTCTCCGTGCTGGGGGGACTGGCCGTCCTGCTCTTCTACGGGGTCCCCGACGTCCACGCCTACTCCTGGCTGCTCCTGCTGCCGCTGGGGGCGATGGCGGCCCGGGGGCTGCAGTGGCTGCTTTCCACCGGGAGCCTGCCCTGGCGGGCCCTGGCGGCGCTCCTGGTGGCGGTTTCCGTGGTCTCCGGCACCCATGCGGCATGGGACAGGTCCGGCGGAACCATGCGGGTAATAGCGTCCGATCTCATCCGCGGAGCGCCCGCGGGACGGGTCCTGTGCACCTCCGACGGGCCCACCTACTTCTGCGCCTACATGCTGGAGGCCGAGGACCGCCGACCGGACCTCATCCCCGTGGAGAGGTTCGGCATCGCGTTCCGGTTCAGGCCCTTCCGGGAGCCGCTGCGGAGGGTGCCGCCGGAACTGGCGGGCCGGCAGGTCTACGCCACGGGCGCATGGGGCAGCCTACCCCCCTCGGGCCTGCTCTTCAGCGCCGGGGGGGTGCGCCTGGAATGGGAGGAGTACGACGTCTTCACCATCGAAGGGCCCCCGGAGGAGGAGATGGCCCGGGACATGCTGGCGGAGATCTGGTCCATGAGGGCGCTGCAGGAGGAGAGCGGAGCGGCCGCAGCCGCGGCCCTCTCCAGGGCCCGGGAGATGGCCTCTTCCCCCGCCGCGGTGCAGGCCGTGGAGAGGCTGATGGAGGGCATGGCGGCCGGGGACGGCTAGGAGGACGGGGTCCTGCGACGGCCGCTTCCCTTCCGGCCGCTGCCGGTTTGACACATCCGTTCCGGTTCGGGAGATTACGCGAAGCTGAAAATGAGGCGGCCCGGGGATGCACCGCGGCCGCCGGCAAGGTCCGGGTCCGATTGGAGGTACTTCTCATGGGCAAGCGTGTGGCCGCCGTCCTGGCGGACATGTTCGAGGATTCCGAGTTCACCTACCCTGCCGATGCGCTGCGTCGCGCGGGCCACGAGGTCGTGGTCCTGGGAATGCGCCGGGGCATCGAGGTGACGGGGAAGAAGAAGGGTACGAAGGTGGAGCTGCAGCAGCGGGTGAGCGAGGCCGACCCCGACTCCTTCGACGCCCTCCTGATACCGGGAGGCTACTCGCCGGACAAGCTTCGGGCCCATGAGGAGCCTGTGGAGTTCGTGAGGAAGATGATGGAGGCCGGCAAGCCGGTGTTCACCATCTGCCACGGGCCCCAGCTGCTGATAAGCGCCGACACGCTGAAGGGGCGCAGGCTGGCTGCCTGGCGCTCCATCCGCAGGGACGTGGAGAACGCCGGCGCCGAGTACGCCGACGAGCCCGTGGTGAGGGACGGCAACCTGATCTCCAGCCGGCACCCGGGCGACCTGCAGCCGTTCACGGACGCCCTGCTGAAGGCCCTGGAGGAGACCTAGACGGGGCAGGCCGGTGCAGGCCCGCGAAGGCAGGATGCTGGTGCCCGCCCTGCGGGCTCTGCAGGATCTCAGCCCTGCCAGGCTGCTGGCGCTGCTGCCCCCGTCGGTTACCGTCTCCGGGGGTCTGGCCGGGGTCTGCGATTCCCTTCTGACGCACCACCACATGCTGGACCTGCATCTGGCGCACCTGCAGGCGGGCATGGATTCCGCCTGGGGCCCGGAGCCTTCCCCCGCCGGGCCGGTGGACACGGCGGTGCTCTTCATGCCCCGCTCGAAGGCCCGCGCGAGTTATCTGATGGCGGCCTTCGCCGCGCTGTGCTCCGAGGAGGGCCACCTGGTCCTGGTGGGGGGGAAGAGGAGCGGCGCAGCCTCCATGCGGTCCCGCATCGAGGAGGGCTTCGGCCCCGTGGTCGAAGAGGTGCGAGCCCGGGGATGCGTGGCGCTCACCGCTTCGGGGGGGCGGGTCTCGGCCACCCCTCCCGGGGAGGAGCGCTTCCCCGTGCCCGGCCCGGGGGGAGAGGACCTGGCCGCGGTGTCGCTGCCCGGGGTCTTCAGCCACGGAAGGCTGGACCCGGGGACTGAGCTGCTGCTGGAGCACCTGGAGCCCGGGAGCTTCCGGCGGGCCCTGGACTGGGGATGCGGCTGCGGAGTCATCGGCGCCTTCCTGGCGGCCGCCAGGCCGGAGGCCCGGGTGGACCTGGCCGACATCGACGCCATGGCGGCGGAGGCTTCCCGGAGGACCCTGTCGGCGAACGGTCTGCACAACGCCCGGGTGCGGGGCAGCGTGGGCTTCTCCCGGCTGCAGGGCCCCTGGGACCTCATTGCCGCCAACCCCCCGTTCCACCGGGGAGCGGGCAGGGACCGGGGCCCGGCGGAGACGCTGCTGCGGGAAGCGCCCTCCAGGCTGGGAAAGGGGGGCAGGCTGGTGCTGGTGGCAAACGCCTTCCTCCCCTACGAGCGGCTGCTGAGGTCGGGGTTCGGAAGCGTCCGCAGCCTCTGCGAAGGGGAGGGGTACAAGGTTCTGGAGGCGGTGAGGGCATAAGGGCCTGGGCTTTACGTCCGTCTTTGTTCAAATATATTTGAGCGTAACCTGCAATTCGCATCGATCACCGATCTGGCCATGGCCGGGAGGGAGCAGCATGGAAGATGTCTCGGCTGTAGAGAAGAGGGTCCGGCAGAACATCGGGCGCATAATGGAGAGCGGGGCGGAGTACGTGGACGCCCGGTTCTTCGAAAGCGACCGCGACGAGTACCTGGTGCTCTACGACGGCAACCTGGAGGGCAACGACACAGGCTTCGAGAGCGGCCTGGGCGTGCGGGTCCTCCGGGGAGGGGCCTGGGGCTTCGCAGCCACCAGCGACCCCGAAGGCACAGAGGCGTGCTTCGACGCCGCAGCCAGGAACGCCGGCACCGCGGCGGAGCTGGTGAAGGTGCCCATCTCCATGGGCAGCCGCGAGCCGGTGAGGGACTCCTGGGAGGCGCCGGTGGCAACGTCGCCCTTCGACGTGGCGCTGGCCGACAAGCTGGAGTTTCTGAGGGGAATAGACGACGAGCTGGCCGAGGAGTGGATAATGCGCCGCATGGTGCGGGCGCACCTGCAGGACAGGACAGTCCACTTCTGGAACAGCGACGGGTCCCGGATACGCAAGCGCCTGTGCAACGTATTCGGACACATGGTAATAATGGCCCCCGACCGGGACGGTCAGATGCAGCGCCGGAGCATGGTGCTGTACACCCCCGGCGACGGGACCCGGGGATGGGAGATGATGACCCGCCCGGAGCTGTTCGCCTCCCACGCCGGCAGGATCAAGGAGGAGCTGGGCCAGCTTCTGGACGCGCCCGAGCTGGAGTACGGGAAGCGCTCGGTGATACTCCTTCCGGGCCAGGGGCACCTGCAGGTCCACGAGACCATAGGCCATCCCCTGGAGCTGGATCGCATACTGGGCTACGAGCTCTCCTACGCCGGGGGATCCTTCGTGGACCTGGACTCCATCGGGAAGCTCCGCTACGGCTCGGAGAAGCTCAACGTCAGCTCCTACGGCGGCATCAGCAACGCCCCGGGCAGCTTCGGCTACGACGACGACGGCACCCCGGAGCGCAACTACCTGCTGATAGAGAAGGGCATACTGAAGAACGTTCTCAGCTCCCGGGCCATGGTGGACGAGGCCAACAAGCGAGCCGGCCGCACCGTCTTCGAGCACAGCGGCGGCGCCGCCAGGGCCACGGCCTTCTACCGCGCCCCCATCGACCGGATGACCAACGTGAACATCGAGCCCGGCGAGGACGGCACACTGGAGGACATCGTGGCCTCCACCGATGACGGCATAGTAGTGGACAACCCCACGTCCTGGTCCATCGGATCCAACAGGGAGCACTTCCACTTCGGCTGCGAGATCGCCTGGGAGGTAAGGGACGGAAAGCGTACCCGCGTCCTTCGCAACCCCACCTACCAGGGACACACCCTGGACTTTTACCGCTCTCTCAGCGCCGTGGGCGACAGCTCCACCTGGCGGGTGGAGCAGGTGGACAACTGCGGCAAGGGAGAGCCCAACCAGGTGATGCAGATCGGCCACGGAGTTCCGGTTGTCCGCTTCGACGACGTGGTCACCGGGGAGAGGGGGTAGCCATGCTCGAGAAGAGAGTCAGAGACGCCATACGCCGGGTTCGCGACAGGGCGGCAGGGCAGGGCGTGCAGGCGGCCTTCACCCTGCACCGCGAGGACAGCCATCTGATGCGGATCGGCAACAGCTCCGTGTCCCTCAGCACCTCCGAGCGGCTCACCAGGCTGGACGTACACGTGGTGGACGGCCGCAGGGAGGGCAGCCATACCCAGATGACGGAGATCACCTCTGCGGACGTGGTGGAGGCGGCGCTGGAGACGGCCCGGGCCAAGGCCAGGGTGGGAGCGGAGAAGGACTACCAGCCGCTGCTGCCCGAGGTGCGCCAGAGCATCGAG
This sequence comes from Candidatus Fermentibacteraceae bacterium, assembly GCA_041686025.1. Taxonomy (GTDB): domain Bacteria; phylum Fermentibacterota; class Fermentibacteria; order Fermentibacterales; family JCC-6; genus JAWLEP01. The sequence continues at coordinate 15,017 of JAWLEP010000053.1, forward strand.
GAGGAGCCGCAGCTCGACCCGGATGTGGCCGGTCTGGACCCGGCGGTCAAGGCCCGGGGCTACGGGGAGATCTTCGGTGGCGCCGGGGAGGAGTACAACTACTCCGGCTCCTGGTCCAGCGGACAGACCGAGGTCTACCTGGTCAGCACGGCGAACGCCAGGGAGGCCTACCACGCTGGCACCGACTGGAAGTTCAGCGTGGTGCTGAAGCATCCCGAAGAGAAGTGGGAGCTGCAGCACGGCCAGACCGGGTGGCGGGCCGACGGCTTCGACCCGCAGCTGTCCGTAGACAGCTTCCGCCGCTACATCCCCATCTACTCGAAGAACCCCGGCATAGAGGTGCCCGAGGGTGACTACACCGTGATACTGGGGGCCGAGGCGCTGGCCGACATCAGTGCCATGGCCACCTTCACCGGCCTCTCCGGACGCATGTGGGAGGAGAAGCTGGGCTGGACCAGCGGCAGCGATATCGGTGAGAGGATCCTGGGTGAGAACGTTACCCTGGTGGACGACCCCACCAGCGACCTGACCTTCCGCATGGGCTTCGACCGGGGCGGAATGGTCCGCAGGCCCTTTGCCGTGGTGGAGAAGGGCGTGATGAAGAACCTCTTCTACGACCTGTCCACCGCCGCCAAGTACGGCACCGAGCCCACCGGACACGACACCGGCTCGCCCAGCCTGGTCCTGCACTGCGGCGGGGGCCCGGAGGATCCGCTGGAGGCCGTGAAGGGCCTGGGAAAGGTGCTCTACATACCCGCGCTGCACTACATGAACATGCCCAGCATGGCCAGGGGCATCTTCACCGGAAGCAGCCGCTTCAGCGCCACCATGGTGGAGGACGGGGAGATCACGGGCCCCATATTCTCCACCAGGATCACCGATACATTCCAGAGCGTGCTCAGCAGCATGAGGACCCTCTCGTCTGCGGCGGTGTCCCAGAACCAGTCCAGCACCTACGCCCGTCGGTCACCCAGGGCCATGGGGGTTCCCTCCTACGCCGTGGTGGA
>JAWLEP010000054.1:0-2139 GCA_041686025.1 Candidatus Fermentibacteraceae bacterium
ATGCGCAGGCTGCTCTCCCCCGACCTGAGGACCTCCGTGTCACGATGGATGCCGTTCTCGATGCCGGCCTCGCCGGTCTCGGCCCCGAGCTCGGCCTCCATTCCGGCCGGAATACCCTCCTCGAAGACCTCGAAGCCGATGGAGTCGATGCGGGTGGCGGCGTCCTCCTCTGCGGCCCGAGGCGATTCGGACGTCTGCTGCGAGAAGGCGGGCGAGGCCAGCATGCCCGTCATCACAGCGATGACGATCATCGGCGGCAGAAGGCCGGAACGTACTTCGGGGCCGGGCATATTGCTGCGGAAGAGCATATTGATTCCCTCCGATTCAGTGGCAGGCATTCGGCGGCTGCACGCAGCAGGGACTATGAACGGACCCGGGAGCGGCTGCAAGTCCGGCCTGACAGCGGGATTCGGCCTCAGACTCCCAGGACATCCCGGCGTCGGGCGAGGAGGTCTCTGTAGCGGCTCTTCAGCCCTTCGTCCAGAAAGCTGAAGTCCACAAGCCGCAGCCACTGGGGGATGGCGTCGCTGAGAGCCGCCAGGGCCTTCTGCGTTACCTTTTGCGGCAGCCCCAGCCTGCTGCGGCCGTAGTACTCCACCAGGTCCCTGCGGGTTAGGTGTCTCTTCTTGCCGTGCAGGGGGAGGGCCATCTCCTCGATCTCATCGGCGCTTCTGCCCAGGGCCATGAGGGCCACCGTGGTGCTCAGGCAGTCGTACAGGGGGGACAGCTCCACCTTGCCCTCCCGCCCGATGACGGAGAAGTTCTTGAGGTGCATGTCCTCGTTGCCGGTGAGCCAGCAGAACAGTGTGCGCCGGAACAGCCTGGCCCTCTCCACCGCGGGGAATGTGCAGTACCCGTCCACCAGCCCGGCCAGCTGCTCCATGCTGTAGCCGTACTTGGTGTCCCGGCCCTTGCCCGCCAGCTGTGCGAAGTCCTCGGTGGCCCGCTTGCCCGCCCGGCCCACACGGTCGAACCGGCGGACGAAGTAGGTCATGGAGCCGTCGGCTGAGTAGAGAAGGCCGCTTACGGGGACCTCCAGGCCGGCGGTGCGGGCCATGTGCATGGTGAGGGCCTCGTTCTCGGGCAGCCGGGGGTAGTCGGCGTGCTGCGGCTTGAGGATGTAGTGGCCGTTCCTGGATACGGGTTCGAAGACGGCCCTCTTCACGCTGAGCCGGGCGCTGAGCTTGGGCTGCAGGCCCTGGATGGAGAGCTTCCCCGCCAGGCGTATGGCCTCCCGGCGCTGCTCGGAGGCGGACATCGGCAGCGGCCGCAGCCGGTGGAGGCGGCTGTTGAGCAGCCGCAGGCCCTCCGGGGAGTATTCGGCCTCGCCGCATTCGCGGTAGGTGATGGGACAGCGGCTCATTCGGCGGCCTCCACCGTTACCGCCCCCACCAGGTCCCGGCCTACCGCCAGGAGCTGGGAGAAGAGGTCGTCCCGGTCTATCTTGCGCTGCCGCAGCAGCCCCTCCAGCATCTCGCCCTCGGGGAGCAGCCCCTCGAAGAACGGAGGGAATCCTTCAAAGCGCCAGACCCTGCGGATGGTGGGCATGGTGAGGGACACAGGAGGCCCCTGGTAGCCCGGCAGGTACTCGAACCTGTAGGAGCTGTCGGGAAGCTCCACGAGGAAGCCTGCTGCGACTCCATGGACCAGGACCCTGGCCCGGCGCACTGGAGCGTCGTCCGACTCCGGCATTGCGCTCCGGGTCGATGCTGCGCGGCTATCCGCCCCCACGGCGGCCGGCCTCCTCCCATTCCGCAGGCGGCTCGGCCGCGCTCCCGTCGTACTCCTCGACAAAGGGGCCGCCGATCTCCATCCGCATGCTCAGGACGTCCATTACCGCCAGCAGGCTGTCGATCTGTACCGAGGCCTTGCCGTGCTCGATGTCGAACACCGTGGTCTTTCCGACGCCGGCGAGGTCTGCCAGCTCCAGCTGCGTAAGCCCCGCCTTCCTGCGGTGGTGCCGGACGAGGCCGCCGGCGCGGCGCATTACCCGTTCGGGCTTCATCCTCGGCCCCCCTGCCAGTTACTGTCGCAGCGGTAAAATACCGGATTTCAGCCGGAGGTCAACGGGAATAGGTCCTGAATCCCGGATGCATGCTGTTAAGGCGGTAATATTACGCGTGTTTGATGAAAACGGAA
>JAWLEP010000054.1:2239-10116 GCA_041686025.1 Candidatus Fermentibacteraceae bacterium
GCCTCGTCCGCAGCGGTATGGGTACTCTGTCTGCCTGGTGCTGCCGGCGGCTGGGCGTTGCTGCCGGCGCGGCGGCGGGTATCGTATGTGTGCAGGCAGGATTGAAGAGGCGGCAGTATGCCGCCGCCCTACCGAAGGGGGATCACATGTCGCCGGCCGTTGCGGTAGTCGCCATCGTCGTGGTGGTGGGAGGGGTCATCTGGATCGCCTTCCACCTGGAGCGCAGGAGGAGGGAGGCCTGGAAATCGGTGGCCCTCAGGCTGGGGGCCGACTTCGAGGCCAAGGGTTCGGACCTGCACCGGAGGTTTCCCTTTCAGCTCTTCGGGCGCGGCTCGCGGCGGAGGACCAGGAACCACGTGTGGTGGGAGTCGGAGGGGGCGGTGGTGCACATGGCCGACTACCACTACACCACCCGCCGCTACACCGGGAAGGGAACCTCCTCGCAGACCCACAGCCAGACCGTCTGCCTGGTGGAGAGCCCCGAGCTGGACGTGCCGCGGACCTTTCTGCGGCGGGAGCTGGGCGTGCTGGACTGGGCCGGTGAGAAGCTGGGGGCGCAGGACATAGACTTCCCCGAGGACGAGGAGTTCTCGAAGGCCTTCGTTCTGAAGGGCGACGAGGTGCGCACCCGGCAGACAATGACCCCCGAGCTGCGCCGCCACCTGCTGCAGCACCGGAAAGCCTTCTCCACGCTGGAGATGGGCCAGGGCGCGGTGATGATGAACTTCGGCCGCAAGCGAAAGCCCGAACAGTTCAAGGAGATGGTGTCCCTTACCATGCAGGTCTACCGGGTCGTCGCCACCGGGGGCAGCGTCTGGTAGGGTGCCCCTGCTGGGGATGAGCAGGTGTGTCTGAGCGGGTAAGCTGCCTTCGGGTGAGCCTAGCCCAGCTTTCTGAGGTAGAAGCGGCGGCCCTCCAGCTCGGTCTCCACCAGGAGCCCCCGTTCGATCAGGCTCTCCACTGCGGACCAGTCCGAATCGGCCTTCCTCAAGAATTCCTCCACGGCGTCGTCGCGCATGGGATGGACCGAGGTGATGCTCAGCAGGTCGTCCTCCACGTCGCCGGTGGAGGCGAAGGCGTTGCCCTCGTAGCCGATCAGGTACTCCACGTGGTCCAGCCTGTCGCTTAGGGCCTGGAAGGCGCGGTTGATGGTCTCCTCGTCCGGCGGGCCGGCATCGGGCTCGGCGGGGGGCCGGGTGGGTATGGCCAGGTAGGCGATGTCGGGGGACAGCCTCTGCAGGAAGGCGGCCACCTGCCCCAGACTCTCCGGGCCGTCATTTGCGCCGCGGACCAGCATGGTCTCGGTTACCAGCTTCCCGTCGAAGCCCTCGGCGAAGGCCAGCATTCCCTCCTGTATTGCCTGAAGGTCCAGGCGGCCGTGGGGGCGGTTCACCCGGCGCCAGACGTCCTCGGAGGCGGCGTCGGCCTTCAGGGAGACCCAGTCGGCTCCGGACAGATCGCTGCGCACGTCCTCCCGCCAGACCAGCGAGGCGTTGGATATGACGGCGATGGGTATGCCAAGGGGGCGCAGCAGCTCCATGTGGCGGCCCAGGTTGACGTCCAGCGTGGGCTCGCCGTCGGGGACGAAGGTGAGGTAATCGATACTCTCGCCTTTCTCCCGGGAGGCGGCGACCTTGTCCCGCACGGCGGAGGCCAGCTCTTCGGGGGCGTAGAGCTCCTGCCGGTCCATTCGAATCCTGCCGGTGGTGCCCAGCTGGCAGTAGACGCAGGCGTAGGTGCAGGTCTTGGGTGGGATGTTGTTCACGCCCAGGCTCCTGCCCAGCCTTCTCGACGGTACCGGTCCGAAAGCGATCATTGCTTCTGCCCCTTTCTCTTAACCACTCAGCATAAGCCGGCGGCGGCGGAGGAGTCAACTGGCGGAGGGCTTCGGCGGAGGGGGTGGGAGTAACCACCACTCCGCCGTGGTGGCCGGGCCGTGGCCGGGCCCGCAGCTGCCCCGATGGCACTCGTGGCTCCGGGGCGTTTAGTTGATGTTGATACAGTCTCTCCCGGGGCCTGCGCCTTCGGCCGATGCAGGGTTCTCGCATCCCCGAGGACGGGCACCCGGGCACGGTCCCGCATCACGGAAGGAGGGGCGCATGGAGAACCTCCCGAAGCGGATACGAAAGCGGGACGGGTCCACCGAGGAGCTCGTCCCGGAGAAGATCGAGAAGGCCATATACGCCGCAGCATCCGAGGCCCTGGAGTCCGGGGAGCGGGCGGCGGAGCTGGCCGAGCAGTGCACCGGGGAGGTGCTGGAGCGGGCCGCCCGCTCCTTCGAGGAGGAGGTCCCGGATGTAGAGGATGTCCAGGACCTGGTGGAGGAGGTGCTGATGGACGCCGGCCACTACCCTGTGGCCCGCGCCTACATCATCTACCGCAGCGAGCGCAGCAGGCTCCGCCAGACCAAGGACGCCTTCGAGGTCACCGACGACATGAAGCTGCCCCTTAACGCCCTCCTGGTGATGAAGGAGCGCTACCTGCTCCGCAACGACCGCAGGGAGGTGGTGGAGACCCCGGGCGAGCTGTTCGGCCGGGTGGCCCGGAGCGTGGCCGAGGCGGAGGAGCGCTTCGACTCCGGCCCGGACCGGGAGGAGGTGGAGGAGGAGTTCTACAGGATGATGACCTCCCTGGAGTTCCTGCCCAACTCCCCCACCCTGATGAACGCCGGCACCGACCTGGGCCAGCTCTCGGCCTGCTTCGTGCTGCCGGTGGAGGATTCCATGGACCGCATCTTTGCGTCGCTGGGCAACATGGCCCGCATTCACCAGACCGGCGGCGGGACCGGCTTCGACTTCTCGCAGCTGCGGCCGGAGGGCGACCTGGTCTCCTCCACCAAGGGGAAAGCGTCCGGGCCGGTGTCTTTCATGAGCGTCTTCGACGGGGCCACCGGCGTCATAGTGCAGGGCGGCCGCCGCCGGGGGGCGAACATGGGCGTTCTGCGCTGCGACCATCCCGACATACGGAAGTTCGTGGAGGCCAAGCTGGACCACGGCACCTTCTCCAACTTCAACCTCTCGGTGGGGGTCACCGACGAGTTCATGCGGGCGGTGCGCACCGACTCGGACTTCGACCTGGTCAACCCCCGCACCTCCGAGACCGTGAGCACGGTGAGCGCGAAGGCCCTTTTCGACCTCATCGTCTTCACCGCCTGGCGCACCGGGGACCCGGGACTGGTCTTCCTCGACGAGATCAACCGCCACAACCCCACCCCCGGGCTGGGACGCATGGCGGCCACCAACCCCTGCGGCGAGGTGCCGCTGCTTCCCTGGGAGAGCTGCAACCTGGGCTCGGTCAACCTGTCGCGGTTCGTCAGGGACGGCCGTCTCCGCCGCGAGGCCCTGCGGCACGCCGTCCGCACCGGAGTGAGGTTCCTCGACGATGTGATCGAGGTGAACAGGTTCCCCCTTCCCGAGACCCGGGAGGCCACCCTGGCCAACCGGAAGATAGGCCTGGGGGTCATGGGCTTCGCCGACCTGCTCATCGAGCTGGGCATTCCCTACGGCAGCCGGGAGGCGGTGCAGACCGCGGCGGACCTGATGGAGATGATCCACCGGGAGTCCATGGATGCCTCCCGGGGCCTGGCCGGGGAGAGGGGGGCCTTTCCCAACTTCGAGAAGTCGGTCCACCGCCATGACTCCGACCCCGTCCGCAACGCCACCGTCAACACCATCGCCCCCACGGGGACCATCAGCATGATCGCCGGCTGCTCCAGCGGCATCGAGCCGGTCTTCTCGCTGGTTTACAACCGGAACGTCCTGGGGGGGCGCAGCCTGGAGGAGGTCCATCCCATACTGGAGCGAAAGCTGCGCCGGCGGGGCCTGTACTCCCGGGAGCTGATGGGGCGGATAGCCAGGGAGGGGTCGGTCAGGGAGATGGAGGAGATCCCCGACGACATGCGGGAGGTCTTCGAGACCGCCTTCGACGTGAGCCCGCAGCGGCACCTGCGGGTGCAGGCGGCCTTCCAGAGGTACACGGACAACTCCGTCTCCAAGACGGTGAACCTCCCCCACGAGGCGTCGGTGGAGGACGTCCGGGGCGTCTACCTCTCCGCCCACGAGCTGAGCTGCAAGGGGATAACCGTCTACAGGTACGGCACCAGCGACGACCAGGTGCTGACGCTGGACGACGACAGGGATGGCGGCGGGGCCGCCGCCGATGCAGAGTACTCGGGGGGATGCGCCTCGGGCACCTGCGAGTTCTAGACGGGAGCGGACGTGAAGAGATACGAGTTCATGCCCCACACCGGCGAGGCCAAGTTCCGGGCATACGGCAGCACCCTGGGGGAGGCCTTCGGCAACGCCGCCGTGGCCCTGGCCTCGCTGATGTACGACCCCGATGCCGTGGCCGAAACCGGGTCCAGGGAGGTCCGGGTGGGCGGCCGCGACCTCCAGCGGCTGCTGCTGCGCTTCCTGGAGGAGGTGCTCTTTCTGGCGGAGACCGGGGTCTTCCTTACCGCCGGGTTCGATTCGCTGGAGATGGAGGAGTCGGCCGAGGGCTACTCCCTGGCCGCCGGGCTTCGGGGGACCTCCTCGACGGAGGACTGCCAGTTCCATGGCGAGGTGAAGGCGATAACCTACAGCGAGATGAAGGTGGAGGACGGCGAGAGCCCCTTCGTGCAGGTGGTGGTGGACGTATGAGCGAAGAGGTGAAGTTGCAGAGAACGAACGACTGGACCTGGGAGATACCCCGCCACGGCGACATGCTTGTGCCGGCCCGGATCTACGCCTCCGAGAGCCTGCTTTCGGTGATACGCGGGGACAAGACCCTGCGGCAGGCGCGGAACGTGGCCTGCCTGCCGGGAATACTGGAGGCCGCCTACGTGATGCCCGACGCCCACCAGGGCTACGGCTTTCCCATCGGGGGAGTGGCCGCCTTCGACACCGACGAGGGTATCATCTCCCCCGGGGGCGTGGGCTACGACATCAACTGCGGCGTGCGGCTGATGGCCACCGGTCTGGACTACGGCGAGGTCCGCGGCAGCATGAGGGAGCTGCTGGACGCCATACGCTCACTGGTGCCCGCGGGAGTGGGAAAGGGCGGAGCCACCAGCCTGGGCAGGGACGACCTGCTGCGGGTGTGCGCCCGGGGAGCCGAGTGGGCCGTGGAGAACGGCCTGGGCCGGGAGGAGGACCTGGCCGCCACCGAGGAGGCCGGCCGCATGGCCGAGGCCGCAACCGGAGAGCTCTCGCAGCGTGCCCTGGACAGGGGCCTTCCCCAGCTGGGCACCCTGGGGGGCGGCAACCACTTCCTGGAGGTCGGGCTGGTGGACGAGGTCTTCGACAGGGAGGCCGCCGACGCCTTCGGCCTGCGCGAGCCCGGCCAGGTCACCGTGATGATCCACTGTGGAAGCAGGGGCTTCGGCCACCAGGTGGCCTCGGACTTCATCCGCAGGATGGAGGACGAGCTGGGCTCTGCGGGCCTTCCCGACCGCGAGCTTATCAACGCTCCCCTGGGCTCCCCGCTGGGCCGCGCCTACTACGGCGCCATGTGCGCGGCGGTGAACTACGCCTTCGCCAACCGGCAGATCATAGCCGCCCGTGTGCGGGAGGCTTTCGACCGGGTGCTGGGCGCCGGGAGTGATATGCGGCAGGTCTGGGACGTATGCCACAACGTGGCCAAGATGGAGACCCATACGGTGCAGGGAGAGCAGAGACAGGTCTGCATCCACCGCAAGGGGGCCACCAGGAGCTTCGGCCCCGGCCGCAGGGAGGTTCCCGGGGCCTACCGCGACGTGGGCCAGCCGGTGATCATTCCCGGCAGCATGGGAACCGCCTCCTACCTGCTGGTGGGCACCGAAGGTTCGGAGGCCGCGTCCTTCGGCTCCGCCGCCCACGGCGCCGGAAGGGTAATGTCCCGGAATCAGGCCAGGAAGCAGTTCCCGGCCAAGAAGATAAGAGGCGAGCTTCGGTCCATGGGCATCGAGCTGGCCGCCGCCAGCAGGAAAGGAGTCTCCGAGGAGGCCTCCGGCGCCTACAAGGACATAGAGGAGGTGGTCCGGGTCTCCCGGGAAGCCGGCCTGGGCAGGCCGGTGGCCAGGCTTCTTCCCGGCGGGGTGATCAAGGGATGAGGACGGAAACGGAGGCCTTCTTTGGAGAAGGACAAGCTCAGGGAGTACGAGGGCAAGAGGGACTTCTCGAAGACACCCGAGCCGGCTGGGGAGCGTGAAGGCTCCGGGGGTCAGCCCGTATTCGTCGTCCAGCAGCACAAGGCCAGCACCATGCACTGGGACTTCCGCCTCGAGTCCGACGGCGTCCTGCTCTCCTGGGCGGTGCCCAGGGGGCCGTCAACCGACCCGGGGCAGAAGCGACTGGCGGTGCGCACCGAGGACCATCCCCTGGACTACGCCCGCTTCGAGGGGGTGATCCCCGAGGACGAGTACGGCGGCGGGGCCGTGATCGTATGGGACTACGGCACCTACGAGAACAACAGCAGCAAGGACGGCGGGGAGCTTACCATGGCCGAGGCCCTGCAGAAGGGCCACGTGTCCGTCCGACTCTCCGGCAGCAAGATCGCCGGCGGCTACTCCCTTATCCACGCCAGGCTGGGGGGCAAGGACAGGAACTGGCTGCTGGTGAAAGAGCGCGACGACGCCGCCGACGCCCGGCGCAATCCCGTCTCCACAGAGCCCGAGTCGGTGATCAGCGGCCTGACGGTGGAGGAGATGGAAGCGGAGATGCGGAAGGAGGATTAGCCTGTCGCAGCGAACCTCCAGGAGATCGAGGCCGGGGATGTAGGGGATTGGCTGCCGGAGCACTGAGAGGGACTGTAGCGGTCAGGGGGAGGAGTGATGCATCTTCTTGTCCTCGTACATCTCCCGGTCGGCCTCGGCGATGACACTGTCGATGGACCTGTCCTCCCCCGGCCTCCAGAGAGCGGTACCCATGGCCAGAGACAGGGGGCTGCCGGTCAGGGCCGTTATCTCGGGAATGCCGCAGACCTCCTCCCGAATCCTGTCCACCAGGGGTTCCATCTCCCCGTTACTCTCCGGCAGGATGACCAGGAACTCGTCTCCCCCGTAGCGTATGACTATGTCACTGGCGCGCACCGAAGCCGCCAGCCTCCCGGCTATCATCCGAAGAACCTCGTCCCCAGTCTGATGGCCGAGGTTGTCGTTGACGTCCTTGAAGTCGTTTACATCCAGGACAACGATACCGATGCCATGACGGTAGCGGCTTGACCGCTCAACCTCCATCTTGATGAAACGGTTGAAGTAGTTTCGGTTGAACAGCCCCGTAAGGGGATCGTGAAGCGCCTGCTCCTTCAGCTCCTCGTGCAGCCTGATTCTCTTGATCGCCTCGGACAGGTATCCCAGGTGCATCTTCAGCAGGCTAACCTGCTCATCGTCGGTCAGGACGTCGTTGGTGGAGTAACCCACGAAGACCCCGAAGCTCCCTATGGGCGAGAGCACTACCGGGTAGAGCCCGTGGCCATCCGCCCTGCAGGCCAGGCTGTCCGCAACCAGCTCGGGCGCCGGCAGGATGGTTCTCTGCTCCATGAAAACCTGCCCCACCAGGCCGTGACCGGGCGGCGTCTCCCCCAGCTGGCCCTTCAGGCAGGGGTCCGAGAAGTAGGAGGGGGCAAGCCTGTCCTTCCTCACAATGTAGATAGCGCTCTGGTCGAAGGACAGTATCCTGCAGCCGCAGTCAACACTTATACTGTAAGCGTCCTCCTCCGTATTGCAGGCCTCCAGCCGGCCGGTGATCTCGTGGAGCCTACTGATCCGCTCCCGGGAGCGGGCCAGCCTCTCGGTGGCGCGCTTGCGCTCGGTTATGTCCCGGTAGATGCCGTAGAAGCCGACGATGTTACCCCCGACCGAGATGGGGGAGGCAAGTACCGATACGTCCACCACGCTGCCGTCCCGCCTGCGTCTTCTG
>JAWLEP010000054.1:10216-12887 GCA_041686025.1 Candidatus Fermentibacteraceae bacterium
CCCCCGACCGAGATGGGGGAGGCAAGTACCGATACGTCCACCACGCTGCCGTCCCGCCTGCGTCTTCTGGTCTCCAGCAGCTGTCGCCGGCCCTCCACCACGCTTTCGGTGACGTCCCTGGCCTCCTCCTCCAGGTCGTCGGGGGCGATGAGGTCGTCGATGTTCCTTCCCAGGACCTCTTCCCGGGGGTAGCCGAACAGCCGCTCGAACTCCGGGTTCACCTCTTTGACGGTGCCCTGGTTGTCCACCAGCACCACAGCCTCCCGGAGGCTGGCGAAGAGATGGTCGAGATGTGCCTTCTGGGAGTCGTAGGCTTCCCTGAGCGTACCTTCGTCTCGGCGGTGGGTAGCGTCTCTCATTCTTCCCTCCACGGGATGGTTTGTGATCACTAGATATCAAAGCCCGGAGAGCATGGCAAACGGCCTTCTCCGGCCCGGCTTCCCCGATCCGAGTGCATTTTCAGCTCCTTGCGCTGGTGCTATTATGTACCCGTGGACCTGCCCCTCCGGGAAGGCCGGACGGGCAGAGGCCGGAATGCGGGGACGGTGCCCGGGGCGCGTTCCCTCACAGACGGGAGGTCCGAATGTACAGAGCCGCTCTTTGTGCAATGTCCCTGCTGCTTGCGGCCGCGGGCTGCGGCGGCGGGGAAGATTCCGGGGCATCGGAGACCGTTGGGGAAATCGAAGAGACCATGGAGCTTGCAGGCACCATCGAGGAGTCCGACAGCCGGGACCCCAACCACTCGGACCTGCCCTACGACTCGCACACCTTCCGGGCCAGGGCCGGAGACACGGTGGTCATGGAGGTCTCCACGGAGGAGTTCTCCCCCCTTCTGAAGCTGGTGGAGGTGGACACCGGCGCCGTGCTGGCCGAGTGGGAGGCCGAGTACCCCGCCGGAGAGGCCCTGGAGTACAGGATAGCGGCCTCCGGGGAGTACGAGGCCAGGGTGTATGCCACCGGAGGGGGCGGAGGCGCCTGGCGGGCCACCGTGGACGTTGCCCGCTGAGGGCCTGCGCCGGCCGCTGCGTAGGGTGTGAGGGGCAGTGAGCGCTACTCCCGAGAAGGCCATGCTCGCCGTGCTTCTGTCCATGGCCGCAGCCGTTCCCCTGTTCGCATGGCTGATACTGGGACCAACGGGCCATCTTGGCGATCTGTACGAGACCCACACCTACGAGATGGTCAAGTACGTGCTCATCGGGCTCACCATGGTCTTCTACTTCGTGGTCAGCCCCTTCGTCATATGGCCCAGGCTCTTCGGCTCCTGCACCTACAGGTACATCCTGCGGCGGGGCCGGAGGGCCTCCGGCCGCATCGTCTCGGTGGGGGAGAAAGGCCAGGAGCACGTCGGCTTCCGGGGGAGGCCTCACACCTACCTGGAGACGGGAGTGGAGGTCCGGGAGGGGGCCGACACCTGGACCGTCAGCCACCTGGCCCTGGTGCCCGACGACAAGGTGGGGTCGGTCCGGGCCGGGATGGAGGTGCCCGTCCGCATCTGCCCCGATGACCGGACCAACATCGCCGTGGAGTGGGACCGGGTGGCGACCTAGGCCATCTTCTCCCGCACCGGCACAGAGGTCAGCGCGGACAGCTCGTCTGCAAACCTCCTCATGACGCCCTGCTCGCTGCTGTGCAGAGTCTGGTGGCTCTTGCCGTCGCGGGTCACCAGAAAGAGGATGTCGATGGTGGGTCCGGATGGGGAGGCGGCGGCTCCCCTGCGGACAACCACCAGCTCCTTCATCTCGCCCAGGGGAATGCTGCGCCGGGTGCTGTAGCGTCCGGGGGTCTTGTAGCTGAGGGTGCCCCTGTTGCGGTCCACCACCACTCCGGGGCCGTGTCCCGACCGGCGCATGAGCTCCGCCATGCCGAAGATGAGCAGGAACAGGACCACGATGCCTCCCGCCAGGGGAAGCGGCGGTACGTCCCCGCCCTGATTGCCGGTGTACAGGTATATGGCTACGATGGCCACTATGGGGATCAGAATCAGGAAGAGCCTGAGGACGTTCCCGCCCTTCTTCTGCACCATCCCCACGAACCTGCCGTTGCGGTCCTGGAAGTACTCCAAACTGTGCTCCCTCCGCTGGATTGTGATTCGCCCCGAGGATGCGCACGACAGTCGCCGGCGGTCAAACCGCACCCCGCCATCGGTTTGTATATTGGCGGCCGGAGCTATGGGCGACATGGGGCAAAATGGAGGCGGGACTGTGACCGATACCTACGGCAGGAACATCGAGAGGCTGAGGCGTCTGGCGGGGGAGAACGGCCTGGTCCTCAACCCGGACCGGGCCAGGGTGGAGAAGGTGGCCGGCCTGATGGCGGACAACCACGACCTGGTGGGTGAGTGGGTCTGCCCCTGCAAGCAGGAGAACAGGCCCGCCGTCAGGGGGGCCGACAAGACCTGCCCCTGTCCGGAGTGGCTGGACGAGGTCCGGCTGGACGGCTGCTGCGGCTGCCGGCTCTTCTACTCCCCCGGGGAGGTTGGCTCAGCTGCCGGCGGGAGCGGTTCGGCATGAGGGTGGTTCCCGAGTACGAGCCGGTGGGCAGGCTCTGCCTGAGCTTCGTGGAGGAGTTCTTCAACAGCCGCTTCCGCTACGGAAGGGCCATCGCGGAGATGGCGAAGGCGGCGCTGGACCTGGTGGAGGTGGAGATATTCGTATCCGGTGAGGACCGGCCC
>JAWLEP010000054.1:12987-15839 GCA_041686025.1 Candidatus Fermentibacteraceae bacterium
CGGGAGCACGGCCACAGGGTCTTGCGGCTGCCGGGCCTGGAGCGCATCCGGGAGGCCGATGTGAACACCATGCCCAACTACGCCAACGGAGTCCTCCTGAACGGCCGGGCCCTCTACCCCGCCTACGGCAGGCCCGAGGACGGGCCGGTGGGCGACCTGCTGGCCTCGCTGGGGCTGGATCCGGTGCCCATCGACAGCAGCTGCATCATACTGACCCAGAGCGGGCCGCACTGCATATCAAAGACCGTTCCGGCTTCCATTCCAGCTGCCCGGCAGGATTGACTTCCGTCATATTCCCTACCAGAGTGATATGCAAAGGCGCAGGCGAATCCCTTGTCGTGACGGCGGCATGGGGTATGCTCTTACTGGCCGAACAGGGAAGGGAAGGCAGACCATGAAGTGTGTTATGGTTTCGACTGCGGTGGTCGCGCTGGCTCTGCTGGCGGGCTGCGGAGACGACAGCACCGGCCCCGAGCAGGGGGAGGAGGGCTGGCAGGAGGTCACCTCGCAGGGGATAACCCTGGAGTGGCGCGACGTGGGCGACAGCCTGGAGGTGGTGCTTACCGCCCCCACCACCGGCTGGGTGGGAGTGGGCTTCGACCCCGAGAGCCAGATGGAGGGCGCCAACTACCTGCTGGGATACGTGGAGGACGACGTGGCCGAGATGCGCGACGACTGGGGGACCGGGAGCTTCTCCCACGCCTCCGACGAGTCGCTGGGGGGCACGTCGGACCTTACGGTTGACGGCGGCAGCGAGTCCGGGGGGGAGACCACCATCGAGTTCACCATACCCCTGGACTCCGGAGACCAGTACGACAAGCCGCTTACGCCGGGTGAGACATACACCGTGATACTGGCCTCCGGCGCCGACGGGGCCGACGACTTCGTCTCGGCGCATCAGGTGGCCACTTCGGTGAGCATAGAGATATAGGCGACGGGAGGTACGAGATGAGGAAGACCGCCAGGTTGCTGCCGGCTGCCGCGCTGCTGTGCGCTGCCGCGGCCGGAGCCGTATACCCGGAGAACGGGATGATGGACATCGGGACTCCCCTGCTGGGGCTGGAGCAGGGGGACATTGAGCTCAGCGTGGACCACAGGTTCCTCGGCGACGCCTTCGAGGACCCCTTCGAGGACTTCTTCGGCGCCGACATGGGCGCCAACGTGCGGCTGGGGGCCAGAATGATACTGCCCTCGCAGCTGGACCTTGGCGTCTCCTACGCGCGCTTCGGCAGCGTCTGGGGAGCCTCTGCAGGATGGAGCGGGGCCGCCGCCGGTCTCGGCCTGCGGGCCCAGGCCGGCTTCTACTCCCAGGAGGTATCGGTGGACGAGCGGGAGTCCGGCGGAATGCTGGAGGGCTCGGTGGAGCCGGCGGAGAGGCTCTGGCGGCTGCAGCCGGTGGTATCCGGCGGCTACGACACCCGCACGGAGATGCCGGGGCTGGCCCTGGGGGGAGACCTCCTGCTGAGTGACTCCTACAGCCTCTGGGGCGAGGTCATGCCGGTGGTGGGAGACGAGCAGGAGACGGCGGACAACTCCGCCTTCGCCTTCGGAGTGACGGTGCGCACGTACGGCCACCAGTTCATGTTCGGCCTTGGCAACTCCACGGGCATGGGACTGCGGGGGACCATGGCCGGAGCCGCCGACAGCGACCTGCGGCTGAACTTCCGGATCAAAAGGCTGATCTAGGGGCCGTCAGGGCAGCGTCTTCAGCCCTCCCCAGCTCCCGCCCTCGAAGCCCAGGGTCAGGATCTCTATCTCGGCGGACGTGGCGAACGCGTGATAGGTGGTGAAGTCGTCGGCCCCGTCCGGGCCCCTGGCCAGTATCACGGGGTAGGTGCTGCCGGGCTCCAGGGGCTTGTCGTACTGGTCGCCGGAGTCCAGGGGAATGGTGAACTCGATGGTGGTCTCTCCTCCCGATTCGCTGCCGCCGTCCACCGTTACGTCGTCGGACCCGCCCAGTGAGACGTCGGAGGCGTGGGAGGTGAGGGCCACGCCCCAGTCGTCCCTGAGGCTGGGAGTCCCCGACTCCACGTAGCCGATTATCAGGTTGGCCCCCTGCATCATCTGCTCGGGGTCGAAGCCAACGGCCACCCACCCCGTGGTGGGGCCTGTCAGCTCGACGCCCAGGCTGCCGCCCTCCAGCGTGGCCCACCTCAGCGTGAAGCCGTCCACCGTGAGCTCCTGCCAATCCTGGGCCGCCGCCGTGCCGGCCAGAGCCAGTACGGCCACCGCAATCACCAGTGTTCTCATGGTTCGTTTCCCTTCCTCTGCGGGTTCTTGTCTGCGCGGCTTTTCCTAGCGCCTCAGTATGCTTTCAATGCCGGCGGAAACAGGCAGTTCCCGGGGGACGGGCTAGGTGAGGATCAGAAGCTTGTCGGGCTTGCTCTTGTGCACCTTTACGTCGAGGGTGTCTCCCACGTGGATGTCCCTCAGGTCCAGGTACGAGAGGAGCTGCTTGTGCACCACCTGCCTCACCGGCCGGTAGCCGTCGTTCACCCGCAGCGTGAACCTCACCACGGGCATGTCGTTTATCCGGGTGCCGGTCTCGGACATCTCCAGCACCTCGGCGGTTCCGGAAAGGGCATTTCGGGCGAAGTCCATCTTGGCCTTGTTGCGAAGGCTCAGAAAGCCGATCACCCCCAGGTCCGCCACTATGAAGAACGCGCCGAAGAGCAGCAGGAAGGTGTCCAGCGGGTAGCCGTCGTCCGTGGTGGCGTCCTCGGGGACGAAGAACGAAGCCACGATCATGGCCACGCCCGGCAGCATGAACAGCAGCATAAGCTTCCATTTGACCTGCCAGAGGTTGATCCGCCCCCCCTTGCCCTCGGTCACGTCACATCACTCCTTCCCCG
>JAWLEP010000055.1:0-15667 GCA_041686025.1 Candidatus Fermentibacteraceae bacterium
TTGGTCTGCCTCGCCGTGCAGTATTGCAAATGCCTGTTCCAGGGGGCTGGGAGTGGTCTGGGCGTCCTCTTCCGCGGGCAGGGGGGCCGACATGGCCAGCAGAAGGGCTATAGCTGTGAGGTGTCTCATTGCGTCCCTCCGTATTTAGGGTCCTGATGGGAGCATAGTCCGTTATTGTGCATCCGGTAAGGCGGAGGTCTGAGGGAAAGGGTCACGGAGTACTCGGGGGAGGGCGTGCCCTTGGGGGCATCTGCTTTGCGGAATATCGACTGTGGCGCATTGAGGGCCTTTCCCATTGTTCGCTTTCCTGAGTCTAATCTGGACAATGGGGGGGGCGTCAAGTGGCTGGATTGCAGCGGCTTGGGTACACTGATTCACTTGTGCTCAGGGTACACTGTTTGATATATTTGGCGGGCTATTTTCGACCTTGCTTATGCAGAAGGTGTGTCGGAGGTACCCTAACTACATCCAGTTTCTGCTCTTCCAGACGCCATTCTATGCTGGGAATAGGCGCAGTTGATCATACTCAATGGAGTATTACGGGTCTTGAGTATGCTTCTGACTCAACCAGCAGTACTCCAATTATTCTAACTCCTCAGTCAGATCAAGACACTGCGCACTCATATTCATAGGATGAATCGTCGATTGACTCTTCTTCATGGACGTTCAATATCCCTGCGAAAAGTATATACATACGCTGTGTTCTAATAGAGAGACCAGGTCGGCTAATCAACTTGTCTCGAATACTTCGAAGTCTCGTTAATTCCATATGGTTGAGAACGCCAAATGAGTCAACTTAAATCCGCTGCATGCAGTTCTATGGAATAACACGATGTGCCGTAGTATCGAGTAGCGCCAATGGCTATATCGGCATTGACGTTATGCGGCATTGTCCGGATATATTTGTCAAACGCAAACCGGAAAGGTGCCAATATGGGGAATGGGCGTGACGCCATACTGAGGCGGTGCACCGAGGAGAGCGTGCACTTCATCCGGCTGCAGTTCACCGACATCGACGGGATCATCAAGAACGTGGAGGTGCCGGAGAGCCAGTTCGAGAAGGCCCTGGACGGCCAGGTGATGTTCGACGGGTCCTCCATCGAGGGCTTCACCCGGATCGAGGAGAGCGACATGCTCCTGGTCCCCGACCTGCAGACCTTCTCCGTCTTTCCCTGGGACACCGGAAGGGGGCGGGTGGGGAGGCTCATCTGCGACGTGGCCCTGCCCGACGGCTCCCCCTTCGAAGGCTGCCCCCGGACCGCGCTGAAGCGGATGGTGGTCAGCGCCGAGGAGGCCGGCTACCGGCTGATGGCGGGCCCGGAGGCGGAGTTCTTCCTGTTCAACAGAAACGAGCAGGGCGACCCCATCGCCCGGACCCACGACCATGGCGGGTACTTCGACCTGACCCCGGTGGACCGGGGCGAGGACGCCCGGAGGGACATCGTGCTGGCCCTTGAGGCCATGGGCTACGAGGTGGAGGCCGCCCACCACGAGGTGGCCCCCGGACAGCACGAGATCGACTTCCGCTACGAGGACGCGGTGACCACGGCCGACAACATCGTCACCTTCCGGTTCGTGGTGAAGAAGGTGGCCCTGGGACACGGCCTCCACGCCACCTTCATGCCCAAGCCCCTGGCGGGGGTGGCGGGCTCGGGGATGCACACCAACCTCTCGCTGTTCGACCTGCAGGGCAAGAACGTCTTCCACGACCCCGAAGGCGCAAACGCTCTCTCACCGGTGGCCCGGGGCTTCATAGCCGGGCTGCTGGACCATGCCCGGGCCTTCGTGGCGGTGACCAACCCGCTGGTTAACTCCTACAAGCGGCTGGTCCCCGGCTACGAGGCCCCGGTGAACGTAGCCTGGTCGGAGAAGAACCGCTCGCCCCTGGTGCGGGTGCCGGCGGCGGACGGCGAGGGCCGCCGCTGCGAGGTGCGGGTGCCCGACCCTTCCTGCAACCCCTACCTGGCCCTGGCGGCGCTGCTGGCCTCCGGCATGGACGGGGTGAAGCGGGAGCTGGACTGCGGCGAGCCGGTGAACAAGAACATCTTCGACATGAGCATGCGGGAGAAGCGGCGGCGGAAGATCACCCAGCTGCCCTCCAGCCTGCAGGAGGCCCTGAGGAAGCTGAAGAGGGACTCCGTGCTCCGGGAGGCCCTGGGGGAGCACATCTTCGAGCACTTCCTGCTGAACAAGCAGCGGGAGTGGGACAACTACATCCAGGTGATACACGGCTGGGAGCTGGACCGCTACCTGGACATGTACTGAGGTCCCTCAGCGCAGCAGGACGGCCTTTCTGCAGACGGTGCCCGCCGCCCAGCCCTCTACTCGGATGACGTACATGCCGCTGGGAAGGCCGCCGGCGCCTTCCAGGTCAAGGGAGGTGGTCCCGGGGGGCAGCGGTCCCGTCTCCAGCCTGCGGGCCAGCCTGCCGTCGGTGGAGTAGACCTTCACTGTCACCCCGTCCCCGCGGGGGCTCTCCAGCGTGACGCAGGCGGTGAGCCGGGAGGCAGGGGACGGTATCGCCAGGGCATCGCCGCCGCGGGCCTGCGAGGCGACCCGGAGGCCGTTGTTGGTCTCGTCGGACTCGGCAATCCTGTTGTCGGGGTCGGCCACCAGAAGCACCTCTCCGCCGGAGGTCCGGCCCGGAATCGGAATGCTCACCGGCGTCATGCCCCGCCTCAGCGGCACTGCGGCAACCCCCAGCAGCACCTCGCCCCGGTAGGCGGCCACTTCGATCCGCTCCTCCGGGCCGTCTGCGGCCCGGGCCGTTCGCTCCGGGCAGGCCGGGACTGCAGCCACCGGGGAGCCGGGCATACCGGTGGATTCCGGGGCCTCGCCGGTCGTGTAGGGCGACACCTCCACCACTGCGGCCAGGGCGGGTCTTCCGGTTCCGCTCAGCGGTGCCGCGGCGGACGGGCGCAGCCGTATGTCCAGCTCCGGCGCCGCCGACTCCCCGTCGGGGTCGGCCAGGAACCCGGTCCTTCTGGGGTTGGCCTGGTACATGCTCCATCCCCCCGGGGCGTAGTCGTACTGGGAAAGATCGAAGAGCACCGCCCGGCCGGAGTTGTCCACCTGCAGTACCTCAGCCGCACCGTCTCCGTCCAGGTCGCAGACCAGGGGGGAGGCCCAGGAGGCGTCCCGGGAGTAGGCGGGGAACCCCGGCACCGTACCGTCTGCCAGCTGGGGGTCGGCACCGGTGCAGAGGGTGGAGAAGCCCGTCATCACAGCCGAGGGGCCCGGGCTCGAAGAGACCATTCCCGTGGCCGCCTGGGACTTTATGTCCGCCCCGCCCCCGCTGGCTATGGGGTTGAAGGGCACGGTGGGGCCCTCCCAGGCCAACGTTCCGTCCTCGATGTCCCATGCCGTCAGCACTCCTTCGGAGTCGAACCCGCCTCCGTTGAGCATGTACAGCACCTCCAGGCCGGAGTCGGAGTCCACGTTGCCCAGTGAGGGGCCGGTCATGTTGCCGTAGAAGTCCCTGCCCGTCACCCAGTCCGTCTGCCAGGCCAGGTCGATGGATGCCGTGTCTCCGGGGGTTACGGTGCAGAGGAAGACCTTCTTGTAGTCGCTGCAGAAGGACTGGGGCTTCGCGGCCCCCGCCAGGTACAGCACCCCGTCGCCCATGGCGGCGGCCAGCGTCCCGAAGGCTCTGGCCGTGTAGCCCCCCGTGTTCAGCTCCTCCAGGTTTCGCCAGACCGTTTCCACGGCGCCCCCGTCCCCTATGTCCAGCAGCAGGATCTGCGTGCCGGGGGGGTCCGGGGCGAAGTTCGTAACGAGTATCTCTTCGCGGCCGTCGCCGTCGAAATCCGCTGCAGTGGGGGGAGCGAAGAAGCCCCCCTGCAGCTGCAGCGGGAAGTCCTCCGAGAAGGCCTCCCACTCGTCGGTCTGTCCGTTTCGCCGCCACAGGTAGAGGTGGGGTGCGCCCCCGTCGTCGCCCCGGGTCCTCAGGGCTATCTCCAGCTCCGGCGTGGAGTCCGCCTGCAGCAGCACGGGAGCGGTTCCCGCAACCGGGGTGGCCAGCTCCTGGTTGCCGCCGCTGGCGGCGATCTCCCGGCAGGTCCAGGTGGAGCTGGGCCTGCTGAACAGCAGTATGGACACCCGCTGCTGGTCCGGGACGGCGATCTTCTGCTGAACGGCCACCACGATGTCGCTGCGGCCGTCACCGGTGACGTCACCGGCGGCGCTTCCCAGGAAGCGGTCGTAGTCGTAGCCCGCAGGGGGATCCAGGGCCTCCGTCCCACCGTTGCGGTCGGCGATCCAGACCTTTCCGAAGGAGGATGTGATGGCCACCTCCAGAGCGGGGTCGCTATCCAGGTTCGCAGCCAGGGGGCCGGCTCCCGTGGCGCCGCCCAGCAGAAGCGGCCATCCGTCCACGGCGGGGCAGGTGGTGGAGACCCCCGCGTCCGCCGGCGAGCTCTCCCGGCGGGCGGCGTCCACCGCCGTCAGCCGCACCGTGTACTCCGTCCCCGGCTGCAGTCCCTCCAGCTTCACCTGGCGGACGGGGACCGGCAGCGGGTAGACCCTGTCGGGGTCGCCCCCCTCCATCAGGTAGACGCAGTAGCCTGTGGCATCCAGGTAGCCCCCGTGCTCCCAGGCCAGCGAGACGTAGTCGGCTCCGGCCTCGGTGACGCAGATTTCGTGGGGGGGATCGATGGCGGCAGCCTGCAGCGAGTCCGCCAGTTGTACGTTCACCTCCCCGGCGGAGGAGGTTCCCGACGGGGTCACGGCCACCAGGTGGAACCCGCATCCCGGAAACCCGTCCCGCAGCCAGCGTGAGGTGCTGTCCTCAGGGGTCACCTGCAGGGTGAGGGTGCCGGCCGCCTCCGCGGCAGTGTTCGGAGGTATGCCGACCACCTCCACCGTGTCGGCTTCAAAGGGGGCTGCGGGGCTCAGGCCGCCGGCGGTAAGCAGCACCTCTGGGTCGCCGGCCAGGCCGGTGTTGGCCACCACCATTCCCTGCAGGCTGACCTCCACCACTCCTCCCTGGGCGCTGACTCCCGGGTCGCAGACGGTGAGCTGGTACTCGGCCGACTCCACCGGCAGCGTGAAGCTGCAGGAGCGCTGGTATCCTCCGCCGGGGCCCTGGAAGGAGAACACCGCCTTCAGCTCCACCAGTGCCCCGGCCGGGGCAGAAGGCGATACCTCCACCTCCATGGGGTCCAGGGCCTCCGCCTCACCGTCCGGGGCGATGTCGGGAAAGGCCGAGCCGTCGTCGGGTATCGAAGCGATGTACTGGCTGCCCGACTCCACGGAGAGCTGGGCGGTCACTGCGGTGGCGGTTTGTCCACCTGTGTTCCGGGCCTCCAGGAGGATCTCCACGGTCTCCCCCGGGGCCGCCGCGCCGTCTCCGGACCCGTCCACCAGGGCCTCTGAAAGGGACACCAGGGGCGCCTGGATGGGAAGGATCTCCACCGCTGTCTGCCCGGGGACGCAGGCGTCCACGCTGGTCCCCGCGCCCTGCGCCACCCTCCGTCTGAGGGCGGTTACGGATACGGGCCCGCCCACCGAGCCGTCCATGGCGCACACTCCATCGATGGAGGCGGTTCCGTCGGCCCCGGTGCGGCGGACCGAGAACACCTCGTCGCGCTTCCAGACGCAGACCAGGGCGCCGGGGACCGGCTGGCCGTCGTCGGTGACCAGGGCGGTGACGGTGACCGTGTCCCCCTCCATGGCCAGCAGGGGGGAGGCGGTGACCTCCAGCTGGCGGGGCTCGCCCCGCCACACGTGCAGCAGCGGTGGGCCCAGGTGGTTGAGGAACATGTAGGAGAATCCGCTGCGGTTCTTGGAGACCCGGAAGGCCTCCCCCAGGAAGCTCAGGGGCCAGTGCAGCGACTGGGACCCGAACATCTCCGCGGTGTAGCCGGTGGCGAACAGGGCGTCGCAGAGGACGTAGGCGCTGCCGATCTGGTCGTGCAGGCCGCCGCGGGGGTTGGCTATCGCGGCCAGCAGGCCGGTCTCCGGCGAGGTGAGGATTCCCGACTCCACGAAGCAGGCGGCCCCGTCGAAGTGGCCGGCGTCGCAGCCCAGCGTCCACAGCACAGAAGGCTCTCCCGCGTTGGCCATGGTGGCGAAGTCGGAGTCCCACAGGAACTGGTTCAGCGTTCCCTTCCCCGCCGTCCCCAGCTTGTGCATCTCCGAATGGTCGGCGTGGATCACCACGGAGTACCCGTCGTCCATTGCCTGCAGGGCGCTGTTGCGGTCCAGGTCGCCGGCGGGGAGCGAATGCGGGTAGTACAGCTCGGTGGGTTCGTCGAGGAACTGCGGGATCGAGTAGCCGCTGAGCATCTCCGTCAGGGCCATCAGGTCGTCGGCGCCGCTCCCCTGGGGGTTGTTGGAGCCCAGCAGCAGCATCTTCCTGGCGAACCCCCCGGAGGGCGGGGAGGTCTCGTAGAGCATCAGCTTCCCAAGCAGCGCATCCACTTCCTCCGGCGCGCTCACCGGCCATCTGCCGGTGCAGAGGTCCAGGTATCCCATGGTGGACTGGAGGGTCCATCCGGAGCCGCCCGAGGACCAGACGCCGTCCAGGTCCCCGTAGTAGTCGTCGGAGGGCAGGCAGTAGGAAGGGAAGGGGATGGGCAGGTACTTCCAGCCGGCGGCCTCCCGGATGGGCACGGTTTCGGCATCGCCGCCCAGGAGGACGAACTGGACCCCCCAGCGCTGGTGGGCGTCACGAAGGAAGTTGCGTATCCGCTCCGGGGTGTCGCAGCCGCTGTAGCGCTGGCCGATCCACTCCACCGTACGGACTACGGTAACCATGCCCCGTGCCGTCCTGTAGTCGGCCAGCTGGCCGAACGCCTCCTCCAGCTCCCCGGAGGTAACTATCACCATGTCCACGCAGTCCCCCTCCGGCGAGGGCGCCTCCGTAACCTCCAGCCTGGGGGTCGGTCGGACCAGGGGCGCCCTGGGCACCTGGCCGTACATGCCGGTGTCCGCCGGATTGGAGACCAGGGCCTCGATGGCCCTGCGGCGGACGCCGGCGCAGAGCTGCGACTCCCTTTCGGGGGCCACCGGCTCCCTGCCCGTGGGGGAGCAGTGCAGGCGGTAGTCCACAGACTCCAGGACCTCCAGCCTTCCCTCCCGCGGCAGATAGCGGATGGGCCAGCCGCAGAGGGTGACCACTGAGTAGCCGCCGGCGAATCCCTGCCTGAGCACGGAGACCGGCTTTTCCGGATAGGGTTCGGGCCCCGCATAGAGCGCCGGGTCCGGCGGAACGAAGCCGCTTTGCTCGGGGCCGGACAGCTGGACCGGAAGGGGGCTGCAGCCTTCGGCCAGGGACGCCCAGCGCGCCGAGAGGACGGTGATGGAGTCCACCCGGGTGGCCGGCGGCAGAAGGAAGGACTCGGTTTTGAAGGGCAGGGAGGGAGCGCCCGCAGGGGCGGCGATAACGGGGCTGCCGTAGCCGGGGACCGATACCCTGAGGTAGACTGCGTCCCCCTTATCCACGGCCTCCAGAGACACCCTCTCCACCGCCGTCGTGGGACGAAGGGGGACCTCGAGGATCTCCGCTCCGGCCATCGACAGCACCGTCAGGGCCAGTACCGTCGCCGTATTCATAGAGAGCTACCCCTTCTGCTTTCGAGAGACAGCTACATGAATACGACAGGAAGCCCGGCTCGGCCAGCGGGGTTCCCCCAATACCGTCCCGCCTTGCCTTCCGCCGTCGGGGGTTATAATCGATGGTACGACAACACCGACAACGGGATCCATGGGACGAACGGACACTGCCTACGGAGGTTGGCCGCAGATGAGATGGCTTACGGTAACGACTGCTGCGCTTTTTGCCCTGACAATGATCGCCGCGGGCTGCGGCGGCTCCGGCGGGGAGACGGAGCCGGAGGCCGCCGAAGACACCACTGCGGCGGTGGACACCCTTCCCGAGCCCGAGTACGTGGCCTCTCCGCAGGCCGACAGTCTGATACCGCGGGAGGCGCTCTTCGGCAACCCCGAGCACGTGCTTCCCGAGCTCTCACCGGATGGGGAGAGGATCACCTACATCGCCCCCGCCGACGGCGTGCTCAACCTCTGGATAATGGACCGCGACGGCTCGGACGGGAGGCAGCTGACCTTCGACGAAGACCGAGGCGTGATCCGATACACCTGGGCCGAGAACGGCCGCCAGATCCTCTACATGCAGGACGAGGCCGGGGAAGAGAACACCCACGTGTACCTGCTGGACGTGGAGAGCGGCGACGTGCAGGACCTCACCCCCTACGACGGGGTGAAGGCCATGATCGACGCCACCGACCGGGACCGGCCCGACCGCGTGCTGATCCAGATGAACCGCGAGAACCCCATGTACTTCGACGTCTACTCCGCCGACCTCACCACCGGCGAGCTCACCATGGTGCAGGACAATCCCGGAGAGCTGGAGAACGGCGACATGGTCCTGGGCTACATGGCCGACCGGGACCTGGTGCCCCGGCTGTGCGTATCCATAAGCCCCGAGGACGGCACCCTCACCTACTGGGCCCGGGACAGCGCTGAGGACGACTGGCGGGAGCTGATGACCGCCTCGCCCCTGGAGGAGGTGTCTCCGCGGGAGTTCAGCGAGGACGGCGACAGCCTCTACGTCACCTCCAACACCGAGACCAACACCACCCAGCTGTACCGGATGAGCCTGGAGGACGGCGGAAAGACGTGGATCGCCGGCCGGGAGCGGTCCGACGTGGCCGGTGTCTCCTGGAACGACAATACCGGCCGGCCCAAGGTGGTGTGGTACAACTACTTCATGCGGAGCTACGAGATACTCGACCCCGCCGTAGAGGACGACTACCAGCGCATCTCGGAGTTCCGGGACGCCCCCTTCTCCATCACCTCCGCCGACCACGCGGACAGCACCTGGATCGTGGCCTACACCACCATACAGAACCCGGCCGAGTACCACCTCTACGACCGCACCACGGGTGAGTTCGACTTCCTGTTCACCGCGGTGCCCGAGCTGGAGGATTACGAGATGGCGCCCATGGACACCCTGCACATCATGTCCCGGGACAGCCTGATGCTGCCCGCCTACCTGACCCTGCCGCTGGAGGGGGAGGAGCCCCATCCCATGGTGCTGCTGGTCCACGGGGGCCCCTGGGCCCGGGACTGGTACGGCTACAACCCCTTCGTGCAGCTGCTGGCGGACCGGGGCTTCGCGGTGCTGCAGGTGCAGTTCCGGGGCTCCACCGGCTTCGGCAAGGAGTTCCTCAACGCCTCCTACAAGGAGTGGGGGGCCGCCATGCAGGACGACCTCACCGACGCGGTCCTCTGGGCCATCGAGGAGGGGGTCGCCGACCCGGAGCGGGTGGTGATCATGGGCGGCTCCTACGGCGGGTACGCCACGCTGGCGGGGGTCACCTTCACCCCGGACCTCTACTGCTGCGGCGTGGACTTCTTCGGCCCCTCCAACCTGGTGACCTTCCGGGAGAGCGTGCCGCCCTACTGGCGTCCGGCGGACGCCATGATGGACATCCGGGTGGGCAACCTGGAGGAGGAGGCGGAGATGCTGGAGGAGAGGTCGCCGCTGAACTACGTGGACAGCATCCGGGTGCCCATGCTGGTCGTGCAGGGGGCCAACGACCCGCGGGTGGTGAAGGAGGAGTCCGACCAGATGGTGCGGGCCCTGCGGGAGTCCGGCAACCCCGTCACCTACGTGGTCTACGAGGACGAGGGCCACGGTTTCGCCCGGGAGCCCAACCGCCTGGACTTCGCAGGCAGGGTGGAGCAGTTCCTCTACCGGCACGTCCCCGGAGCGGAGGCGCAGATGTTCGGGCCGGTGGAGGAGGCCAGCTCGCACCTGGAGTAGGGGAGGCCATGCAGGGACGTCTGCAGGTATACACGGGGAACGGCAAGGGCAAGACCACCGCCGCCCTGGGGCTGGCGGTGCGGGCGGCCTGCGCCGGCCTGCGGGTCTACATAGGCCAGTTCATGAAGGGCACCGACTACAGCGAGCTCTGCCTTCCCCGTCTGCTTCCCGGCATGGTGGAGATGGAACAGTACGGAACCCCGCGGCTAATATGCAGGGGAGAGGAGCCCGGCCGGGACGACATAGCTCACGCCCGGGAGGGTCTCCGCAGGCTGGAGAAGGCCCTGATGTCGGGCGGGTACGACCTGGTGGTGGCCGACGAGCTGGCCGTAGCGGTGCACATGGGCCTGCTCTCCGGGGAGGAGGCCATGAGGGTGGTCGGCGCCAGGCCCCCGGAGGTGGAGATGGTGGTCACCGGCAGGTACGCGTTCGAGGCCCTGCTGGAGGCCGCCGACCTGGTCACCGAGATGCGGGAGGTGCGTCACTACTACGCATCGGAGGGTCTGGAGGCCAGGAAGGGAATCGAGCTCTAGGAGGTAGGACATGAGATACGCAGCTCTGCTGGCAGGCGTGATTCTGGCGGCGACGGCCACCGCCTCCGACCGGGGGGCCCTGGACGTGGCCACGGGAGGGGGTGCCTGGATGCCCGGCCTGACCGCCGAGGATTCCGAGCTCTCCGTGGGACCGGACCTGGTGGTGGGCGTGGAGACCCCCATGGACCAGGGCCACTGCATCGTCCTGCGCACGGGCTACCGGATGGCGGCCAGCAGCCGGGGGGACTGGTCGGGCATTGCCGCGATCCCGCTGACCGTGGGCTACAGGATCTTCCCCTTCTACCGTCCCTACGCCGGCCCCCGGGGACTGGAGCCCCTCCTGGGCTTCTTCGGCGGCGGCATGCTGGCCTGGGACTCCGCCGACGAAGACGGCCCCGAGACCACCACCACCGGCGGAGGACTGCTGGGGGTGGAGCTGGGGGCCCGGGTGAAGATGGGCGAGGACCGCTACCTGGACCTGGTGGTCCGGCCGGAGTACGCGCCCATGGGGTCGGCCCTGGCCGGCGAGGAAGACAAGGACCTCTCCGGGCTCAGCCTGGGCGCCGCCCTGATATTCTGAAAAGGGGACGGAGGTATTTTAAATGTGAAATAATATGCCACATCTATGGGCGTATTATTTCACATTTAAAATACCTCCGTCCCCTTTTAGGAGGGAGGCCCCCAGCTGACCGCAGGCGGCGGCCACCTCCCGGCCCCGCGAGCGGCGGACGGTGACCGCGGGGCACCGGGGGTAGAGGTACTCGGCAAAGGAGTCCACGGCCTCCTCCGACGGCCTCTGCCAGTCCAGGCCCTCCACCGGGTTGTAGACGATCAGGTTGATCTTGCAGGGGAGGCCGGAGGCGAACCGCGCCAGGGCCTCCGCCTCCTCCCGGGAGTCGTTCACCCCGCCGATGAGGCAGTACTCCAGCGTCACCCGCCGGCCCTTCTCCCTGGCGTAGTCCAGAAGAGCGCTTCTCACTTCGTCCAGCCGCCACCTGCGGGCCGCGGGCACGAGCCTCTCCCTGGTCTCCTGCAGGGCGCTGTGCAGCGACAGGGCCAGGCCGAAGGCACCCTCCAGGCTCTGCAGCCGGTGAATGCCCTCCGGTATGCCCACAGTGGAGACGGTGATCTTTCGCGCACCTATGCATATGCCCATGTCGTCGGTGATGATTGACAGGGCGTCTTCCACAGCGGGGAGATTGTCCAGCGGCTCGCCCATCCCCATCAGGACCACGTTGGATATCCGTCTGTCCGCGATCTCCTGCAGGGCGTAGAGCTGGGCCACCACCTCGTCCGCCCCCAGGTTGCGGCGGAAGCCCGCAGCCCCGGTCTGGCAGAAGGTGCAGCCCATCCTGCACCCCACCTGCACCGACAGGCAGGCGGTGAGCCTGTCGGGCTCGGGGATCATCACCGCCTCCACGGGAGCCCCGTCCTCCATCTTCAGGAGCAGCTTCACCGTCCCGTCGGAGGCCTCCAGCCGCCCGGCCTCCCCCGGAAGAGTCAGCCGCTCCATCTCCGAGAGCAGCCTGCGGGCGTCCCCGGCGATGTTGGTCATCTCCGCGAAGGACCGCACCCGCCTGCCGTGCATCCAGGAGAAGACCTGGTCCCCGCGGAACCCCCTGAAGCCGTAGCTCTCCTGCAGGTACTCCCGCAGGTCGGCCCTGGGCAGGGCCATGATCTTCGGGCTGCCGCTCATGGAACGCATCGCCTTCCTTTCCCCCGTTTACGGGTTACCTATATTAACCCAGACTCGAAGGACGGACAAAAAGCGGAAAGAGCTAGGAGGCGGAAGGAGCTAGGAGGCGGAAGGAGCTAGGGGGAGGCATGGCAGACAGGATCGGCATCATCGGGGGCTCCGGGCTTTACAGCATCAGGGACGTGGAGACGGAGGAGGTGGTGGAGCCCAGGACCCCGTTCGGAAGCCCTTCGGGCCCCATCACCCTGGGAAGGCTGGGTGACACGGGCGTGGCGTTCCTTCCCCGTCACGGGGTAGGCCACCGCCTGATGCCCTCTGAGGTGCCCTTCGCGGCCAACATCTACGCGCTGAAGAGAGAGGGAGTGCGGACCATCATAGCGGTCTCGGCGGTGGGAAGCATGCGCGAGGACCTGAAGCCCAGGCACTTCGTGGTCCCCGACCAGCTCTACGACCGCACCAAGGGCATCCGGCGGCACACCTTCTTCGGCGACGGCGTGGTGGGACACATCGGTTTTGCGGATCCCTTCTGCGGGAACGTCCGCCGGGTGCTTCTGGAGTCCGCCGGGGAGGCGGGGGCCACCACCCATGACGGCGGCACCTACGTCTGCATAGAGGGCCCGCAGTTCTCCACGAAGGCCGAGAGCAGGGCGTACCGGGCCATGGGCGTTGACGTCATCGGCATGACCGCCATCCCCGAGGCCAAGCTGGCCCGGGAGGCGGGCATATGCTACGCCACCCTGGCCATGGTCACCGACTACGACGTCTGGCACGAGTCCGAGGGAGAGGTGACCGTGGAGATGGTCATGGCCAACATGCGCCACAACGTGAAGCTGGCCAGGGCCACGCTGCACGGGGCCCTGGAGAGGCTGGCGGCGGCCGATCTCAGCGGCTGCTCCTGCCGGGGCGCGGGAGCCGGGGCGATGATCACCCCGGAGGACGCCAGGGACCCGGAGACGCTTCGGAAGCTCCAGATCGTGCTGGAGGAGTGATGGAGAGCCTTACCGTAAGCGACCTGGGTGAGCGCAGGCTCATAGCCCGGCTCCGGGAGAGGTTCCCGGGTCTGGCCCTCACCGGCGACGACGCGGCGGCGCTGGAGCTGCTGCAGCTGCCGGTGGTTACCACGGACAGCTTCTACGAGACCACCCACTTCTACCTCTGGTGGGCTCCCGCCAGGGTGCTGGGAAGGAGGCTCCTGGAGGCCGCCCTCTCCGACCTGGCCGCCATGGGCGCCCGGCCCGGCTGGAGCCTCATCGCCCTGACCCTGCCCGACAGGACCGACGTGGAGTGGCTGGAGAGCCTCTACGAGGGATTCCTGGGCCGGGAGGACTGCGTGATGGCCGGGGGCGAGATAGTCAGCGGCGAGCGGCTGGGGGTCACCATCACCGCCATCGGGGAGGGGGCGGGAGAGGGCGATCTTCTGCGGCGGTCGGCCCTTCGCCCCGGCGACGGACTGTGGGTCACCGGGAGGATCGGGCGGGCCCTGGGGGCGCCGAAGCTCATCGAGGAGACGGAGCAGCTGAGGGGCCCCGAGCTCAAGCCCACCGTGGACGCCCTGGACCAGCACCAGCTGGAGCAGATCCGGGCCTTCCTCCGGCCCAGGGCCCACTTCCGGGAGGGGCAGATGCTGCGGCGCCTCGGCGTCCGGTGTGCCATCGACATCTCCGACGGCCTGCTGTCCGAGGCCGGTCACCTGGCCCGGGAGAGCGGGGTGGACGTGCAGCTGGAGCTGGAGGGGGTGCCCTTCTTCGAGTCGGTGGCCGACAGGCCGCTTGCGGCCTGCGCCGCCGGTGAGGACTTCGTCCTGCTCTTCGGCTGCCCCGATTCCGTGGACCTCTCCGGGACCGGATTCTACCGCGTGGGCAGAGCCTCGAAGGGTTCGGGGGCGGTAACCGTGACCCGGAGCGGGGAGAGGGTGGAGTTCTCCTCCCGGGGCTACGACCATCTGGCCGGCAGTCCGGGTCCGACCGGCCCCTAGTCCAGGGGGAGAAGGGGAGCTGACTCCAGGGTCAGCTCCAGCTCCATTCCCGACCGGCGCACCAGGAGGTCCACCTCCCTGCCGGGCCTCTCCGGCAGAAGGCGGTTCAGCGTGTCCAGGCCGGAGGGGCCTACCGGCACCCCGTCCACCGATACCAGCACGTCGTCCTCCCTCATCCCAGCCAGGTCGGCGGGCGATCCTTCCAGGACCCGGTTCACAACCAGGCGGCCTCCCCGTATTCTGACCCCGAAGCCGGTGACGTCCTCGGGCAGGCCCTCATCGTACAGCTCCGAAGGCTCCAGTATCACCCGCTGCCGGCGGTAGTCCAGCCAGAGGCGGAAGCGGGCCAGTATCCGGTTTCCGGCGATGCCGTCGTACTCATCCAGGGCCGCCGTTCCCGGGAACCGGCTGCAGAGGCCGGCCGGCACCGCGTAGTCCGCCAGCTCCAGCTCCCCGGCCCGGAAGACCAGGGCGGTGTCCTCGCCGCCCACACCCTCCACGGTGCTTTCCAGAAACTCCCGGTCCTGCAGGAAGCCCGGGTTGGACTCGAAGAAGGACGGGGTCAGATGCAGCGCGCCCCCGGCCCCGGTGTCCAGCAGCAGCCTGACCTCTATGGAGTCCTCCAGGACGGCACCGAAGCTCAGCAGGCTCATGCTCTGCTCAACCGGCAGCTCCCGGCCGTCTCCTTCGTACTCGAAGACCTCCGGGTCGTAGAGGGCGATGGTCTCCTCGCCGTAGTCGATCCTGGTGACGAAGCGGCTCAGCAGGTCGTAGCCCACCACCATTCCGATGTGCATGCCGGTGGAGGGGTAGAACCGCTGGTCCAGGTTCATCACCGCCAGCTTCTGCCCCCGGATCACCGCCGGACCCAGCCGGTACTCGGGCAGCTCCACGAAGGAGAAGCTGCTGGTCCCCCCCACCCCCTGGGCGGCGAACTCCCCCACCGGCTCCAGGCCCAGCTCCTCTGCCAGGGCCGAGTCGATCACCGTTGCCCCGGCGCCGCTGTCCAGGAGGCAGGTGACCTCCCGGCCGGCGATTCGGCCGTCTATGTAGATGTGCTCCCCGGAGAGGGTGAAGGGGAACGGCTCACCCTGGGTCTCCAGCTCCCAGTCGGCCCCGCCCGGGGTAAGGGAGAAGACGCTGTCGGGGACGGGGCGGTCCAGCTCGGTGCGGATGTTGGAGGTGACTATGGCCTGCCCCATGGCCGGCAGCGTGTCCCTGGTGGCGGAGGGCACCATGACCCCATCCACCTCCCGCCAGCCGGAGGGGTAGGAGAGGGCCCTCATCCCCATGATCTCCGTGGACTGAAGGACCGGGAGCCAGTCATCGCGGGAGAGGAACACGGTGAAGGGCTGCTGTGAGTCCACCCGCAGGGCCACTGCCTCCTCGGCCTCGATGGTGGTGTCGCCGCCGAGGGAGATCCTCCCCCGGGGCTCCAGGAAGACGTCGTAGAACATGGTGAGCCTGGCCATCTCGGCCTCGGTCCTGGCCTGGGGGTCCCCGGCGGTGATGCGGCCGTTGCGGTCCACCGACCAGACGCTGTCCCCCAGCATCAGCACCTCCTGGCGCACCGGGCCCACCTCCACCACCGTCCTTCCCCGGAAGGGGCTGCGGGTGTACCAGGACTCCACCGTCCCGGACAGGCCCGCCATGTGAATGCTGTCCAGCGTATGCAC
>JAWLEP010000056.1:0-15595 GCA_041686025.1 Candidatus Fermentibacteraceae bacterium
ACTGAGTTCTGCGGGCTCTGATGCTTGACTTGCCCGGTCCCATTGTGTTGATTCGACAACCTGTTGGCTTTGTTTCCCATCACTACCGGAGGCGGCAATGGATCCGAAGATCAGGGTGCTGGTGGCAAAACCCGGCCTGGACGGACACGACCGCGGCGCCAAGTACATAGCCCGCGCCCTGCGCGACGCGGGCATGGAGGTCATATACACCGGAATCCGCCAGACCCCGGACGCCATCGCCAGCGCCGCGATCCAGGAGGACGTGGACTTCGTCGGCCTCTCCCTGCTCTCCGGCGCCCACAACCACCTGTTCCCGGAGGTGGCCAGGCTCCTGCGGGAGAAGGGAGGGGAGGACATCGTGCTCTTCGGCGGCGGCGTCATCCCCGAGGAGGACATTCCCGGCCTCCAGGAGGCCGGGTTCCGCGCCATATTCACCCCCGGCACACCGGCATCCGAGGTCATCGAGTTCGTGGAGAGGGAGTTCTCCGAGTAGGGCTTCGGCCACCGATCAGCTCCCAAGCGACGGGCCGGGGGCGGGCTCCCGGCCGCGGAAGGAACCGTTCCATTGGACAGATCCCAGCTGGACAGCCTGGCGGAGGCCGTTCTGGCCGGACAGCAGCGTCCGGTGGCCAGGGCCCTGTCCATGGTGGAGGACGGCCATCCCGAAAGCCACGAGCTGCTGCACAGGCTCTACGACCCCGGCCGCGCCTCCACCACGGTGGGTGTCACCGGCCCTCCGGGGGCCGGCAAGAGCACCCTGGCAAACAGGCTCATAGACAGCTGGCGCAGGGACGGCAAGCGGGTGGGGGTGGTGTGCGTGGACCCCTCCTCCCCCTTCTCGGGGGGAGCCCTCCTGGGAGACAGGCTGCGCATGCAGACCCACGCCACGGACCCGGAGGTGTTCATCCGCAGCATGGGCAGCCGGGGCCACCTGGGCGGGCTGGCCGGCGCCAGCCGGGACGCCGGCGAGGTGCTGGCGGCCGCCGGGTACGACCCGGTCCTGCTGGAGACGGTGGGTGTAGGCCAGGGCGAGGTGGAGGTGGCGGCCATCGCCGACGTCACCCTGCTGGTGCTGGTGCCGGGTCTGGGGGACGACGTCCAGACCATGAAGGCCGGCATCATGGAGATCGGTGATATAATAGTGCTCAACAAGGCGGACAGGCCCGGGATAGACCAGCTGGAGACCACCGTCAGGACCAGCTTCGAGATGATGGGAGAGGGAGCACAGCCCCCTCCGGTCGTTCGCTGCTCGGCCCAGACCGGGGAGGGAATCGGGGAGCTGGCGGGACTGGTGGCCGAGGCCGCTTCCGGGGCGGGCCCGCGTCCGGAGCGTG
This sequence comes from Candidatus Fermentibacteraceae bacterium, assembly GCA_041686025.1. Lineage (GTDB taxonomy): Bacteria > Fermentibacterota > Fermentibacteria > Fermentibacterales > JCC-6 > JAWLEP01. The sequence continues at coordinate 1,335 of JAWLEP010000056.1, forward strand.
CCCTGCGCAGGGCGCGCCTGATGCTGGACCGCATACTGGAGGAGAAGGGCCTGGAGATAGCGGAGCAGTTGCTTGCACACCAATACGGCGGCCGGGAGGAGGCCCTGAGGCTGGTGATGGAGGGCGGAGAGACCCCCTACGGCATCGGCAGGAGCCTCCGGGCGGCCGCCATGGAGATGCTGGAGTGACCCGATGGAAGCCACAAGGATAGACCACATAGGAGTAGCCGTTGAGAGCCTCGAGGAGGCCCTTCCCTTCTACAGGGACATGCTGGGCCTGTCGCTATTGGGCACCGAGGAGGTGGCGGACCAGAAGGTCCGGGTGGCCATGCTCGCCGTGGGGGAGTCCAGGATCGAGCTGCTGGAGCCCACCTCGGACGACAGCCCCATCGCCGGGTTCCTGGCGAAGCGGGGCCAGGGCATCCACCACATCGCCTACGCTGTGGAAGACGCGTCGACGGCGGTGGAGGAGCTGAAGGAGAAGGGCGTGCGCATGATAGACGAATCCCCCCGGGAGGGGGCGGGAGGCGCCCGCATAGCCTTCGTGCACCCCCGGGCCAGCGGACGGGTGCTCACCGAGCTGTGCCAGCATCCCCGCGGGGAAGGGGAGTAGCATGAGCTCCCTGGAGAAGGCTGAGAGGCTGAGGGTCCTTCGGGAGAGGGCGTACAAGGGCGGCGGCGAGCAGCGCATCGAAAGGCAGCACGAGAGGGGCAAGTACACGGCCCGGGAGCGCATCGAGATGCTGCTGGACGAGGACAGCTTCGAAGAGTTCGACATGCTGGTGACCCATCGCTGCGAGGACTTCGGCCTGGAGAAGAAGAAGTACCTGGGCGACGGCGTGGTCACCGGGTACGGAACCATCGACGGCAGGCTGGTGTACGTGTTTTCCCACGACTTCACCGTCCTGGGGGGCTCGCTGAGCGAGACCTTCGCCAAGAAGATCCTCAAGGTCATGGACATGGCCGCCACCAACGGCGCTCCGCTCATCGGCCTCAACGACTCCGGCGGGGCCAGGATACAGGAGGGCATAGAGAGCCTGGCGGGTTACGGCGACATCTTTCTCAAGAACGTCCTCTATTCCGGCGTGATCCCCCAGATATCGGCCATACTGGGGCCCTGCGCCGGAGGCGCCGTATACAGCCCCGCCATCACCGACTTCACCATCATGGTGGAGGATACCAGCTACATGTTCGTCACCGGCCCCCACGTGGTGAAGGCCGTCACCGGCGAGGAGGTCACCAAGAAGCAGCTGGGCGGCCCCCGGATTCACGCCCAGAAGAGCGGCGTGGCCAGCCTGGTGGCCGATGACGAGGACGAGGCCCTGATGCTGATCCGCAAGCTGGTGGGCTACATACCCCAGAACAACATGGAGGACCCGGTGTCGGGCACCCCCACCGACCCCCCCGACCGGGTGGAGAGCTGGCTGGACGAGTACGTTCCCGTCAACCCCAACAAGCCCTATGAGATGCGCAGGATCATAGAGGCCATGGTGGACGACGGGGAGTTCATGGAGATACAGCGCATGTACGCACCCAACATCGTAGTGGGCTTCGCCAGGATGAACGGCCGTTCGGTGGGCGTAGTGGCCAACCAGCCCTCCTACCTGGCCGGCGTCCTGGACATAGACGCCTCGGTGAAGGCCGCCAGGTTCGTCCGTTTCTGCGACTCCTTCAGCATCCCCCTGGTGACCCTGGTGGACGTACCCGGCTTCATGCCCGGCACCAAGCAGGAGTACGGGGGCATCATCCGCAACGGCGCCAAGCTGCTGTACGCCTACGCCGAGGCCACCGTGCCCAAGGTGACGGTGATCACGCGCAAGGCCTACGGCGGCGCCTACGACGTGATGAGCTCCAAGCACCTGCGGTCGGACGTGAACTACGCCTGGCCCAGCGCCGAGATCGCCGTGATGGGTCCCGACGGCGCGGTGAACATCATCTTCCGCCACGAGCTGGAGGACGCCGACGACCCCGAGGCCAAGAAGAAGGAACTGGTGGAGCGGTACCGCGAGCACTTCGCCAACCCCTACATCGCCGCCTCCCGCGGCTACATCGACGACGTGATCATGCCCAGCAACACCCGCTTCCGGGTGATTAAGGCGCTGGAGATGCTGGCCGGCAAGAGGCAGAGCATCCCGCCCAAGAAGCACGGGAACATCCCACTGTGACGGCGCAGGTGCTGGCGGTCGTGCAGGGCGCGGCAGAGACCGCCGCCTCCGACGGCGGCGGAATAGCGCTGGTGGGAATGGCAACGGTCTTCATCGGCCTGCTCGTCCTCTCCCTGAGCCTGCCGCTGCTGCGGCACACCTCCGGGGAGAAGCCGAAGGGAGACAAGGGGGAGGGCGAAGCCCGGGAGAAGGAACGCGAGCCCGCACCCCGCCTGTCCGAGCAGGAGAAGGCGGCCATAGCCGCCGCCATTCACGTACACCTCAACAGCCTCGACCAGCTGGAGAGGATGAAGCTTACCTGGGAGATGTACGAGAGGCCCTACAGCCCCTGGAGGCTGGCCGGCCGGGCCGAGGCCCTGGAGGCCAGGGGGGCTCTCACATTCAGGCTTAGGAGCAGGTAGAGATGCCGGAGTACAAGGTAACCGTAGACGGAGAGACCTTCTCTGTAAGGGTGGGCAGGGTCACCGACCACACCGTGGACGTCACGCTGAACGGCCAGCAGTACACGGTGGAGGTGGAGGCCCCCCACAGGAAGCCTTCCAAGACGCCGAAGCTGGAGCGCAGGCGGGTGGCGAAGACCGCCAGGGGAGCCCCCGAGAGGACGTCGCCCCCGGAGGTGGTGGCCTCCGCCGGGGAGGGAGACGTCACCTCGCCGCTCCCGGGCAAGATACTGAAGCTGATGGCGGGCAAGGGCGACAGCGTCAGCGAGGGGCAGACCGTGGCCGTCATGGAGGCCATGAAGATGGAGAACGAGATAGAGGCTCCGGTGTCCGGCACTGTCTCGGAGGTGCTGGTCAGGGAGGGCGAGAACGTGCTGGAAAATGCCCTCATCATGCGGATCGGGGGCTGACGAATGTCCCCCACCCCGCACCTCACCGCGGCCCTGGTATCGGGAACCGACCGCCTGAACCTCCTGGGCTACCTGGAGAACACGGGCTTCGGCCAGGCCACCGTGGGCAACATCGTCATGATCGTCCTGGGCCTGGTGCTCATCTACCTGGCCATAAAGAAGGACTTCGAGCCCCTTCTTCTGGTGCCCATAGGCTTCGGGATGATCGCGGGCAACATACCCTACAACCCCGAGCTGATGCCCATAGGCTACCAGGACGTCCTGGGCGGGCAGATGTCGGTTTTCAAGCTTTTCTACTACGGGGTCAGCAGCGGCTTCTTCCCGCCGCTGGTCTTCCTGGGCATCGGGGCCATGACCGACTTCAGCGCCCTGCTGTCCAACCCCAAGCTCCTGATACTGGGGGCGGCGGCCCAGATAGGCATCTTCATCACCCTGATCGGGTCGCTGATGCTGGGCTTCGACCTCTCCGAGGCTGCGGCCATAGGCATCATCGGAGGGGCGGACGGCCCCACGGCCATCTTCGTCTCCAGCCAGATGGCCCCGCACCTGCTGGGGGCCATAGCCATCGCCGCCTACTCCTACATGGGGCTGGTTCCGGTGATACAGCCGCCCATCATGCGCCTGCTCACCACAAAGGAGGAAAGAAGGCGGAGGATGAGGCCGTCCCGCCAGGTGAGCCAGAAGGAGAAGATCCTCTTCCCCATCTTCGCCTTCCTGGTCACCGCCTTCATAGCCCCGGGAGCAATCACCCTGCTGGGCATGCTGTTCTTCGGCAACCTCCTCAAGGAGAGCGGTGTCACCAACCGGCTGGCGGAGAGCGCGCAGGGGGCGCTGAACAACATCGTGGTGATCCTCCTGGGCTTCTCGGTGGGCACCAGCACCCAGGCCAGGTACTTCCTCACCACCGATTCGGTGAAGATATTCGTGCTGGGCGCGGTGAGCTTCGCCATCGCCACCATGGGCGGGCTCCTTTTCGCCAAGCTCATGAACCTGTTTCTGAAGGGGGACAACAAGATCAACCCCCTGGTGGGTGCGGCCGGGGTCTCGGCCGTTCCCGACTCCGCGAGGGTGGTGCAGATGGAGGGACGCAAGTACGACCCCAAGAACCACCTGCTCATGCACGCCATGGCACCCAACGTGGCGGGAGTGATCGGCAGCGCCATAGCGGCCGGCGTGCTCCTCAGCGTGGTGCCCCACTAGCCGTGGACAGGCTGCGGATCAGGCGGTACGACTACCTGGTTACCGGGGGGGCGGGCTTCATCGGCTCGCACCTCTGCGAGGAGCTGCTGCGCAGGGGCCACTCGGTCCTGGTGCTGGACGACCTCTCCACCGGCGACCTGGCCAACCTGGAAGACTGCGTGGAGTCGGAGGAGTTCAGCTACGTAATCGGCTCGGTGCTGGACGAGAGCCTGGTCTCGGAGGCCGTGGACCTCTGCGGCAGCGTGGTCCACCTGGCGGCGGCGGTGGGGGTCCGCAACATCATCGACCGCCCCGTGGAGACCATTGAGGCCAACGTCAAGGGCACCGAGAACGTCCTAAAGGCCGCGGAGAAGAAGGCCCGGCCCACCTTCGTGGCCTCCACCTCGGAGGTCTACGGCAAGAGCGAGGCGGTACCCTTCCGCGAGGACGGAGACATCGTCCTGGGGGCCACCAGCCGGAGCCGCTGGAGCTACGCCTGCTCCAAGGCGGTGGACGAGTTCCTGGCCCAGGCCTACTGGAAGGACAAGGGCCTGCCGGTGGTTGTGGGCAGGCTCTTCAATACCGTAGGGCCCCGGCAGTCGGGCCGCTACGGCATGGTCCTGCCCCGCTTCGTAAGCCAGGCCCTCCGCGGGGAGTCCATCACGGTCTACGGCGACGGCCGCCAGACCAGGTGCTTCAGCCTGGTGGGCGAGGTGGTGGACTGCATACTGGACCTGCTTCACTGCGCAGATGCCGTGGGCAGGGTGGTGAACGTGGGCTCCACCCAGGAGGTCACCATCATGCAGCTGGCGGAGACCGTCCGCGACCTCAGCGACTCCGACTCGGAGATAGTCCTGGTCCCCTACGACGAGGCCTACCCCACGGACTTCGAGGACATGCGCCGCAGGGTGCCGGACGTGTCCCTGCTGCACAGCCTGATAGGCCGGGCCCCCGAGGCCGGCCTGGAGGAGATAGTGAGGGCCGTCATCGGGTGGGCCATGCAGACGGCGGAATGACCCCCGGGCCAACCAGGGTCGAGAGCCATTCCAACCCCAGGCTGAAGCTGGCCCGGTCGCTCTCCTCCACCCGGGGCGTGCGCAAGTCGGGCAGGTACCTGCTGGAGGGCCCCAGGTTCGTGGGCGACGCGGCCGGCCGGGGCACAATCGACTACATCATCCTCTCCGACGGAGCCACCGACCCCGCACGGACGGCTGCAGCAAGGGCCATGCAGGCGGGCCTGGCGTGCATCTCGCTGCCCGCCGGGCTGTTCGACGAGGTATCCGAGACAGCTACTACCCAGGGGCTTGCGGCGGTCTGCCGCCTCCCCGGCCACACCGGTCAGGACCTCCTGAAGGGGAGCCTCATCCTGGCGCTGGACGGGGTCTCCGACCCGGGAAACGTGGGCACCGCCATCCGCTCGGCCGCCGCCCTGGGGGCCAGCGGCGTCGCCGTCCTGAAAGGCTCTGCCTGTCCCTTCATCCCCGCCTCCGCCCGGGCCTCCGCCGGGGCGGTATCGTCGCTTCCCGTGGTGGAGAGGCTGGAGGCCGATCCCTTTCTCACGTCAGCCATCAACGCCGGCTGGAAGGTGCTGGCGGCAAAGGCCCATGGCAGGCCCGTGGCGCCTTCGGACGGTGGGGACAAGACCGTGCTGCTGGTCGGATCGGAGGCCCACGGGATCGGAGACGCCGCGGGCCGTCTGGCCCACGACGCCGTTTCCGTGCCCATCACCGACAACGTCGAATCCCTGAACGCCGCCGCATCCGCGGCTATACTGCTCTACGTGCTGGCCGGAAGCGGCCGGTAGCCTACTCCCCCTGGGGAGCCGGGGCCTCCACGGCGTACCCGGCCTCCACCCAGCCGCTGTACTCGCCCTGCAGCCGGTAGACCAGACTGAAGCCCATGTCCACCAGGGACTGCGCCCCCTCCACGCTGGCCTGCCGGGAGTGGCAGTAGACCAGGTGGGGCACGGCCGGGTCCCAGCCGCCGGCCAGACTGTCCAGGTCCCGCAGCGGAGCGTGCACCGCTCCCGGCAGGTGGCCGTCGGCGTAGAAGGATGACACGTCAACCACCACCAGCTCCGGGTTGAGGTCCATCATCCTGCTGGACAGGTCCGGGGCCATCTCCATGTACGACCCGCTATCCACGGGAAGGCCCGCGTCCACCCAGCCGCCGTACTCCCCCGCCAGCCTGTATACTCCGGCGAATCCCGCGTCAGCCAGGGTCTGGGCCCCCTGCTCGCTGGACTCCCTGGAGTGGCAGTAGACCAGGTACGCCCCCTGCGGATCCCAGTCGGCGGCAATGCTGTCCAGCGACGAAAGCGGCGCGCTCACCGCACCCGGCAGGTGGCCCTCGTCGTACATGGGTGAGACGTCCACCACCACCAGGTCCGGGTTCTCCTGGGTCATCACCCACGCTTCCTCCGCCGGCACCTCGACGTAGCCCAGCTCGGGCTCCTCCACCGCGGCGGTGTCCGCGGGCTCCTCAGTCGGCTCCTCTGCGGGAGCCTCCTCCCCGCCGCAGCCTGCCATCAGCAGCATCAGCGCGGCCAGAACGGCAAGATATCTCATTGTTCCCCCTCACTTTCCTGAAACGACCCACTGCGGGGGATATACGAATCCCCCGCGGCGCAATGCAAGCGCCACCTTTTCACTTCCCAGGCAGAAGACCCGCAAGTGCGGCAGCAGCTGGAACTCGAAGCGCACTCTTGTAGATAGAAGAGCCATAGACATCCCGCTGCGGAATGGCCAGCTTCTCCCTGTCCCGGATGGCCCCTTACAGCCCGTGGGCTGCGGAAAGACAGGCACAGCAGTCCGCAGCGGTGGGGCGGGCACCGGCAGCGTCGCCAGCGGTATTGGCCAGAAGCCCTGGCAAACACTCGGAGAGGGAGCGCAGACGGATGAGATACTTTTCAGTGATACTGGCGGCTGCGGTCTGGACTGCCTGTCCGGCGGAAGCACCCGAATCCTCAATACAGATGGAGGTCCTGTCGGAGGATACGTTTCTGCTGGATATTCGCGGCTCGGGGCCTCTCCGGCTGGACAGCCTGCACCATACCGAAACGAGCGGCCTTGCGGTGTTCGCAGGCACCTGCCCGAAGGGCAGCGGAGAGGAACTGCGCAACGAGAGATGGATCATCGGGATAGAAGAGAACGGGAACGCATCTGTAGAGCCTGTGCCATCGGCCGATGATTGCCTGCTCAGCTTCGAGGCCATCGGCGACGGCCGGCAGCAATGGATGATCAGGAGGGACGCCCGGGGAGATACCCTATGGAGGTGCCGTCTGGAGGGAACCGGGGACTTTGACAACGCCATCATGGCCATTCGCCTGTCAGATGGCGGCTATGTGGCCGTCAGCCATCCCGACTGCTGGTCCACTGGCACCTACCTTGCCAGGATAGCGCCCGGCGGAGAGCTCGTCTGGAAGTCCTATCTCACCACCAACTACCTGCTGGACATGCCCGAGGAAGAAGGTGAGATCTATCCCAAGGTCCTTTCGGTCCGGCAGACAGCCCAGGGGGACTTTCTTGTCTGCGGCAGCGTCCAGGAATGGATTACCTCTCCCTCCGCCATGTACGTGGCGCTTCTCGATAAGAGTACGGGAGAGCCCATATGGAAGACCGCCCGCTACCTGATGGGCGTTGCCCGGGCCTGTGACATAACCGTGACCGCATCGGGAGGAATAGTGGCGGTGGGCTCCACGGCCGAGGCGGTATATCCGGAAGATGGACCCCATGTGGCCCAATGGGGAGAACCAAGTCCCTTCGTGGCCCTGCTCGATCCCAGTGGCGAGATGCCGGCAACCCGCATCTTCGATTCATCTGCCCTCGCCGCCTACACCGGCGTGCTGGAATCCGACCCGGAGACCGGTGAGCTGGTAATCCTGGGGAGAGCTTCCTCGCCAGACCCGGGAGATTTCAAAGTTCTCCGCGCTCTATTGGGCTTCTGAGATTGCTCCGTCCGTCAATGTGGTGTATGAACAGCTTCGGCCTCGCACTCAGGCGAGGATGATTCCTCTCGCTCAGATCCGGGTGGGTCGATTGTTGTGAGCGAGTCGGGACCCATGTACCTCCTTCCAGCAATCCAGTCCTCATGACGCTCCACCAGTACCGCCCCCACCAGGCGGATTGCCGATGCGCGATTGGGAAAGATCCCTTCACTCGCGTCCTTCTCTTGATCTGACTGATGAGATTCTCCAAAGGGTTGTTCGTCCGGATCTTCCGCCAGTGTGCCCGAGGGAATCGAGTTGATCAGTGACGTCCTCGCAATCAGCACTCAGCTCTGCCGCACTCCCGGCACTTGACCATAATGGCGTCCAGCCAGAGAGACCTGTAAGAACCATTCAGCAGGGGCCGGTTCCGAAATGCCTCGACTTTCTCGTCAAGGTTCGCAGCCATATCCGAAACCTGGCTCTTGGATATCCCGTCTATGCCAAGGCTCTTTACGAGACGATCCACCTTGTGGGTACTGACTCCCTCTGCCCAGGCTTCGCTTATCACCTGGACCAGTGCAGCTCAGAGCAGCGACTTTGTACGTTCATCGCTCCTCTCACCCTATTCGGCACCGCACATCGAGAATCGACCATCAGCGCCTGAAGCGTGTCCAGAAGCAGCTTCCGAAGAACATCCGTGCCTGATTCCTCGATCTTCTTGCGAATCCACTCGATATGCGTGGTATTGTTACGGGTCATCGCATCATCTCCCTTCGCGGCAGGCAATTGTTGCCAGCTCTTGCCTAAGATGCGATGGCCCTCCTCTCAGGAAACCCCTCGTACACCACATCAGTGAACTCTACTGCATTGGCTGATCCTAAGCTCAGGTACTAGTATCCAGCATAAACCTTGGAGGTGTGTCATGTTTTCGGGAAGAGCGATCATTCCGGCTCTGATGCTTGTTCTGCTGCCTGCGGGTTCCCCGGCCGAACAGGTAACCCTGTACCCAAGCGACGACGCGGATGTCTGGGAGTACTCCCCCGATGATAACAGGGGCGACAAGCAGTATTTTCAGGTTGGGTGCGGCGGCTCCGGATTCCGCCGGAACTCCCTGATAAAGTTCGATGTTTCCAGCATCTCTGGTGCGGTAGTCAACAGCGCGACCATCCGCCTGATGGTGGTCCAGTCATGGGGGGATTTCCCCACCGACGAGCTATACCTGGCTCTGCACAACGACGACTGGGAGGAAATGACCGTAACATGGAACAACAGGCCTGCGTATGCCGACACAATGCCCATTGCCGCCCCTTCAGAAGAATTTGAGTGGTGGGAGATCGACGTTACGGATTGGATTCAGAGCATGGCCTACGGCATCGACCCCAACTACGGTTTTCAGATATACCAGAGCGATACGGATTACGCCGGTTTCGGTATGAGAACCAAGGAGGGTACCGTTCCGCCGGAGCTGGTTGTCGATTACTCGCAAAACAGTTTCCAGGCGGCCACCTTCGCCGGCATCAAGGCTCTGTTTCGATAGCATTCCCTTCGCGGGAGTCGCTCTTGCCGCTGAAGGCCGACGGCCCGCAATTCTCTGGCGCTATGCTCGCTCCGTTATTGAGCACTCGGCATCCAGGGCGCCGATGAGATGAGGTGCCGCTCTCCGGGGAAGATGCCATCCAGACCGGCATGGGTATTCCATATAGAGCCAGCGTTTCATGACTCGCTCTCCGGCGACTCCTTCCCCCCTTCAACGTTCTCAACGGGATGTCCATGCCCATGCTCGCGGGCTTGGGCTTTCTCAGGGCGATAGGAACCGCAAAGACAGTTGATCTTGCACAACTCCATTCTCAGCGGCTGAGAAGGTGGCCCGGGGCAGGTCCGACTCAGTGTGCAGGAACGGAGGACTTCTCGGCCGGCTGCTCGGCCCGAGATGGCCCGTCGGATGACTTGAGCTTCTCCATCCCTTCCTGGTAAGCCTTCATGTCCAGGTACTTCCGGCCCTCAGTCCACACCTCATCCCGCTTCACCAGCGGTTCGCCGATCAGGCGCGTGGCTGACTCCCTGTTTGGAATGATCCTTATCGCCCTCTCCAGTCGGCAGATCCCGCCTCGGCCAATCGGGCGTGTTCGATGTGCTCAGCCTGCTGCGGCATCTCCGCTGCAGAGCCATCACTGGCAGAGCGACATCAAGATGCTCCTCGGGCTGGTCTGCGGCATGGAGAGGGTTACTCTCGCATGCGCACCCCGGGGAGTTCGGAACGAACAGACTGGTAGTGTGGGCGGCTGAGGCCAATATTATGCCAATGTTCATCAGCGACGCTTTCCTGGCCTTCAGAGAAACTGTAAGTCCTCAACCGGTGTTTGCCCTCGGCGTTCTTCTCGCAGGCGGCTGGCTCCTTGGAACGCTCGCCGAGAAGGCCGGGGTGCCTTCGATAACGGGCTTCATCCTCGCCGGAATGCTGCTGGGGCCAAAGATGGCCGGAATGGTCCATTACGACCTCAATGATAAGCTGCAGACGGTAACCGGTATTGCCATCGCCGTTGTCGCGGTCCTGATCGGCACTCAGCTCAATATCCCCCGCCTCAGGAGGATAGGAAAGGCGATGGTGACGATCACCGTCTTTCAGCTCTTCGGCACCTTCCTGCTCGTCTTCGCCGCCCTGGCCGCTGTTGGAATCCTCCCCCTCCAGGCTTCGATGGTCCTTGCCGCTATAGCGACAGCCACATCTCCCACGGCAACCGTGGCCATAGTGAGGAACCTGAGGGCCAGGGGGGATTTCATCGACCATCTCTACGGAGCCATACCGCTTGACGATGCAGGGTGCATCTTCCTCTTTGCGGGCGTTGCCGCCTACTTCAGCGGTTTCGTGAGCACCGGTGCAGGCTCGGTGCCGGAGTCGGTCGTGCACTTCTCTACCGAGATAGCTGGCTCGGCGGTTCTGGGCATTGCCGCCGGCCTTCTTGTTCGCAGGGCCGCCAGCCGGAGGGAGAGCAGCAACTCGGTCTACATCGTGAGCCTGGGGGTGGTGTGCATGATGACAGCCCTTGCAGGTGCCTTTCACCTATCGCCGCTGCTTGCAGGAATGACCGCGGGGGCGGTTGTCGCTACCTCCAGGACGCTGGGACGGAATGTCATCGAGGGACTGGAAAGGCTGTCTCCTCCGCTGTACGCCGTGTTCTTCGCCGTTGCCGGGACCGAGCTGGACCCCGGTGTGTTCGGGCACATGCCTGTAGTTGCCCTCGGGGCCATTTACATCGTCGCCAGAGCGGCCGGCAAGTACTCCGGCGTCTGGCTCGGCGCGAAGGTCGCCGGAAGCGAGGTGGGGATAAGGCGGTACCTGGGCCTTGCGATGATGCCCCATTCGGGCATAAGCGTAGGTTTGCTCCTCTACGTGCAGTCTTCCCCCGCTTTCAGGGCGATGGGCCACGGCGTCACGTCGATGGTCGTGAGCGTTGTCCTCATGTCCGTGTTCGTCAACGAGCTGGTCGGGCCGGTCCTGTCGAAGCTTGCTGTGTCGAGGGGTTCGAGTACTGAGAGGAACAGATGACGGGCAGGGCCGCCGGTTCTCTGCTTACCGCGCTGGAGGCCTTCAGAAACGTCCTGACCGGGCAGCCGGTCTTGGGCATCGGCCTGCTCCTTGTAGGCGGATGGTTCCTCGGCCGGGCCATGTCGAAACTCGGGCTTCCGGCCATGGCGGGTTTCATAGGAGCGGGCGTGATACTCGGTCCGATGGTACTCGGTGTGGTCCATTCCGACCTTCACGATGAGCTGGGAGTCATAACGGAGGTCGCAGTGGCCCTAATTGCCGTCGTCATAGGCAGTGAGATTGCCCCGCTGAAGATTCGAGCTATGGACAGGGCCATGGCGGTCATGACGTCGGTCCGGCTTCTGGCAACGCTCCTCCTCGTGTCGGTGGCTCTACGGCTGACAGGGCTTGTGTCCTGGCCTGCTGCGCTGCTGCTGGGTGCCATCGCCGCCGCCACGGCACCGGCGACCACAGTTGCCCTGGTGAGAGACCTCAAAGCCAGGGGGAGCTTCATCGAGAGACTCTACTCGACGGTCGCGCTGGAAGACGCGGGCTGCGTGCTCCTGTTCTCGGTCACTGCGGTCTTTGCACCAGGATTTCTCCTCCGGGGGTCCTCCGGTATTCCGGAAATGCTCCTTTCGGGTCTGCTTCGGGCATCGGCTTCCATCGCAACGGGAGTCGGGTTCGGCTTCGTTATCAGCCGAGCCACCCGAAGAAGCAGGAGGGAGAACGACATATACATCATCGGTCTGGCCCTGGTGTGCCTGATGACCGCGCTAGCGAACAGCTACGGTCTGTCGCCCCTTCTGGCAGGTCTTGCCTCGGGCGCCCTCCTGGCGAACCGCAGAAGGGGGAGCAGGAGGGTCACGAACGCTCTGGAGGGAATGGCACCTCCCCTGTACGCGGCTTTCTTCGCCATTGCGGGTACCGAGATTTCATTCCGGGGGACGGCATGGTGGGCAACGACGGCCATTCTGACGACCGCGGTTCTATCGAGGGCGGCCGGGAAGTACTTGGGCGCGGGTCTGGGAGCCGCAGCCTCGGGGGAACACCCTCTCGTCAGACGCTACATGGGGGCCGCACTGCTGCCCCAGGGAGGCGTTGCCGTCGGTCTGGCGCTCTTCCTGCAGTCCTCTCCGGAGTTCGTCTCCCTTCCGGAGGTCACCTCCATGGTAGTTTCGGTAACGCTTCTGTCGGTGATGGTGAACGAGCTGGTCGGGGCGCCGGTGTCCAGATGGGCGATCTCGAGAGGCTCCACTCTCTGAGGTCATACTCTGCAGACTGAGCTGCACGGCAACATCCCCCGGCAGACCCGTCTCAAGTAAGAGCTGTCAAGGCCCTGCAAACAGGGCTCGAAGGCGGAAGGCGAGCATATCTGACTCAGCTGGCCGACCAAGGCGAAGGAACCGGGAGCAGACCTGCTCAACAAAGCCACAGAATCCAAGGTCCCATGTACGCGAATTCCTTAAGGGCCAAGCAATCTTGGGCCTTATCCGCCCGTGGCCGGTCTGTTCCGCTCCAAAGAGCTGAGAACGACTAATCTGGATGAACGATGCGGCAATGAAGTATGGTCGTTTTTCCATTGTCTGCCGTGGGTTCAGGCGAAGAAGACCTTGCCTGAAGCCAGGCGGGTGTCCTGGCTAAGCAGCGTAACTCCCTCGGCGGTTAGTTCCGTTTCATGGGGGAAGGGGCCCGCCGTGGCAAGAACTACGGTGGCTTTGCGCATTGCATGGCCGTATTCCGCATCTTTCAGCGAGTTGGTTCCGTAGGTAACCATGTTCTGAACCGTTATGCAGCGGTCTCTTTCCGGCGGCTGGATGTCTCCCACCCCGGCCCTTTCCCGGGTCAGGGTTTCCCCCGCGGCGGTAAGCGTATAGTCGGCCACCAGGCCGAAGCCTTCTTCAGGGCCGTTGAACTGAACATGAAAACGGAGACAGAGCCTGTACTCCCGCCCTGGCCGGGCAACAATGCCCAGCTTCCACCTGGAGTCGGGATAGACATCCACCCCGGCCAGGGGGCGGCTCCTGATCTTCATGACAAGCCAGACAACCAGGGATGGGATCAGGATGGCTCCCAGAACGACAAATAGAACGAGCCTTTGAGACCCGGGCATCAAACAGCCCCGCCCGGGCCGGAACAGTATCCGGGACCAGTTGTCAGCTTCATACTACAAGGCCTCTCCAGTTGTGACACCACGGTGAATATCCGCGTTCTGAAAAGGCAGAACAAGCGGACGAAAGGACGAGCTGAGCATAGCCTCTGTTGCAGGGCAGCAAGGGTACTGCATGATGGAGAGGAATACAGGTTCAGCGAAAGGAAGCTGGAGGATTCGCTGGACTGGTACACCAAATCCAACTCCAGATGAACCGCTTCCATCCCCCTCCGCCCGCTTACCGCAGCCCTAATCGAGCCAGTCGAGCCAAAGGCCTACCGCAATCCGGTGATCTACGCCCGTGAGATCAGGGACGAGATGGAAAGGCTCGGGCTCAACCGGCGCGAGATGGGCATACGTCTCGGGGTTTCTGCCGACAGGATCACTCAGTGGCTATGCCTGCTGAAGCTGCCGGAGGAGAAACTCCGGGAGATAGAGGGGCTGGGGGACTACTGGGAGAGG
>JAWLEP010000057.1:0-15093 GCA_041686025.1 Candidatus Fermentibacteraceae bacterium
CACCTCCACCACCGTCCTTCCCCGGAAGGGGCTGCGGGTGTACCAGGACTCCACCGTCCCGGACAGGCCCGCCATGTGAATGCTGTCCAGCGTATGCACCGTCTCCAGCGACTCCAGGCGCTCCCGGCCCCCCAGCGCGGAGACGTACCTCTCCACCGCCCCGTCGGCGGTGCCCACATCGGCCTGAGGCCTTTGCTCCCCGCCGCATGAGATCAGAGCCGCGGCCAGAAGTACCGTCACCATTCCAGGCGCCTTTGCCATCACTGCCCTCCCGGTAGCTGTTTCGAGCCCATCTGCGAATGTGAAGCCAATACTATAGCCCCCCGCGGCGGCGCCTGGAGGCCGGGAAGTCGAAAGGCCCATTGCGCGCCGATGGCGTCCGGCGTCACTTGCCGGAAGAGGAAGCTCCGTTCAGGCTGTTTCTCTGGCTCTCGACGCAGCTGTCTGCGATCGGGGCCCGTGAACGACGGCCTCTCCTCAGGGCCCGTTCCCGGAGGAGAGCGCATAGAGGAACTCCTCGGCATGGACGTGTCTGATGCCCTTGTACGATCCACCGGCGCCCTCATCCATTGAGACTACATACTTGTCGTAGTTGTCCCGTATCCTGAGGAGGTTTCCAAATTCCCTGTCCCTTACCTTCCCGTCGGGTATCAGGTACGCCACCTGGACGTACATCCTCTCTCCGCGGCGGTGGCACACGAAGTCTATCTCGAGGTCATCCAGCCTTCCCACGTGCACTTCGTATCCGGCCATCTGGAGGTGCATGAAAACGGCGTTCTCAAGGAGCTTGTTCACATCCGTCATTCTGAAACCGACCAGGCAGTTGCGGATTCCAAGATCCCCGTAATAGTACTTCTCTCCCACCTCGAAGATCTTCCGGCCCCGTACGCTCTCTCTGGGTACCGCATAGACGAGGAAAGCGTTGCAGATGTGGGAGAGGTAGTTCAGAACAACCGTATGGCCGACTTCTGTATTCTGTGATTTCAGGTAGTTGCTGATGCTTCGGGCGGAGACAATGCTTCCGATGTTGTCTGCCAGGAACAGTGACAGCCGCTTCAGAAAGTCGATCCGTCGGATGCCGTAGCGCCGAACCACGTCCTTCAGCAGTATCGCATCGACCACGTTCCTGAGGTAGCCGAAGACGACCTCTTCCTGCAGCTCCAGGTTCCGCAGGTAGGGCATGCCTCCGAATCGGAGATAGGCCGACAACGCATTCCGGGATCGTTCCATCCCATGGAAGCGCAGGAACTCCTCGTATCCCAGGCCGTAGACCTTGATCTCTACGTAGCGGCCGGAGAGCTTGGTGGACAGCTCGCCGGACAGCAGACCGGAGTTGCTGCCTGTGCAGATGACCTCGGTGTTGCCGCGGGCCTCGAGATCCCTCAGCGCGTACTCGAAATCATCTATGTCCTGGACCTCATCCAGGATAACCACAGGACTGGCGGCTGGATTCCGGCTGGCTTCGATATGGTCGAGAAGGTCCTTACAGGTGCGTATACGGTCGAACTCGTACAGATCCTTGTTTACATATATGATCTGTGCTTCAGGGCGGACCCTCTCTATCTCGTCAATCAGGCCGTACAGCAGGTAGCTCTTGCCCACCCTCCGCTGTCCTGACAGAACCTTGATCACCCTCTCACCCAGATAGGGCCTGATCCTGTTGACGTACAGAGGGCGTTCGACGAAATCGCGTTTCATTCAGGCGAATCCCTTCCGCGCTCAGTAATGTGGATATCATAAGATACATAATGATGCGGTCAAGTATATTTGGATATTACGATATCCAAAATAGATCAAATATGCCGATATGGAGTCTACGGTATCCATGATATGCGAATCCTTGATGTCCCTCCGCCCCCCTGGGGATATATTGATCTGGACACGCATGAATCTCTCACTAGGCGGAAGGAGACGTTTTGGGCTGGCTTGCGAATTCGGTGAACGCGGAGCAGCTGCTCACGCAGCTGGTGGAGTTCCTGCCCAAGATGCTGGTGGCGGTGCTGATACTCCTGGCGTTCTGGCTGCTGTACAGGGCCACCAGGGGGTCCCTGAGGTCGCTGATGGCGCGTTCGGACATGGACAGCATCCTCATCGGCCTGCTCGTGGACAAGGTCTACAAGGTCGTTCTGCTGGCCTTCGCCCTGGTGATGGGTGCCAGCCAGATCGGCATAAACGTGGGCGCCGCCCTGGCCGGCCTGGGGGTGGCCGGAGTGGCCCTGGGCTTCGCGGCCAAAGACATCCTCGCCAACGTGATAGCCGGCTTCACAATCTTCATGGACCAGCCGTTCGTATCCGGGGACTACATCCACGTCTCCGGGGAGTACGGGCGGGTGGAGGAGGTTACGCTGCGCTCCACCAGGATAAGGACCAGGCAGAACACCTACGTGGTCCTGCCCAACAGCAGGGTGGTGAACGAGGTACTGGTGAACGACTCCAGGAAGGGGCACATGAGGATCGACGTCCCGGTGGGCATCGCCTACAAGGAGGACATCGCCAGAGCCAGGGAGGTGCTGCTGGAGGCCATGGACCAGGTGGAGGGCCTGCTGGACGCTCCCGGCCCCGATGTCGTAGTGGACGAGCTGGGGGATTCCAGCGTGAATCTGCTGGCGCGGGCCTGGCTGGCGGATGCGGAGGATGCCGTACCCTCCCGCTGCCGGATAGTGGAGGCCTGCAAGCTGGCCCTGGACGGGGCGGGGATAGAGATACCCTTCCCGCACCTGCAGCTGTTCATGGATACCGTGGAGGACCGGGTGGTGCAGCAGGTGGCCAGGATTCCCAGGCTGGCGTCGGAGGCGGGGAGTACCGGCGCCTAGGGGCTGCGGAGGCTCAGGGGAGCCGGTCCAGCTCTCGGTCCTTCAGGCCGAAGAACCGTCCGAAGGCCGCCCGTTCCTGCAGCAGTATGCGGGCGGCCTTCTCCACCACCTCCACCGCGTCGCAGGCTGAGTCCACGTCGGCCCCGAAGCCCAGTATTCCGTGCTTGCGCCAGACCACGCAGTCGGCGCTGCCGAACAGCTCCGCGGTGGCAGCCCCCAGCTCCCAGGAGCCCGGGGCCATCATCTCCAGCAGCTTCACCCCCCGGGGCATCAGTATGCTGATCTCCGGGTGGGCCCTGCCGATGGCGTCCTCCAGCAGCTCGGCGGGGAGGTCGGAGGAGGAGAGGGCCAGCATGGACGTGGAGTGGGTGTGCACCAGGGCGGTGGACTCCAGCTTCCTGTCGGGGGCCAGCTCGTGCACCAGCAGATGGGTCCCCAGCTCGCTGGTGGGGGGCGGGGTGCCGTCGGGCCTCTCCATGCGCTCCCCGTCCATGGATATCCTTACCGGTACGATGCTCCTGTCCAGGTCCCGACTGGCGTTGCGGAAGCGGCTTCCCGAGACGGTTACCAGCAGCGACCTTCCCGCCAGGCCCGGAACCGGCCGGGGCAGGGCTTCGGACAGTGTCCGGCCGTCCACGGCCTCCAGAGCGGGGGGCAGGAGGATGGAGATGTTCCCGGCGTTGGCCTCTGCCCAGCCCATGGACGCCAGGTGGGTGGCGGTCCGGGCTATGTCCTCGCGGTAGCCGTCTGCCTCTCTCATGGATGCCTCTCTGCGGTGAGAACGCCGAAGCGGCCCGGGACCCCGGCAGGGGCCCCGGACCCGGCTTCCGGGGATCGATCCGCTAGTCGAAGAGCTTGCCCATGGCCCGGTCCAGCATCTCCAGGCCCCGGTCGATCTCCTGCTCGGTTATGTTCAGAGGCGGCCGGAAGCGGACGCTCTGGTCGCCGCAGGGCAGTACGATGGCGCCCTCCTCCATCACCTGCGAGACCACGGCGTCCCTGGTCTCGCCGTCGGGAAGGCTGAAGGCCACCATCAGGCCCCTTCCGCGGACGCTGAAGACCTGGTCGTACCTCTTCGCCAGATCGTGCAGGCCGGCCAGAAGCTGCCCGCCCCGGGCCCGGACGTTCTCCAGGATGTTCTCCTCCCGCATGATCTCCAGGTAGCGGGTGCAGCGGACCATGTCGGTGAGGTTTCCGCCCCAGGTGGAGTTGAGCCTGCTGGACTCCGAGAAGACGTTGTTCTCCGCTTCCTCCACCCGGCGGCTGCAGGCGATGCCGCAGGTCTGGGTCTTCTTGCCGAAGCAGAATATGTCCGGCTCCACGCCCAGGCTCTGCCAGGCCCACCACTCGCCGGTGAGGCCCAGGCCGCTCTGCACCTCGTCGTAGATGAGCATGAACTCGTGGTCGTCGGCCCGCTTCCGGAGCTCGGCCAGGAACTCGGGGCGGAAGTGGTTGTCGCCGCCCTCGCCCTGGATGGGCTCTATGATCAGGCAGGCGATATCGTGCCCGTACTGCTCGATGACTACGTCGATCTGCTTCAGGGACCGCTTCTCGGCCTCCTTCACCCTCTCCAGATCGTCCTCCAGGGGGAAGTGGATGTCGGGGGTGCTCACCCGCGGCCAGTCGAACTTGGGGAAGTACATGTGCTTCCGCGGGTCGGAGGTGTTCGTAAGCGAGAGGGTGTAGCCGGTGCGGCCGTGGAAGGCTGCCTCGAAGTGGATCACCTTCGACCCCTTGGGGGCCCGGCCGGCGGCCATGTTCTTGCGCACCTTCCAGTCGAACGCCGTCTTCAGGGCGTTCTCCACAGCCAGAGCGCCCCCGCTGACGAAGAACAGGTGGGGATGGGTGTCGGGGATCACCGTCTTCGCGAACTCGTCCACGAACACCGCCAGCTCCTCGGTGTAGAAGTCGGAGTTGGAGGGCTTGTTGGCCGCCACCTCCGCCAGGTGCCGCATGAACTCATCCTCGGTGATGCGGGGATGGTTCATGCCCAGGGGCGCGGAGGCGAAGAAGCTGAACAGGTCCAGGTACTCCCTGCCGGTGAGGGCGTCGTGTATAGTGGAGCCCCGGCTCTTCCTCAGATCGAGCACAATATCGAATCCGTCAGCCAGCATGTGGCTGGCTATGGTTTTGTGTACGTTCTCGGGCTTGATGTGCCTCATGATGACCGTCCTTTGCTCGAGCCCTGACCCGGAAGAAGAGCTTCCCTGGTCGCCGATGATGACTGAGTGCGGTGAAGCCTCCGGCAGCAGCCGGGGAAGGGAAACCCGGCGGTCTGGGCCGCCGGGTACGTCCTCAATGAGAAATCCTAATTCAGAAGAGTCCGATGTCAACTCCGGAGAGTTCGGGGTTCCTTGCCCGTATCGGCCGGTCAGGCGTATATTTCGGGCCGACCGATTCCGTCAGCCGAGGGCTGATAAGGCACCAAACCCACCGGAGGAGCAATGGAACCGATCCGCAGCCTTGAGGAGATGAAGGAACTCGCCAGGCAGCTGCCTTCCAGCAGGGTCTCGGTGGTGAAGGCCGACGAGGTGGAGACGCTTTCCGCCATAGGAGAGGCCACGGCCGACAACATGGTGGAAGCCGTGCTGGTGGGGCCCACCGACGAGATACGCCGCTGCGCCGACGAGGCGGAGGTGGACATCTCCGGCATGGAGATAGTGGAGGCGGCCTCCGAGAAGGAGGCGGCGATGAAGGGTGCCCAGCTGGTGCGTGACGGTCATGCCGACATCCTGATGAAGGGTCTGGTGGCCTCCAGCACCTACCTCAAGGGGGTCCTGGACAAGGAGCATGGAATAAGGGGCAAGGGTCTGCTGAGCCACGTAGCCGTCTTCGACGTTCCCGGTTACGACAAGCTCCTCACCATCACCGACGCCGCCATGAACATCGCTCCCGACTTCGACCAGAAGGTGGAGATACTGAAGAACGCCCTGGAGGTGGTGCACGCCCTGGGCATACCCCGGCCCAAGACCACCTACGTGTGCGCCAAGGAGAAGGCCTACGAGAAGATGCCCTGCACCATGGAGGCCGCTCACATGCAGGAGCTGGCCGACAGGGGCGAGCTGGGCGAGCTGATCTACGACGGCCCGCTGGCCATGGACCTGGCGGTGAGTCCCGTGGCCAAGAGGATCAAGAAGGTGGAGAGCGAGGTGGCCGGAGACGCCGACCTGCTGCTGCTGCCCGACATCGAGGCCGCAAACATCCTCTACAAGGCGCTTATATTCATGGCCGGCGGCGAGCTGGGAGCCGTCATCATGGGCGCCACCAATCCGGTGATACTCACCTCCCGGGCCGACTCGGCGGAGTCCAAGCTCTGCTCGCTCGTGCTGGCCGGAGTGATCTACGCCAGGGGAAAGGAGTAGCGTGCGCCTGGCGGTGGCCTCCGACCATGCGGGCTTCCCCCTGAAGCAGAGGGTGGTGGCCTGGCTGCGCGAGGCCGGCTGCGAGGTGGACGACCTGGGGCCGAAGAGCGCCGATTCCGTGGACTACCCGGACTACGCCCACCGGCTCTGCGGCGACCTGGCGGCCGGAAAGGCGGAGAGGGGCGTGCTGATCTGCAACAGCGGCATAGGGATGAGCATAACGGCGAACCGCCATCCCGGCGTCCGGGCCGCCCTGTGCCTCTTCCCCCGGATGGCCTGGTACGCCAGGCACCACAACGACGCCAACGTCCTGGTGATGGGAGGAGGCATCACCGCCCCCTTCACCGCCCTGGAGACGCTGCAGACCTTCCTGGAGGAGGACTTCGACGGGGGAAGGCACCAGCGCCGGGTGGGCAAGATGGACCCGGAATGCGGGGGGGCTGACCGCCGGTGATGCTGGACCTCATCTGCGGAGCGCGGCCCAACTTCATGAAGGTCGACCCCGTGATAAGGGGGCTGGACGGCAGCGTGGACACCCGCCTGGTGCACACCGGCCAGCACTACGACCATGCCATGTCGGCCAGCTTCTTCGCCCAGCTGGGGCTGCCGGAGCCCGACCTTAACCTGGAGGTGGGCTCGCATACGGTGACCGTCCAGACCGCCCGGGTGATGGAGCGCTACGAGGAGGTGCTGGACCCGGAGAGGACGGCGGCGGTGGTGGTGGTGGGGGACGTCAACTCCACCCTGGCCTGCGCCCTGGTGGCGGTGCGGTACGGGATTCCGGTGGTGCACGTGGAGGCCGGGCTGAGGAGCCGCGACCGGAGCATGCCCGAGGAGATCAACCGGCTGCTCACCGACCAGATAGCCGACCTGCTGCTGATTACCAGCCCCGAGGCCCGGGACAACCTGCTGGCCGAGGGGAGGCCGGCGGATTCCATCGTCATGGTGGGCAACCCCATGATAGACACACTGCTGCGGCTGCTACCGGACGCCGAGGAGAAGGGTGATCCTCCCCCCGACGGACCCTACGGCATGGTTACCCTCCACAGGCCATCCAACGTGGACCATCCTCAGAGGCTGGCGGCCATCCTCCGGGCCCTGGGCAGGATAGAGGGGTACAGGCTGCTGCTGCCGGCCCATCCCCGCACCGAGAAGAGCATCGCCCGCTGGGGTCTGACCGACCAGCTCCCCGCCGCCCTGGAGGTCTGTCCCCCCATGGACTACCTGACCTTCCTCCGCCACCAGCGGCATGCGGGATTCGTAATCACAGACTCGGGGGGCATCCAGGAGGAGACCTCGGTGCTGGGCGTTCCCTGCGTGACGGTGAGGCCCAACACCGAGAGGCCGGTAACGGTGGAGATGGGCACCAACGTCCTCTGTCCGGACCCGGAGGGCATACCCGATGCCGTGGCCCGGCAGGTGGCGGCGGTGTCGGGCCCGGCGGAGATACCGATGTGGGACGGCCGGGCGGGAGCCAGGATAGCCGAGGAGATCAAGCGATTGCTGGGAGGCGAGTGATATGAGAACCGGATTCCGCTTTGCCTGCGCGGCCCTGGCCGCCGCGGCCGTGTCCTGTGGAACCGCCGGCGGGCCGGCCCCTTCCGGAGCCGAGAGGGGCGTGCAGAAGTTCGCCGTGACGCTTCAGGACAGGGACGTAGGCTACATGACGCTGCAGGTGGAGGAGCTTCCCTCGGGCTCGCTGCTGGTGTCGCAGAGCACCGAGTGGAACATGAGGCTCATGGGCACCCAGTCCAGCGTGAGCATGGAGTCGGAGGCGGTGACCGACTCGTCGCTGAACCTGGGCAGGATGGAGTTCTACATGTCCGACGGGTCCGCCGAGATCCGGGCCACCACCGTTCGGGGCGACGGGGTGCTGGAGCACACTATCCACTCC
This sequence comes from Candidatus Fermentibacteraceae bacterium, assembly GCA_041686025.1. Lineage (GTDB taxonomy): Bacteria > Fermentibacterota > Fermentibacteria > Fermentibacterales > JCC-6 > JAWLEP01. Next base: position 8,070 of record JAWLEP010000057.1, read on the forward strand.
GCCGGGCGGGAGGCCAGCTTCCAGCGGGAGTTCGAGGGGGACTACATACCCGCCCTCCTGGACCTGGCCGTAGCCGGGATGGAGTGGGAGGAGGGCCAGGTGCGGGCCTTCCCCTCCTTCGACCCCTCCGCCGGCGTGGTCTCCGAGGCGGAGGTGACCTGCCTGGGATTCGAGGACGCCGAGCTGCTGGGGGAGAGGGTGACTGCGGCCAGGCTGCAGGTAAAACACATGGGCATGACCACCGACATGCTGGTCTCCGACGGGCAGATAATCAGCGAGGAAGAGGGCGGCTACGGGATGCGCATGACCAGGGTGCCTCCGGAGCAGGGCGGCGAGGTGGCGGTGGACACCGACCTCTACGACCTGTACGCCGTGAGCTCGACCGTCATCGACAACCCCCGTCGGCTGGGGACCCGCAGGTTCGTCCTGGAGGGCGACATCGACTGGTCGGCCTTCCGGATGAACTACCCGCCCCTGCAGAGCTTCGATGGAAACGTGGTCACGGTCACCTCCGAGAGGCCCGACAGCGCGGTGGGGCTGCCGGTTGAGAACCCCGAGTTCGCGCAGTACCTGCAGCCCGAGCCCATGATACAGTCCGACGACCCCGCCGTGGTGCGGCTTGCCGACAGCCTTACCCGGGGTGCCGGCGACGCCTGGGAGGCGGCCCTGCGGCTGAACGAGTTCGTGGACCTGGCGGTCCGGGACAACCCCACCGTATCGCTGCCCTCCACGGTGGAGGTGCTGGAGAGCATGCGGGGCGACTGCAACGAGCACACCATTCTCTACGTGGGTCTGGCCAGGGCCGCCGGCATCCCGGCCAGGGTCTGCGCCGGCCTGGTCTACCTCGACGCGTCCTTCGGCTACCACGCCTGGCCCATGGTATGGGTGGGCGAATGGGTGGCGGTGGACCCCACCATCAGCCAGGAGGTGGCCGATCCCACCCACATAATTCTGGCAGTGGGCGACCTGGAGGCGCAGTACGTCATAGCGCAGGTTATGGGAAGGCTCTCCATCAGAGAGGTCCAATGATGGCACCGACCGCCGAGACCGGGGCCATGGAGAGGGCCCTGGGGCTGGCGGAGAGGGGCCGCGGCAGCACCTTTCCCAACCCCATGGTGGGGGCCGTGGTGCTCTCCCCCGACGGCCGGACCGTGGGGGAGGGGTACCACAGCCGCTGCGGGGCAGCGCATGCGGAGGTGGAGGCCCTGCGGGACGCCGGTGAGAGGGCCCGGGGGGCCACCGTGGTGGTGAACCTGGAGCCCTGCTGCCACACCGGGCGGACCGGGCCCTGCACCCTGGAGCTTGCCGGGGCCGGGGTGGCCCGGGTGGTGGTGGCCATGGAGGACCCCAACCCCGAGGTGGCCGGAGGGGGCGTACGTCAGCTCCGCGGGCTGGGCATCGATGTCGAGGTGGGCCTGATGCGCGGCGCCGCCGAGGAGCTCAACCGGGCCTACGTCCACTACATCCGCACAGGCCGGAGCCTGGTGGTCCTGAAGATGGCGGTGACGCTGGACGGAAGGGTCGCCGCCCCCGACGGCTCCAGCCGCTGGATAACCTGTCCCGAGTCCCGCCGGGAGGCCCACCGGATGAGGAGCCTGGCGGACTGTGTTATGGTAGGGGCGGGAACCGTGGGCTCCGACGATCCCCGGCTCACGGTGCGCCTGGAGGGATTCGACCCCGCCGAGGGGCCCCTGAGGCTGGCAGTGGCCGGCCCGGGGGGCATACCCCGCGAGGCGAGGATGCTGCGGCAGGGGCCCCCGGCTGCAGTGGCCCTCCCCGCCGACGCCCCGCCGGAGGTGGCCGCGGGGCTGGAGGAATCGGGCGCCGGGGTCTGGCGGCTGCCCTCGGAGGGCGGGCTGGTGGTTCCGGAGACCCTCCTCGCCAGGACGGCGAAGGAGGGGATCGGCGAGGTCCTCTGCGAGGGCGGCCCCACGCTGGCCACCGCCCTGCTGCGCCGGGGCCTGGCGGAAAGGGGCGCGTTCTTCGTGGCGCCTGCGCTGCTGGGGGATTCGGGCCGGCCGGCGCTGGGCGACCTGGGCATTCCCACCATGGAGCGGGCCCTGAGGATGGAGGATGTCCGCGTGCGGGTCCTGGGCGGGGACGCGCTGCTGGAGGGCTACATTGTTTACGGGACTGGTTGAGGGCACCGGCAGGGTGGAGAGGCCGGGGGAGACCCTGGAGGTCTCCCACTCCCTGGAGGGCCCCGTACGCCGCGGCGAGAGCCTGAGCGTGGATGGTGCATGCCTCACCGTCACGGGGGTTGGAGAGGGCAGGCTGGCCTTCTACGTCTCCCCCGAGACCCTCTCCCGGACTGTTGCCGGCTCCTACTCCCGCGGCAGGAGGGTGAACCTGGAGCGGCCGCTGCGGGCGTCGGACAGGCTGCACGGCCACTTCGTCACCGGCCACGTGGACCGGACGGAGAAGGTAATCTTCTCAAGGCGCTCCTCTCAGGGTGCCAGAGTGCGGGTCTCCCTGTCGGGGGACCCGGAGCTGGTAGTGCCCAAGGGGTCGGTGGCCCTGGACGGCATCAGCCTCACCGTGGCCGCCTGCGGGTCGGGCTGGCTGGAGGTGGAGCTGATTCCCCAGACCATGGAGACCACCACCGCCGGCGGCTGGCGGCCGGGCAGCCGGGTGAACCTGGAGCTGGACCTGCTGGGAAAGTACGTTACCGCCATGGCCCCGGGCAGGGGCGGCGGTCTGAAGGACTACCTGAGCCGGTAACGCCGCCCCCGCGGCGGCCGCCGGACGCATACGTCAGCTGAACGGATGGAAGATGGACAGCGCGAAGAGCCGTGACAGCGTCCTGGACGGCGCGGAGGAGGCCATAGAGGCCTTCTCCCGCGGCGAGATGGTTGTGGTGGTGGACGACGAGAACCGGGAGAACGAGGGCGACCTGGTGGTGGCCGCCGAGCTCTGCGGTCCGGAGGAGATCAACTTCATGGCCCGCAACGCCAGGGGGCTGGTCTGCCTGGCCATGGAGCGGGAGGACCTCTCCCGGCTGGAGATAGACGAGATGGTCCCCCGGAACACCTCCCTGCACAACACCGCCTTCATGGTGAGCGTGGACGCCGCATCCGGGGTGAGCACCGGCATCTCCGCCGCGGACCGGGCCCGGACCATACAGGTGGCCATAGACCCCTCCTCCAGACCCGAGGACCTGGTGCGTCCGGGGCACATCTTCCCCCTGGCCGCCAGGAAGGGGGGCGTCCTCACCAGGACGGGCCACACCGAGGCAGCGGTGGACCTGGCCCGGCTGGCCGGCCTGCGGCCGGCGGGAGTGATATGCGAGATCATGCGCGAGGACGGGACCATGGCCCGCCTTCCCCACCTGAGGGAGTTCGCCGACCAACACGGCCTGGTGCTGACCTCGGTGGAGAAGCTGGTCCGCCACCGCCGCCTCACCGAGGTGCAGGTCCGCAGGGTGGCGGAGTCCACCCTGCCCACCGCCGCCGGGGAGTTCGGCCTGCTGGTCTTCGAGGACACCATAGACGGCGCCATACACACCGCGCTGGTGAAGGGCGACGTGGAGGGCAGGGAGAACGTCCTGGTGAGGGTCCATTCGCAGTGCCTCACCGGGGACGTCTTCGGCTCCCGCCGCTGCGACTGCGGCGAGCAGCTGCACCGGGCCATGGAGATGGTGCAGGAGGAGGGCCTGGGAGTGGTGCTCTACATGGCGCAGGAGGGCCGGGGCATAGGCCTGGCCAACAAGATACGCGCCTACCACCTGCAGGACCACGGCCTGGACACGGTGGAGGCCAACGAGGAGCTGGGGTTCCCCCCGGACCTCAGGGACTACGGCACCGGTGCGCAGATACTGGCCGACCTGGGGCTGTCCACCATAAGGCTGCTCACCAACAACCCCCGGAAGATAGTGGGGCTCAACGGCTACGGCCTGGAAGTGGTGGAGCGGGTACCGCTTCAGGTGCGGCCCCGCAGCGAGAACATCAGATACCTTCGAACCAAGAAGGAGAAGCTGGGACACATGCTGGAGGGAGTGGACGATGGCGAGGACACATGAGGGAGAGCTGGACGGAAGGGGGCTTCGGGCCGGCATAGTGGTCTCGAGGTTCAACAGCTTCGTCAGCGAGCGCTTGCTGGAGGGCGCCCTGGACTGCCTGAAGCGCCACGGCACCGAGGAGGGCGACATCGAGGTCTACCGGGTTCCCGGGGCGTGGGAGATACCCCCGGTGGCCGCCAGGCTGGCCCGCTCCGGGTCCGCCCCCGACATGGTGATCTGCCTGGGGGCCGTGATCAGGGGCGAGACGCCCCACTTCGACTACGTCTGCGCCGAGGCCTCCAAGGGCGTGGCCCGGGTGGCCCTGGACGCCGACGTCCCCGTGGCCTACGGGATCATCACCGCCGATACGGTGGAGCAGGCGGTAGACCGGGCCGGGGCCAAGTCCGGCAACCGGGGCTTCGACGCCGCCATGACCGCACTGGAGATGGCCCGGCTCTACCGCCGGATCGACCAAGCCGGGAAGGGGAGCTAGCCGGCGTGGGGGTGATGAGCCGCAGCAGGAAGTTCCTCCTGCAGTGCCGGTACGCGGCGGACGCCAACGGCCGCCCGCTGGAGGAGAACCTCGAGGACCTGGGTCTGGGAAGCCGCTTCGACGCCGAGCACGCCGCGTGGATCCGCGACCTGGGCCGGGTCACCGCCCGCCACCGCGACGACCTGGACCGGGAGATCGAGTCCGTCCTGGAGAACTGGCGGCTGGAGCGGCTCAACGCCATCACCCGCCTGATACTGGAGCAGGCCCTGGCCGAGGTCCGCTACGGAGACACCCCCGCGGCGGTGGCCATAGACGAGGCCATCAGGCTGGCGGGGGAGTTCGAGGAGGAGGGGGCCGGGTCCTTCGTCAACGGCGTCCTGGACCGGCTGGTGGGCACCGGGAGCCCGGGCTGACGTGCTGCTGCGGGTGATAAGCGACATCCACGGCAACATCCAGGCCCTGGAGGCCGTCCTGGATGATCCGCCGGGGGCCGAGGCGGACGAGACGGTATGCCTGGGGGACGTGGTGGGCTACGGGGCCCGTCCGTCCCGGTGCATATCCCGGGTGCGCAGGGAGTGCACCACGGTGGTCCGCGGCAACCACGACACCGGCGTCGCAGGCCTGATGGAGCTGGACTTCTTCAACAGCGCCGGCCGGGAGGCGGTGGTCTGGACCCGGGAGCGGATGTCGGCCGACGAGACCGATTGGCTGGGGTCGCTTCCCCTCACCGCGGAGATGGACGACCTCTTCCTCTGCCACAGCAACCCCCACGCCCCGGACACCTGGGGCTACGTCCTCTACTCCCACATGGCCCTGGCCGCCTGCCGCGACCACCCCGGCCAGATCTGCCTCATCGGCCACACCCACCTGCCGCTGTGCTGGAACGAGTACGGCGAGCCCTCCCAGCGGGAGGAGGGCAGCCTGGACGACGTCTGCATCGTAAACGCCGGAAGCGTGGGCCAGCCCCGGGACGAAAACCCCAGGGCCGCCTACCTGCTGCTGGACACGGACCGGGGGACCTGGAGCCACCGGCGGGTCCGCTACGACGTCTCCGCCGCCGCCTCCGACATCCGGGAGGCGGGTCTTCCCGAGACGCTCTGGCGTCGCCTGTCCCGGGGTCGCTGAGGGGATTTGACCCGCCGGCGCGGCGGTGGTATCAGAGTCTACAGCCTACAGCCGAAGGGGATGGGCATGAGATCACTGCTTGCTCTGCTGACGGCGGCGGCCGCCGCGCTGGCCGGCAGCGTCTTCGTCACCGACTACGAGTACCAGGCGGACATTCCGGTCTGCGAGGTGGAGTACGAGTACCAGGCCGACCTCTGCGTCTACCCGGTGGAGTACGAGTACCAGGCCGATGACGAGGACGGCCTGTGGTACTTCTGCGACTACGAGTACCAGGCGGACTTCACCGTCTGCTACGTGGACTACGAGTACCAGGCGGACCTGAAGATATACTTCGTGGACTACGAGTACCAGGCCGGCTGGGAGGAGAGCAGCGAGTGGAGGGGCCGGCTGCACTGAGGCCCCCCGAAGCTGTCTAATCCACTCCCAGCGCCCGCTCCAGCCGCCTGACCCGGGGGATATCGGGGGGAAGGACGCTCCACAGCAGCCGGTAGAACTCCCCGGAGTGGCTGCGGACCCGCAGGTGGCAGACCTCGTGGGCCACCACCTGCTCCCACGCCCAGGCCGGAAGGTGCGCCAGGCGCAGGCTCAGGGTCAGCCTTCCGGTGCGCCCCAGGCTCCCCCAGCGGCTGCTCATGTCCCGGACCCGCACCGGCGGGGCCTCCACCGAGAGCCTGCCGGCGTAGAGCTTCGAGAGCCTCTCCCCCTCTTCGCGCAGGCGGCGGGCCAGCCAGCCCTCCACGGACTGCCGAACCGCATCCGGTCCGGGGTCCGGTGGCAGACGGGCGTGCAGGACGCCGTCCCGCAGCTCCACCATGCTTTCATCGTCGCTGCCATGCAGCTCCAGGGGAAGCCTCCTGCCCCGAAAGGTGACGTGGCCGCCGTCGGCAAAGCGGCACGAGGTGAGCTCGGCCAGCCGCTGTTCGCGATTCCGCAGCCGGGCCTGCCTGGCGGCTATCCACTCCCTGCGGCGCCGCGCCAGCCGCCGCAGCGCTCGGGGGCTGTCTCCGGCGGGGCCCACTACAGTGACCCGGTGGGGGCGGACCACGATGCGCCGGCGCCGGGCCCTGGGGCTGAGCCGCACCTCGAGGTTCTCCAGGGGATCGGCTTCGGCCAGGGCTCAGCCTTCCCTTCCGGCGGCGGCCTCCATGATGGATATCATGCGGGCGGCAGTAGCGTCCCAGTCGAAGCTCCGGGCCCAGGGCAGGGCCCTCTCGGCCAGACGGCGGCGCAGGCTCCGGTCGGTGAGCACCCGCTGCAGGGCATCGGCCAGGGCGGCCTCGTCGCCGTGGGGCACCAGCAGGCCGGTCTCCCCGTCCCTCACCGAGTCCCGCAGCCCGTCGCTGTCGCTGGCCACCACCGGGGTGCCGCAGGCGTTGGCCTCTATGACGGTGAGCCCCCATCCCTCCTTC
>JAWLEP010000058.1:0-13260 GCA_041686025.1 Candidatus Fermentibacteraceae bacterium
TCCGCCCGGTCCACCGCCAGGTCTCCGGGGGCGCAGCTCTCCGCCAGGGCCGAGCAGGCGAACACCGGGTCGCCCCGGAAGAAGTATGTCCGCATGCCGGGGGCGCCGGTGATTCCCCACTCCATCTCCCCCGCAGACAGGCAGAACCTGTACTCCAGCCGGAATCCCGGGTCCGGATCCAGCCCCGAGAGGAGCGTCCTCACTCCTTCGGCCGTCTTCAGGCATTCGTCCGGGCCCACGCCGGGAAAGACCGCAGTGAAGGAATCGCCGGCAAAGGTGGCCACGAAGCCGTCGGACTCCGATATGGCGCCCACGGCGGCCTCGAAGACGGCGTTGAGGGAGGAGGAGATGCGCTCTGCGCCCCGGTGGCCGTGGGCCATGAGCCTCTCGGTCATGGAGGTGAACCCGGAGACGTCCACGTGAAGGACCGACCCGTCCAGGAAGCCGTGCATGGAGCCCCGGGCCAGCCGCCGGGCTATGAAGGTCGGGACGCTGCCCCCGGGGGTCATGTCCCGGAGGCCGCGGGCCGGGCCGAAGCCGGCGGGACGGCTGCGGCATGGGCGCTGTTCTTCATGGGCCTCCCGTCCCCGTGTGGTTCGAGGCGAATATGCCCCGCTCACCCATGGCGGCACAAAGAGGCCTGTCCGTCGTCATCGTGAGAGGGCGCCGGCGGCAGACCCACCAGACGCCTCAGCTCGGAAGCCCCGGGGCTGACCCCTCCCTCCGGCGATAGCTCGACGCGGGCCCCGGCCCGGAGAAGCCTCCGCATCTCCCCCGCCGCCACCCGGGCAAGACGGCACCGCAGCGCGGGACCAATCTCCGCGGGCGCCCCCTCCGGCCAGCCCTCTTCCGGCCTCCACCGGGCGGTGGCGATCCTCCCGGAGCCGTGGGGCCCCTTCCAGGAGAGCACAGAGCTGCCCAGCATTCTGCACAGCAGCCCCATCCTCACTCCCCGGGCGGCGGACGCCGCTACGGAGACCAGCATCCCCTCCACCTCCTCCGGGCCGGCCGGAGCAGGCTCTCCCTCCGGACCGGATTCGGCCTCCTCGCCTTCCCCATCCGCTGCGGCGCGGATGGCCCGCTCGGCCAGCTCCCTCTCTCCCAGAGCCAGCAGGGCGTCGGCCCATTCGGCGGCATCCCGGATATCGGTCCGGCCTTCGGCCCGTGCCAGGAGCCCCTCCAGGCCCTGCCGCAGGGTATCCTCCCGCAGGGGCCCGCGTCTCTCCAGGTGCCCGCGAAGCCAGCGGCCAAGACGCCTCCCCGGCCTGCCCCGCAGCGCCGCCCGCACCAGACCGCCCATGCGGATCACCGTCTCCCGCCGGGGAAAAGGCCCCAGCCAGCCCTCTTCCGGCTCGGGGGACAGAGTCCGGAAGTCGGGCGGGCAGTACCAGGCGCAGTCCTCCCGGGGGGGACGCATGGCGGTGTTGTAGGGCGGGTCCAGACGGTGGATCTCGCAGGCCTCCAGCAGGGCGGCGGAGAAGGGGGTGTCGCAGACGGTCTCCTCCACCCGGGCGGCCTGGCTGGCCAGCGCCCTGTTCTTGCCGCCGGAGGCCCCGGGGGCGAAGTAGGAACCCACCCGGGAGCGCAGGCAGGCTGCCTTTCCCACGTAGAGCACCCGGCCGTCCGCGGCCAGGAGGCGGTAGACCCCCGGCCGCCTGGGCAGCCGCGACAGGCGCCGGCGGTCCAGGGCCGTCAGCCTGCGGCCGGCGGCGGCGGGGGGAGCCTCCAGGAAGCGCCGCAGCTCCCCGGGGGCATGCACCCCCCGCCCGGCCAGCAGGGGGACCATCCTCTCCCAGACGAAGGCCGTTACCCGCACGTGGTCCGCCGCCCGCCGGTGCCGGGAAAGGGAGAACCCCAGGTAGCCGGCCACCGGGCGGAGGCCCTTGCCGGGAAGGCCGGGAAGCAACCGCCTGGCCAGCTCCATGGTGCATATGACCTCCGGCTCCCAATCCACGCCGGCCAGTGCCGCCATGTGCCGAAGCCAGCGCCTCTCGAACAGGGCGTAGTGGGCCAGAATCGGCACCTGCGGGGCCCGCCCGCCTCCGCCGGCGGCGGAGAGGAGCCACCACACCTCCCGGGGAGTGGCCTCCCGGCCGGTCCTGTCCTCGTCCCCTATGCCGGTTATCCGCCTGATCCGCGGCGGCAGGGGGACACCCGGGGGAAGCCGGCAGGGAAGGGAGACCGCCCCTCCCCCGTGGGGCCCCAGCCGCTGCCAGCCCACCTCCAGCAGCCCGGCTCCCAGCGGCGAGGCCCCGGTGGTCTGAACGTCCACGGCCAGCAGCGGCAGTTCGGATAGTTTCATGGGGGCAGGATATCTTTCGAAGGCCCCCGGGTCCAGCCGTATCGCCATATAGTTGCGCGATCAAATATATTTGTTATAATGCGCATGAAGGGGGATGCATGGAAGAGCTGGAAGCGCGGCTTCACTCGCTTGCGCCTGCAAGGATGCTGGACGTGGCCACCGGCAGGGGAAGCGGGGCCGCCTGGCTGGCCTCCACCTTCGGCGGAGACGCGCCCATAGTCTGCGCCGACCTCTCACCCAGGGGCTTTGCCGCCGAGTCCAGCGCCTTCGGGGACCGCCGCATGCTTCCCGTAGTCTGCGACGCCGGGGCCCTCGCACTGGCCGGCGGGGCGGTAGACCTGGCCTGCTGCGTGAACTCGCTGCATCACTTCCCCCGGCCCGGGGCCGTCCTGGAGGAGATGCGCCGGGTGGCCGCGCCGGGGGCCGCTCTGGTGATATCGGAGATGCACAGCGAGACCGGAAGCGACGCCCAGGCCACACACCGGCTGCTGCACCACTGGTGGGCCCGCTGCGACAGGCTGATGGGCGAGTACCACGGGGAGACCTTCACCAGGGCCGGCCTGCGGGGGCTGGTGGAGGCCCTGGAGCCCGCCGAGCTTCTGGTGGAGGAGCGGGAGGTTGACGGCGGCGACCCTCGCGACCCCCGGCTCATGCAGAGGCTGGAGACCGGCTGCGACCGCTACCTGCAGAGGCTGCGCGACCATGGGGGAGGAGAGGGTCTGATCCGGCGGGGGCTGGAGCTGAAGCGGAGGCTGCGGGAGGTGGGCTTCTCACCCGCTCCCAGGCTGGTGATCCTGGCCTTCCTCTAGGCCGGCCAGCTCCCCCCGCTCCCGCAGGTACCGGATGCACTCCTCCACCGGGGGCATCACGGGAAGCTCCCCCCCGGCAACCGCCGTCTCCAGCTCGTGCAGCAGACGGCCCACCTCCTCGCGCCGCCGTTCCGGCACCATTCGGGCCAGTATTCTTCCCGCCTCCCGGGGCAGGACCCGCCCGTGGCCGGGAAGCGACAGCTCCGCAAGCCTGCGGCGCAGCTCCGCCAGCCTGGCGGCGCCGGTCTCCGCCTCCTCCGGCGCGTGGGCGGCGATGTCGGCGGCGGCCAGCGCCATCAGCCGGTCCAGGTTCTCGCCCGCCTCCCTGGCCAGACGGCGGACGGCGCTGTCGGTCCATTCCCCGGTGTACCCCAGAGGCCGCATGTGGCTCTGCACCAGCCGGACCACGCAGCGCCTCTCCCTCCTGCTGAAGCGCAGTCGCCGGGCCACGCTCTCGGCGACCTCCGCCCCCTTCCGCTGATGGCCCAGGTAGCGCACCCTGCCGTCCTCCACCGTCCTGGAAGCCGGTTTCCCGGCGTCGTGCAGAAGGGCGGCCCATCTCAGGCAGACGTCGGGCAGGGCGGTGTTGGCCAGCACCGCAAGCGTGTGGTCCCAGACGTCCAGGTGGTGATGCCGGCCCTGGTCCACCCCCCGGGCCGAGAGGAGGGGGGCCATCTCCGGGACCATGGCGACCAGAAGCCCCAGGTCGGCCATCAGCGAGAACGCCTCCGCCACGGTGGGGCCGTCCGGAAGCTCCATGAGGATGTCCAGCTCCCGCTTGCAGCGCTCCGCCGCCACCTGGGCGATTCGGGGCGCCCCCCGCTCCATCGCCGCGGCCACGTCCTCGTGCATCCGGAAATCCAGCTGGGCGGCGAACCGCACGGCCCGAAGCATCCGCAGGGGGTCCTCCCGCATCACCTCGTGGGGGTCGCCGGGGGTGCGCAGCAGGCGGTCCTCCAGGTCGCTCCGTCCCCCGGTGGGGTCGATGATGCGGCCGTCGGAGTCCAGGGCCATGGCGTTCACCGTGAAGTCCCGGCGGACCAGGTCGCCCTCTATGGTGTCCCCGAAACGCACCTCGGGGTGGCGGTCGCCGGGGGGGTACACCTCCTCGCACCGGAAGGTGGTGATCTCCACCATGCCGCCTTCCTCCGGAGCCATCACGGCCCCCACCGTTCCGTAGGCCATGCCCAGGGGAACCGTGCGGATGCCGGCATCCTCCAGTATCCTCACCGACTCCTCCGGGGGGGCATCGGTGGCCATGTCCAGGTCGGCCTCTCCGCCGGCCCCCCTCAGCAGATCGCGGACGTAGCCCCCCACCAGGTACAGGCTGCGCCCGGCCCGTCGGTAGATCTCGAAGAGCCTGCGGGCCGCCTTCGGCAGACGCGCGGATACCGAGTCCTCGCTCATGCGGGCTCCCTTCCGGGTCAACGCTACGACATCCGGGGCCGGGGCGCAAAGGTTGCGCACGGCGAGTCAAAAAGGTAAACTAGACGTACAACAATTTTTGCTGGGAGGAGGAGGCCATGAGGTACGTTGCTGCGGCCGCGCTGGGGCTGATCCTGGCGGCGGCATGCGGATCCGAGGAAGCGGGGGACGCGGGAGAAGCCGCTCCGGACCGGACCCCCCTGGTCCGTCTGGCGGTTGTGGACACCATAGGAGCGGGAATGGGAGACTCGCTGTACATGTTCGGTACGGTGGACGCCCTGGCCCACGGCCCCGACGGCGAGGTGCTGGTGCTGGACGGGATGCGCAAGCGCATCGGCCGCTACTCTCCCCGGGGGGAGTTCCTCAACTGGATCTCCCGGGAGGGGGAGGGTCCCGGGGAGCTCCTGCGCCCCAGCAGCATGGCTCTGGTGCCCGACAGGGGGCTGGCGGTGAACGACCTGGCCCTGTCCCGCATTACGTTCTTCGACCAGGAGGGCCTCGTCCGGGAGGAGATCGAGGGATTCACCCCCTTTCCCCCCACCAGGCTCCGGCCCTCGTCCGCCGGTCTGGTTGGAACCCGCAGGGACTTCGACCGGGAGGAAAACCGCTACGGATTCCGGGTGGGTCTGTGGACCGACTCCACGGAGATGGATCTGGTCTACCACAGCAGGATGACGGACTTCAACCGTGACAACATTCAGGAGACGGTGAGCTCCACCAACATCGCCTTCACCGCCTCGCCCCTCGACGGCAGAGTCTACGTGGCCCCCGTCTCCACCAGGGACTACAGGATCTTCATCTACGCAGGCGACGGAACGCCGGAGGGCGAGATCGCCAGCAGCAGGCCGCGGGTCCGCAGGCCGCAGCGGGAGATAGACCGCGAGCGGGTCCAGCAGAACCGGCAGCTGCGGGAGGAGGGCGCTCCCCCCGACATGGTCTGGGAGCCCAGGGAGTACGAGAACCAGGTCTCCGCGCTGTGGGTAGGCCCGGAGAACCGGCTCTGGGTGAGGGACGGCACCTCCCCCGACCCCCTGTTCCACGTCTACTCCCCCGAAGGGGACCTCCTCTTCGAGTGCGCGCTGGAGGGCCCGGCTCCTGCAGACGGCGACCTCTGGTTCTCCATAGACGCCGGCGGCTTCCTGGCCACCCAGTCCGACCCGCTGGACTACCCCAGGGTGTATATTCTATCTCTGCAGGAGGAGTAGAGAGACCACCGTCCCCCAAGGGGGGCTCATTCCATGACCGGGAGGAACCATGATCTGGAGAGCCGCGATTCTCACGCTGGTACTGGCAGCCGCAGCAGCCTCTTCCGTGCAGCCCTGGCTGGACACGGAGTTCGGCATGGCCTTCGTCGGATACAACGACATCGGTGTGCCGGGAGACACCGGGACCCGCTTCTCCCTGATGGACCTGGACCCCGATCCCGCCCTGTTCGTGAGGATCAGGCCCGGGATCACCATCGGGCGCCACAGCCTCAGCGTGCTGGTGGCCCCCCTGCGCATAGAGGCGGGCGACGTGCTGGAGAGCCCCGTGAGCTTCGCCGGCACGGTATTCCCCGCCGGTGCCCCGGTGGACGCCACCTACCGTTTCGACAGCTATCGCCTCTCATGGATGTACGACGTCTGGCGCAGGGATCGGCTGGTGCTGGCCGCCGGCGCCAGCGCCAAGATCCGCGACGCCGCCATCTCCCTCTCCTCGGCGCCCCTGGAGCTGTCGGCGGCCAAGACCAACACCGGCTTCGTGCCCCTGCTCACCGCCTCCGCCGACTATCGGGTCTCCCCGGAGCTGAAGCTGCGGGTGCACGCGGCGGGCCTGGCCGGCCCCGTGGGCCGTGCGGAGGACGTGTTCGCCGGCGTAGTCTGGACCCCGTCGGACATCACCTCGCTGCGGGCGGGCTACCGGTTCGTGGAGGGCGGCGCGGACGTGGACGAGGTCTACAACTTCACCATGATCCACTACGCCAGCCTGGGCGCCACGGTCAGGCTGTGAGAGCGGCCGCCGCTTGAGCCCGGGCGGCAGCCTGCCGGAAAGGGCCCTGCGCTGGATCCTGCGCTCGCTGCGCGACGCGGGGGAGGTGAGCCTCACCCTCTTCCGGGTGATGGTCCCCGTCATCGTGGCGGTAAAGGTCCTGGACATGCTGGGGGGCGTGTCGGTGCTGGCCGGGGTCCTGGCCCCGGTGATGCGCACCGTGGGCCTCCCAGGCGAGATGGGCCTGGTCTGGGCCTCCGCCATGATAACCAACCTCTACGGCGGCATCGCCGTCTTCGTCTCCCTGGCCCCGGGGATGGGTCTGTCCGCCGCCCAGGTCACCGTGCTGTGCTCCATGATGCTGGCCGCCCACTCCATGCCCGTGGAGCTGCGGGTGGCCCAGAAGGCCGGGGTGCGGGTGCGGTTCCTGGTGGTGTTCAGGCTGGCCGCCGCCTACCTGCTGGGCATGTCCCTGCACCTAATATACCGGGCCCTCTCGGTGATGGAGCATCCGGCCGGGATACTGCTGGACCCCGGCCCCCGGCCCGCGGGCCTGGGACAGTGGGCCCTGTCACAGCTGGAGAACCTGCTGACGGTCTTCCTCGTAGTGCTGGGGCTGGTGGTGCTGATGCGGGTCCTGGAGGCACTGGGGGTCACCGACCTGCTGGGCCGGATGCTCAGGCCCCTGCTGGAGTCCATGGGCATCGGCCACTCCGCCGCCACCATCACGGTCATCGGCCTGGTGCTGGGCCTCTCCTACGGCGGGGGGCTCATCATCCGGGAGGCCCGCTCCGGCCGGGTGGGGCCCCGGGACCTGTTCTTCTCGGTGACCCTGATGGGCCTGGCCCACGCACTGGTGGAGGACACACTGCTGATGCTGTCCCTGGGCGCCCACCTAACCGGCGTGCTGCTGGGGAGGGTGGCGGTGGCCTGGCTTCTGGTCACCCTGCTGGTCCGCCTGGTCCGCAGGATGCCCGACAGGACGTTCAGGCGCTGGCTCTACCGGCCCGTCCCCGGAAGCTAGATGGCGCCGGCCGCAACGGCGCACCTCTCGCCCAAGGACATGCCGAACTCAGCCACCAGCTGGGCCACCAGCTCCCGCACGGAGACTATCCCGGTCACCCGGTGGGCGTTGGCTCCGGCAAAGGCGAAGCCCTCCCGCAGATCACCCTCCCTGGCCCGCATCAGGGCCCTGGCTATGCAGTACGGCGCCTTCCCGACATCGCACGAGCGCAGGCACTGCCAGAAGCACCCCAGGGGCCTGCTCTCGCCCCGGGCCACCGCATCCAGCAGCGGGCTCCTGATGGCGCGGCCGGGCAGGCCCACCGGGCTGTCGATGATCACCAGGTCCTCGGGCCGGCAGTCCACATAGGCCTGCTTGAACGCCGGGTGGGCATCGCACTCCCTGGTGGCCACGAACCGGGTACCCATCTTCACCCCGGCGGCGCCCTGGTCCATGATGCAGCGTATGTCCTTCCCGGTGAAGATCCCTCCGGCGGCGATCACCGGGATCTTCCTGCCGTAGCGCTCCTCGAAGACGGACATGGCGGTCAGGGTCTCCGCCAGGATTTCCTCCAGACCGGGAGGATCACCCTCCAGCTGCTCCCTGCTGAAACCCAGATGCCCCCCGGCAGCCGGGCCTTCCACCACCACGGCGTCGGGTATGCGCCCGTAGTGCCTGTCCCATGAAGCGAATATCACCCTGGCGGCCTTGGCGCTGGATACCTTGGGGATGATCTTCGTCCCGCTGCGCTGGAGCTCCTCCAGGCTTACCGAAGACGGCATCCTCACCAGCAGGCCGGCGCCGATGAAGACCATGTCCACACCTTCCACGACGGACACCCTGAAGAGACTCTCGAAGTCGGACAGGGCCATCATCAGGTTCACGCCCAGCACACCCCGGGAGAGTTCCCTGGCCCTACGAATCTGCCCCCGAAGGGCCCTCTCGTCGGCGGCGGCCAGGTCCTTGCGGAAGTCGGGCTCCAGCCTGCCGACCCCGGCGGCGGAGATGACGCCCACGCAGCCCTCCTCGGCCACCGCAGACGCCAGGCCGGAGAGGGATATCCCCACCCCCATGCCCCCCTGCACTATGGGCAGCGCAACCCTGAGGTCGCCAATTCGCATCTCCGGCATCTTGCGCGTTTCGATCACTCTACCACTGACCTTTCCGGATGTGCCATGTTGACAATGGCAACATCATAGAGCAGTATGTTTACGTTGTCAACTTTGCCGGGTATCTCTCAGACGGCACGGGCGGGCACCTCCTAAGGAGAGCTGCATGTCGCAGAGGAAGTACGGCAGCGATGAGCGCAGGCGAATGCTGATCCAGACCACCGCTACCATGCTGGAGGAGGGGGGTCTGAAGGCCGTGACAATGCGGGCGCTGAGCGCAAGGATAGGCATTTCTCACGCCGCTCCCTACCGCCACTTCCGCAACAAGACCGCTCTGCTGGCCGCGGTGGCGGAGGACGGCTTCGCCAGACTCGCAGAGCAACTGGAGAGGCTCGACGGGGCATGGGGCGGAGAGCCCCTGGAGCGATTCCGCACCTCCGCCTGCGGGTACGTCCGCTTCGCCGTCGACAACCCCGGGCTTTACATGCTGATGTTCGGCATGGAGCCGGACGCCGAGGGGCCCATCCCCCGGCCGGCGCAGCCGGGCCACAGGATTCTCTCCATCCTGCGGAAGATGATCCGGGAGTGCCAGAGCCATGGGGTCTTCAGGCGGGAGAGCCCGGCGGATCAGGCCGCCTTCGCCTGGGCAGCGATTCACGGCCTCTCCATGCTGATGATCAACGGGCTGGCAGACAATCCCGCTGCGGCACTGCAGGGCGGGCAGGCCCGCCCCGCGGCTTCCGGGGAATACCCGCCCCCGCCAGTATCGGACAGGGAGATCGCAGAGAGGACAGTAAAGTTCCTGGTTCGGAGCTTCGCCGAGCCGCCGAAAGACGCGGGCGAAGAGACCTCCGCCCCGGTCCCGGACGAGGAACTCGTATCGAAAGGAGATGAACGACCATGAAGGGCTTCAAGCTGGTGCTTGTGCTGCTGCTGGCCGTGATTCTGATCACGGCGGTGCTGCAGAACATGCAGACGGTGACGGCGAGTTTCCTCTGGATGAGGGCCGAGATGCCCGCGGCGCTGCTGCTGCTGCTGACGGCGGTGGTTGGCTTCGCGGCGGGGCTGCTCGTCGCCCTGCTGCCGAGAGACGCGGCCCGATCAAAACCCAAACAGGAAGGTAGCGAGATAACATGAACGAGAGAGAGCTCTACCGGCAGAAGATGGAGGCGCAGCTGAACGAATGGAAGGCCGACCTGGACAAGCTGAAGGCCAAGGCTTCCGGGGCCGACGCCGACGCCAGGCTGAAGCTGAAGGGCAAGGTCAGGGAGATAGAGACCGAGCTGGAGAAGGGCAAGTCGAAGCTGCGGAAGCTCTCCGAAGCGGGAGAGGACAGCTGGGACTCGGTCAAGGAGGACCTCAGCTCCTCCTGGGACTCGCTGAAGTCCGCCTTCGGCGAGGTCAGCCACGTCTTCGACGAAAAGGACGAGTAGAGGACTAGAAGTCCCAGTCCGGAAAAGGCCGGGGCATCAGCAGCATGCGGTCCAGCTGCGAGACCAGCTCCTGCGGCGCCTGCAGGCGGTCGCAGGCGGCAAGGGCCGAAGCCCCGGCCGAGCCGATCCACAGCCTGCTGAAGGCACCAACCGAGGCCCTCATCAACGGCAGACCCGGGCTGTGGCCGGGACGCGCCCATGACTCCGCCCCCAGCCCCACCGTCCACTCCCCCGCGGTTCCCCGCCAGGACGAGTCCCCGTCCAGGAAGCGCTCCACCGGGTCGGACAGCTCCAGGTTGAACTCGGCGCTTCCCCAGGGCACGCAGGTATCCTCCATGCAACCGGGCAGGTCCAGTATCCTCAGCTGCCAGTAGCAGACGGAGCGGAAGTAGGGGGCGAACCGCGAGCCCTCCCGGGCCCGCAGCCGCTTCAGCGGCTTGTCCAGCAGACCCAGCAGCGGGAAGCCCGCAGGCTGCTTCACCCGGACCAGATGGACCTGGTCACCCAGGGTCTTCAAGACCCCCAGCAGCTCCACCAGCTGCTCCCAGCTGCGGTAACAGAGCCAGGCGACCCAGTAAGGCCCGTGCTCGCCCTTGCAGGAGCCCAGCCAGAGGTGGTGGGTCAGCACCCCAGCTTCGTCCCTGTAGCCCAGGCCGGCAGGGCTCTTCTGCTCCCAGAGCATGTCCGCGCGGGTCACGGCAGAGGGGGTCAGCGTGCAGGAGCCGTGGCCCCGCATGCGATGGAGCCGGCATCGGTGCACCTCCTCGAAGTCGTCGGTGCCCAGCCTCTCCGGCGGTCTGTCCGGTATGTCCACCTTCAGGCAGGCGGGGTCTATGCCCATCCAGGTGTCCGGAGAACCGGCCCCGAAGCCCAGCCGGTCGTAGTATCCGTGGTCGAAGACGCCCAGCATGGCCACCTCCGCACCCTCGGCGTGGTCCAGGGCCATCAACTCCGCCGTAACCCTGCCGGCCAGGCCGCGCTTCCGTCCGGCGTAGCCGGTGGTTATGGAGAGTACGGCCGACAGGGGAAGGTCGCGCTCCAGGTGCCTGATGGATCCGGGTACGGAGATTCCCATGCACTCCGGCCTTCCGCGGAGGTCGGCCATCCGGGTCCTGCCGCTCTCCAGCAGGCAGTCCAGCCCGTCGGTCTTCTCGCCCTCGATCCAGCCCACCTCGCGCTGGATCCTCACCGCGTGGTCGCGATCGGTATCCGCCCTGTACTCCCTGGATATCATGGCCCACCTCCCGGGCTGTGGTTTTGACGCTCAAATATATTTGATACCGCAAAGCGGTCAATTCCCTGATGATTTTGTGGGGACGGTAGCGACACAAGATGGTATTATTGTCTTGAATAGGGCATTTTACTTTTATAAAACTTGATGAACTTAATCTCCGTCCCCGGGAGACATGGCGTCCATGAGCGCTCTGCCCCGGGGAGTCGGGAAGAGGACGTCAACCCGGCCTCCCGCCTGCCGGAAGTCCAGGGGATCTTCCCGGCCCCGGAAGACCAGATGGCCGCCGGGGGCCTCGAAGTAGCTGTCGTAGATCCCCACCTCCTCGCGGTACACGTCGGGGTTGCGGTAGAAGCGCCGGTACATCCCTGCCCCCAGTATGACCACGTCGTAGCGGCGGCCGTCTTCCCCCACGCCGGGCTCCTCCATGTCGGTGATGGTCCGATAGTAGTCGACGTCCCAGCGTTCGGGGT
This sequence comes from Candidatus Fermentibacteraceae bacterium, assembly GCA_041686025.1. Classification (GTDB taxonomy): domain Bacteria; phylum Fermentibacterota; class Fermentibacteria; order Fermentibacterales; family JCC-6; genus JAWLEP01. The sequence continues at coordinate 11,754 of JAWLEP010000058.1, forward strand.
CCAGGTAGACGGTGTACGACTCCGCGGCGATACTCAGCTCGTCCAGGACCTCCCTGGCGGGAGTGGTGGCCGCCGCCCGGTCGAACCAGGCCTGGGCCTTTGCCTTGCCGCTGGGGGACGGTGCCTGGAGCAAGGAGGGCATGGCCAGGAGGGCGGGCACCAGGGGAAGAAGAACCAGCAGGCCCGCAGCCGGCGAGAACCCCAGCCGTGAGGCTCCCCATGTCCGGACCGGCTTCGGCAGGCGGCGGTACAGGGTCTCGGCCATGGTGCCGGCGGCGGCCATGAGAAGCACCATCACCGGCAGGATGTTCCGCGCGAAATGCACCAACTGGATTCCCATGAGAAGGAAGAAGACCAGCCCGGTCGACAGCAGCGCCGCCGAGCGGGACCCGTAGCGCCGCCAGACCGAGAACAGGCCCGGAACCCCCAGCAGGAGGAGGGCGGGGTTGTCCCTCCAGATGAAGCCGATGTACCAGGCGAAGCTGTTGCCGGTCACTCCCAGGTGCCCGGTGGCGTAGTGCCTTATCTCCGCCCGGATGCCCGCCGAGGCATGTTCGAAGTCGATGAGAACGAAGGGTGAGGTTAACGCGAAGGCCAGGGCAAAGAGGCCGGCGCACACCAGCAGGTCCCGCACCCTGTGCCCCCATCGGCTCCGAGCGTACAGCAGGGCCGTCAGCCCCACCGCTACCGCCAGTGCGCCGTAGTTGTACTTGCTGGAGGTGGCCAGGCCACCGAGGACGGCGCTCAGCCAGAGCAGCCGCCTGCTGCCCCGGGAGACCGCGTTGGTGGCGGCCGCCACGCAGCCCAGGGCGAAGAAGGTGGCAATCACGTCCACGGTCATGTAGTGCGACAGCCGGATGTGCCCGGGGTCCAGGGCCAGCAGGAGGGCGGGGAGCAGGGCGAATCCGGCGTCTTGCGTCAGCTCCCTGGCCAGCCAGTAGAGCAGCAGCACGCTCAGGGCTCCGAACAGGGCGGAGACGGCCCGTCCCAGCAGCAGCATGGAGGGCGTACCCACCAGTCCCACCGACATCTCCAGGCCCCTGATGGGGCGCAGGTCCTCGGCCGACTCGAATCTCCCCGCCAGCCGGCCGGTCAGGTAACCGGCGTACATGGCGCAGGCGTCGATGTACATGGGCAGGCTGGGGTACCTGAAGAAACCGGGGTTGGGGGTGGAGCTGCGGATCATGTGAACGGCAGTGTTGTACCGGCAGGGCTCATCCGTGTGTGAGAGGTAGGGCAGCTCCTGGCCGAAGTCCAGCCGCCACAGGCGAAGGAAGAGCCCCAGGGCCACGGTCAGTGCGAGAACGATGCGAACGGTCCTGGCGGCCGATGCAGTCATCCGGCAGCCTCTCCGGCCCGGCCCTGCATTCGGGACGCATCGCACCCGGGCGTTGGGCGATGCGGCAGAGCAGCACTCGGTATTACATATTTATTGAACCAGATTCTTCGTCAACCTGGCAAAGGGCCTGGGGGCGGGAGGCGCCAGCCTTCTGCTCAGGTGAAACCG
>JAWLEP010000059.1:0-12918 GCA_041686025.1 Candidatus Fermentibacteraceae bacterium
CCCATACCCGATGACCTCTCCGACGAGCAGGCGGTCTACGCCTGCGACATGATGTCCACGGGGTTTGCGGGAGCCGAGAACGCCGACATACCCATGGGGGGAACGGTGGCCGTCTTCGCTCAGGGCCCGGTGGGCCTCATGGCCACGGCCGGGGCCAGGCTGCTGGGAGCGGGGATGATCATAGCCGTGGAGACAGTTCCCAACAGGATCGAGCTGGCCCGTCACTACGGCGCCGACGAGATAGTGGACTTCGCCGAGGCCGATCCGGTGGATGCCATCATGGAGCTCACCGGTGGAGAGGGAGTGGACTCGGCCATCGAGTCGCTGGGCGCCCAGGCCACCTTCGAAGCCTGCGTGAAGGTCACCCGTCCCGGGGGGACCGTATCCAACGTGGGCTACCACGGAGAGGGCGAGTACGTGAAGATCCCGCGGGAAGCGTGGGGCGTGGGCATGTCCGACAAGACCATACGCACCGCCCTCTGTCCCGGCGGAAGCCAGCGGATGGAGAGGCTCTTCCGGCTGATACTGGGAGGCAGGGTGGACCCCGCCAGGATGACCACACACAGCTTCGATTTCGACGAGATCGAGAAGGCCTTCGAGCTGATGCGGACCAAGGAAGATGGTGTGATAAAGCCCCTGATCCGTTTCCGGTAGACGGTGGCGGCTGGTGAAGAAGAAGGAGTGATGCGGATGGTGCTTCTGGCGGTGCTCTCGGCGCGCAGGACCGAGCTTCGCCTGGCAGACCCCGACGGCGGCGACGGCCTGAGCTACGTCTCCAGCTACATCTCCGACTCGCTGGATGACCCGGAGAAAAGGGCCGGAGCCATATGCGACTTCCTGGAGAGGGAGGACTGCACACCGGAGAGCGTGGCTGTGGCCAGGCCGGCCGAGGGGGAGAGGATCCCCGAGTCCGCTCTGCGGGCCCTCACGGCTGCCGACAGGCTCCTGATGGCCACTCCGGCGGAGGCCATGGCCACCTCGGTGACGGGGGGATGCCTGGCCGATGGCTCAGAAGACCGGCGCCGGGTGGTGATCTACACCGACGGCGAGCTGGACTGTGCGGTTATCCCCTCCGGCGGAGGCCGGCCCAGGACCTGTCCCGTCGCCATGGCCGATCCCGTCTACTCCTCACCGGCGCAGCTGGACTTCCTCTGCTGGATGTCCGACCGCGTCGGCCGGCCCACAGTGGGCCGAATACTCACCGAACAGGGCCTGGAGCTGATGTACACCTACATGCGTGACGTCATCGGCTACCATGAACCGGCCTGGATGGCCCGGTCGGTGGGCGACAGGGGCGTTGCGGCCGCGGTGGCCGGCTGCGTGCGGTCCACCGAGAGGCGCTGCCGGCTGGCCGCGGCCAGCGCCGGGCTCCTGGCCTCCCTGCTGAGGACCGAGGCGGTGAACACCGCCCTGCGGGCCGGCGCTTCCGGCGGGGCCGTTCTCAGCGGCAGCCTGGTGCGCACCGCCGAGGCCGTATCCGGGCCGGAATGGCCCCGAAAGGGCAACGACAACGGACACCTGCCGGAGGATCTGCTGCCCTACCTTCCGGTGCTGGCCTCCAGGGGCTGCACGCGCATGGACGGACTGGGGCGGATGGCCAGCAGGGAGCTCATCGCCTGAGAAGGTGCTGGAAGTGAGATGGCGCTCGCTCGCTGCAGGGAATTGGCGGAAACAACAAACAGAAAGGAACGACATGCTGGACGAGATGCTGCAGACGGCGGACTGGAAGAGCGAGAAGCACGTGCCGGTGATAGAGGCCCCGGACATGGTGAAGGCCGACGAGGTCTTCGAGGTCAGAGTCACCCTGGGCAAGGAGGTGGCCCACCCCAACACCACCGCCCATCACATAGCATGGATCGCCCTCTACTTCCAGCCCGAGGGCGGGAAGTTCCCCTACGAGGTGGGGCGTGTGGAGCTCTCCTCCCACGGCGCCTCCACCGACGGTCCCGACGAGAGCGGCGTTTACACCCACCACGGATGCACCTTCGGCATGAAGACGTCCCATCCGGGCCGGCTCATGGCCATGGCCCACTGCAACATCCACGGTCTGTGGCAGAGCGAGAAGAAGCTCTCGCTGCAGTAGAGCATGCCCACCTTCGATCTGGACCCGCCGCCCCTTATATTACCCGGCCTATACGGGAGGCGGTATGAGAAAGCGAATTCGGAACTTCTCCATCATAGCCCACATCGACCATGGCAAGTCCACGCTGGCCGACAGGCTCCTGCAGATGACCCACACGGTCTCCGACCGGGAGTTCCACGACCTGATGCTGGACGACATGGACATCGAGCGCGAGCGGGGGATCACCATCAAGTCCTCGGCGGTGACCATGCTCTACACCGCCGCCGACGGCGGGGAATACACCCTGAACCTCATCGACACCCCCGGCCACGTGGACTTCTCCTACGAGGTCTCCCGTGCCCTGGCCTCCTGCGAGGGGGCCCTGCTGGTGATAGACGCCGCCCAGGGGGTGGAGGCCCAGACGCTGGCCAACCTCTACAAGGCCATGGAGCAGGAGCTCACCGTAATCCCGGTGATCAACAAGATAGACCTCCCCTCTGCCAACATCCTGGAGGTGCTCATAGAGGTGGAGAACGAGCTGGCCCTGGACCCCGACGGAGCGGTGATGGTCTCCGCCAAGACCGGGGAGGGAGTGGAGGGGCTGCTGGAGAGGCTGGTGGAGCGCATACCGCCCCCCGCAGGCGACGACGCGGCCCCCCTCCGGGCCCGGGTGTTCGACAGCATCTTCGACCCCTACAGGGGGGTGGTGGTCTTCTTCCGGGTGGTGGATGGCACCATCGGAGCCGGCGACCGGATAAGACTGATGGCCTCGGGGAAGGAGTACACGGCCGAGGAGGTCGGCCACCTGGGCATCACCCGCACCACCTGCCGGAAGCTGGCCGCCGGCGAGGTGGGCTACCTCATCGGGGGGATCAAGTCCATCGCCGACGTGCGGTCGGGGGACACGGTGACCCATGCGGAAAGGCCGGCGGAGCAGCCCCTGGCCGGCTACGAGGAGGCCAAGCCAGTGGTCTTCTCCTCCATCTTCCCCGTCTCCACCGAGGACTACAACGACCTGGCCGCCGCCATGGAGCGGCTGAAGCTCAACGACGCCTCCCTCACCTACGAGAAGGTATCCTCCGCCGGGCTGGGCTTCGGCTTCCGCTGCGGCTTCCTGGGCCTTCTGCACCTGGAGGTGGTGCAGGAGCGGCTGGAGAGGGAGTTCGGCATGTCCCTGGTCCTCACCGCTCCCACGGTCCTGTACAGGATAACCATGTCCGACGGCGAGGTGATCCATCTGGACAACCCCCTGCTCTACCCCGACCCGGCGCAGATACGCAAGACGGAGGAGCCGTACATAAGGGCTTCCATAATAATGCCGGACACGTACATAGGTCCGGTAACCGAGCTTCTCATGAACAGAAGGGCAGAGAACTACAGGAACATGTACGTGGGGGCGAAGCGGGTGGAGATCACCGCCGAGCTGCCCCTGGCTGAGGTGGTCTACGACTTCTACGACCGGCTGAAGTCCATCACCCAGGGCTACGGGTCCTTCGACTACGAGTCCGCCGACTACCGCGAGTCCGATCTGGTGCGGCTGGACATACTGGTGAACAAGGAGAGGGTAGAGGCCCTCTCCATGCTGGTCCACCGCGACAACGCCCGGGCCTGGGCGCGGAACGCATGCAAACGGCTGAAGGAGGAGATTCCCCGCCAGCAGTTCAAGATCCCCATCCAGGGGGCCATAGGCGGGGAGATAATAGCCCGGGAGACCATCCGGGCCCTGCGCAAGGACGTCACCGCCAAGTGCTACGGCGGGGACGTGACCCGGAAGCGCAAGCTCCTGGAGAAGCAGAAGGAGGGCAAGAAGAGGATGAAGATGGTGGGAAGGGTGGAGATACCGCAGAAGGCCTTCCTGGCCGTGCTGAAGCGGGACGAATGAAGAAGGGACGCGAACTGTGAGAGCTGCAGCAGCGATTATCGCCAGCCTGGTGCTGGTTCTGGGATGCGGAGACGACGACAGTCCCTCGGGTCCGACGGGTGAGGAGCCGCAGACGGGCGACTGGTCCGGTTCGGCGGCCACCGGGGAGGCGCTGGCCTTCACCGTGGGCGAAGACAGCGTGAAGGCCCTGGAGATGACGGTAGTGCACACGGTGGACGGAGAGCCGGACACGGTTGTCTGGCAGCCTCCGGCCGCCGCCATCGTCGGTGACAGCGCCTTCAGCGCTTCCGACTCCATTGATGCCGACTCGGTGACATACGCCTTCGGCATCTCCGGCACCTTCCCCGCATCCGACAGCGCCCAGGGGACGTGGAGCTCCACGGCCCAGTGGCAGATCGGCGGCAGCGGCGGCGCAGAGGACCTCGGCGGCTCCTGGACGGCCGCGCCTTCGGGCAGCCGATGAGCTTTCGAGTCGCCTGGCCGGTTCTGCTGTCCGCTCTCATTGTGCCCGTCGCAGCCGGCTTCGCCCTGGACCTGGACGACCCCGGGCAGAACTACCTGGCCTTCATGCGCACCAGGGGCGACCTCGCAGGCGACGAGGTTGTCTTCTACTGGACGGGCGACATCTACAGCTTCGTCCCCGGCCAGCAGAGCCGGCACCTCTTCGCCGCCGACGGCTACAACATCGGCCGGCTGGAGGAGCACGGAGACGGCTACCGCCTGCTGACCAGGGAGGTGTTCGTATACCGCGACCCCGACACCGGCGAGATTCTGGAGGAGTGGGCCAACCCCTACACCGGGGACACCGTGGGCGTGATCCACGTGTGGAACGACCCGGTGAACAGCTACATGCCGCGCAGCCAGGGGGACTGGGAGTTCTCCATGCCCTACACCGAGCTGCCCGGGGGGGAGATCAGCTGGAACCTGGACATACTGCTGGCCTACCCCTCTCCGCTGCCGGCGGACAGCTTCCCCGAGTACTCCGGCTCCAACCTCTACCAGGGGGCGGAGCTCTTTCATTTCTTCGTCTCCCGCGATGACCTGGCCGACACCACCCTCACCACCGTTTCCTGCCGCCTCTCCTGGACCAGGTTCGGGCAGTGGCTGCCCTGGATGCGGATGGCCGATCGGTCCGGGTACCTGGTCTACCACTGCGCAGGCGCCAAGCTGCCGGGGGGCTTCGAGGCCCTTCCGGAGGACATCAGGGCCCTGGTGGCCGACCACGACATGGTCTTCTCCCGGGCTCCGGAGGAGTACACGTCCCCCAACCAGACCAGCTGGACCTACTTCCGGCGGCTGCTGGAGGCCGGGGGCAGGCCCTAGGGACGCCGTGGCGGCCGGCTGGGGCGTCTACGCTCACGTGCCCTTCTGCGCAAGCAGGTGCAGCTACTGCGCCTTCCACTCCCGGCCGCTTCGGGATTCCCACCCCTCCGCCTACATGGATGCGCTTCCCCGGGAGCTGGAGGAAGCGGTTCCCCCTGACCTGGAAGTGGATACTGTGTACATCGGCGGCGGGACGCCCACCGTTCTGCCGGCCGAGTTCCTGTGCTCCCTGCTGCTGCGGCTGCGGGAGAGGGCCGACCTGTCGGGTCTGCGGGAGGCCACGGTGGAGGCGAACCCCGCCACGGTGGATCAGGTCTCCCTCGGCATCCTCAGACGGGGGGGATTCGACCGGATAAGCCTGGGGGTGCAGTCCCTCCACCACCGGCATCTGCGTCTGCTGGGCAGGGCCCACGACGCCCTGCGTGCTGTCGATGCCTTCGAAGAGGCCAGGAGCGCCGGCTTCCGCCGCATCTCGGTGGACCTCATCTACGGCATCCCGGGCCAGACATCCCTGGAGCTGGAGGAGGACCTGCGGAGGATCGTGCAGCTGGGGCCGGAGCACATATCCGCCTACGAGCTTACCCTGGAGCCGGGGACCGGGATGGCCCGGCTCTGCTCCTCGGGGCGGCTGCGGCAGCAGGGGGAGGGGGAGCTGCTGGAGATGCACCGGCTGGTGCACCGGATCCTCGCCGCCGCCGGGTACCGGCACTACGAGGTCTCCAGCTACGCCCGGGGGGAGGGGGAGATCTCCCTGCACAACTCCGCCTGCTGGCAGGGAGGGCCCTACCTGGGGCTGGGGCCGTCGGCGCACTCCTTCGACGGCCGCCGCAGGCGCTGGTGGAACGCCCCGGACACTGTGGGCTGGGCCGGTGCCCTGTTGACCGGCAGGACTCCCCCCGGCGGGGGGGAGGAGGTCACGGACCTGCAGAGGGCCGACGAGATGGCCATGCTGGGTCTGCGCACCTCACGGGGCGTCCGCCTGGAGCGCATCCGCGCCGAGACCGGTCTGGTGCCCTCCGAAGACGCTGCTGCCAGGCTTGGGGAATGGACCCGAAGAGGCCTGCTCCGCATCACGGGGGACAGCATCGTCCCCACGTCCGAGGGCATGCTGGCGGCCGACGGAATCGCCGCTTCCCTGGAATGGAGCAGGCCCGGGCCGCAATCCCGCTTCTGGGTCGAATAAACCCAACTGGCCTTCCTCCTCCCGGGATCCTCCCCTTCCCGAGCACATCCGTACTGGATTGACAGCCGCGAAATTTCATTGTTATTATGAGAAAGATCGAGCGTCTCTCTTTGGGGAGGGGGGCGTCGGGGATAATAAGTACTGGTAAGATGTGTTATTTGGTTCGTTGCATGGGCAAGTTGGCGAAGCTTCCAAAGGAAGGAATGGGAGAATGGCAAAGATCTTCGCTTCTCTTCTCGCCGTCGTGCTTCTGGCTTCCGCGGCTGTCGCGGCGCCGGGGGACATAATAAGGAGCCAGTCGATCTCGGGACAGCCCAGCTCTGGAGTCCGCGGCCTGGCCAAGGACTGGGACACCGGTGACATCTGGATAGCCGGTCCCAACGGCAGCAACAACATCATGTACACCAACATGGACGCCGAGAGCATGTCGCCGGGCTCCTGGAACACAGCATCCGGGATGTACTGGGTGTTCGACATCGGCTACGGCTACGTAGACGGGGGAACCACCTACCTTCTTATGAACGACCAGACCGCTCCCTACACCAAGATGATCGACCCGACCACCGGGTCCTACGACGGCGAGCTGCCCGACTACTACAGCTCCGCCGACTACACCGACGGCTGCTCGGTGGACTGGGACGACAACTACGTCTACCTGTCCAGCTACGGCAGCGACGACATCGTCTACTACGACGGCTCCTCGTGGAACGTCCTGACCACGATAAGCGGCGGGCTGAACATGGGCACCGCCGTGGCCTGGGAGCACCTCTTCATCATCCGCACCAGTCCCCACTACACCATAGAGGTGTACACCATCGACGGCACCTTCGTGGAGAGCATAGACCTCAACAGCTGGCCCTCCGGCAACTACCTCATCGGCCTGGCCCCCGGCCGGGAGGACGCGGCGGGAGACAGCGAGTCGCTCTTCTTCGCCGACTTCATCACCTACCAGGTTCACGAGGTGGAGGTTGGCAACTACTCCACCAGCCTGGAGAGAAGCACCTGGGGCTCCATCAAGGCCAGCTTCTAGACCGGGCCTGCACGGTGAAGGGCGGGGGCATGCCCCCGCCCTTTTTCCGTACGGGGAGGAGGGCTCAGTCCTCTGCCAGGTCTATGCCCCGCAGCAGCTGGGCGTTCAGGGCCACTATCACCGTGCTCAGCGACATGAGAAGCGCCCCCACAGCCGGGGAGAGCAGGATCCCCCATCGGGCCATGGCGCCGGCGGCCAGGGGGAGGGCGACGATGTTGTAGCCGGCGGCCCACCAGAGGTTCTGGATCATCTTCCTCCTGCTGGCGCGGCTCAGCCGGAAGATCTTGAGGACGTCGTCCGGCCTGCTCTTCACCAGCACTATTCCCGCCGACTCCACCGCCACGTCGGTGCCGCTGCCTATGGCTATGCCCACGTCGGCCCTGGTGAGGGCCGGAGCGTCGTTGATGCCGTCGCCCACCATGGCCACCGTCTCCCCGTCCTCCTGCAGCCGGCGGATCTCGCTGTCCTTGTTCTCCGGAAGCACCTCGGAGAGGACCCTGTCTATGCCCAGCTCACGAGCCACCGCCTCTGCGGCCTCCCGGCTGTCTCCGGTGAGCATGGCCACCGTGAGTCCGGCCTCCCGCAGACCGTTCACCGCGGATGCGCTCTCCTCCCGCAGCCCGTCGGCCACCGAGAAGGCGGCCACGGGATCGCTCCCCTCCAGCAGGAAGACCACAGTCCGGGCCCGGGATTCCTGCTCACCTCTGAAGTCCGCCAGGGCCTGCGGCAGCTCCGCCTCCAGCTCCGAGAGCAGCGCGGGGCCGCCCAGGTGCCAGGTGGTACCGTCCACCTTCGCCCGGACCCCCCTGCCCTCCAGGGCGGAAAAGCCCTCCACCTCCGGGGTGTCCAGCGATTTCTCCTCCGCCTTGCTGCGGATCGCCCTGGCAATGGGGTGCTCGGACTCCGACTCCAGGGCCGCCGCCACCTGCAGCGCCCGCTCGCGTTCCATGCCCCCGACGGCCTCCATGTCCTCCACGGCGAACTCCCCCCGGGTCAGGGTGCCGGTCTTGTCGAAGACCACCGTGGTCACCTCGCGTATCCGCTCCAGGGCGTGCCTGTCCCGCACCAGGACGCCGCTTGAGGCCCCCAGGGCCGTGGTTATGGCCACCACCAGGGGGATGGCCAGTCCCAGGGCGTGGGGGCAGGCGATGACCAGCACGGTCACTACCCTCTCCACGATGAAGACGTCCGCCCCCCGGGCCAGCCACCAGCCCACGGCGGTGACCACCGCCGCCCCCAGGGCCACGTAGAACAGCCATCCGGCCGCCCTGTCCGCCAGGAGCTGCGTGTCCGACTTGGACTCCCGGGCCTCCTTCACCAGCCGCATGATCCCGGCTATGGCAGTGTCCTCCCCGGTGGCGGTGACCCGCACCCTGAGGCTTCCGTCGCCGTTCACAGTGCCCCCCACCACCCCGTCCCCCGGCGACTTCTTCACCGGGGTGGACTCCCCGGTGACCATGGCTTCGTTCACCGAGGAGCTGCCCTCGGAGACTTCGCCGTCCGCGGGTATGGAGGAGCCGGGCCGGACCAGAACCAGGTCCCCCTCGGAAAGCTCCGACACCGGGACCTCCGACGTATTGCCCTCATCGTCCAGCCGCTCGGCGGTGTCGGGCATGAGCCTGGCCAGCTCGTCCAGGGCCCCCGAGGCCCTGCGGACGCTGCGCATCTCCACCCAGTGGCCCAGCAGCATCACGTCGATCAGCGTCACCAGCTCCCAGAACAGCTCCTTCTCCAGCTGCAGGAAGCGGGAGGCCACGCTGTAGACGAGGGCCACCGAGATGGCCAGCGAGATCAGGGTCATCATCCCCGGCTTGCCCCTGCGCAGCTCGGGGAGGGCCATCCTCAGGAAGGGCAGCCCTCCGTACCAGAACACCAGCAGCGAGAAGGCGAAGGGAAGCCACACGCTGCCGGGAAACGGCGGTGCCGTGAACCCCAGCAGGCTCTGCACCGACGGGCTGTACGCCAGCACGGGCAGGCTCAGGGCCAGGCAGACCCAGAACTTCCTTTTGAACATCATCTCGTGGCTGCGGTGTCCGTTCTCCATGAGACCTCCATCAGGACATCGTCCGGTGACTGAGCCAGACTGCACGAATTTCCAGGCTCAATATCGCCGGTGCGGCACCCAGTGCACATGGTGGCCGCACCCCTGGCCGCGTGCCGGTCCTCCCTATTCCCTCGGGGGGGATGCCGCTTCACAGTGTAGATGAACCGAGAGGCACTCCGGCGCAAGGGAGGAAACGTGTTCAGAGACCGAACCGAGGCGGGAAGAAGGCTGGCGCTGGAGCTGGAGGAGCACAGGAGCGAGAATCCCCTGGTCCTGGCCATACCCAGGGGCGGGGTCGAGGTGGGCATTCAGGTGGCCGAGCACCTGGACGCCCCGCTGGAGCTGCTGGTGGTCCGCAAGCTTCCCCTGCCCGGCAACCCGGAGGCAGGTTTCGGAGCGGTGGCCGAGGACGGCAGCACCTTTCTCTATCCCGGGGCCGCCCGAAGGATACCCCGCCGGGAGATGCAGCGGGTGAAGAGCCGGCAGAGGGAGGAGATCCGCAGGAGAATCGAGACCCTCCGGGAGGGCCGGCCCCTTCCCGACATCTCCGGCAGGACCGTGATCCTGGTGGATGACGGGCTGGCAATGGGCTCCACCATGAGGGCCGCCATCGAGCTCTGCCGCAACCGCGGAGCCGCCCGGATCGTGGTGGGCGTTCCCGTCTCCGGCGCCCGGACCGCCTCGGACATCGAAGACCTGGCCGACCGGCTGCACGTGGTGGAGATTCCGCCCTACTTCCGGGCGGTGGCCCAGGTCTACCGCAACTGGTACGACGTGTCGGACAGCGAGGTACTCGACCTGATGGACCGCTGGCGCAGCGGTCGGGAATCCCCCTCCCGCGACTGACGGAACCCCCATTCGGCCCTGGGGGTTGAACCCACCCCGCCGCCGTCTCCAGCCCGGTGAGACCCGCTCCTGCAAAGGGTGATAATCCAGTTGAAGACGGGAGGATACAGCAAGCCGAGATGGGGGAAGGGAGGATCCATTGGGCAGGAACGTAGCAATCAACGGCCTGGGCCGCATAGGCCGGGCCACAATGAAGATAGTGCTGGAGGAGCCGGAGCTCACGCTGGTGGACCTGAGGATGACCCAGGTGATAGACGGCGATCTGGTGAACGTGAAGAGCTGGTACGACAACGAATGGGGCTACGCCTGCCAGATGGTGAGAACCGTTACCGGCCGGGACGACTGAGGCTTCCGTCCGGCCGCCAATAGCAGAAAGGACGTGCAATGTTCCTTGCGGAGATACTCTTTGTGCTGGTCTTCGCGCTGGTCCTGACGGCCATTCTGGGCTGGGGCCTGCGCTGGAGACATCCGGCCCGAACCGATGCGGTCTGGGCCTCCATCATATTCCTGTTCGTGGTGCTGCTTCTCTCGATGTGGGCGGCTGCGCTATGGATCCCCGACCAGGGTCCCGTCCTGTGGGGCGCTTCCTGGGTAGGAATCCTGGCCGTGGGCATACTGGTGGCCCTGGTCATACTGGCCGTCAGCGCTCCCACCTGGAGATGGCGCCGCACTCCCAGGACGCCGGTGGAGGAGCAGAGAGCGGCCGAGACCGAGGCCGTCTTCGGCTGCTTCTTCTGGGTGCTGCTGGTGGTGTTCGTGGTGGGAATACTGCTCAGCATAGTCTTCTGACAGACCGCCGGGCAACTGCCACCGGGGGCGTCTCTCCGCAACGGGAGGTGCCCCCGCTCAGGTATCGAGCCCGTAGTGCCTCCTGCACTCGGGCTCCCTTCCCCTCACCACCCGTCTGCCCTTGAGCCTGCCCTGCCGGGCGGTGACCACAGTGCACTGGCCGTCGCTGTGGTCCTCCCAGTAGATCACCACCCAGTCGCGGGTGGCATCGCGGTCGTGCGCCCGCTTCGTGTTGGAGTACAGCACCGTGAACTCCCATCCCTCCCGTGAGACCTCCATTATGGGCAGCCACGCCTTCCCCTGGGGGTTGAACCGCTTCGGGGCTATGGTGCGGAGCTCTCCCGCCTCTGCCCTCCTGCGGTAGCGCCGGTCCAGGTCCAGCAGCAGCTCCACCTCCGGCGGAGACGGCCTCACGCTTCCGGAGGCCCTGCGCGAAAGCATGGAGGCCAGGCTGTCACGGACCCCCCGCACCCGGCTCTCCCCGAATCCCCGCAGCTCCTGCAGGCGGCCGTCGTGGGCCGCCCGCTCCAGCTCCGGAAGCGTTCTCACCCCCAGCTCCTCCACTACCCTTTCGGCCAGCTCCTTTCCGATGCCGGGCACCCGCTGCATCGCCTCCACCGGGTCCCTCTCGGCCTCCAGCCTCCTCAGAAGCGAGATGCCCCCGGTCCTGGCGTACTCGCGCATGGCGCCGGCCAGCCCGCTGCCGATCCCCGGCAGCTCCTCCAGCGCGTCCGGTTCCTCCCTGGCCATCCGGATCACCGACCCGTCCAGGCTCCGCACCGTGGCGGCGGCCTTTCTGTAGGAGCGGATGCGGAAGGGGTTCTCCCCCTTCTCCTCCAGCAGGAGGGCGATGCGATCCAGCGCCCCTGCCACCTCGTCGTTGGTTCGTCCGTCTTCCATGCCTTCTCCCTCTCATCGCTGTCCCGGCTCCGGTGAGATACTGGCACAGGCGGCACTCCCGGGCAAGCGTGCCGGCCGGCAGGAGCGAATGGGGGAACCTCCCATTGACCCGGCGCGTCATGCGCAAATCTTTAATGATGTGCATTGGAAGATATGGCTGCTTTTCCCGAGGGGGTGCGATGCCGGAGCTTCCGGACGTGGAGGTGTTCCGCCGCTACCTGGACAGCACGGCGCTGGGCAGGAGGGTGGAGGACGTGCACACCTCCAGGGAGAGGATCTTCGCCGACCGCAGCAGGAGAACGGTGGTGAGGGCCCTTCGGGGGAGCCGCCTGGAGGAGACCGCCCGGCACGGCAAGAACCTCTTTGCGAGACTGTCCGAAGGCCGCTGGCTTCTGCTGCACTTCGGCATGACCGGCTTTCTGAAGGCCTACCACAAGCCCGGCAGCGCCCCGGGCCATCCCCGGCTGGTGCTGGACCTCGCCGACGGGAGCCACCTGGCCTACGACTCGCAGAGGCTTCTGGGAAAAGTCTCCGTGGCCGACAGCCCGGCTTCTTACGCGAAGAGGATGGGACTGGGCCCGGACGCCCTGTCCGGGGAGATGGACGAGGATGTCTTCGCCGGGCTGGTCTCGGGAAGCCGGGCCATGGTGAAGTCGGCACTCATGGACCAGCGGAGAATAGCGGGGCTGGGCAATGTCTACTCCGACGAGGCCCTGTTCCAGAGCCGTCTCCACCCCAGGAGGAAGGCGTCCTCGCTGTCGGAGGACGTTCTGCGGCGGCTCCACCGGGCGGTTGTCAGCGTGCTGCAGACTGCCATAGACTTTGGTGCGGAGGCCTCCGCCGCTCCGGAGGACTGGCT
>JAWLEP010000060.1:0-11856 GCA_041686025.1 Candidatus Fermentibacteraceae bacterium
TATGGCCAGCGCTATGATGATGGCGATGATGATGTTCACGAAGGGTATGAACATCAGTATGATCCACCATTCCGGCTTCTGGGCTATCTGAAGCATCACCACGAAGTTGTAGATGGGAATGATGCTGGCCCAGCCGGGCTTGCCGGCCTTGGTGAAGATCTTCCACATGGAGACTATCATCAGTACGCCGATTATGATTAGCAGAATGGTCATCCCGGCGCCGAAGCCGGCGGCGGCTTCGTAGTCTCCGTCCCGGTATCCCTGCGCAGTCCCGATTCCGGTTACGGTCAGCAGCACCATGGCTATGGTCAGCAGACCCAGGCATCTCTTCATTACTCCGGTCCCTTCCGTTTGACGGTTTCGCATCAGGGCCGGGTGACCCCGGTGATCTCTCCCGATGCCTTCTGCGGCTCCCTGTAGGATGCGTCTCCGAATGCCAGTATCGGATAGAAGACGAACGGGAGCAGTATAAGTCCGATGGCGAATATCTCCTCCCTGTCGAACACCTTTGCCAGATCTATGTTGAGGAGCACGCTCACTCCCAGGTTCACCGGGGGTATGAAGACCAGCACTATCCACCAGTCCGGCCGGCCGACAATCCTGAGCATGATCAGCTTGTTGTATATCGGTATGATGGCGGCCCATCCCGGCTGGCCGGCCTTTTCGAAGATCTTCCACTTGGCCACCACAACCAGGATGACCGTACCCAGCGCCAGCAGGGCGAGGACGGCGAAGACCCCCAGCATCAGGAAGCCGATCTCCTCAGGGAGAGTGTCTTTGGAATAGCGGTAGGTTTCTGCCGCACAGGGCGAGGACAGCACCAGGGCCGATACTGGCGCCACCCCTGCGGATATCCATCCCGGCATTCGACGGAATTGCTTCATGTTTCCCCCTGCGGCTGGTCTATTATAGATGCAGCCGTGGCTGCTGAAAACCGAGACCGGCGGGAGCGGCCGCCCATTCCCCGTACGTCGGAGCTCGAAGGGCCGGAGGGCGTCGTCGTCCTTGTGCGGGTATCCATGGCCAGCACTCCGGTCCGGCCTTTCTCCACTGTGGCCATAAGGGACCCGGGGCCCTTCCTCTCCGGGGCCGGCACCTCTCTGCTTCCCATATGAGCCCTCCCCGAGAAAGGGATTCCTTAGTGACAGGGGCGGAATATACACATTCCCTTCGGCACCCGGGGAGTTTCGGCAGCCTTTGCGGACAGGGCTCACCCTTATAGAATCACCTGACGAGCTTTCTGCGCTTTATCGGAGGAGCTATGGACCTGAACGCCCAGCAGCGAAGAGCCGTGGAGCACCAGGGCTCGCACGTCCTGGTGCTGGCGGGAGCCGGAACCGGCAAGACCCTGACCATCATAGCCAGGGCCGCCTGGCTGCTGGAGGGCGGGGCGGACCCCGGCAGGATGCTTCTGCTCACCTTCACCAGGAGGGCGGCAAGGGAGATGATCTCCCGGCTGCGGTCCGAGGTGGGCGCCGGGGCCGAGCATGTCATGGCCGGCACCTTTCACCACTTCTGCCTGCTCACCATGCGCAGGATGCCGCGGCAGTTCGGCATCGAGGACGCCACGGTGATCGACCGCGACGACCAGGTACAGCTCATGAGGATAGCCAGGGCCGGATTCCGCAAAAAGGGCGAGCGCTTTCCGCAGGCGGCGAAGATAGTGAGCGCCGCCTCCTACGCCCGGAACACCAACATGCCCGTCCGGGAGTACCTGGAGAGGTACACCGACTTCGACGACGACGTTCTGGACAGGGTGGTGGACTGCGTGGGGGAGTACAGCCGGCGCAAGACCGAGAGCCGCTACCTGGACTTCGACGACATACTCTTCCGCTTCGCCAGGATGCTCCACCAGTCACGGGAGGTCAGGGAGAAGCTGCGGGGGCTCTACGACCACATCCTGGTGGACGAGATGCAGGACACCAACCCGCTGCAGTGGCTGATACTCGACGGGCTGCGGGACCCGGCGGAGCTGTTCTGCGTGGGGGACGACGCCCAGAGCATATACGCCTTCAGGGGTGCCGACTTCCGCAACGTCCACTCCTTCACCGAGCGGCTGCCCGGCTCCACGGTGCTGCGCCTGGAGCGGAACTACAGGTCCACCCAGGAGATACTGGACCTGGCCAACTGGCTGCTGGCGGAGAGCCCCCTGGACTACAGCAAGCACCTGGAGGCGGCCAGGGGGGAGGGGGCGATGCCGCGCCTCATCGACTTCGGAGACGCCCTGGACGAGGCCCACTGGATAACCGACGACATACTGGAGAGGCACGAGACCGGCACCCCCTGGTCGGACCAGATGGTGATAACACGCAGCGCATACGCGGCCAGGCAGCTGGAGGCGGCCTTGGTGGAGCGCAGGGTGCCCTACAGGTTCATCGGGGGCACCCAGCTCTTCGCCGCCGCCCACGTAAAGGACCTGCTGTGCATGATCCGGGCAGCCGTCAGCCACCTCGACGAGCTGGCCTGGATGCGCTACCTGACCATGTGGCGCGGCATCGGGGACGTCACCGCCGCCCGGGTGGTAGACGGGCTGAGGGCCTGCGCGGACGGGGAGGAGGCGGCGGGCTGGCTTCGGGAGGTCTGGGACCGCCAGCAGCGGATCCTGGAGGGACTGGAGCTGGTGGCCGAGAGCGCCGACAGCCCCGAGAGGGTTGTCCGGCGCTGCCGCGACTTCCTGGAGCCGCTGATGGAGGCCCGGTATCCCAACTGGGACTCCAGGTCGAGGGACATAGACCTGCTGGCCCGTCTGGCCCGGGGCCACCGGTCGGTCCGCGGCTTCCTCGAGACATACACCATGGACCCGGTGAGCCGCACCGATGCCCGCAGGCTGGAGGAGGAGGACGTGGTCACCCTGGTAACCGCCCACAGCGCCAAGGGCACGGAGTCTCCGGTGGTCTACCTTATCAGGGTGGAGCCCAACGTGTACCCCCACGTCCGAAGCCTGGGGAGCGCGGACGACGAGGAGGAGGAGAGGCGTGTCCTCTACGTGGGCATGACCCGCGCCCGGGACGAGCTGATACTGACCAGGTCCTGCTGCTGGGGCGGAAGGACCGTCTTCTGGGGAGGCGCTACCGCGGCCCATTCCTCAGGGGGTACAGCCTACTTTCTCCACGGCCTCCCCGACGGCCTGGCAAGGCGGGAGGCAGGCTTCCGCGAAGGCGCGGATCCGGGCGGGGAGACCATAACGTCCTGGCGGGAGGGCTAGACTCACCGAATTCTATACCTTGAACATAGGTATTATTACTTGACATCCAGGAATCATGTCTCCAATATGTAACCGAAACATTGATGTCCCTGGAAGGTGGCCCCCCGCCACACCAACGAATCACCTCCTTCCATTACGAGGAGGTAACCATGTTGCTCATGGCCATTCTCTCCACCGTTCTGGCCGGCCAGCTGCCCGTCCCCGCCGGCGACTCGAATCCCGATACACTGGACAACGGTCAGTTCCGGGCCGTCATCACGCCCGTGGGAGACGGCTCCCGGGCCGGCAGCGTCCTGGAGCTGGTCGACCTGGAGACGGGCACTGACTTCGCCGCGGGGGGCGACTACGCCAGCGTTCACTGCGGCGACTTCGTCCCCCAGGACGGCGCGCTGATAGAGCATAGTCCCACCAGGGCCACCTTCGTGTCGGTGGCCATGGTGGACCCCAGCACCCGGGAGACGCTCCCCGTCGCCCTGATGGTGGATTTCCGCCTGGTGGGAAGGGGCATGGAGGTCTCGTACACCGTTACCACCACCGGAACCGTGGAGTTCGCCGAGCCGCTGGAGGCCGTCTTCGGCCTCAGCCCCTACCTCGGAGGCTCGGTACGCTTTGCCAACCAGACGGTGAGCAACGACAGGACCAACAGCCTGGACGGTCAGCACACGGAGGTCTTCCGGGTCTCCGGCGACCAGGAGGTCCATCTGTCCGGCGGGGGATGCCCCGTGGACATGACCTACCTCTTCCCCAACCCGGCCAAGGCCCTGATCGGACTCTCCCGCGAGGCCTGGCCGGAGAACGAGCACCTGATACTGCGGTTCTTCGACGTCCACGAGACGCAGAACTGCTGCGTCAGCCCCGAGCTCTACTCCCGGGCGGGGCCGGGGAACACCAGCACCCATTACGTCAGGATGGCGGCCGGTGACTCCCAGTGCCCCGTCTACTTCTCCAACCATCCCCACATGTGGGAGAGAACCGCCAGCTGGATACTGGACGACATTCCCCTGGTCCATCCCGAGCAGGGGGACATGTGGAGCTTCTCGGTGGACTCCAGCGGGCCGGAGATAGTCACCGCCAGGATAATCAAGCTGCTGCAGGAGCATCCATCCATGAACATGAACATCGTGATACTGGCCGACGGCATCCTGGCCGAGAACTGCGACTCCATGTGGTACGAGCCGGGCTACGAGGACAGCTGGTCGCACTGGCACAGCACCTGGAGGATAGCCACCGAGGCTCCCGACGACTACAAGCAGTGGATGTGCAACATCCAGGACGACGTCTATCCCTGGGCCGACAGGGTCAACCTCGGATGCCACGGCTACCACCACACTCCGAGTCCCGACTCCGCCTGGGACCCCCATCACGAGTTCATCACCCTGGAGTTCGCCGAGCACCAGGAACGCTTCGACGTGGTCTTCGACGACTACACGGCCATAGGCCTCGATGCCCAGGAGGCCATGCGCACCATCAGGCCACCGGGCAACAAGACCTCTCTCAGCGGCCTGTGGGCCATGGTGGACCACGGGTTCAAGTACCTCAGCAACGGCACCTATTACAACTACTGGGTGGGAGGCGAGTGGTTCTGGGACCTCTTCCTGACCCGGTACGAGACCCCGGACGGCCTGATGTGGGGAGCGAACACGGTATGGCGGGCGGACTGGTCGGCGATGATGGAGTACGAGAAGCTGGCCGCCGTAATGGAGAGGGGCAAGCACGGTCTTCTCCACGGGCACCCCATAGACATGTTCGCCTCGGGTCTTCCGGCGGCCTACCACAGGATCGACAGCGTCTGCACGTCGCTCGAGGAGGACTACTCCAACTTCGGCTGGGTGATGCCCCTGGACTACGCCCATATGCTGGATGAGTGCTACGCCCTGAACGTGGACAGCATCCGCTGGTCAGACGGCTCTGCCTCCATCCACTTCAACGGCTCCACCTCCCGGGGACAGACGGTGGTCTGCAGGCTGCCGACGGACCCCATCAACCTGGATGTGCGAATTGACGGCGAGGCCGCGGACTGGGAGCAGTACGAGGGGTATCGCATCTTCGTGGATGCCGACAGCCTCTCCGCCGGCTCCCACGTGGTTCTGCTGGAATGGGACAATCTGGGAATGGCGTTTCCGGGGGAGGACGGTTCCACCGAACTGACCATCGCGATGCCCAATCCCTGCAGCCGGACCCTGCCGGTTACGGTCGACGGCCTCCGGGAGTCGGGCTCCTGCAGGATCGACGTGCTGGATATGGCGGGAAGGCGGATCGTATCGGAACGCACGGCCGCCGGTGACCGGGGCAGCGCGTCCGCGGTGATTCAGCTACCTCCTGATACGCCCCCCGGCGTCTACCTGGTATGGGTACGGGCCGGGGAGCTGGCTGCCTCGCGGAAGCTGGTTCTGCTGAGCCGGTAGCGGCGGGGCTCCTTATTTGACACGGCTCCTTCGTTGGAGCTATCGTCACCAGTTGCCGCAGCGCCATGGGCGGTGCCAGCCGGTGGGCCTGCGGCGCTCACTACGAGAGTCTGTCGTTCCCTGCGGGGCCGGTCCCCGCGCACAGGTGCCGGGAGAGACCTTCTATGGCCAGCAGTGAAACGGTTATGGACATCAGGTGCCGATTCACCTGGAGAACGGTCCTGTCTGTCGTTCTCTTCCTGGTACTCACCTGGTTAATGCGGTCCCTGCTCAGCCCTGCGCAGCGACTCGCATTGCTCGGATTCACCCTGGCTGCTGTCGCCTTCCTGGTCTTTCCCCGACCAATATCATGGCTCTACGTCCTTCCCTTTGCCTTCTTCGTTCTGGGGTGGCGGGTCTTCCACATAGGCGAGTTCTACCCCACCAGCGCTTCCCTGACCATGCTCTTCTTCACCATCTTCTACCTGCTGGACCGGATCGTCTGGAACGACAGGCTGTTCGTGCCCTCGAAGATGCTTCTGCTGGTCGGCCTCGCGATTGTGGTGCAGGCGGTGAGCCTGGCGGTTTCCATCCATCTCCACGGGCAGTACCCTCTCAATGCTCTCAGGGATGCCAGCAGCGTCTACCAGTTCTCGCCCCTGCTGGTCATCCTTCCGGTTCTCCTCAGCCGGCCCGACAGGATGGAGAGCTTTCTGCGCGTTCTGGTCTTTGTGGTACTCCTGGTGGCGCTGTCCGGCATAATGGAGTACAACGCCATAGGCAGCTTCGAGAGAACGGACATGGGAATCGGCTACGTATACAAGGGGCGGGTCAGCGGTTTCTTCAGGCACGCGAACGTGCTGGCCGCCTTCCTGGAGCTGGGGGTCCCCCTGTCCCTGGCCCTGTTCTTCCGCGAGAAGAAGATCGGCTGGAAGCTGCTCTCCCTGGCGGCGGTGCTCCTGGGCACGCTGAGCATACTCTACACCTTCTCCAGGGGCGGGCTGCTGTTCCTCTTCATCGGCCTCTCCATTACGCTCTTCTGGCGCTTCCGCAGGAAGCTGCTGATTCCCGTTCTGCTGCTGGTCCTGTTCGTGCTGGTGCTGCTGGCCACCAGCGATGTGTTCGAGCGGCAGATGGGCTTCTTCACCGATCCCATGGGCTCCCTTACCGAGCCCACCATTCTGCACAGGTTCATCACCTACCGGGGCTTCATCCACCAGATAATGGAATCCCCCGTCACCGGGGTGGGCTGGGGTGCCAGGGAGTTCTTCTGGGGCAGGACCATGATCTACAGCTTCTGGGAGGCCCGCCACGCCGTGAGCCACAAGACAATAAAGATTTTCGGCGGTCTCAACAGCATGTTCCTCAACCAGGCCGTGAAGGGCGGCATCATCTCCCTCACCGCCATCTTCCTGGTGATCACCGCCATCATCGTGGGAACGGTGAAGGCCATGAGAAGGGGGCATGGCATAATCGTGATCGGACTTGCCGCGGGTCTGGTGGGGTTCTACGGCCATCAAGTGGTGGGGAACCAGATCCAGTGGCAGATGGCCAATGCCGCCTACTGGCTCAATATCGGTCTGCTGGCCGCCTTCGGGGCCATGCGCGCTCCCCCGGATACGGAGGGCTCCTCCCCTGATGGGGCGGGCGGATGATCCCGCCGGACTCGTTCGCCATCATCATAGGAGCTATGAAGAGCGGGACCACCACGCTCTACGCCCATCTGGCCAGGCATCCCCGGATCTGTCCCTGTGCGGTGAAGGAGCCGGACTTCTTCTCCCGGCACCAGGAACACGCTGCGGAGGGAGTGGAGCGGTACGAGGACCTGTGGGATTTCGACCCCTCCAGGCACAGGTGGGCGCTGGAGGCCTCCACCGGCTACACGAAGTACCCGCTGGAGCCGGGCGTACCGGAGCGTATGGACGCCTACGGGATCAGGCCGCGGCTGATCTACATCATGCGCGACCCCTTCGAGAGGATCGAGTCGCACCACCATTCCATGCGTCACTCTCCCCGGCTGCGCAGGAGGATGCTGGACGACCACCACATCGCCGTCAGCGACTACTGGATGCAGCTGGACAGATACCGGAGGGTCTGGCCGGACGCGGAGATGCTGCTGCTGGACTTCGCCCGGCTGCGCGAGGACCCGGCGGCCGTTGTGCGCCGGGCCCTGGCCTTTCTCGACCTGACTCCCGAAGGGATTCCCATAGAGGACCTTCACGAGAATCCCACCCGGGCCAGGCCCTTCCTGCTGCGCTGGTATGCCCGCCTCATGTCCGGAAGCCGGATGAGAAATCCATTTCCGGCGGCTGTGAAGGCGCGGGTGAGGAAGCTGGTGGGGAACCTGTGTCCCGGAGGCAGGCGCAGCCTGTCCCGCCGGCAGAGGAAGGTGGTACACCGCAGGCTGGCCCCGGGGATGCGGAAGCTGCGGGACGAGTTTGGGTTCGACGTGAGCGGATGGGGATTCTAGCGGAAACCGCAAGCGCACGGAGTCACCGAGCAAGGAAAGGCAGCGATGGCAGACAACGGTGAGAGACTGGTTCCGAGAGAGCTCTACTTCGGCAACCCGGAGAGGACGCAGCTGCGGATAAGTCCCGACGGGGAACGGATAGCGTACCTGGCCCCCAGAGACGGCGTTATGAACCTCTGGGTGGCCGGTGCGGACCGGCTCTCCGACGCCCGTCCGGTGACCTCGGACACCCACCGGGGAATAAGATGGTTCGACTGGACCTACTCCCCCGGCAGGCTGGTCTACATGCGCGACAGCGACGGGGACGAGAACTGGCACGTCTACCTTGCGGACGTGGAGGAGGGCACCGAGAGGGACCTCACCCCTCTGGATGGGGTGAGCGCCCGGCCCATGGGACACAGCCACAGGCACCCGGACCGCATCCTGGTGGGGCTCAACAGCAGGGACCCCCGGCTCCACGACGTCTACTCGGTGCACCTGGGCTCCGGCCGCCGGGAGCTGGTGCTGGAGAACGAGGGCTTCGCGGGATTCGTCTCCGACCAGGACCTGCAGGTGCGACTGGGGGTCCGTTTCACTTCCCGGGGCGGGCTGCAGTGCATGCTGAGAGACGGCGACGTCTGGGAGGAGCTCTACAGCGTGGGCCCGGAGGACGCCACCACCTCCAGCCCCCTGACCCTGGACTCGGAGGGAGTGCTGTGGACCAGCTGGTCGGAGGGCCGTGACACCGCCGCCCTGCGGTCCGTGGACCTGCGGACCGGTAAGACGGAGATCCACGCCTCCCACCCCAGGGCCGATCTCACCTCCCGTCTCATCCTGCATCCCCGCACGGAGCGGCCCCAGGCCGCCCCGTTCGAGTACAGGAGGCTGGAGTACGTCGTCCTCGACGGGGACATCGCCGACGACCTGGAGTACCTGCAGGACCTGGACAGGGGAGAGGTGGCGGTTACCTCCAGGTCGCTGGACGACCGGGTCTGGGTGGTGGCCTTCCGCCCGGACGACGGGTCCGTGGCGTACTACCTCTACCGCAGGGAGTCCCGCCGCGCCGAGCTTCTCTGCCGCTCCCGGCCCGAGCTGGAGGAGGTGGAGCTCTCCCGGATGCATCCGGTGGAGATAGAGGCCGCCGACGGAATGAGCCTGGTGGCCTACTACACGCTTCCCCCTGCCCTGGACAGCCCGGAGGGCAAGGCGCCGGACTCGCCGCTGCCCATGGTCCTCTACGTCCACGGCGGCCCCTGGGCCCGGGACAGGTGGGGATACCACCCGGTGCACCAGTGGCTGGCCAACCGGGGCTACTTCGTCCTCAGCGTCAACTTCCGCGGCTCGACGGGTCTGGGCAAGGGCTACATCAACGCCGGCAACGGGCAGTGGGCGGCGGACATGCACCGCGACCTGCTGGACGCCGTGCGGTGGGCGGCGGAGAACGGGTTCGCCCATCGGGAGCGGGTGGCCATCATGGGCGGCAGCTACGGCGGCTACGCCACCCTGGTGGGGCTGACGTTCACCCCCGAGGAGTTCGCCTGCGGCGTGGACATAGTGGGCCCCTCCAACCTGGTGACCCTGCTTCAGAACGTTCCCCCCTACTGGATGCCCATGATGCCCATGATGGAGCACAGGGTGGGGGCCCTGCCCGGCAGCGAGGAGGGCAGGAGCTACCTGATGGAGCGGTCTCCCATCACCAGGGCGGACAGGATCGTCAGGCCCCTCCTCATTGGACAGGGAGCCAACGACCCCAGGGTTACGCAGGCGGAGGCGGACCAGATAGTCAGCGCCATGAGGGAGAAGGACCTTCCGGTGACCTACCTGCTCTATCCCGACGAGGGCCACGGCTTTCAGAGGCCGGAGAACAGGCTCTCCTTCTTCGCCGTGGCCGAGCAGTTCCTGGCCGAGCACATAGGGGGAAGCTGCCAGCCTCTGGGAGACTCCTTCCGGGGCAGCTCCGTGGAGGTGGTGGACGACGGCGGGCTGCCGGGACTGTAGTCCCCTGCCCGAAGGGACAACCGATTGGATGACGCAATGGAGATAACAAGGGAGCTGCTTCGCCGGCTGCCCAAGTCCGACCTGCACCTGCACCTCGACGGTTCGGTGAGGCTCCGGACGCTCATCGAGCTGGCGACGGAGAGGGACATCCACCTTCCCTCCCAGACCGTGGAGGGCCTGCGGGAGACGGTATTCAAGAACAGCTACGAGAGCCTGGAGGACTACCTCACCGGCTTCGCCTACACCTGTGCGGTGATGGGGGACGCCGAGAGCCTGGAGAGGATAGCCTGCGAGCTGGCGCTGGACAATCTGGAGGAGGGGGTGCGCTACATCGAGGTGCGCTTCGCCCCTCAGCTCCATGCAGGCGGCGGGCTGGACCTCCCGGAGATATTCACCGCCGTGAACCGGGGCCTGGCCCGGGCCAGGAGCGAGTTCAACGGCACAGAGGCGGTCCTGTCCGGAGAGGAGCCCCGGTTCGAGTACGGGATCATCGCCTGCTCCATGAGGTTCTTCGCCTCCGGTTTCTCCCGGTACTTCGACCGCTTCATGAAAGCCCACACGTACACCAACCTCGATACGGTCTTCGGTCTGGCCTCCCTGGAGCTGGTGGGGGCGGCGCTGGACGCCAGGGACCGGCTGGGAATCCCGGTGGTGGGAGTGGACCTGGCCGGCGCGGAGGCAGGATATCCCCCCGCGCACCACCGGGAGGCCTACCTGAAGGCCCACCGGGGCTTCATGAAGAAGACGGTGCACGCCGGAGAGGCCTACGGGCCGGAAAGCATATTCCAGGCCATAACCGAGCTCAACGCAGACCGCATAGGTCACGGGACCTCACTCTTCAACGCCGGAGCCGTGTCCGACCCCTCCATCGATGACCCCGAGCGGTTCGTGGAGGACCTGGCCCAGTACATCGCCGACCGGCGGATCACACTGGAGGTCTGCCTGACCTCCAACATGCAGACCACCCCCAGCATCGGCCGGCTGGAGAACCACCCCCTGGGGAAGATGATTGACCACAGGCTCTCGGTGGCCATCTGCACCGACAACCGCACCGTCTCCCACACCACCGTCACCGACGAGCTGCACAAGGTGGTGCGCAACTTCGACGTCCCGCTCCCCCTGCTGAAGAACCTGGTGGTCTACGGGTTCAAGCGCAGCTTCTTCCCCGGCCCCTACCAGGAGAAGCGGCGATACGTCCGTCAGTGCATGGAGCGTTTCGAGCGGGTGGTGGCGGAGGCGGGTGGCGAAGAGGAATGATCTGCCTTAGAGTATAAACTGTGAGTAGTAGAGAGCACCGCAGGGGTTCAAACAACCAACAAACCATATAAGGAGGAGCATATGGGTATAATCGGTGGACTCTGGCTGGTGGTCCTGGGTATTCTGGCCATACCCAGCCTCATCATCTCCAAGAGGCCGGACGCCAAGGATCTGATCGACAAGATAACGCCATATCAGGGCTGGATCGGCGCCATATCGGCCCTGTGGGGAGTATGGTCGGTGATCTCCAGCCTGCTCAACCTTGGATGGCTGGGGGACTACCCCATCTACTGGATCACCTATCTGGCCAACGCGCTCCTGCTGCTGGCCCTGGGCATACTGCTGGGCGTGGGAGTCCTCAGGACCTTCACCAGCAACGAACAGGCACTGGCCAAGTTGGACGAGACCGTCAAGAAGCTAGCTCCCTACCAGGGCAACCTGGGTATCGCCGCCATTATCGTCGGTATATGGATGATCATCTCCAACTTCATCTTTCTCTAGGGACACCGACGTACGGAGAAGGGGCCCCCCCCCCGCGGGGGCCCCTGTCCAGTGGAGCCGCG
>JAWLEP010000060.1:11866-12069 GCA_041686025.1 Candidatus Fermentibacteraceae bacterium
TCCTCTCGGCACCCCCACGTCGGGAGCGGGGGCCCCGCCGCGGCGGGGCCCCTTCTCCTTTCAGGCCGCTAGCCTCTTCGCTTCAGGTTCGAGTCGTCGTCCACCAGGTCCAGGCGTCCCAGCTTACCCAGGAGGTGGCGCCTCCAGGCGTCCCAGTACCTGTTGAGCCTGCGGGGAACCGCGTCCCGGTCCCAGTCCGTGGG
>JAWLEP010000061.1:0-12049 GCA_041686025.1 Candidatus Fermentibacteraceae bacterium
CCGCCGTCGGCCGTGCGGCGGATGAAGTTCAGCGGATTGCCCTTGAAGGCCCGGCAGGGGCGCATGCACACGTTGAGGTCGAAGTGCTGCCGCAGGCCGACTATGGGGCTGTAGTAGACCAGACCCCTGTCCCGCAGCTGGGGGGCCAGTTCCTCCGCCGCCCTGTCCTTGGGCTTGGACGTGATGGCGCCGAAAAGGGCGATCTTGTGCTTCTCGATCAGGTCCAGCGTCCTCTGGGGAAGGGGGTTGCCCTCCTTCTTCCAGAACTCCCAGCCGATGTCCGCATGCACGTACTCCGCCTCGAATCCTGCGGCCTCCAGGACTTTGAGGGCCTCGTCGAGGACGGTCTTGCCTACGCCGTCTCCCGGCATGGTCACTACAGTCCGCTTCATCCCATCACCTTTCCTGAGTGCTCCGGGTTGGAGGTTCTTCTTCCATCTCGGGCTGAATCATAAAGCCCGCAATTCGCCCGTCAAAGCAACGGGGATCACTCCAGCAGGCCCAGGGCCGTCTCCGCGGCAGCCTGCAGCTGCCGGTCCTCGCCGCGGGCCTCCGACCCCGGCGGGTTCAGCACGCGGATGTCGGGCTCCACGCCCGTGTTCTCCAGGTTGACCCCCTCCAGCGTGTACCAGCCCGACGAGGGAAGGCGGAAGCCGGTCCCGTCGAACAGCTGCACGTTGGTGGTGCCGATCACGCCGCCGAAGGTGGTGTTGCCCACCACCGGCCCCAGGTCCAGCTCCTTCCACCCCGCCGGGAAGATCTCGGCGTCGGAGAAGCAGGTCTCGTCTATCAGCAGCACCAGCGGCTGCCGCCAGACGTCCAGCGGCTCCCGGGTCACCCGGCCGGTTCGGTCGGTGGAGTAGGCGTAGTCGGGACGCATAAGGTGCCGCAGAAGGAAGTCGTGGGTCATACCGCCCCCGTTGCCGCGGACGTCGATTATCATTGCCTCCCGGCCCTCACCCTCGGCGAACAGGTCTCGGCGGAAGCGCTGGAAGCTCTCCTCGTTCATGGACCTTACGTGCAGGTAGCCCACCCGGTGGTCCGTCATGCCATGTACCCGGGCGGTGTTCAGCCTTACCCACTCCTCGTAGAGGAGGTCGCGCATCTCCCAGCCGCCGGTGGCCTCCATCTCCAGGACCAACCGCCCGCCGTCGCGGACCACCTCCACCTCCACGTCGTCGTAGCGCCTGCCCGTAAGGGGACGGTAGAGGTTGGCGCCCGGCCCCACCGGCCGGCCCCCGATACTGAGGATCACGTCTCCGGCCAGAACCTCAGAGCCCGACAGGTAGGCAGGGGAGCCGGGGATCACGCTGTCCACCCGGATGCCCGGACCGTCGAAGCCGTCGTAGTCGGGAATCACCCCGATCTCTCCGGTGTAGGGCCAGGAGCCCTCGTACCCCGGCCCCCATATGCCCAGGTGGGAGGCGGAGAGCTCCCCCAGCATCCGCCTGACCACGTCGTTGAACTCGTTGTTCAGGACGCAGGCTCCGGCCCTCTGCCGGTACTCCTCCCGCATGGAGTCCCAGTCCACGCCGTGCATGGCGGGGTCGTAGAAGTTGTCCCGCAGAAGCCGCCAGGCCTGGTCGAACTTCATCAGCTGCCGGGTGGGAATGTGGTAGTCGTAGTCGGCCGACCAGTGCATTCCCGACGAGGAGCCGCCGGAGAGGGGCACCGACCGCAGAAAGGTACCGTGGGAGAGGAAGACGACCCTGTCCCCCGCAACCTGGATCTCCGAGGGCCTGGCGTCCGACGAGGTGAGCCGGGTAGGTCCCTCACCGTCCCAGGAAACCTTCCAGAGGTCCTGCCGGCCCTCCATGTCGTAGGCGGGAAATACCATCTCCCTGCCGTCCGGAGACAGGGCCCAGAAGTCGTAGTAGCCCATCACGTCGCAGAGGGACTCGGTTCTGCGGTGTATCCCCTCCAGCTCGACCTCCACCGTCTCCACAGTGTCGTCCAGCAGCTCCTCGCGGGTCTCCCCGTCGGCGTACCAGTCCTGCCTCCGCAGCCAGGCCTGTTGAATGGAGTAGCGGCCGTCGTCGGTGCGGCTGGCCCAGAGCAGCCTGCGGCCCTCCGGGGTCCAGACCGGCTGGAAGTCGTCGTTGGGATGGAGGCTGACGTTCACCGGCTCTCCGCCGGCGGAGGGAACCACGTAGATCTCCTCGCGGTGGGCCAGCACGGTGACGCTGAAGGCCAGCCAGCGGCCGTCCGGGGACCAGGAGTGATGCAGCACGTCCATCCGGCCGCAGACGCGCCAGTCCCTTCCGGTCTGCAGGTCGTGGACGCGGAGGTATCCCTCTCCGTCGGTGTAGGAAAATCTGTTGCCGTCGGGCGACCAGCGGGGCCTCTTCACCACCCGCGCCGTGCCCTCCACAACCCGCTCGTCGAGGTCTCCGGGCGGGAAGATGCTGTCCCCGGACCCGGGGGCCGCGATCACGGCCCGGACCTCCCCCCCGCCCTCCCGGGTCAGAAGGAGCCGGTCGCCCCGGGGCGAGAAACGGGGCGAATCCTCGATCTCGGGCGTATCGGTGAGCCGCTCCTCGTCCTCCGGCGACATGTCCTCCAGGCGGCATGCGAATGCCTCCCCGTCGGTTACCATGGCCATGGCGGTCCCGTCGGGGGATATGTGGTACCGGTCGGTGGTGCCTCCGCTGACCTGGTAGACCCGCAGCGGGAAGGGCACGTCGACGGCGGCGGCCAGGTCCAGCCGCCTCGGCTCGCCCCCGTCCCGCATCAGCCACAGGCCGCCTTCGCGCTCGAAGGCGATGGCCGAGCCGTCGGCGCTCATGCAGGGGAAGGTGATGCGCTCCCCCTGGGAGCGGGTGATCCTGCCGTCCTCCCCCTCCGGTTCCAGCTCCCGGAGGTCCATGGTGCCTTCGCCGTCGTCCATGGCGTAGACCAGCCGGCCGTCGGGGCGCGGCATGGGCCATCTCTCGTCGGTTGGTCCCCCCGCCAGCCTGCTCCAGCGGCCCGGCTCCTCCAGCCTCCATATGTCGCTGGAGCCTGAGCCGCTGTACCCGGCACGCCACCAGTTGGTCACGCCCATGCTGACCACGGGCCTCCCCCCCTGGAAGCACAGGCTCTGCGCGGGCACCGGATAGGCCAGCCGGGGAGTGCCACCCTCCAGCGACACCCGGTAGACCCAGCCGTCACCGCCCTCGCGGGAGGATGAGAAGAGCACGCTGTCCGACCCCGGGGTCCAGGCCAGGACCCGGTCCATCTCCCCGTGCCACGTCAGCCTGCGGGCCTCTCCCCCCTGCGCCGGCATCACGTAGACGTCACCGCCTCCGCTTCGCAGACTGGTGAAGGCCAGATAGCGCCCATCCGGGGAGGGAGTGGGATGCAGGTCGGCGTCCCGGCCGGGGGTGAGGCAGCGTATGGGTCCGTCGGCGTCCGTTATCCAGATGTCTCCGCGCCACGCGAAGTAGAGACTGTCGCCGGCCGGGGAGAGAGCCGGGGTCCTGGGGTCTGTGAGGTCACCCGGAGCAAGGGCGAGAGTGGCCGAAACGATGAAGGCGATCAGGGATGACATCCGGAGTCCACCTTTCGAGGTTCGGTGAGATCTGCTGCAACGCCGTTCAGACCACGTCGCCGCCCCGGGCCAGAAGCAGCAGCCGCGGGGAGTCCTGCTCCCAGGGGGAGCGGTGGTAGTCGCCCCACATCTCCAGGGGCTCCAGCCCGGCCTCTACCACCTCCTCCAGCACCTGATCGGCGCTGAGACGGGCCAGCCGCAGCTCCAGGAAGCTCCCGCTGCCGTCGGGCCAGCTGTATCGCATCCCGAAGACCACCTGGTCGCTCTCCAGGTCCTGGCTGACGTCCTCCACCAGCCGGGCCCCGCCGGATGCCGTACGGTCGTAGCGGACGGCGTTCCTCTCCTCGGGCCTGGCTGCAAGGAACGGCGAGACCTCCATGCAGTACAGGCCCTCCCCGGCCAGCATCCGTGCCGACTCGCGCAGGGCCTGCAGCCTGGCCGCGCGGTCCAGTATGCAGTGATAGCCGTTGTATGGAAAGACCACAAGATCGAAGATCCGGCGGCGGAACGGCGCCTCCTCCGCCAGTGCGCGCACGCCGCCCAGCGCGTCGCGGCGGGCCCTTTCAGACCACAGCCGCAGCATCTCCGCGGATGGCTCCAGGGCCACCAGGGGGCCCCGACGGGCCAGTACCGGCGCCAGCCTGCCGTGGCCGGCGCCAAGCTCCAGGCAGGGCCCAGGCCGCTGCATCCTCAGGTTGGCCCAGAATGATTCCTCGGCGCGGTCCCTGGGGTAGACGTCGTCCTCCTCGTGGGCGAAGAAGGGCGCGTAGCCGTCCCAGAGCCCCCTGTCGAAGCCGCTAGCCACCGTCCACGGCCTCCAGCCTCCATCCCGCCCTCATCAGGGCGGCGGCGGCCACTCCCGGCGCGCCTGGACCCTCCCGCAACGCGCACGAGGGGCTGCGCTCCTTGAGGAAGATCGTACCGGGCCGGTACAGGGCCGCTATCTGAAGGGATCTGCGGGCACCCAGCAGGAACTCCCCGGTGACGTCACCGGGACGGTCGCGCAGCAGGACTGCGGCCCTTCCGTCCAGGACGTCGAAACCGTCGCCTCCGGAGATCTCCGCCGGCTCCCGCGGTGTGGGCAGCAGCCCCAGCTGCTCGGGACAGAACGGAAGGCACTCCCCCCGTCCCAGCATCTCCGAGAATCCTGCAGCCGGCTTCGAGCCGCCGTCGTAGCGGCAGCGGATGCCGCAGAGGCAGGCGCTCACCAGTATCAAAGCCGCTTCCTAGAATATGGACTGATCGGGGCCGGCACGGATGATGAAGTCCTCGGGGTCGATCTGCACGCCGTTTCGCAGCACCTCGTAGTGCAGGTGAGGGCCCACGGACCTTCCGGTGGAGCCCACACGGCCGATCAGGTCGCCCCGCTGGACCTTCTGGCCCACCGCCACCTCCACCGCCGAGCAGTGGGCGTAGCGGGTGGAGAGGTCCTCGTTGTGGCGGACCACGATGTTCAGGCCCCATCCGCCGGTCCAGCCGCAGAAGACCACCGTCCCGTCCGCCGGGGCGTAGATGGGGGTTCCGGCGTTGTTGGCTATGTCGACGCCCTTGTGGTATCGGACCGCACCGGTGAAGGGGTCCACCCTGGGGCCGAAGTCGCTTATGAAGATGCCCCGGACGGGCCAGATGGAGGGCGTGCGCGCCAGACGGCCGCTGACCTCCACGAAATGGCTGGCCAGGGAGTCGTAGGCCTGCAGCTCCGCTTCGGCCAGCCTCTCGGCCAGGAGTATCTTCAGCTCTATGTCGTCTATGTACTGGAAGAGGTCCCGGTCCGCCGGCGGGCTCTCGGGCATCTGGCCGGACTCCATGAGCCCGGAGAAGTCCATGTTGAGACCGGCTCCAGCCACCAGAATCCTCTCCTCGCGCTCGGCTATCTCCTCCAGGCGCCCTGCGAGGTTGTCCACCCTGCCCTCCAGCTGGATCAGCTCTCCCCGCACCGCCCTTCGGTCGGCGCCGCTGCGGGTCGGGCCCCTGTCCCGCTCCACCATCCTGCCGAACAGGAAGGCGGCCGCCAGCAGCATGCTGAGAAGGAGGGCCGCGACGAGGCCCGTAACCTGCAGGCCCCGCCGCGTGAGTATGATCGGTCTGCCCCTGCCGGGGTGCCGGGGTATCCAGTGGAGAGTGCCCAGGGGCATGTGAGTCTGCTACCTCAGGTAGAGCAGTAGCTGCTTGCTGTCGGCGTTCTCGTAGAGCTTGGCGATGGCGCGGTTCTTCAGCTGCCGGACCCTCTCGCGGCTGATCCCCATGGTCCGGCCGATCTCCGCCAGGGTGTGCCGGCGGTCGGTGTTGATGCCGAAGAATAGCTGGATGATGGTCTTCTCCCGGTGGTCCAGGATCTGCATCATCCCCTCCACGCTTCTCTTCATCGCCTCCTCCACCACGGCCTCGTCGGGAGCCTCGCCGTCCTCGGGCGAGATCATCTCCTGGAAGGTCTTGTCGCTTCCCTCGTAGACCGGGCTGTCCAGGGAGAGATGGGTGCTGTGGATGGACATCATGCCCTCCACCTCGCCGCGGGAGACGTCCAGCTCCTCGGCGATCTCGTCGGTGGTGGGATCGCGGCCCAGGCTGTGGCCCAGCTCCCGGGTAGCGCGGCCCATCTTGTACAGCTCGCCCACCCTGTTCAGGGGGAGCCTGACTATCCTGGACTGCTCGGCGAGGGCCTGGAGTATGGCCTGGCGGATCCACCACACCGCGTAGGTGATGAACCTGCAGCCCTTGGTCTCATCGAAGCCCTTGGCGGCCCTGATGAGGCCCACGTTGCCCTCGTTGATGAGGTCCTCCAGGGAGACTCCCTGGTTGGCGTACTGCTTGGCGATGCTGACCACAAATCGGAGGTTGGCCTCCGTGAGCTCGTTCAGGGCCGCCTGCTCCTCGTTGCGGATCCTGCGCGCCAGCTCGGCCTCCTCGGCCGACGTCAGGGTCTCCTTGGAGCCGATCTCCCTGAGGTAGAGCTCAAGAGAGCGTCCCTCTGTTCTTCTTGTTGCCAATGTACCTGCCCTTCCCGAAAAAGATGCAGCTATTCCCGGATTCCGAAGGTTTCAACTATATAGAGCGACCCTTTCCCAGAAGTTCCCGCGGGATGCATTCAGGCGATGATTGCGACGAATAAGCGACTATGCTAACAGATAGACGGCAGAAGTCAAGCCGCGGGCCCACGACTTCATTTTCTGCCGCTGAGGGCGGCCTGTCAAGGGTTGACAGACGTATCTCATGGTCTCTGTACGGCATCTGCGTTGTTGATGGAGGGGTGAGATCCCCGTAGAATAGGCGACTGGAAGCCACCACGTCGGGAAGCGGGGTTATGCCATGGGCTGGGAGAGCCTGGAGCGGGAGACGGTCCGCTGCGCCCTCTGCGGCGCCGACGACCCGCGGCCGCTGCGGGTATGCAGGGGCTGGCCCGTGGTGAAATGCCGCCGCTGCGGACTCGTCTACCTGCGGCAGCGGCCGGCCGAGAGCGCCCTGCTTCGGCTGTACGGCCGTGACTACTACGAGGCAGAGGACGACGTGGGATACCGCGGCTACATGGAGACCTACCACCGCTACCGTGACGTCTTCGAGAGGATATTCCAGCGCCGGGACCGCGACCTGAGACGGCACACCAAGGGCAACAGGCTGCTGGAGGTGGGCTGCGCCTACGGGACGCTGCTGGCCTTTCTGAGGGACAGGGGCTGGGAGGTGACGGGGGTGGAAGTGAGCCCCCTCTCCTCGGAGCGGGCAAGGAGTGAGATGGGCCTGGACGTCCGGACCGGGCGGCTGGAGGAGGCGGCCTTCGAAGACGGCAGCTTCGACGTGGTCCTCATGCTGGACGTACTGGAGCATCTGCATCGCCCCTTCGACACCCTGCGGGAGGTCTCGCGGGTGCTGGCCCCCGGCGGCACGCTGGTGGTCCAGTGCCCCTACGAGCTCTACCACTGGGAGGAGGTGGCGGAGGCCGTCCTCCGGGGGAGGAAGGCGGGAACCATCGAGCCGGACTCCGTTCCCGCGCACCTCTACTTCTTCGTACCCCGGACCCTGGAGGCCTTTCTGCGCAAGGGAGGCTTCAGGATCAAGGCGCGGCAGTCGGGCAACTACGGCGAGATAAGGCGCCGGGTGTCCCCCCCGCCCATACTCAGGGGAAGCCCCGCCGAGGTCCTCTTCCGTCTGGTCTACTACAGGCTGGGGCTCCAGCGGCTGCTCTACGCCGTGGCCCGCCGGCTGGGCCAGGGCAGCGGCCTGATCCGCTACGCGACCCCCCGCCGTCGATGAAGGCCCTGGTCTCCACCGCTCCCCTGGCCGAGGCGTCCTGGCTCTATGCCCTGGGACCGAATCCGCCCCTGCTGGACTCCACCGTCGTGGAGGACTTCCTCGCCCATCTCTCCGATATTGGCGTGAGGGAGGTGGCCGCTCCCGAGAACGACCCCCTCCACCGCCTTCTCCCCGGCGCCGCCGGCCTCGTGCCGGACCTGAAGCCGGGGCCCGGGGAGCCGGTCCTGGTGGCTCTGATCACCGGTCCGGCACGGATGGACCCTGACGGCCTCCGGCGGTCTCTCCGCGAGTCGGGGGCCCGGCGGCTGATGGTACTCTCCGCCGCCGGGGGCCGCTCCTCGCTGCCCCGGGTGGCCCTCAATCCCGCCGGCAGTCCCTGCCTGGTCCAGGACCCGAACCACCCCGAGCCCGTGACCAACCTCAGGGACACCGGCCTGAGGATGGCCCGGGGCACCGACGCCGTAGATGTGCTGCGGGCGGGTCTGGGACGCCCGGGCCTCAGCGCAGGCGACGGCATCCTTGCCGACACTACCTCCTGCGTCTACCACCGGGACATACTCTCGCCGGAGTCCTACCTGGTGTGCTGCCACGAGATGCTCACTGGCGCCGCCGGGGACTGGTACGGCCCTTCCGGGACAGCTCCGGGAAGCGTGATCCATTCCGATGCCGCTCTGGAGTCCGCGCCCGGCGGGAACGTATGGCTTGCCGAGGGCGTTTCGGTTGGCAAGGATACGACTCTGAGGAGGACCGTGGCCCTGCGGGGGGCGGATGTGGGAAGCGGCTGCCGTCTGGACAGCGTCCTCGTTCTTCCCGGGGCCCGGGTCCCAGACGGTGCCGACCTGTCCGACAAGTACCTGAGCATAATCGGAATGGAAGGTGGATGATCGAACGCATAAGGAGCTACCTGGACGGAATAAGCCGCCTGGTCCTGGAGGTCCCCCCCGAGGAGATCGACAGGGTCACGGGGGCCATAATCCGCGCCTACGAGGAGGACCGCTGCGTCTACGTGTTCGGCAACGGAGGGGGCTCCGCCACCTCCAGCCACTTCGTCTGCGACCTGGCCAAGGGAACGGCCACCGAGGGGAAGCCCCGGCTCCGCGCCCTCTCCCTGGCGCAGAACATCCCCCTGCTCACGGCCTGGGCCAACGACACCGACTACACCAACACCTTCGGCGAGCAGCTCCGCAACCTGGTCCGGCCCGGGGACGTGGTGATCGGCCTCTCCGGAAGCGGCATGAGCCCCAACGTGATAAACGCTCTGAAGCTGGCGGGCGACATGGGTGCGGTCTCCGTGCTTCTCAGCGGCTTCGAGGGGGGACGGGCCAGGGAGGTTGCCCAGATGTCCATCGTGGTGCCCAGCGACGACATGCAGAAGATAGAGGATGTGCACCTGATACTGGCGCACATAATCTTCCGCTGCGTTCGGGACCACATTCGGGAAGCCTAGCGCGGCCCCTCCGGACAACGGTACAAAAAGGGGACGGAGGTATTTTAAGTCGGATATAATCCGTCGAACCCCGGGAACGCAGGCAGCATTTTATCCGCTGACTAAAATGCCTCCGTCCCCTTTTTGGCTACTCGGGGGGCTGCCAGTCGTCGAAGTCGTCGCCCCCGCCGGCCAGTATCTCCTTCAGGGCGTCGCGGAACAGGTCCACCCGGTCGCGACTCTCCTCGGGGAACCGGTTCTTCCACAGCTGCCACGACCGGTCTATCTCGCTGGCCAGGGCGCTCTCCAGGTTGCCCTCCTCCCTGGCGCGCTCCACCATCTCCTTGTTGTAGACCACCATGTCGCTGGCCAGCACCCTCGCCAGTCTTCCGGCCCGGGCCACCGAGCTCTCCTCGCCGGCCGACGGCTTGGGCTTCTCCTTCTTGGGCGGGTGGACGATGAAGACCTCGGAGCACTCCCTGCAGCGCAGGCGCTTGGGGCTGTCTCCGATCTTCTCGTCACGGATGTGGTACTTCTTCCCGCAGCTCGGGCATGTGACAATCATAGCTTCCGTCCCCTGCGTATGAAGTTCCCCAGCTTATCGATTCCTTTTCTTATGGTATCCTCGGAGGCAGCGAACGAGAGTCTTATGTAACCCTCGGCGCCGAAGGCGCTGCCGGGTATTATCGCCAGCCCCTCCTCCTCCAGCAGGGCCTCGCAGAACTCCGCCGTCCTTTCGGCAAGAGGATGGCGGGTCACCCTTGCGAATATATAGAAAGCTCCGGCCGGATTCACCGGTTCCAGCTCATCTATGGGCTCGATGAGAGCCAGGGCCAGGCTTCGCCGGGCCTCGAAGGCCTTCTGCATGCTGCGCCGCTCCTCCTCGGCACCCCCCTCCACCACCGCCAGGGCCGCCCACTGGGAGATGGAGGTGGGATTGGAGGTGGTGTGGGCCTGTACCGTCGAGGCCAGCCGTATCCACTCCGGGTTCGCCATGGCGTAGCCTATTCTCCATCCGGTCATGGAGTAGGTCTTGGATACTCCCGTGACGAAAGCCCCCCGGCTCCACAGCTCGGGGGTAGAGGCCAGAACGGAGGGCGCCGACGGCATTCCGTAAACCAGGTCCTCGTATATGTCGTCGGATATGACCCACATCCCGGTCTCCGCAAGGGCGGCTCCCAGCTCCCGGGCCCGGGACTCGCCGTATACCGCTCCAGTGGGGTTTCCGGGGGAGTTGAGGATCACTCCCGCAATACCCCGGTCCGCGGCCATTCTGACGTCCCCGGGCGTTATCAGCATCTCGTCCGACCAGGCCTCCACGGGCTCGCCCCCGGCCTTGATCACCATCTCCGGGTAGCTCACCCAGTAGGGTCTGGGAATGAGCACCTCGTCGCCGCGGTTCACGGCCGCCGCCAGCAGGTTGGCTATGGAGTGCTTGGCCCCGCAGCTGATGAGCACGTTGCCGCTGTCCATCTCGATTCCGTGCCTGAGGGAGTAGGAGGAGGCCACAGCCTCCCGGAGCTCGGGTATGCCGGCGGCGGGCGTGTAGCCCGTCTTCCCCTCCATCATGGCCCTCTGCGCCGCCTCGATGGCGCAGCGGGGACTGGGGAAGTCCGGCTGCCCGGCGGACAGGGCCACCACGTCCCTGCCCTCCCGGGCCATGGCCTTGGCTCTGGCGGTTATCGAAAGCGTCGCCGAGGGCCTCATCCTCTCGGCTACTCTGGAGTACTCCATGTCTTTCCCGTTCAGGTTCTGTCCGTCGGGGCCCCTTCGCCCATCCTCCGGCGCAGGGCACTCTCGACCGACGGCATCACGAAGGAGGAGAGGTCCCCCCGATAGCGGGCGATCTCCCTCACCAGGGTCGACGATATGTACATGTTGTTCTCTGCAGGCATAAGGTATATCCCCGTGATCTCCGGGGCCAGCCTGCGGTTCATCAGCTGCATCTGGAACTCGTACTCGAAATCGGATGTGGCCCGAAGGCCGCGGATGAACACCCGCAGGTTGCGGCGGCGCATGTACTCCACCAGAAGGCCGTCGAAGAGCGTTACCTCCACCCTGTCGTCCAGGCCGGCCTCCAGCACCGAGGACCGGGCCAGCGAAAGCCTCTCGTCGGCGCTGAAGCACATCTCCTTGCCGCCCTCCATCACCACCGCCAGCTCCAGGCCGTCGAATATCTCCGCCGCCCGCTCGACTATGTCCAGATGTCCCCTGGTGATGGGATCGAACGTGCCCGGGTAGAGGGCCATCATCCTTGCTCTGCTTCCCTTCCGGTCTGCAGCTCGAACAGAAGAGTGCCGCCGTAGCTCCTCCGTCTCCAGCCCGGCATCTCCGTTCCCGGGCCGGCTTCCACGAATACCCTGCCCCCCGACTGCGCAATATCGCTCCAGGGCCGGCGGGCCAGCCATTCGTAGGCTGCGCCGTCGTCGTAGGGCGGGTCGGCGAAGACCAGGTCCGGCACGAAGCCGATCCCGTCCAGGCGCCTTCGAACGTCACCCCTTAGTATAAGGGCTCTGTCCAGGGCCCCCCTCTCCCGCAGAAAGCCGCGGATCAGGGAGCAGGCTTTGGGGTTGGTGTCTACGAAAGCCGCCCTTGCCGCGCCGCATCCCAGGGCCTCCAGCCCCATGGCCCCGCTGCCCGCGTAGAGGTCCCAGACCCTCCTTCCCTCCATCCATCCCGGGCCCAGGATGTCCAGAACGGCCTCCCTGACCCGCGAGGTGGTGGGCCTGCACTTGAAAGCGGGGCGGAGAACATGGCCCTTCCACGTTCCCCGCCCCAGCCGGATCATCCCGCCTCTAGTAGGGGCGGATAATGTGCGGCGTTACGAATATCACCAGCTCGGTCTGGTC
>JAWLEP010000062.1:0-11398 GCA_041686025.1 Candidatus Fermentibacteraceae bacterium
CCCACGAACTGCCCTGCGGCTATGGCCCAGCTGCCGGTCTCGCGGCGCACTATGGCGAAGGTCGCTATGCAGGGGGCCATCACCAGGACGAAGATCAGTATGGAGATGCCGGTCCGGGCCGTGTATCGGTCGGTGAGTATGCCCTGCAGCCGGCTCACCGAGGCCTCAGAGCTGCCCAGGGAGAACAGAATGCCCATCTGGGAGACGAAGATCTCCTTGGCCCCCAGGGCACCCACCAGGGCGGTGCTTATCCGCCAGTCAAAGCCCAGGGGGCGCATGGCGGGCTCCAGGCCGCGGCCCAGCCTGCCGGCCAGCGAGTGATCCATCTCCTCGGCCCTGCGGGCGGCGGCCAGCTGGCCCCGGTCTATGGTCCCCCGCACGTCGTTGTCGTCTTCCAGTCGCAGGGCGCTGACCTCGCCATCCTCCTCCACCAGCTCCAGGCGGCCGGAGTCTATCAGGCCGTCCACCGGGTGCTGCTCGGGCTTGGGATATGAGCTGAGGAACCACAGGACGATGGAGAAGGCCAGTATGATGGTCCCGGCCTTGGCCACGTAGTGCCTGGCCCGGAACCATACGTGCTGCAGGATCCCTTTCAGCGTGGGCAGCCTGTAGGGGGGCAGCTC
Source organism: Candidatus Fermentibacteraceae bacterium (assembly GCA_041686025.1). Taxonomy (GTDB): domain Bacteria; phylum Fermentibacterota; class Fermentibacteria; order Fermentibacterales; family JCC-6; genus JAWLEP01. The sequence goes on from JAWLEP010000062.1 coordinate 624, forward strand.
CATCACGAAGGGGCTGTTGGCGCCCCGCAGGACCGAGACCCGCAGCAGCTTGGCCAGCGCGATGGCCAGCAGGATTCCGCCCAGGTACACCAGCCACAGCACCATGGCCCTCTGCCCGGGGAAGAATGCCCCGGCCACCAGCAGGTAGACGGGCAGCTTGGCGCTGCACGACATCAGCGGCAGCACCAGTATGGTCACCAGCCGGTCGCGGCGGTTGCTGAGGACCCGGGTGGCCATCACGCCAGGAACGGTGCAGCCGAAGCCGATGATCATGGGTATGAAGCTCTGGCCGTGCAGGCCGATCTTGTGCATGAAGCGGTCCATCAGGAAGGCCACGCGGGCCATGTAGCCGGTGTCCTCCATGATGGATATGGCCAGGAACAGCAGCGCTATGTTGGGCACGAACACCAGCACCCCGCCCACGCCCCCGATTATGCCGTCCACCAGCAGCGAGCGTATCAACCCCGGTGGGAGCCAGCCCTGGAGGAGCCCGGCCAGCAGGCCGAACAGGGACTCCAGCAGCCCCGCCAGCGGACTCCCCACCGTGAAGGTGAGCCAGAAGGTCAGGTACATGGCCAGGGCGAAGAGGGGGAGGCCGAAGATCCTGTTCAGCAGGACGTTGTCTATGCGGTGGGTGGTGTCGGGCGCGGTGGACCTGTGGGTATGCTCGGGCGTGGACTCCTTGGCGGCACCGGCGGCTATGCCGTGCCGCAGCTCGGCCAGCACCACCTCCGGCGGGTCGCCGAAGATGTCCTCCAGGTGCTTGCGGGCCGCCTGCGCCGTGGCCTGCATGGCCTCCATCTCCTCGGGGGGGAGGCTGTCCTCCAGATGCGCTACTACCTCGGGGTCCTCCTCCAGCAGCTTGGCGGCGGCGTAGCGGGGAGGGTAGAGCTCCTCCCCAGCCTCGGAGATGTTGCGGGCCATCGAGTCCAGTATGGGATCGATGTCCCTGCCGAATCTCACCCGACGGGGATGGGCCTCCGCGTCGCAGCTCTCCACCACCCGGTCCAGCAGCTCCCGTGCTCCCTTTCCCCGGTGGCCCACCGTGGGAATCACATCGGCGCCCAGTATCTCCCCCAGCACCTCCGTGTCGGGCATCGATCCCCGGGCCTCGGCCTCGTCGCTCATGTTCAGGGCCAGCACCAGGGGGTAGCCCAGCTCCATCAGCTGCACGGTAAGGTAGAGGTTGCGCTCCAGGTTGGTGGCGTCCACCACGTTGATGATCAGGTCCGGGGGGTTGTGAAGCAGTATCCTCCGGGCCTCACGCTCGTCGTCGGAGTGGGCGGTGAGACTGTAGCTGCCCGGGAGGTCTATGAATGTTATCTCGCAGTCCCGATGGACCTTGCTGCCCACAACCGTGTCCACGGTCACCCCGGGGTAGTTGCCCACGTGCTGGCTGGCACCGGTAAGGGCGTTGAAAACGGAGGTCTTGCCGGCGTTGGGGTTGCCGGCCAGGGCTACGTTGATCTGTCTCATCAGAGCCGGTCTACCTCTATCGCTCGGGCCTCTTCGCGCCGGAGAGAGAGGCTGAACCCGCGGACGCGGACCTCCACCGGATCACCCAGCGGGGCCTTGCGGACCAGGGTCAGCTCCACTCCCGGGAGAATGCCCATGTCCACCAGCCTCTGACGGACGGCGCAGCTGGCGTGCAGATGCACCACCCGCGCCGAGTCGCCCGGCTCCAGCTCGGAGAGTACCGGGCCCTCGTGCTGGCCCTTGTAGCGGCGGCGGCGCTTGCCCTGCGGCCTGTCCGGGGCGGTTACGAAGCCCGACTGCTCGCAGCGGCGGAAGGCGTTCTGCACCGTCTCGCCGTCTGCGCGGGCGCTCTCGGCGAACTGGGTGAAGGCCACCAGATGGGAGAGGGTCTCCCGGCTCAGGTGGTGCTCCAGCAGGCAGGCGTCGCGCTCCGCCGCCTCCCCCTGGACTCCCAGTATCTCCGAGAGGAACTTGCGTACGAACCGGTGCCTGCTGGCGATCTTCTGGGCCAGCCGGTTGCCCTTGGGGGTCAGCGCCGGCATCTCTCTCGCCCCGTAAGTGATGAGCTCTTCCTTGTTGAGCCTCTGCAGGGCCTGGCAGACGCTGGCCATGCTGACGTCCCGCCTCTCGGCTATCTCGCTGACCCGGGCCTCGCCCTTCTCCTGCAGGAGGTTGTAGATGGTCTCCAGATAGTCCTCGAGGCTCTCCGAGAGGACTCCGACTTCCAAGCCTCCCCCTTTCCGCATTAGGCTTACCTAATAGGTGGGGAATCCGCAGTCAAGCGCCTGCGACGTAGCGTGGAAGCAGGCCCACGCTTATGATATATTATGAGCAATATGCAGGCCTGCGATTTGTATTATAGCCCGCTGGGCAGTAGACTATCCGTTGGCAAGGAATGTCTACTCAGGGGGAGGAATCACTGAGCGCCAGATACGATGTGGTCTTCTTCGATCTGGAGGGCACTCTGTTCGACCCCGGCCCGGGCCTCATCGAGGCTGCCAGGCACGCCCTGCTTCGCCTGGGCATAAGGGAGGGCAGCCCCTACCGGCTGAGAAGGCTGGTAGGCCCGCCCCTGGAGGCGGGCTTCTCTCTTTACTACGGCCTGGAGCGGATGGAGGCCGAGAGGGCGGCGGACAGCATGCGGCAGCACTACCTGGAGTACGGAATCGACGACATCCGCCTATACGATGGCGTGGAGGCGATGCTCGAACGGCTGCGACAGGCCAGGACCGGCCTGGTGGGCGTCAGCTGCAGAGACTCCATCTACGTATCAAGGCTGATGCGGAGTCATGGCCTGACTTCCATGTTCATATCCGCCCGGGGGGGAAGCACGGACCGCGGCCGGTCGAAGCGGGCCATCATCGAGGGGATTCTGACCGAGCTCCCGGTACTGAATGGCAGGAGCATGGTGGTTGTGGGGGACCGGGAGGACGACGTGCTGGCCGCCCGGGAGCTGGGTCTTCCCTGTGTGGCGGTTGGTTACGGCTTCGGGTCCGCCGAAGAGCTCCGGAACGCGGGACCGGACCTGACCGTCCCCTCGGTGGAGCAGCTGTCCCGGGCTCTTCTGCCCGGAAGCCCCTAGGACTATACCGCCGCCCCGCTGGTGCGGGCCGTACGAGGCCCGTACGCAGCGGCCCCGCCTCTCCCGTACTTCCTGAAGTACTCCATCAGGGGCACCGGCCCCTCCAGCACCGTACGCATCAGCCGCAGCCTGGAGCCCTGTCCCAGCCCCTCTGCCGTCTGCGTGGAGACGTGCCACTTGACCAGGCTCACCTCGCTTCTTTCGATCTCCAGGGCCGTTATGCACCGCGGGTGGACGCAGCTGCCGCAGTTCATGTAGGGCGGGTCCTGGGGGGAGGGGAGCTCCGGCCGGTGGGTGTGGCCGGCGATAAGGGGTATGCCGCTTCGGCGGCACCACTGGGTCAGCCTGCTCTCGGTCTCCCGCATCAGGGCGTAGTTGCCGGCGGGGGTGATCCTGGGACGCAGGCCGGCGTTCTGGAGCATCCTCCAGATCCTGCGCACCAGGAACCGGCTCAGGGGCCATATCCGGTGGCTCCACAGCTCGCCCTGGTGGCCGTGGGTCACCAGTATCTCTCCGCCGCTGCTCCGGTGTCGAAGCACCACCGCCTCTCTGGCGGCGAGGGGACGGAACAGCGGCCGCACCGGCGGCCGGGCCCGTCCGGCGATGGCGTCCAGTACCCTCTCCCGCCCCAGATCCTCCAGAAGGGGGCTGACCCTGCCGTCGTAGTACATCCAGAGGGCGGGCATCAGATCGGCCTGCACCCTCTGCGGCTGGCGCCAGACGTTGTTGTGATTCCCCCAGAGAAAGATCAGCCTGCCCTCCGCGTGCAGGTATCCCAGCCTTATGTAGACCTCGCTGTAGGCCCAGTGGACCGAGGCGAAGGAGGAGTTCTCCCACAGCTCCTCGCCGTCGCCCACCTCCACGTAGGTGAAGCCCCGGCCGGTGTAGTGGCCCAGGGCGTGGAGAAACAGGAGACGGTTGCGGGAGAAGTCGTCGCCCCATCCGCCGTTGCCCCGGTGGCAGTCGCTCATGAACACAAGCCGACTGCCCGAGTCGATCCAGACCGGATTCCTGCGGCAGCGGCCGTAGAGGTCCGCAAGGGTTGTGCGCGCCATCCTGCCCATTGGGTGTTCCCTTCCACCGGTATGGAGCGAGGATGGCGCCAGGGTGTTATCTGTGTGTTAACATCGCCTGATTGATGGCAGACACAGCTCATCAACGGTCAGCGGATTTGATGGATTTTATCTCCGTCCCCGTCAGGTGAGGCCGAGGATCTCCGCGGACCAGGCCGATTCCATGGAGGACTCCCGGAAGAAGACCCGGTCGGGCACCACCGCCCTCCGGGCCAGGGGCCCGATGAGGCAGCGGCCGGGCAGCCGGACCCCCACACCCGCCCGCAGCAGGGAAGGGGGCAGGCCGTCGGGCTCCTCCACGTCCACCGCCACCGGCACTACTGCTGCGGCCGCCGCCAGCCAGTCGTCCGGGGCCGCTTCCCGGTCCTCCACCAGGACCGAGACCCGCAGCCTGCCGCGGGTGCCCAGGTAGCGGGCCATGCGCTGGGCGTAGTCGTCGGCCGGCTGCACCTGCTCCAGCAGGTCCAGCAGGTCCAGGGGAAAGGGGGCGGAGGGGACCAGCACCAGGTCCAGCACGCAGAAGGGGTCGGCGTCCAGCCTTCTGCGGACGTGGGCCAGGACGTTCTCCCTGTCCGCCCACAGGTCGCTGCCCTCCACCAGCAGGCGGCCGTGCCTGCGGGAGGGCGGCGGCTCCGCCGGCGGAGGATCCCCGGCCCGGACCCTCTCGGATCCCGGCCAGCCGTCGGTGAGGGCCGGGCGGGTGTCCACGTGCAGGCTGTAGCCCAGTAGGTCGCCCATCCGCTGCCTGGTGGCGGCGATGGACTGCGCGGAGGGGTAGCCGTGCGTGGAGAGGACCAGGTAGGGAGGGCGGTCCATGTGGTCGACCCCCAGAGCGGCCGCCCGCCTGCGCACCTCGGTGCCGGGGAGGACGGCCAGGGGGAACACCTGCACGTCCGCCCCCAGGCCCCGGTCGCACAGCTCTGCGGTGGAGCGCAGGGCCTTCCGCGGCGAGTCGCCGGGGAGTGCCATGATCAGGTCCATGACCGGCACCACACCCGCCTCCCTGAGGCGGACGGCACCGCGCATTGCGGCGGCCGGGTCGCCCCCCCGGCCGCAGAGCCTGCCCACCTCCGGGTCGGTAGACTGAAGGCCCACCTCCACACTCACGAACCCGGCCCGGGACATGGCCTCCGCGGTCTTCCCGTCCACCGGCTCTCCCCGCACCTCCGCGAAGAGGCTCCTGTTCGCATCCTGCAGGCCGGCAAGCAGCTCCATCAGGTCCGGCCTGGTGTTGAAGGTGGGGTCCAGGAAGGTTATCTCGCCTCCGGGAAGCCGGCCCACTCGCTGCAGGACCCGGGCGGCGGGCATGATCCGCGGAAGGGGATGCGAGCGGCGGTAGGAGCAGAAGATGCACGAGCTCCCGCAGCCCCGGACGGTCTCCAGATACACCGAGTCGGACCCGCCCGCCCGTATGTGGCCGCTGAGGTAGGGGTCGGGCCAGCTGCCGGGGGAAGCTTCGCAGGCCCCCGCCACCAGGGGACGTGCCCTCCCGGACAGCTCCGGTGCTCCCACCGGGTCCAGGACCCGGCGGGCCACGCCCTCCGCCTCGCCGCACACCAGCAGATCGAAGGCCGGATCCTCCAGGAGCCAGCGGTTGCCGGGCCAGACCTCCGGACCCCCGGCCACCACCGGCAGCTCCGGCCGGAGCCGCTTCAGCCTGCCGGCGATGAAGGCCGACCGCTCGGAGTTCCAGGAGTAGAGGGTGAAGCCCACCAGTGAGGGTTCGCGGGACAGGATCTCATCCACCAGGGCCCGGTCGCCCAGCCCGTCCGCGGCGTCCTGCTCCAGGACGGATGACGGGGGAAGGTCGGCGGCGGCCGCCAGGCAGGCCCCGGCGAAGGGTACGTTTCCGGTGGGCTCGGCGGGGGCGGCCGGATGCAGCGGCAGCTGGACCAGAAGCGGCAGGCTACGCCCCAGGGGACAGCCCTCCCGAGACTATCAGGGCCAGGGCCCCCAGGTTGGCCAGCACCAGCATCACGGCCAGCCCCGGATGGTAGGCGGCGGGTCTGCGGGCGGCCAGCCGCGACCCCAGCAGCAGGGCCGTGATGCAGCCCACCCAGATGAAGGGCCACATCGCCATGCCCTCCATGAGCACGGTGGCCAGGAAGGCGCCGAAGGAGACCACGAACAGCCAGGTGGATGCCATGGAGAGCCGGCTCACCCAGTGCTCGGCGACCACCAGGGGGGGCAGCTCGTAGAACAGGCCCGACCGCTCGGGGATCTTCAGCTTGATGAGGAAGCTGAGGGCGAAGGCGAATGAGATGGAGAGGGCGGCGGTGGCCAGGATGGCGGCGGCCCCGCCCAGCCACTCCAGGCCCGCCAGCTCGGTTCTCTCCGGGGTCACCGGCTCCAGGAATATCACCACCAGAAGCAGCACCGCCTGCTCCGCGCCCAGGATGGTCAGGACGATCCAGCGGTCTATCACCCTGCGGCCCAACATCCGAACCAGCTGGATGAGCATTATCAGGGCGCACACCTGCCCCAGGCGGTCGATGAGCACGCGGTGCCCGGTGATGTTGGCGGCCACCGCGAAGACGGACATGGTCAGGAAGAGCTGCACGATCCTGACGATGCGCAGCTGCTTTGTCACGTGCCGCCACGACCTGGTAGCCCCCGGGGCGCTGCTCTCGTCCAGGTGGCGGGCGAGCCCCTGCGGCCGGTCCTGGTAATGGCGGTGGAGGAACTCCTGCAGAAAGATGGCCAGAAGCGTGGCCACGCAGAAGATGTCCAGCCATTGCCCGAAGGTCATGCCCGCTCACCCCTCCCAACGGTGGCCAGGAGCCCGCCCCCGGCCAGGAAAAGCACCGCAAGGGAGAGTATGGAGCCTCGGGCGCTTCCCGTCAGGTCCCTCACCAGGGCGAACAGCAGCGGGCCGAATATGCTGGCGAAACGGGTGGATATGGAGAAGAAGCCGAAGTACTCGGCGTTCATACCCTCGGGGACCATGGTGGAGAAGTAGCTGCGGCTCACCGCCTGGATGCCCCCCTGGAACAGCCCCACCGCACCGGCCAGCACCCAGAACTCCCAGGCCGCCTCCATTCGGAAGGCGTAAAGGATTATGGCCAGGTAGCCGGCGATTCCGACACCTATCATCCTCTTCGCCCCGAACCTGGTGGCCAGGGACCCGTAGGCCAGGCTGGCGGGCACCCCTATGGCCTGGGTCATCAGCAGCGCCCCTATCAGGTGGCCGGTTCCCAGTCCCAGATCGGCCTTGCCGAAGACGGTGGCCATCATGATCACCGTCTGCACCCCGTCGTTGTACAGGAGGTAGGCCAGCAGGAAGCGGAATGCGTCCCGGTGGGCGCCTATGTGGCGGAAGGTGCCGGCCAGCCGCGACAGGCCCTCCCGCAGCGCGGCTCCCAGACCCCTGGCGCTGCCGCCGCGGCCCTCCGGGACCCACAGGAAGAGCGGCAGGGAGAACAGCCCCCACCAGACCGCCACGGAGAGGAAAGACATGCGGGTTCCCTGCCCGGCGTCTAACATCCCGAACATCCCCGGACGGCGGATCATCAGCAGGTTCAGCGCCAGCAGCAGCCCGCCCCCCAGGTAGCCCATGGCAAAGCCCCGGGCGGAGACCAGGTCGCGCCTCTCCGGCGGGGCCGCCGACATCAGCAGGGAGTTGTAGAAGACGTTGGAGCCGGCGAAGCCTATCTGCCCCGCCACCAGCAGTCCCAGCACCGGCCATATGTCCCCCTCGCCGGTGAGGGAGAGCAGGCCGGCGGAGGCAACGCCCACCGCGGTAAGCAGGCCGGTGAGCCGCTTGCGGCTGCGGGAGGCGTCCGCCGCGGCGCCGAACAGGGGCGACAGCAGGGCCACCACCGCTGCCGCCAGAGCCATGGCGTAGCCCCACAGGGAGGTGGCAGTACTGTCCATGCTTCGGCCCAGGAGGTTCCAGGTAACGGTCTCCGTGCCGCAGACCACGTCGGCGAAGTACACCGGCAGCACCGCAGCGGTGATGGTTGTGACGAAGGACGAGTTGGCCCAGTCGTAGAGGCACCAGGCCCACTCGGCCACCCGGTCGCGGGCCGTTCTCACCGGCTTCTGCCCAGCAGAATCGACAGAAGCCGGCCCGTGTCGGAGAGGCCGGAGACCACCTCGGAGGCACCGCTATGGGAGAGGGTGGCCTCGTCGTAGGGGCCGGTGGCCACCCCCAGTGTGCTGAGGCCGTGGGCCCTTCCGCAGGCGATGTCGTGGGGCGTGTCACCCACCACCCAGCATGCGCCGTCCGGTTCGCGGCCGACATAGGCGGTGGCCCGCCGTAGGGCCACCGGCACCAGGTCCCGCCTCTGCGGGCCGTCCTCGGCGAAAGCGCCGAAGCGGAAGTAGCCGTCCAGGCCCACCCGGGCCAGCTTCAGCCACGCCCCCTCCCGCCAGTTTCCGGTGAGTATCCCCGAGACCACGTCCTCCTCGCCGGCCAGCCGCTGCAGAAGCTCGGCCGCCCCGGGAAGGGCCCTGGCCCCGCTGTCGGGGCTGGCCAGGTTGCGGGCCAGGCAGCGCAGGTACTCCTCCCTCAGCCGCTGCAGGGCCGGGGGAGAGGGGGCCGTGACGCAGGCCAGGGCGTCCAGCAGTATCAGCCGGTCGGTGCGGCCGGCGAACTCCACCTTCCCGAAGGCCCCCCGCCCGCCGCCGCAGGCGTCCATGGCGTCCTCCATGGCGCAGGAGCCGGCGCCCCCGCTGTCCAGCAGGGTCATGTCCACGTCGAACAGCACCAGAACCAAGGGCATCACCTCTCAGAAAGAAGGACAGCAGAACATAAGCCCCGGCCCTCCGCCCCGTCAGTCTTGGCCCCGGCGTCCGCAGTACTTATGCTTATCAACTCAAAGCAAACGACGCCCCTTCCGGGAGGATGAAATGGACCACAGGACACGGATTGAGAGGCTTCTGGGCGGAGACGGCGTGAAGCGCAACATCCCCCGCAGCCAGATGATCGAGGAAGGCGTTGACAACGGCGAGGCCATGGTCAGCGCCTGCGGGGCATTGGCCACGTGGACTCCCACCGAGTCCACCGGCCGCAGCCCGAAGGACACGGTAATAGTGGAGCGGGCGGAGAGCAGAAGCTCCATCGACTGGACCAGCCCCAACAACATCCCGGTGGACCCCGAGACCTTCGACATGGTGATGTCCGACGCCCTGGACCTGCTGGAGAAGAGCCCCCGGCTCTACGCCACCGACAGGATGCTGGGCGCCGACCCCGCCTACGCCCTTCCCGTGCACACGGTGACCGACTGGGCCCTCACCGCCCTGTTCACCGACAACATGTTCCGGCCCCGGGACGAGGAGCTGCTGTCAGGCAGCGTCTTCGCCGACCAGCCCTTCCACCTGGTGGTGCTTCCCTACCACAAGCTGGACCCGGACAGGTACCAGGGACGGCTGCGCATCGACCCCAGGCTGGGCCACACCTCCACCATGATGGTGGGGATGGACATGGACCGCCGGCTGGGGGTGGTCTTCGGCTCCGCCTACGGCGGAAGCGTCAAGAAGCTGATGTTCACCGTCATGAACTACCTGCTTCCCGAGGAGGGAATACTGCCCCTGCACTGCAGCGCCAACGAGGGCCGGGAAGGCGACAGCGCCCTGCTGCTGGGCCTGTCGGGGACGGGGAAGACCACACTGTCCGCCGACCCCTCCCGGGCCCTGCTGGGCGACGACGAGCACGGCTGGTCGGACAACGGCATCTCCAACTTCGAGAACGGCTGCTACGCCAAGCTGATAGACCTCAGCGCCGAGAAGGAGCCGGAGATACACAACGCCTGCTTCCACGAAGACGACTACCGCAGCCACGGCGCCATAGTGGAGAACGCCATGGTCTACCCCTGGGGGGAGTTCGACCTCTACGACGACCGGTTCACCCCCAACAGCCGGGGCTCCTACCCGCTGCGCTACCTCTCCAACATCAAGGAGAGCTCCCGGGCCGGACATCCCGAGACCATCCTCTTCCTCACCGCGGACGCCAACGGGGTGATACCGCCGGTGTCGAAGCTCACCCGGCAGCAGGCCATGCTGTGGTTCCTGATGGGGTACACCAGCAAGCTGGCCGGGACGGAGACCGGCATTACCGAGCCGGTGACGGTGTTCAGCCGCTTCTTCGGCGAGCCCTTCATGCCCCGCAACCCCGATGTCTACGCCACCATGCTGGGGGAGCGGATGGAGCGCCATGGCACGTCGGTGTACCTGATCAACACCGGCTGGACCGGCGGCCCCTACGGCCAGGGCAGCCGCATCGACCTGCCCCTCACCCGGGCCATGGTGAACGCCGCCCTCTCGGGGAGGCTCGAGGACGTGGAGTACAGAAGCGACCCGGTGTTCAAGGTGCAGGTGCCCCTCACCTGCCCCGGCATCGAGGACACCACCATCCTCACCCCCGAGCGCACCTGGGACGACCCGGCCGCCTGCCGGGCCCGGGCGGAGAAGCTGGCGGGGGAGTTCGCCGAGCACTTCCGGCGGGCCTACGGCGACAAGGGCATCCCCGAGGAGATCGCCGGGGAGTGCCCGGGCAGGTAGCCGGCCCCGGACAGCGCGGCGTATCGGAGTGGGCGGCGGGTCTTCCCGCCGCCCCGTTCTGGCAGTATCTGTGGATCAGTCCGGAGCGCCAACCACCTCCAGCCTGCCGGTGCTCACCAGAGAGCCGCACTGGAACCGCACCA
>JAWLEP010000063.1:0-9838 GCA_041686025.1 Candidatus Fermentibacteraceae bacterium
CCAGCAGGGCCACCGCCCCGTAGGCATCGGCCGAGTAGCCGTCGGCCCCGATGCTCTCGGCGTACTCGGCGCTCACCACGGCGCCGCCCACTATCACCCGGCAGTCCAGGCCGGACTCCCGGACCAGGCCGATGACCTCCTCCATCCGGGGTGCGGTGGTGCTCATCAGAGCCGACAGCCCGATGGCGTCGGCCCCCAGCCGCCGGGCCTCCGAGACTATCCTCTCCGAGGCCACGTCGCAGCCCAGGTCGTGCACCTCCCAGCCGGCGTTGCCCAGGAACAGCCCCACCAGGCTCTTGCCGATGTCGTGGATGTCGCCCTTCACCGAGGCCAGCACCACCACGCCACGGGGTGAGCCACCGGCCTCCGCCAGCAGGGGCTCCAGCCGGGACATCACCGCCCGGGAGGCCTCGGCGGCGGCCACCAGGTGCGGCAGGAAGAGCCTGCGGCGGCTGTAAAGCCTGCCCACCCGCTCCATGGCAGGGGCCAGGCAGCGCTCCACCAGCGCCTGCGGCTCCATGCCCGCAGAAAGCAGCGACTCCGCCAGCTTGCCCGCGCCTCCGCGGTCTCCGCGGCGGATGCAGGCGGCCAGCTCCTCGGAGGGGGTGGCGGGCTCGACCTCCTCCCCCTCCCCGGCCCGTCCGGCGTTGCGGTCGGCGTACTCCTCGGCGGAGACCCCGCCGCACAGCAGCCGCGCCCCCTCCACAACCGGCGCAACGACCGGGTCCAGCACGTCCACTATGGCCAGGTCCAGCCCCTGCCGGGCCAGCATGGCCCCGAAGGCGGCGTTCACCCCTCCCCGGGCCGGCAGGCCGTGGGAGACGTTGGATACCCCGGCGATGGTTAGCAGGCCCATCTCCTTCAGGGCCGCCAGCGTCCGAAGGGTCAGGCCCGGGTCGTTGCCGGCGGACACCGCCTGCACGATGGGGTCGACGATCACCCTCTCCCGGGGAAAGCCCTGCTCGGCCAGCAGCGAGAGGCCCCGGCGGGTCTTCTCCAGCCGCTGGGCCACGGTCTCCCCCAGGCCGTCCTCGTCCAGGGGCAGCAGCACGGCGTAGCCCCCGTGGCGCAGCAGTATCCGGGCCTTGCCCTCGATGTCCTCCCGGGTGGCGGTGAGGGAGTTCAGCAGTCCCACGCCCCCGTACTGCCGGAAGGCCTCCTCGATCAGCTCCGGGGTGGAGAGGTCCACCGACAGCGGCTGCCCCGAGGCCAGCCGCGCGAACACCTCCCCCACCAGCCCGGCGGGCACCATCCGCTCCAGGCCCAGGTTGATGTCCAGCACCTCCGCGGCCTCCTGGCTGCGGGCGGCGGACACCACGGCGTCGGCGTCCCCGGCCCTGATGGCCCGCTTCAGGGCCTTCCGTCCGGTGGGGTTTACGCGCTCGCCCACCGACACCGGCCCCGAGCCCAGGGCCACCACCCGGTCGACGGAGCTCAACACGGCAAGCGTCTCCCTATCCACATCCGCCCGGGGCCTCCGGCCCACCAGCTCCACCATCTCCCGGATGTGGTCGGGCCCGGTGCCGCAGCAGCCGCCCACCACGGCGGCCCCGGCCCAGGCCAGGTCCTCGGCCCATCCGGCGAACTCCGCAGCACCCATCCGGTACCGGCCGTCCACGGGCAGGCCGGCGTTGGGCTCCACAACCACGGGCTTCTCCGCAAAGGGGCAGATCTCCTGCACCACCGGCAGCAGCGCCTCCGGGCCGGTGGAGCAGTTGGCCCCCATGGCGTCGGCCGGCAGCTGGCCCGCCAGGGCCGCCAGGGCCAGGGGCGGGGTTCCCGCCAGGGACCGTCCCCCCTCGCCGAAGGTCATCTGCGCGGAGATGAAGGCGTCCGGGACGCTGTCCCGCACCGCCAGTACCGCGGCCTTCAGCTCCCGGGGGTCGGAGAAGGTCTCCAGGAAGAACACCTCGATCCCAGCGGCGGCCAGGGCCCGGGCCTGCCGGCCGAACTGCCCGTAGGCCTCCCGCCAGCGCAGCTCCCCTGCGGGGTACATGACGGCCCCGGTGGGCCCCATGCTGGCTGCCACGATCACCCGGTCGCCCACCTCCGACAGCGCCGCCTCGGCCAGGACGGTGTTGGCCCGCTCCACGGCCCCCGGGTCGCCCAGGGCGTGGGCCGTCCCCCCGAAGGTGGCCGTAAGGCAGATGTCGGCCCCGGCGTCGGCGTACTCCCGGTGCATCCGCCGCACCACGCCCTGGTGCTCCAGGGCCCACAGCTCGGTCTTCACTCCAGCCGGCATCCCCAGCGCCTGAAGCCTGGTGCCGCAGGCCCCGTCCAGGAAGGCCACCCTCTTCGCAAGCAGCTCGGTCAGCCGGTGCGCCTGGCCAGTCAACTCGGTCCCTCCGTTCGATTCCCCCGACACATGAGCGGAAAATGAAGATACGCAAATCCCGGTGGCGTACGTACCCTTCGGAAAACATGAACGGATCCGGCAATCGCCGCTGCCCAGCGAAAATCACATAGACAGAATATATTCATGCATTTTTCATACATATAGGCTTGCATATATGTTTTTCATGATATATACTCATTTTTCAGGAGTTAGCCTGACAGCATACGTATTTCATGAAAGGTGGCCGTTTTTCATGGATGACAGGTGGCCCATGCCGGAGATGGATCCCACGAGCACCTTCAGGGGTCTTCGCCTGCCAGAGAAGGCTGCGCCAGTCGGCTATGCCGCTCTCATTGACGAATTCGGTCTGGAAGTCCCCCTGCCCCGGACCCTCGCCGCCATCAGCACCAGGCACCGGAGGTACACCCGAGACGGCTGGCGGATACTCACACCCCGACACGCCCCCGAGAGATCGCTTGCCGGGCACCTCGTCTTCGCTCTCAAGTACGAGGGGGTCGACCTTGCCGTTCTCGGCAGGCTGTTCGCCGCTGTGGGGCCCGAGCCGTTGGAGGCCATGGTCAGGGCCACGCCCAGCGGCGGCTACGCCAGGCGGCTGTGGTTCCTGTACGAATGGCTTACCGGATCAATGCTGGGCCTTCCCGATTCGGGCAGAAGCGTGAGCTCCTATCCCAAGGTGCTTGACGATTCGATGCAGTACGCCGTACCGGGCACGACCTCTTCGCGCCACAGGGTAAGGAACAACCTGCCCGGGACGAGGAAGTTCTGCCCCCTGGTGTTCAGGAACCGGGAGCTGGAGGGGCTCAGACGCTCCGACCTGCAGGGAAGGGCGCTTCGGGTGATTAGGGAGGTACCCGCCGACGTAGTGTCCCGTGCGTCGGCCTTTCTCCTTCTGGAGGACTCCAGGGCCAGCTTCGAGATAGAGGGGGAACAGGCGTCCGCGGACAGGATACGGCGCTGGGGAAACGCCCTTGCCCGGGCCGGCAGCGTAGAGATGTCGGTACCCCAGCTAGAGCGCCTTCAGGAGATCGTCATTGGGGACTTCAGGTTCATGCGGAGGGGCCTGCGGCGGGAAGGGGTGTTCGTGGGCCAGCACGACAGGCGGACCCGTCGACCGCTGCCCGAGCACATCGGAGCCCGCCCGGAGGACCTGATGGACCTGATGGAGGGTTTGGTGGAGTTCGACCGCACGTACGGCAGCGAGCTCGATCCGGTGGTGCACGCCGCTGCGCTGTCCTTCGGCTTCGTCTACATCCATCCCTTCGAGGACGGAAACGGTCGTCTGCACAGGTTCCTGATGCACCATGCGCTGGCCAGAAGGGGCTTCAGTCCTCCGGGGCTGGTCTTCCCCGTTTCCGCGACCATCCTGGAGCGGGTCGACGAGTACCGCAACGTGCTTGCTTCCTACTCGTCCGCTATCCTGCCCCTCATAAAATGGGAGCCCACGGAGGACGGAAACGTGTGCGTTCTCGGCGAGACGGCCGATCTTTACCGGTTCTTCGACGCCACCCCGCATGCGCGGTTCCTGTACGGCTGCGTGGATCGGACGGTGGAGGAGGTGCTTCCGAGGGAAGTGGAGTACCTGCGGAGCCATGACCGGTTCCTCATGGGGATGGCGGGAATCGTGGAGATGCCGGCCAGGAAGATCGAACTTCTCCTCGAGTTCCTCCGGAGAAACGGAGGCAGTCTTTCGAACAGGGCCCGGGACAGCGAATTCTCTGCCCTTACCGAAGTGGAGGCCAAGAGGATCGAGAGTCTCTTCGACGAGTGCTTCTGAGCAGCGCCCTATCCGCAGACCTCCTCCCATCACCCTTCGACGGGCAAGGTTGCTGCGAACGCTGCGCCGAGATGAGACGGTAAGCAAGTACCCTCTGAAGTTCCCCTTCCGCAAGGAAAGTCAGCCAAGCGGACTCGCAAGAACCCAATTCAATGATATGTTGTCTATTCAGGGCATTCGCCCCAAATTTTCCGGTACATACAAGATATTCTTGACAAAATGGCATGTCCTGCTATCTTCTCTGTAGAAGGGGAGTGGAATGGACAAGGCCTCGATTGGCAGGAGAATAGCCGAGCTTCGCAGGGATCTTTCCCTGAAGCAGTCAGACCTCGCAGAACGTCTTGGCATTGCAAACGTCCAGACCGTTTCCGACATCGAGCGCGGTCGTCGGGAGCTCAGAGCGTGGGAGCTACTCGAACTTGCAGACCTGTTTTCAGTCTCCCCGAAGGAGATCCTGGAGGAACCCCGGTCAGCACCCGTGGTACATTGGCGGGGACAACCGGAGCCATTGGCCGAGAAAGCACTGGCAAGACGTATGGAGAATGCTCGGACCGTAGCCGCTCTCTCTGGAGCGGAGAGCTCCTGCAGGGCGGTCTCGTTTCAGCTTACTCCTCAAACCAGTTTCGAAGACGTCTCGGAATGGGCGGACGAGGTTAACAGCCTGCTAAGGCTCGGGGCGTATCCCGCTGGATCCACCGAACGCGCACTGGAGGACAGGTGGAACGTCAAGGTATACAGACGCTCAATATCAATGGGTTCTGCCGCAACTGCCTTTGGACGGGTAGACGCTGCCATACTGCTGAACCTGAAAGAGCCTTGGTGGAGCCAGAATTTCAGCCTGGCGCACGAAGTGTTCCATCTTGTGACCGAAAATGGCCAAGCTCCGGAACATGAACGTCTGGAGACACTCGCGAACGTATTTGCGAGCCATCTTCTGGTCCCGGAGGACAGTGTGGAAAAGGAGCTGCACCAAAAGGTCTCAGATATAAGGGGCATAGATCTCATAGAGCTCGCCAGAAGGTACATGGTAAGCACCGAAGCACTGATGTGGCGGCTGTGCAACCTCGGCATGATCACGCAGGACAGGGTTGAAGAGTTCAAGAACTCACCGAGAATGAGAGACTTGGATCGGCTGATGAGATGCAGCGATGCGAATGACCTTCGCGAATTGCCTGAGAGTTATGTGATGGCTGCTTACGAACTGTACATTGACGAGGAAATATCCAAGGGCAAGCTGGCGGATCTACTCGAAACTTCCGTAGGCTTGCTGCCGGAGGTGCTGACCGGATACGGCATCGATCCCTTTGATCCGCTTTATGGCGAAAAAGCTTGTAATACTTGATGCAGATGCGATAATCGAACTCCATCAGCTGAAGAAGTGGGGCCATGCCCTAAGCAGCTGGACACCTGTGGTCCCGGAGTCCGTCTACCGCCAGGAAGCAGTGTATGTAAGCAGGGAATTCACTCACAAAGGAACACCTCACCCTGGGTGAGGATCGCGACAAGGGCCTTATTCGGGTAGCTTCAGCCGGCATCCCCATCGTCTGCAGCGTGGTCCCGCAGGCCCCGTCCAGGAAGGCCACCCTCTTCGCAAGCAGCTCGGCCGCTCATAGTCCCCCTCCGATCCATGGCGTCCAAACAGGAGCGGAAAAGGAAGATACGCAAATCCCGGTGGCGTACGTACCCTTCGGGGAATGAGCACTCGGCAGACTCAACCTTCAAAAGGAACTCACACTGAACCCGAATATCACGCGAATTTCATGATCCCAGTCTGGCACAAGACTTTTTCGGGACATGCACTCCATTTTCAGAGTGAATGCTCGAGGCAACGGAATCAACCGCCCATCCATGGGTTACCTTCGGGTTTGGTGTTTGTATATTTGTGTCAGGGAGGTAGGCGATGGACACGACCATTGGAGCTGTCGAAGGACAAGACCTGATGCTCTACGGAGGGAGCGACCCCCGCACCCAGCCCCTGTACTCCTTCCCAGAGGGAGCCCGTGCCACCGGCATACCCGTAAGCACGCTCAGATCCTGGGTGGTTGGCCAGGAATACCCCCGGCGTACCGATGTAGCCTATTTCGAGCCTGTCATAACCAGGCCGACGGAGGAGGATACCCGTCTTTCGTTCCTGAACCTGATCGAGGCACATGTCCTGAGGGCACTGAGGACAGTGCATGAGGTATCGCTGAACAGCGTCAGGAAGGCCATAGAGATAGCCGAGCAGGAGTACGGCATAGAGCATCTGCTAGTCAGCCCCGATCTGCGCACCGGAGCCGGCCGCCTCTTTCTGGACAGATACGGGCGCCTGCTGGAGCTCTCCGAGTCAAAGCAGTACGCGATGAGAAACCTACTCCTCCAGTACCTGGATAGGGTTGACTACTCCGCAGACAGCCTGCCCAGAACATTCATGCCCTTTGAGAGAAGTCCCAGGAACATGGGAAAGAGGCTTATTGCACTCTCGCCTTACGTATCCTTCGGCCGCGCCGTTCTAAGGAGCAGCGGCATATCCGTACAGGCAATCGTCCAGAGGATCGATGCCGGCGAGTCCACCGAGTCAATAGCGGACGACTACGGCATTACCGAGCAGGAGATCGAGGAGGCAATACTCTACGAATCAGCCGCCTGAGTACACCTTCTTCACCGACCGGGATCTGGGAAAGCGGTTTCCCTCATTCCTAGCAGAATCGGGTCTGAGGGTAGAGGCGCACGACGACCACTTCGGCCCGACCACACCCGATGTCGAATGGCTTCGCTTCGTTGGCGATAGAGGGTGGGTCGCGCTTACCCACAACAAGCGGATCGGCTACGTCAGGGAGGAAGCCCGGATGGTGATGCGTGCCGGTGTTCCGCTTCTTGTGCTGTGCGGGCACAGTACCCATGACATCCTGGCCAGGAACTTCGTACAGACTATCACGCCGATCAGGCACTTTCTGGCGACGCATACCCCACCCTTTATCGGCCGCATCTACAGGCCATCCCCCGTAGAAGCGGTAGAGGAAGGCAGGCCCGGCAGAGTCCGCCTATGGCTTACGCAAGAGAGGTGGCGCGCCGGCAGACCAAAGTAGCGCGGTCGATATACCTATCCAGCAGCGATGCCCGCGGCAGGTTTGGTTACGGCATTCTGCGTTACGCGGAACTGCGTAACGCTACTCCCGCCAGCCCACCAGGCCGGTGGACGACTTCCGAGGCGTCATCATGTGCGACTCGGGGTCCACGGTAATCGCGTCGCACTCCGCCAGCGCAAGCAGAGGGCCCTGCACCTCCAGGCCGAAGTCCCCGTAGCCGGGGGCTATTCGGGCGGTGCCCTTGGCCCCGATGCGCTTGCGCGCCCTGCGGTGGACGATCCGCAGCACCTGCTCGGTCATGGCCGAGGCGGCGGCGTCCAGCATCATGCCGTCGAGGTGGCGGCCCTTGGCCGTGAGCCTGGCGGCCTGCTGCTCGGGCTCCGGGCCGATGGTGGCCACCATGATGGTAAGGCGCTTCACGCCCTCGAGGTGGGCGGAGAGCTTCTTGGAGCGGGTCTCTATCTCCGCGAATGTCACGTCCCGGCCGGAGACCGACACCTCGTCTACGTCCACGGCCCACCACCGGGGGCGGGCGGATTTCTCCAGCATGTCCAGGGCTGTCTCCACGTGCTCGTAGAGGCCCTCGTCGTCCACCGGGCAGTTGGCCCGGCGCAGCACGTGCCACCGGGTGGGGAGTACCTTGCGCAGCTCTATCTCACCGTAAAGGGCCTTCCGCTCCTCGCTCAAATACCCACCTCCGTCAGGGCGGGCAAGTTGCTTCCCAGGAAGCGATGAGAGCCGACGCCCCTCACTATATCACTGATCTGATGATGGCGATTCATCGTGTAAAGATGCACTCCCGGAGCGCCTTCGTCCAGTAGGCGCCCAATCTGCCGGACGGCGTACCCGGTCCCCGCCCGCCGCAGGCCTGCGGGGTCGTCGCCCCAGCGGTCCAGCAGCCGCAGCACCTCCGCGGGAATGGACACGCCGCAGAGGTAGACTATCCGGCGGATCTGCTCCGGGCTCATCAGCGGCATCACCCCCGGCACTATGGGCACCTCTATCCCCCGGCCCCGAGCCCTGTCCACGAAGTCCAGGTAGATCCTGTTGTCGAAGAACAGCTGGGTGATCAGGAAGTCCACCCCGCTGTCCACCTTCTCGCGGAGGTTGTCGAGGTCGTCGGATATCCGGCTGCACTCCACGTGCCCCTCCGGGTAGCAGGCGGCCGCCACCCCGAAGTCCGCCCGGCTCCGGGCCTCCCGCACCAGCTCCGAGGCGTACCTGTAGTCCCGGAAGGCCGACTCCTTCGACACCCCCTCCGGTACGTCCCCCCGCAGGGCCAGGATGTTCTCCACCCCGCTCTCCAGCACGTCGTCCAGCGTGGCCGATATGTCCGAGCGGCTGTGGCAGGCGCAGGTAAGGTGGGCCAGCGACTCGATCCCCCAGCGCCGCCGCACCTCCGAGGCTATCTCCACCGTCCGACGCCTGGTGCTGCCCCCGGCGCCGTAGGTGACGCTCACGAAGGAGGGGCGCAGCCCCCGCAGCCTCTCCACCGTCCGGTACACGCCGGACAGGGAGGCATTCGCCTTCTAAGGCGGAAACACCTCCAGAGACAGCACCGGAGGCCCCTTGGTGTACAGGTCCTTGATCTTCACGTAAGGCTCCCTTCCCCTGCCGGCTTCCCAAAACGACGGACGCACCCCGCCCGCGCCACAGGAACGAGAGCCATGCCCGCGATGAATACAGAAAGACGGAAGCCGGTGGGACGAAGCCCGGATACGGGAATGGCCCTCTAGGGGACCATCACGAAGGAGCGGAATGACCGCCCCTTTGCGCTACCTCCCAATCCGAGTCCGCTGGCTTCCGTCATCAGAGTTCCCTTCACAGTTCCAACTTGCAGGCAAGACACTACAACCGCCCCGCCGCCGGGGTCAAGGGCCGGGCCGCTGGGAAGTTTTCCGTACAGGGGATTGGGGCATGCCCGTCCGGGCAGGCAGGGCCCACTCCGCAGGCCCGCATTACCGCATTGACATAATGACAAGTATACTGTACAATGACGTTGTATGTGTATAGTATTCTATACTTAAAGGAGAATCATGCGAAGTAGCACCAACGCTGGCAGGCCTATCCCGGTCCGACACGCCCTGACAAAGCTGGGCCACGACATCAGGGAAGCGCGAATAAGGAGAAGGATCACCGCTGAGACTCTGGCTCAACGAGCCTCCATCAGCCGGACGACACTCTCGAAGCTGGAGAAGGGCCATCCCGGGATAGCAATAGGAAACCTGGCGGCCGTTCTCTTCGCCCTCGGCCTTCTCGATCAGCTGACCCAGTTGGCGGACGTAAGAAACGATCCCACCGGCCTCGCCCTGGAAGGGGAGAGACTTCCGAAAAGAGTCAGGAAGACCGGCGGATGGTAGAATCGGACTGATTCCAGCCAGGCTGCAGGCTGCATCTCTTGCCGCGAGCGTGCTGTCTGACGGGCACTGGGCACTTGAAATAGCCGCACGGATTGCAGAGGCTGTTCATCGCTGGCGGCCGGCAGCACAGCGACACGGCATCTCCCCGGAAGAATGCCCCAGGATGGAATCGGCATTTCACCACTCAGACATGGCCATGGCGCCGGGCCGCTGACCGTACTGTAACACATACCACAGCCAGGCACGTATGGATTCGACGGCCTTGATTCACAGTTGACTC
>JAWLEP010000064.1:0-9612 GCA_041686025.1 Candidatus Fermentibacteraceae bacterium
AGACTGCATAAATGCTCCCCTGTGGGCCTCCTTGTTGTTGACAGGAAGGGGCTCATTCAGTAATATCCGGAACCCGGATGGGCCCATAGCTCAGTTGGCTAGAGCCACCGGCTCATAACCGGTCGGTCCCTGGTTCGAGTCCAGGTGGGCCCACCAGAAGCCATGGAAGGGCGGGTAGCTCAGTTGGCTAGAGCACAAGCTTCACACGTTTGGGGTCGCTGGTTCGAATCCAGTCCCGCCCACCATCGCCTAGCCGGATCGCGAGAGGTAACATGAGGCCGCTGAAGCCTCCTGTACCCACAGGGGTGTGCCTTCGGGCGCACCCCTTTTTTGATGTGGTGAAACCATTTTAGGCCGAATACCGTTGCTGCTTGGCGGCGGTTTGGAAGGGTCCCGATGGAGGAGTACATAGAGCAGCTCCTGCAGCTGCAGAAGCTCGACGTGAAGCTGGACAGGCTCCGCGAGGACCTGCAGCGTATACCCGGCGAGATCGCCATTCACGAGCGCGACCAGGAGAAGCGCCGCCGGGAGCACGAGAGGGTGGAGGAGGAGCTGCGGGAGGCGGAGAGGCTGCGCGGCGAGTGCGAGGATGAGAAGAAGAAGAACGAGAAGAGGCTGGTGGAGTACCGCAAGCAGCTGCTGGACCTGAAGACCAACGAGGAGTACAGGTCCATGCTGAAGCAGATAGATTACGCGGAGAAGAGGATAGACAAGCTGGAGAGCGAGATACTGGAGCTGCTCTACCAGGAGGAGGAGAACGGCGAGCTGATAGAGCAGGCGAGGAAGAAGCTGGAGAAGAGCGTGTCCCGCTGCGAGAGACGCAAGGAGGCGCTGAAGGAGGAGCAGGCCGAGCTGGAGGAGGAGATAGCCGTCCTGGAGGAGCAGCGCGACGAGCTGGCCGAAGGCGTCAGGCAGCGCTTCCTGCGCAAGTACAGCCAGCTGCGGGACGCCGGCAAGGGCAGGGCCGTGGTGGGCCTGATCCGGGGGGCCTGCGGGGGCTGCATGACCAACGTACCTCCCCAGAGCGCCGTGGAGATCAAGTCCGGCAGGACCTTCACCTGCCCCATATGCGGGCGGTTCGTGGTATGGACCGACGACAGCTCCTTCGCCGAGAGGGAATAAGAGCAGACTGGCCCCAGACCTGCGCACTGGGGGAAGGCGGGCGGCCGCCCCGGCTGCGCCGGGGAGGAAAGTCCGGGCACCACAGGGCGGGACGCCGGGGAGATCCCGGTTCCGGCAACGGAGAGAGCGTGCCACAGAGAGGAGACCGCCGGGCCTGTCCCGGCAAGGGTGAAAGGGTGGGGTAAGAGCCCACCGGGAGGCGGGCAACCGCTTTCGCACGGCAAACCTCGTCCGGTGCAAGGCCAAATAGGGGGGAAAGGCCCTTCGGGGCCCGGGTATTGCCCGTACCCGCCGACCCCCGGGTTGGCCGCTTGCGGCCCCGGGTGACCGGGGTCCCAGACGGATGGCCGTCGGGCGCCCAGCGGCGCCGCACAGAACCCGGCTTACAGCCTTCCCCCGCGCGCATGCACGGAGCCCAGAACACAGAGCGGAGTATGTTACCCGAGACCAGCTACCCGTTATGCAGATGGAAGCCGCGTCCCGCCCCCGGCCTGGAGCTGCGGGAGCTTCCCGCCGGCTGGGACGCGGGTCTGCCCCGTCCGGTGGCCATGCTTATGGCCCGCAGGGGGGTGACTCCGGAGGACGTCCGGGGCCACCTGGCGGCCCCCCTGGAATCCCTCTCGCCCCCGGAGGCGCTTCCCGGAGCCCATGGGGCGCTGCAGAGGCTGCGGCGGGCGGCGGAGTCGGGGGAGACGGTCCTGGTGCACGGCGACTACGACGTGGACGGCATCACCGCCACCGTCATCATGCTCAGGGCCCTGCGGGCGGCGGGGGCGAGGCCCCTGTACCACATTCCCCACAGGATAGACGAGGGCTACGGCCTGGGCGAGGAGGGGGTGGCCGCAGCCCTGGAAGCCGGGGCCGGCCTGCTGGTGACGGTGGACTGCGGGACCAACGCAGCCTGCGAGGTGGAGGCGCTGGCCGCCCGGGGGGTGGACGTGGTGGTCACCGACCACCACCGGCCCGACGCGCGCACCGCCCCGGCGGTGGCCATCGTGAACCCGGCCCTGGCCTGCGGCCACGCCGCCTGGTCGGGGCTCTCCGGCGCCGGCGTGGCCTACCAGCTGGCCAGGGCCCTGCTGGACGGACGGATGGACCCCGGGATGCAGGAGCTGCTGCTGGGGCTGGCGGCCCTGGGCACGGTGTGCGACATGGTTCCCCTGAAGGGCGACAACAGGGTGCTGGCGCGGCAGGGGCTGGCCGCCATCGGGAACAACCCCCCGGCGGGGCTGGCGGCCCTGGCTTCGGCGGGGCGGGTGGCCGCGGCGGACCTCACCGAGCGGGAGCTGGCCTTCGTGGTGGGGCCGCGGCTGAACTCCTGCGGAAGGCTGGCCAGGGCGGAGATGGCCGTGGAGCTGCTGATGGAGGACGACCCCGGCCGGGCCGCCGCCATGGCGGGGGAGATAGACTCCCTCAACAGCCGCCGCCGCAGGATCGGGTCCGACATATGGCGGGAGGTGCAGGATCGGAGTAAGGAGGCCGACGGGCGGCGGAGCCTGGTGATGGGCAGCCCGGACTGGCACCGGGGCGTGGTGGGCATAGCCTGCTCCCGGGCGGCCAGGCGATGGGGTCTTCCCTCGGTGCTGGTGGCCTTCGACGGTGAGATGGGCTACGGCTCGGCCCGAAGCGTTCCCGGGGTTTCCATCCATGGTCTGCTCAGCGACTCATCGGACCTGCTGGAGGGTTTCGGCGGGCACCACATGGCCGCCGGCCTCCGGGTGCGCCGCGAGAAACTGCAGCCGCTGGCGGAGAGGATGGAGGAGCTGCTGGCCGACAGCCCCGAGGGCCTCTTCGGGCCCGTGCTCTACGTGGACGGCAGGCTGCGGGAGGGGGAGGTCTCCATGGAGACGCTGCGCTCACTGGAGACGCTCCGGCCCTTCGGGGAGGGCAACGCAGAGCCGGTGTGGATATCCAGGCGGGTTCTCATCGACCGACCCCGGCTTGTGGGCTCCGGCCGCAGGCACCTGAGCTGCAGCGTTGTGCTGGGCGGCAGGCGGCACCGGGCCATTGGCTTCAACATGGCCGGGGCCCTGCCCCTGCTTCGCGGGCCGGTGGACGTGGCCTACAGGCTGCGGGAGGACCACTACCGCGGCGGAGGGACCCTGCAGCTGGTCCTGGAGGGTATGAGAAGGGCGGCGCCGAATGCGGGATGAGCGGAGGCTGGCCCTGAGGGTGGGGGACCTCCTGGCGGGGGACCTGAGCTCCGCCGTTCCCGGCTACTCCGCCCGTCAGAGCCAGATACGGATGGCCGAGATAGTGGCCGACGCCGTGGAGGACGGCGGGCTGTACCTGCTGGAGGCCGGCACCGGCGTGGGGAAGAGCCTGGCCTACCTGCTGCCGGCGGTGCTGCACCCGGGCCGGACCATCGTGTCCACCGCCACCATATCCCTGCAGGACCAGCTGATAGGAAAGGACATCCCCGCCGCCGTGACCGTGGGCGGCTCCCCCCGCACAGTGGCGCTGCTGAAGGGCCGCCGCAACTACCTTTGCAGGCGCAAGTGGGAGCAGCGGGCGGGGACCCTGGACCTGCCCGACCACCTGGCCGCCTGGGCGGAGACCACCGAGACCGGCGACCGGGGCGAGCTGTCCCGGGTGCCGCCCTACTCCGTCTGGGCCGGCATCTCCTCCGACCGGCTGGACTGCCTGGGGGGCTCCTGCCCCCACAGCGGCTCCTGCCACTACCTGAGGGCCAGGAGGAGGGCGGCGGAGGCCGATCTGGTGGTGGTGAACCACCATCTGCTGCTGTCGGGCCTGGCCGGGGCAGACATCATTCCCGAGTCGGACATCCTGGTTGCCGACGAGGCCCACAAGCTGGAGGACGCCGCCGGCGGCTGCCTGGGCTTGACCCTGGGGGAGGGCGCCGTGCTGCCGGCGTACGACGAGATAGCCTTCTCGGATATTAAGACCGCCCTGAAGGCGGAGATACTGGAGAGGCTCCGGGCGCTGGCGTCGCGCCTGGGGGAGCTGGCGGGGGACGCGGAAGGTGACGAGCCCTGGGACCCGGCAGAGCACGTGGATATCCTCAGGGACCTGGAGGAATCCGCCGCGGCCCTGGCCGAGACCTGCGAGGAGACCGACTGCCTTCCCTCCTCGGTGCAGGTGCTGGACACGGTGGCCCAGAGCTGCCGGGAGCTGATGGGCCTGGCCCCGGAGGACTGGTGCGTCTACGTGGAGTCCGCCGGCCGCGGGAGCCGGGTGAGGGCGGTGCCCATAGAGCCCGGCGGTTACCTGAGGTCACTCGTCTACGAGAGGTTCGGGACCGTGGTGCTCACCTCCGCCACCCTCAGCGCCGCCGGGAGCTTCGACTACTTCTGCGGCCGCCTGGGGGCCTCCGGTGCCTACGTGGAGAGCCTGGGAAGCCCCTTCGACTACCCCTCCCAGGGGACCCTGACCATCCCCGGGAACCTGCCTTCGCAGGACGACCACCGCGAGCTCTCCCGCCGGGTGTGGGAGCTGACCCGCAGGCTGGCCGGGGAGCTGGGGGGGCGGACCATGGCCCTGTTCACCAGCTACCGCAACCTGCAGCTGGTGCGGACAATGGCCCGTACCGGCATGCCGGAGGGGCTGAGCCTGCACGTGCAGGGGGAGGTCCCCCGCCGGGCCATACTGGAGGGGTTCCGGCGCGACCCGTCCGGCATCATCCTGGGCACCGCCTCGTTCTGGGAGGGCGTCGACCTCCCGGGCAGCCTCCTCAGGGCCCTGGTGATAGACAGGATTCCGTTCCAGTCGCCTGGCCATCCCCTGGTCCGGGCCCGGATGGACAGGATCGAGAGCCGCGGCGGCAGCTCCTTCATGGAATACATGCTGCCCGGGGCGGTACTCCGCATGAAGCAGGGAGTGGGCAGGCTGATCCGCTCCCGGCGGGACAGCGGCGCGGTGTTCCTCATGGACCGCAGGCTGGTCTCCTCCCGCTACGGCGGGATCATACTGGACTCCCTGCCGGGGTTCAGCAGGGCGGGCGAGGAGGAGGCCATCGAGATACTGCTGGAACGGGGCGGGGGAAGCTGAGTAGACCGGTGGTGAGGCTGGGAGCGGCGGAGCTGGCCATGCAGGCGGGCGGACGGTGCTCTCTGGAGCTTGCGGAGGCGGGAGCGGCGGTGCAGCTCCGCGGCAGGTGTGGACTCACGGATTCCGAGAGGTCCCGGCTGGTCCTTCTGAGACAGGTACACGGGGCCGGACTGGTGGTCGACCCCACGGGCGGAGAGGAGGCGGACGCCATGGTGGTGCGAAGGGGAGGGCGATTCCCTGCGCTCAGGGTGGCCGACTGCCTTCCGGTGCTGGCGGCGACCCGGCGCCACCTGGCCGCGGCCCACGCCGGCTGGCGGGGACTGGCGGCGGGAGTGGCCGGCAGGCTGCTGGACGCGCTGCCCGGGCCTCCCCTGGCCGTGGTCCTGGGACCGGCGATCTGCGGCAGCTGCTACCGGGTGGGGGAGGAGGTCAGCAAGGCCATGTCGCGCTTCACCGACCCCGAGGCCCATCCCCCGGGGAGGCTGGACCTGGCCGCTGCGGCCCTGGACCAGCTGGAGGCCGCGGGCCTTCCGGCCGATGTGCCCGTATACCACATGGATTCCTGCACGCTGTGCGGAGAGGCGGGCCTCTTCTCCTACCGGGGAGGGGACCTGCGGGCCCGGAACCATATCTGGCTGGAGGAATTCCCATGACCGGCCGGGTCGGCATCAGGTTGCACCGGGCCGGGATTGATGCAATATTCCGATTCCAACCGTCGCGCCGACCACGGACCCTCTTCGGCGCCTCTGTAGAACAGGACGGACTGCAATCAACGGAAGAAAACGTTTTCGAATACATCGGGAGGAGGAGACTGTGAGGATACTGGTTCTTATGGGAGGATGCCTCATGGCCCTGGCCTGCGGCACCTCCATCGCCGCCGAGGCGGAAGACGCCATTTCCATAGCCGTTGTGCCGTTTGGATATGGCAACTCCGACAGCAGATGGATCAGCAACAAGCTCGCCGACGAGCTGGCCGACAGGCTGGAGGAGAGCGTGAGCTACGCTTACATCTCCCAGGACGACCTGGAGGACGCCTTCGACGACCTCGGCTACGGCGACCTGCAGCACGGCATCCCGCCGGATGCCGTGTGCGAGGCCGGTTCGATGGTCAGCGCCGATCTGGTCATCTACGGCTATGTTAATTCCGTGGGCGGGGGATCATACCAGGTCAGCTACACCATCGCCGTCATCGGTTCGGGCAGCAACATCAACCCCGCCTCCCGGATGACCGAGAAGAGCAACGAGGCGGTGGCGGAGCTGGCCGAGCAGATCACCTCCACCATAGACGACGAGATAGGGCAGCGGGCGCAGTCGTCCCTCGACCAGGCCCAGTACCAGATCGACATAGATAACTGGCCCATGGCAATCATGAACCTCAAGAGCGCCATATCGACCGATCCCTCGCTGATGGACGCCCGGCTCCAGCTCGCCGAGATCTACCTGGAGGACGCGGTGGACTCGGTGGGCAAGGCGGAGGAGATCTACAGGGAGGTACTGGACCAGTACCCGGAGAGCTCCCGGGCCCTGGCGGGCATGGGCGAGCTGATGCTGGCCCGCGGGAGGTACGAGGAGGCCAGAGATTACTTCCAGCAGGCCATCGACATCGACCCGGACAACGCCTCAGCGTATCTGGGCCAGGCCAGAGCCTTCCAGGAGATGGGCCGGGTCGAGGAGGCTGTGGAGGGATTCGAGTCCGTCCTGGACAGCGACCCCGGCAACCTCCAGACCAGGTACGCCCTGGGACTTCTCTACTTCGACATGGAGAGATACGAGGAGGCCATTCCCCACCTGCGGGAGATCCTGGAGCGCAGGCCCGAGTGGAGGAGCCTCAGGCGCAGGCTGATCAACTCCTACGCCGAGCTGGGCCAGTACGGCGAGGCGGCCGACCAGGCCGGCATCCTGCTGGAGCAGAAGCCCGATGACAAGAACACCATCCTCTACACGGCGCAGCTGGAGGCCCGGGCGGGAAGGACCACCGACGCCATCGACAGGCTGGAGGACCTCATAGACAGGACCGGCAGCCGTGAGGCATACCTGCAGCTGGCCACCGTATACCGGGACATCGGCGACCGGGGTGCCATGCAGAACGTCTTCTCGCGGCTGAAGAGCGCCTACCCCAGGGACCCGGTGGCCAACTACATGATGGGCGCCTTTTACTACAGAAGCGGCACCGATAAGGCCCAGGTAAGCGACCTGGTCCCGGAGAACCTGCCGGTGTGGAGGTCGGCGATACAGGACCTCAACACCGCCATAAACTACCTCGATCAGGTTACCGGCTACAGGGCCGACCAGGCCTCCAACATGGCGGCCGCCGCGCAGAACGCCATATCGCTGTGCGAGGAGAAGATAGACAGGGTGGAGCGCTACAGCCACTAGCGCACGCGCACCCGCCGGACGGAAAGCGGGCCGGCCCACCCACGGGCCGGCCCGCTTCGCCTTGAGGAGCGGAGATGGGCCAGAGGTTCGCCGACAGGGTAGACATCATCGTGAAGGCCGGAGACGGCGGTGACGGCATAGTCTCCTTCCACCGCGAGCCCTACGTGCCCAAGGGGGGCCCGGACGGAGGAAACGGAGGCCGGGGAGGGGACGTGTACCTCCTCGTGGACCCCAGGCTGACCACACTGGCCGACTTCCGCAGCGGGGCGATCTTCGCAGCCGGCGACGGGGCATCGGGAGGGTCCTCCAACAAGACGGGGAAGAGCGGGAAGGACCTTCATCTCCGGGTTCCGCCGGGGACGCTGGTGACGGACCGGGCAACCGGCAGGCTCCTGGCCGACCTGCGCCGCCCGGGCCGGGAGGAGAAGATGGCCGAAGGCGGCAGGGGCGGCCGGGGCAACGCCTCCTTCGCCACCTCGCGGCGGAGGGCCCCCAGAAAGCGGACGAAGGGCTCGCCGGGGGAGAGGCTGCGGCTGCGGCTGGACCTGAAGCTGATGGCGGACGTGGGCCTGGTGGGATTCCCCAACGCCGGGAAGTCGACCTTCCTCTCCCGGGTCACCGCCGCGCGGCCCCGGACCGCCGACTACCCGTTCACCACCCTCAGGCCCCTTCTGGGCGTGGTCTCCATGGACAGGGGCTTCAGCTTCGTCATCGCCGACCTGCCGGGTCTCATCGAGGGCGCCAGCCGGGGCAGGGGACTGGGCCACAGGTTCCTGCGGCACGCCGAGCGGAACAGGATCATGCTCTTTCTGCTGGCCCCCGACCTGGAGGTGACGCCTGCGAAGCAGCTGGAGGTGCTGCGCCGGGAGGCCTCGGAGTACGGCCTGGACCTGGAGAGGACCGCCACCCTGGTGGCCCTTGCGAAGGCCGACCTGCTGGACGAGGATAGTCTGAGGAGGGAGCTGGAGGCTCTTCCGGAGGGCACGGTGAGCTTCAGCTCCGCAACCGGGAAGGGACTGGAGGAATTCCTGGCTCTGCTGGCCAAGATGGTGGTGGAGGCCCGGAAGGGGGACTGACCCGCACCCTGGCCCTGCTGTGCAGCTGGAGGGGCGTGGGCCGTGCGGGCCTGAGGCCCCTGCTGGCCCGGGGGGCCGAAGGGGCCCTTCAGAGCCTTCGCCGGACCAGCCCCGACGGGGAGCCCGGACCGGAGCTGGCCGCAGGCCTGGGCAGGGCCATCGACGACGCCGGCATCTCCGCCACCCACATCGGCCGCCCCGACTACCCCCCGCTGCTGGCCGCCGCCCCCGACCCACCGGCCGCGCTCTTCTACACCGGAGACCTCTCCGTCCTCTCCCGCCTTCCGTGCGTGGC
This sequence comes from Candidatus Fermentibacteraceae bacterium, assembly GCA_041686025.1. Classification (GTDB taxonomy): domain Bacteria; phylum Fermentibacterota; class Fermentibacteria; order Fermentibacterales; family JCC-6; genus JAWLEP01. Next base: position 8,878 of record JAWLEP010000064.1, read on the forward strand.
CGTCATCGGGTCCCGGCGCTGCTCCATCTACGGACGGAGGATGGCCCGCCGGCTGGCCGGCGGCCTGGCCTCCGCCGGCATGTGCGTGGTGAGCGGAATGGCCAGGGGTATAGACGGCGAGAGCCATGCCGGGGCACTTGCCGGCGGCGGCGTCACCGCCGCCGTGCTGGGCAGCGGCCCCGACGTGCTCTATCCGCGGAGGAACGCATCGCTGGCGGGGGAGATCCGCCGGCGGGGGTGCGTGCTTTCGGAGTACCCGCCGGGCACGTCCCCGGAGCCCTTCCGCTTCCCGGAGCGAAACCGGATCATAAGCGGGCTGTCGCTGGGAGTGGTGGTGGTGGAGGCGGGATCCCGCAGCGGCACCATGATCACCGTGGGAACGGCCCTGGACCAGGGCAGGGAGGTGATGGCGGTCCCCGGCGACGCCACCAGGCCCACCGCCGCCGGCACCAACCGGCTGCTGCGGGAGGGGGCGGCCCCCGTGACCACCGCCGAGGAGGTGCTGGAGGTACTGGGCGTATCTCCCCGGCGGACCGAGGACGGGCAGGGGCCGGAGGAGCAGGAGGGACTGGCCGGCTCCATACTGGTCATTCTGGACGAAGGCCCCGCCCATGTGGACGAGCTGGCCAGGGCCACCGGCGCCGGTCCCGGGCGGCTGCGGGAGGAGCTGCTGCGGCTGGAGCTGGCCGGCTCGGTGATCCAGCGGCCCGGCGGCGTCTACACCAGGGTATAGAG
>JAWLEP010000065.1:0-2782 GCA_041686025.1 Candidatus Fermentibacteraceae bacterium
GTCCAGGTTGTCCGCCACCCGTCTCCACATGTGCTGCAGGGTGCCGGTGCTGCCGGTGAAGTGGATGCCGGCCAGGTGGGGGCTGTCCACCAGCGGGTCGCCGATCTTCGATCCGGCCCCGGGCAGGAAGTTGATCACACCGGCGGGCAGGCCGGCCTCCATGAGGATCTTCATTATCTGGTAGTTGGAGAAGACCACGGAGGACGCCGGCTTCCAGATGACCACGTTCCCCATCAGCGCCGGAGCCGTGGGCAGGTTGCCCCCGATGGAGACGAAGTTGAACGGGGTCACCGCCAGGACGAAGCCCTCCAGGGGCCTGTACTCGGTACGGTTCCAGGTGCCGGTGGGGCTGTAGGGAGGCTGCTGGGCGTAGATCTGCTGGGCATACCAGGGATTGAACCGCCAGAAGTCGATCAGCTCGCAGGCGCTGTCTATCTCGGCCTGGAAGGGGTTCTTGGACTGGTTGAGCATTGTGGCGGCGTTTACGGTATGCCTGCGGGGGCCGGAGAGCAGCTCGGCCGCCCTGAGGAAGACGGCGAAGCGCTGGTCGTGGTCCATGTCCGACCACTGCTTCCACGCCTCCATGGCGGCCTCCACGGCCATCTCCACGTGCTCGGGGCCTGCCTTGTGGTAGCGGGCCAGCACGTGTCCGTGGTCGTGGGGACAGACCACCTCGCCGATGTCACCCGTCTTCACCTCTTTGCCGCCGATGACCAGGGGGATCTCCTCCACCCCTGACCCGAGTCTCTTCAGCTCCTTCTCCAGCGTCTCTCTCTCCGGCGTCCCGGGAGCGTAGGAGAGGACCGGCTCGTTGGCCGGCTTCGGCACGTCTGATGCAGCGTCGAACATGTTCCTCCCTTCCGTATGTTGATGTCAGGGTAACATATCGATCCCGCTATTTCCGTCCAAGCCGACGGGCCCGGAGGGCCCGCCCCGGTGACAGCGGCGGGTGGAATCGGGTAGATTTCATTTTCGCCCGCTGACGCTTTCTCCGGAGGGGAGGGCACTTGGAGCGTCCCGCAAAGGCAGTGCTTCCGAACGGCCTGACAGTGGTCCTGCGCAGGGTGGAATACGCGCCGGTGGCGGCCTGCGTCCTCTCCTACCGGGTGGGCTCCCGCAACGAGAGGGAGGGCGTGCGGGGACTCAGCCACTTCCTGGAGCACATGATGTTCAAGGGAACCGACAGGATGCCTCCGTCGCGATACTGGCAGCTGATCAAGAGGGCGGGGGGAGTGGCCAACGCCTTCACCTCCAGGGACATGACCGCCTACTACACCGTGGTGCCGGACAGGAGCCTGGAGCGGGTACTGCGGATAGAGTCCGACAGGATGCGCAACTGCACCATGGAGGCCGACGAGGTGGCGGCCGAGCGGCAGGTGGTCCTGGAGGAGCTGCGGATGACCGGCCGCGACAACCCCACAGGCATGCTGATGGACCGCCTGTACGCAGAGGCCTTCCCCCGTCATCCCTACCGCTGGCCGGTGGCGGGGACAGCGGAGGACGTGGAGGAATTCACACGGGCGAAGGTGCTCCACTACTACGGCGAGCTCTACCGTCCCGAGAACGCGGTCCTCTCCATCTGCGGGTGCATCGACGGCGATCGTACGCAGAGGCTCTGCGGCGAGATCTTCGGGGGCTCGGAGGATGCGGTCTCCGCTCTCCCTTCCCGGATCGCGCCCGACCCCCGGCCCCGCGGCCGCCGGGAGCTGGACCTGGAGCACCCCTCCATGCTCAGACGCCTGGCCCTGGGGTTCCGGGTACCGGCCGGAGACCATCCGGACACGGCGCTTCTGAAGATGCTGGCCCTGAGGCTGGCCGCGGGAAGGACCGGAATACTGGAGTCCTCCCTGATCGAGACGGGACTGGCGGTGGGGGTCTCTGCCTCGTCGCTGGGCGGGATAGACCCTGGCCTTTTCGTAGTCGCCGCCACGCTGGCCCCGGGGGTGGAGCACAGCGAGGCCACCGAGGTTGTTGAGTCCGGAATAGCTGACCTTGCCAGCAAGCCCCTGAGCATCGAGGAGATGGAATCGCTGGCCACCAGGCTGAGGGCAGACGCCCTCTTCGCCTCCTCCAACCCGGCGGGAAGGGCCATCCAGCTGGGGATGGACGTGACCCGCTTCGACCGCGTCGACAGGACTGACATGCTGCTGGAAACCGCATCCGGCGCCACTTCGGAGGACCTGATGCGGGCGGCCGCAGAGTACCTGTCCCCCGACCGGGCGGTGCTGGTCCGAATGGAGCCGGCGGCAGGCGGCGGCGTACTCTCCCCCTCCGCGGAGGTCCCCTCCGAGGCTCCCCCCGGAGACGTACGGGAGCCGGAGTCCATAGACCTCCGGGGCCTGCAGGTGCCCGACCGGCTGCTGGCACTTCCCCGCAGGTCCATCTCCCGGGGCGCGGTGGAGCGGGTGCTGGGCTGCGGGGCCAGGGCCGTTGTCATCGAGGACCACAGCTTCCCCACGGCGGCGATGTCCTTCTCCTTCCCCATGGCCTCCGACGCGGAGCCGCCGGAGATGGCGGGGCTGTGCTCCGTCACCGCCGAATCCATGATGCGGGGAACGGAGTCCCTTGGCTACAGGCAGCTGCACGCCGTACTGGAGGACAGGGGCGGCAGCCTGGACCTGGGTGCGGGACGGGAGTTCTCCAGGGGCATGGCCACCTTCCTGCCGTCGATGACGGACGAGGTCCTGCGGACGGTGGCGGATGTGCTGCTGAATCCGGCATTCCGCGACGAAGACGTGGAGCGGGTTACGGCCGAGAAGGAGGCGGAGATCCGCCGCAAGCA
>JAWLEP010000065.1:2882-9308 GCA_041686025.1 Candidatus Fermentibacteraceae bacterium
CTGGGGGGCGGAATAGGCTCCCGCCTGGGCCACAGGGTGCGCGACCGGGAGGGTCTGGCCTACGCCGTGGGGAGCGCCTACCTCCCCTGGCCCGGATGCGGCAGGCTCATACTCTACCTCTCCACCAGCGGCACCAGCGCCGGAAGGGCCATGACCTTGGTGAAGGAGGAGCTGGAAAGGATGACGTCCGAGCCGGTGACCGAGACCGAGCTCAGGCTGGCCTGCGCCTACCGGGTGGGCCGGCACTCCCTGGAAAGGATGGACTACGGCAGCGTGGCGGAGTACATCCTGGTCCACCTGGCCAGGGGCAGGGGGCTGGAGTACGACCTGGAGAGCCTGCGGAGAACCCTCTCCATCACTCCCGAAGACCTCCTGGATGCATCCCGACGGTGGCTGGGGCCGGACAGGCCCCTCTTCGTCTCCCGGGCCGGGAACGTCCCGCAGGAAATGGGCGAATGAGATTCCTGGACACGGGCCTGCGGCATCACGTCCTCCGCTACATCTGGCAGAGCCTGGCCGGCGGGGCCGTGATATTCGTGGTCCTCATGCTCCTGGACGCCGTGCACCAGACGGCCATCATAGCCTCCCTGGGGGCCAGCGCCTTCATCGTATTCGCAGCCCCCAACTCCTACGCCGCAAAGCCCAGGGCCATCCTGGGCGGCTACGCCGTGGGCACCGCCTGCGGCATACTGAGCATGCTGACGGTGCAGGCCCTCACCTCCTGCGGGACCGAATGGACCATCTGGAGGGCAGTGGCGGGGGCGGCGGCCGTGGCCGTATCCCTCTTCGTCATGACCGTCACCGACACCGAGCATCCCCCCGCGTCGGGGCTGGCCTTGGCCTTCCTGCTGAACCCGTGGGACATGGCCACGGTAGCGGTGGTGATGGGGGCCGCGGGCATACTCACCCTGGCCGGACGTCTGCTGAAGCGCTGGCTTCTCGACCTGGTGTAGGAAAAGGGGACGGAGGTATTTTAAATCTCAAATAATATGCCATAACAATGGACGTATTATTCGAGATTTAAAATACCTCCGTCCCCTTTTCCGTCGCTACCGGGAGATGCCCAGCCGCGCCAGGCGCACCTCCCCCATGCCGCTGCCGGCAACAGCCAGGGTGCCGTCCTCCAGGGCGGCCACAGCCGACGGGCGGAAGCCCGGATCCACCTCTCCCAGGGGTCTGCCCTGCCGGTCGCAGATCACCAGCGTGGCGGAATCCGTCAGCACCAGGGCGCTGCCGATGCCGGGAAGGACCGCCAGGTCGAACACGCTGCCGGAGTAGCCGTCCTCGGCCAGGTTCCGCATCCACCTGCTGCCTCCCACCCCGGAATGAAGGCAGAGTATCGGGTCTCCCCTGTCGGAGTAGGCGTGGCCACCGGAGAGCACTCCGCCCTCGCACTCCTCCACGGTGGCCAGGGCTCCCTCCACTATGGCGGGGTCGGTCCATGCCGTCTCCCCTTCGCCGTCCACCATCACGACGGCTGCCGCCCCGTAGCGCGAGCCCACCATCACCGTCTCTCCGGCGAAGGTGGAGCAGGCGCCCAGCGCCTTGAAACCGTCCAGATCCACCTCGCTTCTGGAGGTGGCCCTGCCGGTGTCGTCCAGCCTCAGCAGCCAGGATCTGGGCCTTCCGGCCTGGTCATGGGTGTATCCGGCGGCCAGGGAGCGCATATGCGACCCGGACACCCATGACACCTCGGCCAATTCGCTGTCGCCCTCCCGGTGGTGCTGCCACCGTGAGAACCCCCCGGGGTCCAGGGCAACCACCCAGGCGTCGCCCTGGTCACCGGGCGAGTAGTCGGTGGCCCCTCCGCAGACGCATCCGCCGTCCCAGCTCGGGCTTACCGAGGAGATCCATCCGGAGTTCACCCCCTCCACCACGCCGTTCCACTGCACGTCCCAGCCGGAGCCCAGGCCCACGGTGAAGGCGCGGCTCATGTAGTCCACGCCCTCCCCGGTGACGCCGCCGGCCACCACGCCGCCGGTGGGTCCTGCTCCCAGGCAGAGCACCTGGAAGCCCGCCCGGTAGCCCATGTCCACGCGAACGCTGTCCACTATCTCGTATTCCAGCGCCGCCGGCCCTACCGCCAGCGCCAGAGCCGCAGCAGCTGCCAGCACTGCCCTCTCCCTCCTCCGCTTGATATGCCAACGCTCCACAGAGGGAAGCTAACCCCGGCCCCCCACCGCGCCAACCCGGCCCAGCCCGCGCTCCAGGACTATTCCGGCGATCACCAGCACCAGCCCGGCCACGGTCCAGGGGCTGATGCGCTCCCCCACCGACACCGCTATGATCAGCAGCGAGAGGAACGGGGTGAGGTAGATCATGCTGCTGACCTCAGCCGTTGTACGGGCCCGTGAAAGGGCCGCCAGCCACACCACGTAGGTAAGGCTCATCTCGAACAGCCCCACGTAGGCGGCTCCCAGGAGGCCCTGCGCCACCGGTACCTCCAGGGCCCCGGTGATCAGGCCGTAGGCCAGCAGGTAGAGCAGACCCCACTGGAAGTTGCCCCGCAGAGCGGAGACCCCGGAGCCCCGGCTCTTCATGTTCAGAAGCCAGTAGGCGGCCCATATCACCGTGCTCAGCAGGGCCAGCAGCATGGGGCCCGGGCCGGCTCCGGAGAGGTCGCCGCCGGCACCCAGCGCCAGCACCGCCACGCCGCCGAAGCTCACCAGAACCGCCCCCACGCCCAGCAGGCCGATCCTCTGTCCCAGGACGGGGATGGACAGCAGCACCAGCATTATGGGCCAGAGGTAGTTGATCACCATGGCTATCTGTGCCGGCAGCCTGTCGTAGGCGACCAGCAGCACCAGGTAGTAGAGGAAGGGGTTCAGCAGGCCGCGCAGCGCGGCCCTGCGGCCGGGCAGCGTCCGGCCCCCTCCCCTGGCCAGGTCCATCCCCCACAGCACCGCCAGCGATACCACCGATGACAGAAGCAGCAGCATGTAGGGAGAGAGGTACCGCAGGGAGAGCTTGAAGGCGGAGGCTGCGGTGGACCAGAGCACCACCGCCAGCAGCGCCATAGCCCTGGCCGGAATCCTGCGTCCGGACGACATGGTTTATAACCCCCGGTCGGTTTGAAACCCCTGGGCCGCAGCCGCCAATATGCACAACCCCCGAGGGGACGGACACCGTCTCTCAGCCCCCCTGCCCCCTGCCATTCACTCCTAACAGCATGCCAAGCAAGAGATAAGGCAAATTCTCATATTTCCCACATATAGTATTCTGTCTTTTGACCAAAATACAAGATGTTGTGTTCACGGGGTTGACTGAGGATTCCGATTCCATATGATCGGAATCGGTGGGAGGTTGATAATCCGGCATTGACAGTCGCCGTCAATCGCCCCGGATGGGCGCGCCGTCCTTTGCCGCCGGTTCTGCGGCGGCGAGCCTATGGGTCGTTTATTGGGTCATCGTAACGGAGGCATCTCGGCACTTCGCCGACGCGGGGGCATGCATGGACTGGTTGATACGCAAGCGTGACGGTCGAATAGCCACATACCGCAAGAGAAAGATCCAGCTGGCCATCGAGAAGGCCCTGCGGGCCGGCGAGAGCGAAGAGAGCCCGGCGGACATAGCCAACCAGGTGGAGGCCGCCCTGTACATGGACTTCTTCAAGGGCGGCACCATTCCCACCGTAGAGCAGATCCAGGACTTCATAGAGGAGACGCTGGTGCTGCGGGGCCTCACCGCCGCGGCCCGGGCCTTCATCCTCTACCGGGAGAAGCGCAACGAGGCCCGGGAGGTGGACCGCATCTTCAGCGGCATCGACGGCCTGGTGGGGGACTACATCGGCCGCGAGGACTGGAGGGTCAACGAGAACTCCAACATGAACTACTCCCTCCAGGGCCTTAACTTCTACCTCTCCAGCTCCATCACCGCCCGGTACTGGCTCAGCAAGATCTACACCCCCCGGATAAAGGAGTACCACGACAACGGGGACATGCACATACACGACCTGGGGATACTGGGGCCCTACTGCGTGGGCTGGGACCTGATGGAGCTTCTCCGGTACGGCTTCCGGGGGGCCAGGGGCAAGATCGAGTCCGCTCCCCCCTCTCACCTGAGAACGGCCCTGGGCCAGATAGTCAACTTCTTCTACACCCTGCAGGGAGAGGCCGCCGGTGCCCAGGCGTTCTCCAACTTCGACACCCTGCTGGCGCCCTTCATCCGCTACGACGGACTGGACGAGTCGGACGTCAAGCAGTGCCTTCAGGAGTTCCTGTTCAACGTGAACATACCCACCAGGGTGGGTTTCCAGACGCCGTTCACGAACATCACCATGGACCTGAAGGTCCCCGAGTCCCTGGCCGGCCGCAAGGTGGTGGTGGGCGGGCAGGAGAGGGAGCTCTCATACGCCGACTTCCAGGAGGAGATGAACATCTTCAACAGGGCCTTCTCCAGGCTGATGATGGAGGGTGACGAGAAGGGGAGGATCTTCACCTTCCCCATACCCACCTACAACCTCACCGAGGACTTCGACTGGGACAACGAGGAGCTGCGCCCCATGTGGGAGATGACGGGCAAGTACGGCATCCCCTACTTCAGCAACTTCGTGGGGTCGGACATGGACCCCGACGACGCCCGGAGCATGTGCTGCAGGCTTCGGCTGGACAACCGCGAGCTCCGCAAGCGCGGCGGAGGCCTCTTCGGCTCCAACCCCCTCACCGGCTCCATCGGCGTGGTCACCGTCAACCTGCCCAGGATAGCCTACACCGCCGGCAGCGACGAGGAGCTCTACAACCGGCTCAGCGCGGTGATGGAGGCCGCACGGGAGTCTCTGGAGCTTAAGAGGGGTCTGATAGAGGAGCTCACCGACAGGGGCCTCTACCCCTACACCCGTCACTACCTGGGAGGCATAAAGGAGGAGCAGGGCTCCTACTGGGCCAACCACTTCTCCACCATCGGCCTCATCGGAATGAACGAGGCGTGCGCGAACTTCACCGGCAGCGGAATCGCCGACCCCGAAGCCAGGGGCTGGGCCCTGGAGGTCCTGGACTTCATGCGCGACAAGCTCACCGAGTTCCAGAACGAGAGCGGGCACCTCTACAACCTGGAGGCATCCCCTGCTGAGGGCGCCTCCTACAGGCTGGCGCGCAAGGACCTGGAGCGGTTCCCCGATGCGGCCGCCATGGGGGGCACCAACCGGTACTACACCAACTCCGTCCATCTGCCGGTGGACGTGAGGACCGACATGTTCGAGCTTCTGACGCACCAGGATCCCCTGCAGGACAAGTTCACAGGCGGGACGGTGGTGCACGTCTTCATAGGAGAGGCTATCACGGACTGGAAGATGGTCCGCAAGCTGGCCAGAACCGTGGTGGAGAACTTCAGCCTGCCCTACTTCAGCTTCACCCCCACGTTCTCCATCTGTCCGGTCCACGGCTACATACCCGGAGAGCACTTCGTCTGCCCCTACCCCCACAGCGATGACGAGATAGCGAAGTTCGGCAGCGAGATGGTCTGGAACGGAGGGGACCTTCTGCAGGAGGGCAGCTACAGGGTTATGCACGAGAGCGAGGAGAGCTCCAACCAGGGGAGCCTCTTCCTGGAGGTTGGAAAGGTGGAGATCTGACATGGCCGACACGCGCGGCGAAGAGGGCATCGACAGGGGAACCAGGATAAAGGCCGTTAAAACCGAGGTCTACTCGAGGGTGGTGGGCTACTACCGGCCGGTGCAGGACTGGAACCGCGGCAAGCGCGAAGAGTTCGAGCAGCGGGAGTACGTGAGCATCGATGCCGCCGGGGAAAACGGGAGTTGATCCGCTCCTTCGAGGGAACCAGCCTCATAGAGTACCCCGGAAGGATAGCCTCGGTGGTCTTCTTCGGGGGCTGCAACCTCTACTGCCCGTTCTGTCACAATCCCGAGCTGGTCCGCCCCGACCTCCTCGCCGACCAGTACACCCTCTCCCCGGACATGGTCCTGGGCCGTCTCAAGGCCCGCCGGGGCTTCATCGAGGGCCTGTCCATAACCGGGGGCGAGCCGCTGCTGAGCCCCGACCTTCCCGAGTTCATCCGCAGGGTCCGGGAGGAGACCGGCCTGCCCGTCAAGCTGGACACCAACGGCACCCTTCCGGAGAAGCTGAGGGGCGTCCTGGACATGGTGGACTACGTGGCCATGGACCTGAAGGCTGCCCCCGGAGGCTACGGAAAGGCCACCGGCGGCCACGCGGTCTTCGATGATGTCCTGCAGAGCCTGGAGATCGTCAAGTCGCTTCCCTCCTACGAGGTCCGAACTACCATGGTGCCAGGCATTGTGGACCGGGAAGGCGTCATCGCCACACTGAGAGAGCACGGCCCCCTGAGGCGCTACGTCCTGCAGCGGTTCCGCGGCGGCAAGACCCTCTCGGAGACCTACCGCGACCTCCCCCCCTACCCCAAGGGCTACCTGGAAGAGACGGCCGAGGCCGTCGAACCCTACGCCGAAGAGGT
>JAWLEP010000066.1:0-9228 GCA_041686025.1 Candidatus Fermentibacteraceae bacterium
GCCCCGATAATCAGTGTGCTGCCGGAGGAGTCGGGATATCGGAACAGGTCCGCCGGTCTGAACGGCTCCTCGCGCTTCATCAGCGCCGTGGTGGTGATGTTGTCATAGGTAACCATGTAGGCGCTGTCGGACTCGAAGTAGTTGAGCTTTCGGTAGGGGGACCAGCCGATGTATTCCATATCATATTTGCCGGTGAGGAAGCCACGGACGTTGTCGATGGTGCGGCTCACCATGCTGTCGTACTCCCTCGGGAAGGCGCTGCGCAGCAGATCGTAGGACCTGACCGATGGAATGAGGGCAACGTAGACCGCGGCGGCCACCAGAAGCGGGATGCCCATCATGGCGAATGCCCTTGCTCTACCAATCCTGTAGACAACCAGCACCAGCGCTACGGTGGCCACGACGGGTACAAAGTAGAGCACAAGCGGGTCGGTAAGCCACATCAGAAGGACGGGCAGTATGCCCCCCACGGCTGACCCCACGATATCGAACGCCCAGGTGAGTACCGTTCGGCCGCTGCGGGCAGCCGTACCCAGAATTCGGGCGATTAGATAGCCGAACATGCAGTACACCAATACGATAGCGGGGTAGATGATGTACATGCTGGCCATGATCAGCTCGAAGAACCGGCCCACGGCCAGGAACTGCAGCAGAATGAGCGAGATGGCTATGACAAACAGAAGCAGCAGAACCAGATACGTTGGCAGATGCTTCGCCAGCCTGTGCAGCCAGGGAACGCGTTGGTCTCGCTTCCCGCCCTTTCCCGAAGACAAATAGATGAAATTGCCCAGGCCCAAGCCGAGAATGGCGCCGGCGTAGACGAAGAAGGAGGCAAGAGAGAACCCTATCCTGATTCCCGAGAGGATCTTGACCAGAACCAGCTCACTGAAGATTATCGAAAATGAGGCCAGGAAGATGGCCAGGTGCGTGTTGAAATCCTCTCTTACTTCCATGTGGCGCGGTCCCTTCTGGATGTATGCAGCTCTGCCTGTGTCAGAGGGGCAAGATACCTCTGAGAGCGCTAGTGGTCAACGAGAAAGAGTAAGAGCAAAAGCTCACAAGGCGGCGGCGAGTTACTCATTTTCGGGGGCGAGGGTCCTGCCTAGCTATGGGTTATTCAGACAGCGTCTTGATTGAAGCCCAGGTCTCGGTTACGAGCTCCAGCAGGACATCACCGAAGTCGAAGTTGCATTCGGTGTTGCCGTTGAAGATCCGTACATCGCCATGGCTCATGTTGTCCAGGGCACTTCCGTGGTCGTCGTAGATGACGCAGTAGCATCTGTATGAGTCGTTGGGAAGGGAGTCCGACTTCCAGGTTTCGTTTATCCCCACAGAGTCGGAGCACATCCAGTACGGCTCCTCTTCGAGGTACACGTCGACGATGTAGTACTCCGCGTCCATGGTATCGGGATCGCAGGTACCGTAGATCCGGCCTCCGGCCAGCGCGCTTCCGGTGATGAGCACCAGGGCGGTAAGTGCGAGGGTCAGTCTCATTATGATACTCCTTTCCAAATTTTGGTAGAACCCTCGCTAAAAAACACATCGAGGACTATTTGATCTGTCAAGATAGTAGGCCATATGCTACCACATGTTCGAGATGAAGCCCCGGTGGGCGCGTCCGATCCCAAGCCCGATGGCCCGCATGATATTGCCCCCTACCGAAGAGGCCAACAGGGTCCACGGCCCGGTAAGTGGATGGCTGGCCGAGATCGCGGGCGAGGCGTACGACGGCGAGACCAGTATCGTCTACGGGGGAAAGGTGAAGCCCCATAACGCCTGCAAGATCCTGGCCGGCCCCCCGTAGACAGGGTTCTGGTTGTGGCGCCAGCATGCAGGCGGAGGGCTTCGTTGACATCATCATGGCAACCGGCGGGAACTGAAGGAGACTCAGACAGTTGGGCGCTCGGCCGTGCGCCTACTCGTCCTCCTTGGTATTGAGTAGGTTTGCAGCGTCTTTGGCAATAGCGGGCGGCCCAACGAGGATTGGAAAGCCATTGAGTCGGTACTCCACGTTTTTGGCCTTTGTCCTGCTGGCCTTTGCGGCATCGGCCGACATCCCCGACCACACCCGGGAATGGGACGGCTACACGCTTCTGGAGGAATGCAGTGTGGAGCGCTTTCTGGGAATTGCGCTCTGCGGGGAGCATACCGCAGTCCGTTGCCTGGCGCTGGGCGAGTCCGGCTGCCTCGCCGTCATTGAGGCGGGGCTGGCCGGGTATGGGACGGCTCCCACGCTGGAGGTCATCGGAATGGAGGAAGCCGGCGGCTGGCTGGCGGGGTGCATGCTGGGGTTTGAACGCGTTGCTGCGGTCCGTCGGGGGGATGACGGCGGGGCGGTTCTGAGCGTGTTCGATTCCGAAGGCATGCGAGGGGTCGGCTCGTACGATTTGGAGAGCGTCCCTGTGGAAGAAGACCGTGGGGAGTACCTGGAAATGGAACCGCTGGAGACGGGGGCCATGGTGATGGCGGGGATGGCGGAGGCGGGGCAGGGTACCGAGCACTTCCTCCTTGCTGCGGACACCACCGGCGGCACGGAATGGACCGTACGGCTTCCGGCGGATGAGGGCCCGGATGCCGGTGTGCTGCTGTGCGGCCCCCTGGATGACGGAGGCTGTGCGGCGGCCGTCGGGGGCTCGCCGCCATCGCAGACCGTCTCCGTGCACAGGATCGGACCTTCCGGCGCGGTCCGCTGGAGCAGGGTGCTGGAGGTGGAGCCGGACTGCACGGTTCGACTGAACCGGCTCGCTATCATGCCCGCAGGCGGGGTTCTCTGCATAGGCGAGAAGGGGATCCGCGGCGAGCGCGTACATGGGCTGCTGGTCCTGCTGGACCCCGATGGCGGGGAGGCATGGCGCATCGAGCCCTGGTACCTGGACCATTCCGCCCTGGGGGCCGCCCGGCCGCTGGACAGCGGAGATCTCCTCCTGGGGGGCTGGATGGCCCTCAGCGGACGCATTCCCATGGAGGTGGGGGAAAGGGACGTGATGCTGGCTGCGCTTGATCCGGTCTCCATGGACCTGGTTGGCACCCGCCTGGAGCGTGCGGGCGGGCAGGTTCCCTCTGCCTTGATTCCCTGCGATGATGGCACTGTTCTGGTGCTGGGAGTCGACGAGGATGCCGCTGAGGGACGCCGGCCGTTCGCCGGAGTCACGGTCCGCCGATAGTCGTTGACTCGATTGCTGCTCCCGCCATTAACCCAGTACCGAGGTATGAATACAGGCTTCGAATAATGTGTTGACCCTGCGATCTGACCGTCCCTATTATCTAATGGTATGTCAATATGGTTACGATTGAAAGGAGCAACCATGAAAGCCGCCTGTGTGATTGTCTCTGTTTTTCTTATGGCTTCCTCGGTAACCGCCGGGGACATTGTCACGGCCCGTCCTCCGGAGGGTGGTGCCGATGCCCGGCCCGAGCTGGCCTGGGAGACACTGGATGCCGGCAGCCTGTGGTCGGCGTTCATAAACATCGGCTGGTTCGGCGACCCTTACGCCAACTACCCCGGCATGGAGTGGCCCGGCGGGTCGGGAAGCGACTACCTCTGGCTGGGCGATGTCTGGGCCACCTGCTACGGCGAGGTGACCCCGTCGCCGGCCGAGACCAGCTGGGTGAGCAACTCCGAGTACGGCGGGGACATGGAGCTCTACCCCAGCGACGAGAGCCCCATCTGGTTCGAAGAGCCGGGGGCCTTCTCCGACCAGACCGTTGGCTATACCGTCGATGACTGGTACCTGATGGAGAACCCCGACCCCATGGGGCTGAAGATCGGGATGGAGATGTACGCCTGGGACCAGCCCGGCTACGAGAACGTCATCGGCTGCCACATGGTGATCACCCACGACAGCGACCAGGGAAGCCCCGGAACGGCCCTGGACGGGCTGGTGATCGGCATCCGCGGCGACTGCGACGTGGCCACCGCAGACACCTCAGACGCCAACATCGACGACATGGTCTTCTACGACGGCCACGCCATATGGTGCAACGACCCCGAGGCCAGCTTTGAGTACGAGTTCGACGACGGCACCCCGGCCAGCGAGGCCGACTGGTTCACCTGGCAGCAGAACCCCGAGGGCGGGGGCATCTGGTACCACTACAACTACCCCGACGGCGCGGGCTTCCCCGACCCCGACGGCCTGGTGGACGCGGACGTGGACGGAAACGGGGTCAGCGACCACTTCACCCTGCTGGCCAAGGTCTGCGGCGGCGACACCACCTACATCACCGACCCCGAGTCGGGGGTGACCCTCTTCGAGGGAGCCCTGCCCGGAGAGCACTGGAGCCATGTGGTGGGGGACACCACCTACCTGGTGTTTCCCAGGAACACCAGCTACATGTGGGACGGCGACAATCCCAGCTCGGCCGAGGACGACAGCGGCGAGCCGCTTCTGGATCCCATGTGCACCGGCTTCCTGGGTTGGAGGCTCATGGACTGCTGGGTCACCGACGGAAGCGGTATCTCCCAGGGCCCGGTGGACGTCCACGGCGTGCCGGTACCGCTGTCGCACTGCTGGTGGAACTGGGAGTCCGACCCCGGGACCGACCCGGAGAAGTACCAGTACATCTGGGGAGAGAACCCCGACCTCAGCGGCCGCCACAGCGGCCCGGCCTACCTGTCCGACTGGGTTGGCAACCCGAACACACCCCAGGCTTTCGAACCAGAGAACCCGGGTCCGTTCCCGGTTGTGCATGACATCCCTTCCGCGCTGGGCTACCCGGTGTTCGACTACCGCTTCCTCATGGGCATAGGGCCGGTTACCCTGGGCGACGACGACACGCTGCACATCGTGGGTGGATGGGCCATAGGCGAGGGCCTGGACGGCCTGCGCACCAGCGCCGACCTGCTGCTGGACGCCTACTGGCGCCAGAGCGTGTGGGGCGGCGGCGCCACCGGAATCGAGAGCGGCGGACCGCTTCCGGGCACCGGGGGCCTGCAGACCTCCGTGGCGCCCAACCCCACAACCGGAGCCGCTGTGCTGCAGGTGGTCCTTCGGGAGCCGGCCCCGGTGGCGGTGGAGGTCTTCGACCTGTCGGGCAGGCTGGTGGCGGGCTTCCGCCAGTCCGAGGCCGCCGACGGCGACCGAAGCCTCCCCATGGACCTGTCCGGACTGGCCCCTGGGGTCTACCTGTACCGGGTGGCGGCCGGAGGTGACTTCGCCGGAGGGAAGCTGGTCATAGCCCGCTGAGCCGTGACCTTCCGCGCCGGCGCTTCGTATATTCCCCACTCGCGCCGGCAGCGGCTGCGGACGCGCCGCCCCGCACCGGCGGCGTAAGTACGCTTCCCCGGAGAGGAACCGCATGCGCAAGGCCATCTGCCCCGCGGCCGGGTCGGTCCTTCTGGCGGCCTACGCGGCCTACGCGCTGCTGGGCATCCGAACCCCCGGCCCTGCGGACAAGCTGGTGCAGCTGGCGGTTCTCTTCCCCGGAATCCTCTGCCTGGCCTGGTGGCTGGCGGGGAGGGTGCGCGGGGACCTGGCGGCTTCGGCCGTCCGGCTGGTGGGGCGCCTGGGTACGGGGCGCTTCCTGTGCTTCCTCTCCGCCGTTCTCCTCGTCTTCTCCGTCTGGATGGCCTACGGCCCCCTGGAGGGTACGGCCAAGGGCGGAGACGAGGCGGCCGTGCTCTTCCAGGCCCGAATATTCGCCGCAGGGGAGCTGGCTGCACCCGCCCCTCCGGATGCCGACACCTACTTCCCCTGCCGCCACCTGATCTCCCGGGAGGGTATGTGGTTCGGCCAGTACACCCCCACCCACTCCATTCTGCTGGCGCCGTTCGCCGCCGCCGGCATCTCCCCGCTGCTGGGACCGCTGGAGGGTGTGCTCAGCCTGGTGGGGCTGTTCCTGCTGGTGCGGATCTGGGCCGGGGAGAGGGCGGCCAGGCTTACCTCGCTGCTTCTTCTGGCCTCTCCCTTCTTCCTGATGATGACCCCCACGCACATGGCCCACAACTCCAACCTGATGCTGGTGGTGTGGAGCCTGTACCTGATCAGCCTGTACTGGAAGGAGGGGGGATTCGCCAGGGCGGTGGGCTCCGGCCTGCTTCTGGGCCTGGCCCTGACCACGAAGCCCTACCCGATAGCCGTCTGGGGCCTGTTCCTGGGAATAGCCCTGGCCCTCGGGGGCCGAAAGGGGCTGAAGGGCCTGGCGGGAATGGCTCTGGGCGCCCTCCCGCCGGTGGCCGGGCTGCTCTACACCAACTGGGTGTACACCGGTGACCCGCTGCTCACTCCCTACCAGCTGGCCAGGGGCGACCGCCTGCTGGGCTTCGGCGAGAACAAGGCCTGGTACCCGATCTTCGGCGACTACAGGCATACACTCTGGCGGTCGCTGCAGCTGCGGGCCAGGGAGCTGGCCAGCGGAGCGACCATGCTCTTCGGATGGCCGCTGCTGTCCCTGGTCCCCATGCTGGCCTCCGTGGCCCTCTTCGGCAGGGAGAGGCGACTGCTCTACCTGTCGCTCACCCTGGTGGGGATGTTCCTGTTGCTGCTGCCCCACTCCTGGCCGGGCGTGATCTACGGGCCCAGGCACTACTACACCTTCCTGCCGGTGGTGCTCTACCTCTCGCTGCGGGGGCTGGGAGTCCTGCACAGGGCGGCGGCCGGGAGATGGGCGGAGCGGGGCGGCAGCTTCGTCTTCCTTACCGTGGCCGGTCTTTTCGGAATCACCCTCCTGCTCTACCTGCCGGAGAGGATCGGGGAGATGTCCGGGCCCTGGCTGGCGGTGGAGTCGGCCCCCTACATCGAAGCGCGGGAAGAGGCGGAGACCCCGGCCCTGATCTTCATGGAGGCGTCCCAGCACGGCTATCCCAGCATATACAGCGGCCTCAACTACACCTCGCCCTTCCTGGACGGGGAGATGATCTTCTGCGTCCATCAGTCGGTGGAGGAGGATCTGGCGCTTATCCGCCAGTTCCCCGAAAGGAGCGCCTACCTCTACTGGGTGGACGGGGAGGGTGAGCATCACGTGGTGCCCTGGAGCGGGGAGCGGGCGGGGGAGCTGACCCCGTCCCGGGAGCTGCACCGGCCGCCGCCCCCACCCGAGTAGGCCGAAGCCGGGCTTCTTCCGGCGGGGAGCTCCGCGCTCCGCTGAGTCCTTTTGCAGCGGGTCAGAACTTTGCCTGCAGACACCGCCTTGATTAGTATCGGCAACTGATGTGACGCGGCGGAGACAACGGAAGGGCATCGTGAGCAGAGTGCTCCTGGTCAACCCCCCATCGGCGGTTGGCGTATACGACAGCAGCAAGATACGGGTGGCCATCACCAGCGCCCCGTTCATAACCCTGGCCACGCTGGCGGGGGAGCTGCTGCGCGAGGGCCACGAGGTGGAGATAGCAGACCTGATGGTGGAGCCCGAGCCAATGGAGGCCTACCGCCGCAGGCTGGAGAGCCTGAGGCCGGAGTACGTGGGCATCACCTACACCACCCCCCTCTACCACGAGGCCCGGCAGCTGGCCGGCATGGCCCGGGAGGTCCTCCCGGGGGTCACCACCGTCGCCGGCGGCATCCATGCCTCGACGCTGCCGCGTGAGTCCCTGGACGAGGGCAACTTCGACATCGTCGTACTGGGGGAGGGGGAGAGGACCCTGGCGGAGATAGCCGCCGGCCGCGACCCCCAGGACATAGCCGGAGTGGCCTTCGGCCGCGGATCCGACTACACCGAAACCGCACCCAGGGAGCTGATCCGCGACCTCAACGACCTTCCCCTGCCCGCCTGGGAGCTGCACGACCTCTCCCGCTACCGCGCCCCCCACATAGCCAGCCGCGCCAACCCCGTGGGCTACATGGAGACCAACCGCGGCTGCAACCACCACTGCACCTACTGCAGCCAGAGGATCTTCGGGCACAGCGTACGGTCGAAGTCCTCCCGGCGGGTGGCCGACGAGATGTTCCGGATGCTGGAGCTGGGCTTTGCCGACATACACATAAAGGACGACAACTTCACCGCCGACATAGAGCACGCCAAGGAAACCTGCCGACTGCTGGCGGAGGAGGGATTCCCCGCCCCCTGGGCCCTGCCCACCGGCGTGAACGTGGAGGACGTGGACGAGGAGTTCTTCGGACTGGCGAAGGAGGCGGGCTGCTACCAGATCTCCTTCGGCATCGAGAGCGGCGTGCCGGAGGTGCTGGCGGGGGTGAACAAGAAGCAGACGCCGGAGATGATCCGCAGGGCGGTGGAGATGGCCCACGACGCCGGCCTGGAGACCGTGGGCTTCTTCATGATGGGCCTTCCCGGAGACACCACGGAGACCATGCGGCAGAACATCCGCTTCGCCCGGAGCCTGCCGCTGACCTACGCCAAGGCCTCCATGACCCTGCCCTTCCCCTCCTCGGCCCTGTACCGGCAGATAGAGATGGACGGCCGAATCCTCTCCCGGGACTGGAGCAAGTACAACTTCCACTGCACCAGTGAAGTATGGGAGCACGAGAACCTGGAGTGGGAGACCATCCAGCACTACTACTCACTATTCCACCGGCGGTTTTACTTCAGGCCCTCCTACATCTGGAAGCGTTTCTGGCGCGACCTGCGGATGGGCCATCTCTGGGAGGACGTGAAGGCGGTTCTGGCCAACGACTGGTCCGGCTAGAACCGGGAGGCGCATGTCCGCAGGCGAATCTCATATACAGACCGTTGGCCCTGTGCACTGACATAGCCCCCGTGCTCCGGCATTCCCTCAGATACAGGAGCACGGGATAGTGAGTAGGACGCGAGGAGGTTGCGCCCAATCGGATATCCTTCCCGGATCACTGGCGGATGATCCGCAGAGGCATCCGCCTGAGGCCCCGAAGAGGAGGATTAAATGGCTTCCCGGGTTTGCGGGGCATATTCCCAGACCGGGCATTCCATTTCCCGGTTGTCTGAAATGGTGCGCAAGGACAAGTATGAGAACTGGATCCCATTGGGGTCGACTTCATCCTCCTGGCTTCAAACAAGTCGAGGAGCGAATGTCAGAAGTCAGAATGAACGAGAGTACGGATTGTCCAGCAAACCTCTGGCTTGACGACGATATTGGGGGGGGTAGAATAAATATGCCTGCAGCACAATTGAATGGGAGGTTGTATAATGACTGCCACAAAAGCACTCCTTGCCGTATCGGTTTTCCTGGTGGGCACGGTCCTAGCTGCGGATGGCTTTATCTACGGGTCCGTTGATGAGGGCTCCTACAACGCTGCCTACTATGTGATACAGATCGCTTGGGATGGAATTGAGTACGACAGACAAGTGGAACACATAGAC
>JAWLEP010000067.1:0-9083 GCA_041686025.1 Candidatus Fermentibacteraceae bacterium
TACGGGGGCCAGCCCGCCCAGGCTGACGCCCTTCTTCTCCAGCATGGAGCCCGCCCCCCAGCAGACCGCCGTGAGCATGGCCCAGAACTCGGCTCTCATTCCGCTCCTCCGCTCGTCTGTCCATCCGTCCCAAACGCTTGTGCAGAGGGCGAACCTAACACCTAGACCGGCGGGAGGAAAGCCGCCGGGAGCAAGGTAAGGAAAGGCAGCGCAGGTGGGTCGCCTACTCAGCTATAGGCCCCGCTCGTTGACGCCATCACAGGGCCTTGGATATGATGAGTCCGCAGGGAGCGGTTGCCGCTTGCTACACCGCCGGAAGAGGGCTCCACACTGCCGGGGCCTCTTCGATATGCCGCTCCCTGAGTGTATGTGGCCTTCCTGCAGCCCTGCATGCCTCTTGGGAAGGAGCGACCTGATGAAGCTGATGGAGTTCCAGGCGAAATCCCTATTCACCAGATACGGAATTCCGGTGCCCGGGGGCACCATGGTGGAATCCGTGGAGGGCGCCCTGGAGGCGGCCGAGAAGATCGGACTTCCGGTGGTGGTGAAGGCGCAGGTGATGACCGGCGGCCGGGGCAAGGCCGGCGGCGTGAAGCTGGCCTCCACCGGGGACGAGGTTCGAGCCCATGCCTCCGCCATCCTGGGCATGGACATCAAGGGCTACGAGGTGAAGCGCCTGCTGATCGACCCTGCCGTGAAGATCGCCCGGGAGCTGTACGTGGGCATCACCATGGACCGGGGCCGCGGGTGCCCGGTGCTGATGGTGTCCGGCGAGGGCGGCGTGGACATAGAGGAGGTGGCCCGGAAGACGCCGGAGAGGATCTCCATAGTCCCCGTCGACCCGGTGATGGGACTGCAGATGTACCAGGCCAGGCGGGCGGCATTCGGGGTCTTCTCCGAGAAGAAGAAGGCCCTGTCGGCGGCGAAGGTCATGCTGCAGCTCTGGAGCTGCTTCGCCGGCTGCGACTGCTCCCTGGCCGAGATAAACCCCCTGGCCGAGCTGGCCGACGGCCGCATCGAGGCCCTGGACGCCAAGATCGTCCTGGACGACAACGCCCTGTTCCGCCACCCCGACCTGGCCGAGATGAGGATCCCCCAGCCCGACGAGCTCAAGGAGCTTCGGGCCAAGGAGAAGGGCCTCAGCTATGTGGGCCTGGACGGGAACATCGGCTGCATGGTCAACGGCGCCGGCCTGGCCATGGCCACCATGGACCTGGTGAAGCACCTGGGCGGAAAGCCGGCGAACTTCCTGGACATCGGGGGCAGCTCCAACCCCCAGAAGGTGATCGACGCCATGGAGCTGCTGCTGTCCGACCCCGGCGTGGAGGTGATCTTCATCAACGTCTTCGGCGGCATCACCCGCTGCGACGACGTGGCCTCGGGCCTGGTGGAGGCGGTGGAAAAGACCCGCCTGGACCTTCCCCTGGTGGTGCGGCTCACCGGCACCAACGAGGAGGAGGGCCGCAGGATACTGGCCGAGGCCGGAATCGAGGCCACCACCGAGATGCGCAGGGGGGCCGAGCTGGCCCTTCAGCGGGCGTCCGGAGGGGGGCCGGCATGAGCATACTGCTGGACGGGACGACCAGGGTGATGGTGCAGGGCCTGGGCCGCGACGGCGCCTTCCACGCCCTGCAGATGAGGGAGTACGGAACCAGGGTGGTGGCCGGCGTCCACCCCGGCCGGGGTGGCGATTCGGAGTCTGGCATACCGGTCTTCAACGACTGCAGAAAGGCGGTGGACGAGACCGGGGCCGACTGCAGCGTGATCTTCGTGCCCGCCCGGTTCGCCACCGACGCCATACTGGAGGCCATAGACTCCGGAGTGGAGCTGGTGGTGGCCGTCACCGAGGGGATCCCCGTGATGGACATGTCCGCCATACACACCCGGCTGAAGGCCTCCGGCTGCAGCCTGGTGGGGCCCAACTGCCCCGGGCTCATATCGCCGGGGAAGGCCAAGGTGGGGATCATGCCGGGCTCGATATTCGCCCCCGGAAAGGTGGGGCTGGTATCTCGCAGCGGCACCCTGACCTACCAGGTGGTGAAGCATCTCACCAATGCCGGCCTGGGCCAGTCCACGGCTGTGGGCATGGGGGGCGACCCCATCACCGGCCTGGGCCTGGTGGACTACCTCGAGGTCTTCGAGGCCGACGAAGAGACCGAGGCCGTGGTGCTGGTGGGCGAGATCGGCGGAAGCGCCGAGGAGCGGGCGGCCGAGTACGCAAGCGGCTGCATGAGCAAGCCGGTGGTGGGCTTCATAGTGGGCCGCACCGCCCCCCCGGGAAAGCGCATGGGGCACGCCGGGGCCATCATCTCCGGCGGCTCCGGAACCGCCGAGTCGAAGGTGGCCGCCCTGCGCGACAATGGCGTTCCGGTTGCGGACACGACAGATGGAATAGTCGACCTTCTGCGGGAACAGCTGGGAGGTAACCTGTGAGGGAGCTGGACGTAGCAGAGATCACCCAGGCGGTGAAGGAGATGAGCATCCAGTCCAACATCGTCCTGGGGGACGACGTGAAGCGCGCCATCCGGGACGCGGCGGAGGCGGAGGAGTCTCCGCTGGGCCGGGAGATCCTGGAGGTGATACTGGAGAACCACGACATCGCCGAGGAGAACCGGATGCCCATCTGCCAGGACACCGGCTTTGCCGTGGTCTTCCTGGAGGTGGGCCAGGAGGTCCACCTCACCGGCGGAGACCTGGAGGAGGCGGTGAACGAGGGCGTGCGTCAGGGCTACGGCGAGGCCTACCTGCGCAAGTCCATTGTGGACGACCCGGCCATAGACCGCAGGAACACCACCGACAACACCCCGGCGGTGATCCACACCAGGATCGTCCCCGGCGAGCGGGTGAAGATCCAGTTCGCCCCCAAGGGCGGCGGCGCGGAGAACATGAGCGAGGTCCGCATGATGACCGCCGCCGACGGCATAGAGGGCATCAAGGACTTCGTGGTCGACCGGGTGAAGCGGTCCGGCGGCAATCCCTGCCCGCCGGTTGTGGTGGGCGTGGGCGTGGGAGGCACCTTCGAGCAGTGCGCCCTGCTGGCCAAGAAGGCCCTGCTCCGCCCCATAGGCGAGCACAACCCCGACCCCCGCTACGCCGATGCGGAGAAGGAGCTGATGCGCAGGATCAACGACCTGGGCATAGGCCCGCAGGGCTTCGGGGGCAGGACCACGGCCCTGGCGGTGAACATGGAGACCTTCCCGTGCCACATCGCCACCATGCCGGTTGCGGTGAACATGCAGTGCCACGCCAGCAGGCACACCGAGAAAGTGATATAGGGGGGAGAACAGTGAAGACGGTAAAGCTGAGCACACCGCTTACGACAGAGGATCTCACCCCGCTGGAGGCCGGTGACAAGGTGCTCCTGTCCGGCGAGGTGCACACCGCCCGAGACGCGGCGCACAAGAGGCTGGTGGCGCTGCTGGAGGAGGGCAAGGACCTTCCCTTCGACCCCGAGGGCGCAGTGATCTACTACGTGGGACCGGCGCCGTCCCGTCCGGGGCAGGTGCTGAACTCCGCCGGGCCCACCACCAGCTACAGGATGGACGTGTTCACCCCCCTCCTGCTGCGGCACGGCGTGAAGGCCACCATCGGCAAGGGCCCCCGGGGCAGGGAGGTCCGCGACGCCATGGTGGAGAACAGGGCCGTCTACCTCGGTGCCGTGGGCGGGGCCGCAGCCGGCATAGCCGCAGCGGTCAGGGAGGTGGAGGTAATCGCCTACGAGGACCTGGGCACCGAGGCCATCCGGCGGCTGGTAGTGGAGGACATGCCCCTTTTCGTGGTGAACGACGTCCACGGCCGCGACCTCTTCGAGATGGGCGTGGCCGAGTACCGCCGCGGCGGCTGAGCCGGGCGGGTACAGATGCCGAGAGCCGGTCTATGGAAAACACACGTGAACGGAGCAGCAGATGACTGAGTTCGACCTGACGCTCAAGGACCTCACGGGCATCTTCCCCGACGACTTCACCGAGGAGCAGGTGTCCCGGGCCAAGACCGTCTTCCTCAAGGAGCTGGCCCTGCGGATGCACACCTTCTACCGCGGCAAGATGATAACCGTGCCCAAGGCGGGCGTGTACGGGTTCAACTGGTTCAACGTCTGGTACACCCCCGGAGTCTCCAAGATCTCCACCACCATCCGCGACGACAACGCCACCTCCTTCGACCTCTCCAACCGCGGAAACCTGATAGGCGTGGTCAGCGACTCCACCCGGGTGCTGGGAGACGGCGACTGCACTCCACCCGGAGGTCTGGGCGTGATGGAGGGCAAGGCCTTCCTGATGAAGTACCTCGGCGGCGTGGACGCCACGGCGCTGTGCATCAACAACCGCGACGCCGACGGCAACCCCGACGCCGACAAGATCATCGACTTCGTGAAGATGGCCGAGCCCAGCTTCGGCGGCATCAACCTCGAGGACATCTCCCAGCCCAACTGCTTCAAGGTGCTGGACACCCTCCGCGAGGAGTGCGACATCCCCGTCTGGCACGACGACGCCCAGGGCACCGGATGCGTCACCGTGGCCGGACTGCTGGGAGCGCTGGAGGTGGTGGGCAAGAAGATCGAGGACATCCGGATGATGTTCATCGGCGCCGGGGCCTCCAACACCACCATCGCCCGGCTGATAATCCAGGCCGGCGGCGACCCGAAGAAGATGGTGATGTTCGACTCCAGGGGATCGCTGTCCACCGACCGCGACGACATCCGGGCCGACAAGCGCTACTACCGCAAGTGGGAGCTCTGCCAGGCCACCAACCCGCAGAAGCTCCAGACCCATGAGGAGGCCGCGAAGGGGGCCGACGCCCTGATAGCGGTGTCCAGGCCCGGACCGGGGCTGATACCCCAGGAGTGGATACGCTCCATGGCCCGCGACCCCATAGTCTTCTCCTGCGCCAATCCGGTGCCGGAGATCTACCCCTACAAGGCCAAGGAGGCGGGGGCCGCCATAGTGGCCACCGGACGGGGCGACTTCCCCAACCAGGTGAACAACTCCCTGGGCTTCCCCGGAATACTGAAGGGCGCCCTGCTGGTGAAGTCCCGGGCCATCACCGACAACATGGCAGTGGCCGCGGCGCGGTCGCTGGCCAACTTCGCCAAGAGGAAGGGCCTCTCCCCCGACTACATCATCCCCACCATGGACGAGGCCGACGTCTTCCCCGAGGAGGCGGCGGACGTGGCCATGCAGGCCATCGAGGACGGGGTTGCCCGGGAGAAGAAGACCCGCGAGGAGCTCCTGGAGGAGGCCCGCAAGGACATCATGGACTCGCGGAACCTGGTGCAGATGCTGATGGAGGAGGGCGTAATCAGGAGGCCTCCGTCCAGTATATTGGAGGAAGCGCTCAAGGTGGCCGTGGACCAGGTCCGCGGCTGACATGCAATGCGGCTGCCGGGGCCATCGGCCCCGGCGGCCACGCTCACCGGCCGGATGCCCGGGATGCGATCATAGAAGGGGGTTGACCCGTGAAGGAAATCTACATGACCAGCAGCAAGGCGGTGCGGTTCACCTGCCAGGGCATCCCGGACGAGCCGGGCATGCTGGGGGCGTTCCTGCAGGGCCTGGCCCAGGCCGGGGTAAGCGTCATCCACATCTACAACACCGAGCACGTGGACGCTCCCGGGGAGTTCATGATCACGGTGAAGGAATCCGACTACGAAAACGCCCTGGAGGCCTTGAAGAAGATCGCCCGGGAGCGGGGCACCGGCGATATAACCGAGGAGCCCGGCCTGGCGGTGCTCAACGCCGACCTGTCGCACAGCGACGAGGACCACGTGCCCAGCGTGGCCATAAGGCTGGGGCAGGCCCTCTGCCGCTACGGCATAGACGTGCTGCACCTGGCGGTACGCAAGAGGAGCGTCTTCCTGGCCCTGCCCTTCGAGAAGGCGGGCGTGGCCTACAACCTCATCAACCGCGAGCTGCGGGAGGGGACCAGCTTCTTCCACATCTGAGGCCCCTGCATACGCTCCCGGTCGAGTGCCTTTGCCTGTCATTCGGGAGACCATCTCAGGCCCTGCCTGAGGATACTCCATACCCTGCTGCAGAGGGAAACCGCCATGGAATCGGTTGACGATGCAGAATATGTACTACATTGTATTACGCAGATTGGGAATGGAGGTCGCATTTGGCTACGCTGACCATCAGGCTTCCCGACGAGCTGCGCGAGAAACTGGTGGAGCTGGGCAGGGATGAGCACAGGCCGGTGAGCGATATAGTCCGTGACTCCCTCCGCAGATACCTGGCCATACGGAGGTTCCGGGCGATTCGGGGTAAGGTGCTTCCCTTTGCCGAGTCTCAGGGGCTCCTTACCGACGAGGACATTTTCGACGAGCTCCGATGAGGGTCGTCCTGGACTCCAACGTCCTCATCGCTGCCGTCGCAGCAAGGGGGCTGTGCGAATCGGTGCTCGAGCTCTGCCTTGAGGAGCACCAGCTGGTGGTCTGCCCACGGCTCCTCGAGGAGGTCGGACGGATTCTCACAGCGAAACTGCGGGTACCCAAGGCCGTAGTCGAGGAATACATGGAGCTACTTGTCGACAGCTCCGCCGAACATGACCCCGAGGACGTCCCCCCGGAGGCCTGCGCCGACCCGAACGACCTGTTCCCTCTGGGCCTCTGTGAAGCATCGAAGGCCGACTACCTCGTCACCGGGGACCACGCTCTGCTGGGCTGCGGCTGGGGCGGCGGGACGGAGATTGTGACTCCCAGGAGCCTCTGGGAGGAGTGCGCCGGGCGCCCGTAGAACGACAGGCGCTCCTCGAATCAGCCCTCCTGGCCCCACTTCAAATCCAGTGCCAGCGATGCATATTTGCACGATCAGGCCATAGAGCTACCGGCGACACGTGACCTGCGAGTTGGCTTCCGATTATGTCAGCGAACGGACGCCGTGCCCGGGACAGTACTATCCTTCAGGCTTGACATCCAATAGAGGGAGAGGGGTACAATTCTAATATATGCCAGATGATACTATATTAGTCATACATCCATCCAGGCATCCTTCATGTTTGCTTCTCCCCTATAGTGCTTCACGTCGCTGATATCAATATGCATCTGAACCAGTCGAAGTCAGGCCCTCTACAGAATGATAACTGCAGCCTTGGTTGGCTGCGCCAGCGCTCTGTAGTATTGGCCTTTGGGCTAGTTTACATACCATGGACGAGAAAATGGCTATGATGTGTTCTGCTGGGGGGGTGTTATTGACGTAGATATGCCTTCATCAAACATGACTATAGGAAGGGAAATGCATGCGCGTGTTGATGTTATCAGCGTTATTGCTGCTCAACCATTCCGGGTTGGCCATCGCAGTTGATAGAGGTTTCTCCTGGTATCAATGCTATGGTGGTATTTTAATTGATGAAGGGCGATGTTGCGTAGCCACCGCTGATGGTGGTTATGTCTTGATTGGAGATACCCATTCGTTCGGGAACGGTGTGAGTGACATTTGGGCGATAAGAACCGATGCCTATGGGGCTATCCTGTGGGAAAGCACCTTTGGCGGAGACTTGGAGGACTATGGAGCCAGCATTTTGGGTACCGCGGATGGAGGTTACATCATAGCTGGTTGCACATATTCCTTCGGAGCGGGCAATGGTGATGGATGGTTGCTCAAGACGGATTCATCGGGGAACATCGAGTGGGATACGACATTTGGAACACAGAATGATGACTGGTTCAGGGAGGCTGATAAGACGGCAGATGGTGGCTACATCCTTGCAGGTGCCTCGGGTGTATTCGGCGATGACATGAATTTCTATCTCGTCAGGGTTGATTCAACAGGTAGTCTGATTTGGGAGAGGAGTATAGGTGGCAATGCAGATGACGGTGCTTTCTCTGTTCAACAGACTGCTGATGCTGGCTACATAATCGCAGGTAGCACTGAATCCTATGGCGCCGGCTGGGCAGATGGCTGGATAGTAAAGACAGATTCCACTGGTGAGTCCGAGTGGGATCTCATCCTTGGAGACATCAGCTTTGATCGATTTACATCGATAAGGCAGACAGCTGATGGACAGTTCGTTGCAACCGGCTATTCATATTCGAGCACATCTGATGATAGGTATTTGTGGCTGGTGGGGATCACTGATACTGGCGCTCTGAAATGGGAAAAGCTGTTTGAGGGAGAGGGTAGCGCCGCTGGGATGTCTCTGCAGTCACTTGACGATGGAGGATGCATAGTAGTTGGCTCAACGCAGCCAGCACCGGGATTTGAGAACTCCATCTGGCTGGTTCGGACGGACAGCCTGGGAGACATCGAATGGGATCTTACTCTGCAGAGTGACTACCCTACGTTAGGTGAGCATGTTACACAATCTCCAGATACTGGATACGCAGTAGTCGAGACACAACTGGTTACCAACGAAGACAGGGACATAATCCTCGCAAAGGCGGAGAAACCCACTGGAATAGATGAAGAGGACTATTCCCCGAGCCATGGCATAGGCCTCAATATTGAACCCAATCCATTCTATTCTGCCTGCATTGTGGAGATCAACCATCCTGATTCGCACCGGATTCAGGTCTCCATCTTTGACATTTCGGGAAGAGAGATCAAGTCGCTTAGCGGAGGATTGACCTCAGCGGGATCATATTCGATGACTTGGGATGGAACCGATGCTCATGGCGAGGAACTGTCTTCCGGAACCTACATCATCCTGGCGGCTTCCGAAGGCGACTTTGCCGTAGAAAGGGTCGTGAAGCTGTAGGTCTGCACCACCATGGCGTACACAGTCACATCCTGTCATGAAGCGGCCTCCCCATGCAGGACCCTATCGCATCGTGGCGGGATGCTTATCGGTGCTAGCGCCGGAGCCGTCAACGCCGGGGGGCGGCAGCCCGAACAGGCTGGCCGAACCAGCGCTCGGGAACACTGTAAGGTCCGCGAACAGCTTTCGGTCCGCAGCGGATTGCAGATGATGGGCAAAGCCGCACGGCCTTCGAACCCGGGCGCAACTGCCGGGAAATTCCAAGACGTCTCTCAATTTAACGGATCATTCTCCCGTCAGTCCCTGACCACCCTGTCCAGCACCTCCCCCTCGGGGCTGCGCACTGTGATCTCCATGGGCATGTCGCCGGGGATCGAGTGGGTGGCGCAGGCCAG
>JAWLEP010000068.1:0-8944 GCA_041686025.1 Candidatus Fermentibacteraceae bacterium
GAGTATCTTCATAACGGAATCTAAATAAAAGCTTACCGGCTCGGGGACAACCCTCCCCATCTACAGCCTCAAACGGGGTTTGAGCCGTATACCGGCCCCGGAGCTATTGACCATATGAGCATATATTCATATACTACGTCCATGGAAAAGCTGCTCAGAGTTCTCGGAGACGCCAACCGGCTGAGGATAGTCTCGCTCCTGGCCCGGGGTCCGCTGAACGTCAGCGAGATCGCCGAGGTCCTGGACCTGAGCCAGTCCAACGTCAGTCACCACCTGCGCCGCCTGCTGGACAGGGGGGTGGTCCGCAGGGAGAGCAGGGCCGGCTGGGCCTTCTACAGGCTGGCCAGCGAGAGCGAGACGGTCTCCGGCCTGGTGCGGGTGGCCGTGGCCGGACTGGCGGGCACCGACCGCTACCGGCGCGACATGCGCCAGCTGGCGCGGGTTTACAGCGCCAGAAAGGAGAGCAGCCGGGAGTTCTTCGACAGCCGGGCGGAGTGCTGGCCCGACCTGGAGGGCATGCTGCCCGAGCCCGGCCAGTACCTGCAGCTCATCGCCGACTGCCTGGAAGGGGCGGAGAGCCTGGTGGAGATCGGCTGCGGCAGCGGCCGGCTGCTGGGGGTGCTCTCGGGAATGGCCGAGAGGCTCATAGGCGTCGACCACTCAGAGGAGATGCTCCGTGCGGCCAGGAGGAGGATCATGGACCAGGCCGTCGGGGGATCGGTGGAGCTTCGTCTGGGAGACGCCGAGCATCTTCCCGTGGCCGACGGCTGGGCCGACGGCGTGGTGGCCCACATGGTGCTCCACCACGTGGCCGACCCGGCACAGGTGATACGGGAGGCTGCCAGGGTGCTCTCCCCCCGTGGCCGCATAGCGCTGGTGGAGCTCCGGGAGCACGACAACACCGAGTTCCGGGAGAAGCAGGGAGACCTCTGGCCGGGCTTTCCGCCGGAGAGGCTGGAGCATTGGCTGGCCGACTCCGGACTGGAAGTGCTCAGGAGGCACGAGCCCAAGGGCGGAACCGCCGTTCTGGTCTGCGCGGCCAGGAGGCTTCAGCCGGACGAATAGAGGGAAGGACCGACATGGACACAAATGCCGACTACAGGGTAAGTGACATCGAGCTGGCCGATTTCGGCCGCCGGGAGATAGAGATAGCAGAGAGGGAGATGCCGGGCCTGATGGCGGTCCGGAAGAAGTACGGCCCGCAGAAGCCGCTTCGGGGACTGCGGGTGACCGGGTCGCTGCACATGACCGTCCAGACCGCCGTGCTGATAGAGACCCTTCTGGAGCTGGGGGCCGAGGTCCGGTGGGCCAGCTGCAACATCTTCTCCACCCAGGACCACGCCGCCGCCGCCATGGCCCGGCGGGGCGTGTCGGTCTTCGCCTGGAAGGGAGAGACCCTGGACGAGTACTGGTGGTGCACCAGACAGGCACTGACCTTTCCAGACGGCAGCGGGCCCAACCTGATAGTGGACGACGGCGGCGACGCCACCCTGATGGTCCACCTGGGCCACGCCCTGGAGGAGATGGCGAAGGCCGGGGAGGAGCTCCCGGAGATCACCGACGACATGCCCGTCGACGAGAGGGCCCTCCGGCGCAACCTCCACCGGGGCATCGACGAGGACCCCCGCCGCTGGCACCGCGTTGCGGCGGACATCATCGGCGTCTCCGAGGAGACCACCACCGGGGTCCACAGGCTCTACCAGATGCTGAAGAGCGGGGACCTGCTCTTCGCCGCCTACAACGTCAACGACTCCGTGACCAAGAGCAAGTTCGACAACCTCTACGGCTGCCGGGAGTCCCTGGCCGACGGCATAAAGCGGGCCACGGACGTGATGGTGGCGGGCAAGACGGTGGTGGTCTGCGGCTACGGCGACGTGGGCAAGGGCTGCTGCCAGAGCATGCGCGGCTTCGGTGCCCGGGTGCTGGTAACCGAGATCGACCCCATCTGCGCGCTGCAGGCGGCCATGGAGGGCTACGAGGTGACCACGGTGGAGGACGCGCTGCCCGAGGGCGACATCTTCGTCACCGCCACCGGAAACCTCAACGTGATAACGGCCGGGCACATGTCGGGCATGAAGGACCAGGCCATAGTCTGCAACATCGGCCACTTCGACAACGAGATAGACGTGGCGGGCATGGAGTCCATGGAGGGAGTCCGCAAGGAGGAGATCAAGCCGCAGGTCCACCGCTACAGCTTCCCCGACGGCCACGCCATCTTCCTTCTGGCCGAGGGACGCCTGGTGAACCTGGGCTGCGCCACCGGACATCCCAGCTTCGTGATGTCCAACTCCTTCACCAACCAGTGCCTGGCGCAGATCGCCCTGGCCGAGGAGAGGCCGGCCACAGGGGTATACATGCTTCCCAAGGTGCTGGACGAGGAGGTTGCCCGTCTCCACCTGGGGCGGCTGGGCGTGAAGCTCACCAGGATGAGGCCGGAGCAGGCGGAGTACACGGGAGTGGACCCGGACGGGCCCTACAAGCCCGAGCACTACCGCTACTGAGCGGGAACAACCGGACCTGGGCGGGGTTGCTCAAGCCCCAAAGGCCCCGCCCGATTCGATGCTCCGGGGACCGTCGGCGGATTTGTGACTCCAAAGACAGCAGAGATCCATGGATCGACGCGGGTGTGAGCAACTTGAGGCGGGGGGCGGTGCCGCCGTCCCCAAGGGGCTCTAGAAAAGGCTTGACAGGGGAGGCCGGATTGCATCATCTACCGCCATCCCCGACCTATTTTTTGCCGATCTGTATCCCAGCAGAAGCATCAGGAGAAAGGAAAGACAATGGCTGAGAAGACCAGGGTCCTTCTGGTCGATGACGATCCGGACTTCGTCGAGGCCAACAAGATAGTCCTCGAGGCAAACGGCTTCGAGGTCATCTCCGCCTCCTCGGGAGCGGAGGGCCTGCAGCGCATAGAGTCCGACGCGCCGGACGTGGTCGTTCTCGACGTGATGATGGAGAGCACGGACGAGGGATTCGCCGTGGCCAAGAAGATCCGCGACAAGCTTCACAGCGACGTTCCCGTGATCATGCTCACATCGGTAAGCAAGGTGACGGGCTACGACTACAACCCGGAGGAGCACCCGGACTACTTCCCCGTGGAGATGTTCATGGAGAAGCCGGTGCCTCCCACGATCCTGGTAAACAAGATACGCGAGGTGCTTGCGAAGGGGGACGAATAGTGGCGAGGTCGGCTGAGCAGATCGTCGAGGAGGGGCTCTCCAGGTACGGCAGCGGCCGGGAGGCCGTGATGCAGCTCCTCACCGACGTCAACAACGAGCTGGGCTACGTGCCCGAGGAGGCCATGCGGGCCATCGCGAAGGCCGTAGGCGTCAGCAACGCCGAGATATACAGCGTGGTAAGCTTCTACTCCTTCCTCTCCATCGAGCCCCGGGGCAGGCACATCGTCAGGCTCTGC
The DNA here is from genome assembly GCA_041686025.1 of Candidatus Fermentibacteraceae bacterium. Lineage (GTDB taxonomy): Bacteria > Fermentibacterota > Fermentibacteria > Fermentibacterales > JCC-6 > JAWLEP01. The sequence continues at coordinate 3,416 of JAWLEP010000068.1, forward strand.
AAGACGATAAGCTGCGCCATGAAGGGCTCCGCCGACATACTGGACGCCCTGAGGGGCGAGCTGGGCATCGGGGTGGGAGAGACCACCGAAGACGGACGAGTGACACTGGAGACGACCAGCTGCATCGGCCTCTGCGACCAGAGCCCGGCGATGCTGGTGAACGACGTGCCCCACTCCAGGCTGACTCCCGAGAAGGCCTGCGAGATAGTGCGCGGACTGGAGTAGGGAGGATAGCATGGCCGAAGAGAAGAGAGTGATGCTGGGCCAGGAGGGGCCCGAGACCGGCAGCGCCCTCCGCAAGGCCCTGTCGCTGAAGCCCGCGGACGTGGCCTTCGAGGTCCGCGAGGCCAAGCTGCTGGGCCGGGGCGGGGCAGGATTCCCCACCGGGGTCAAGTGGGTCCTTGCCGGTGGTGCCTCCGGCGAGCGCAAGTACATCATATGCAACGCCGACGAGGGCGAGCCGGGCACCTTCAAGGACAGGGTCCTCCTGGAGGAGTACACCGAGAAGATCCTGGAGGGCATGGCCATCGCCGGACACGCCATAGACGCCGACACCGGCATCATCTACCTGCGCGCCGAGTACCCCTACCTGATACCCAGGATCATGGAGGCCCGTCAGAACCTGATCGACCAGGGCCTGCTGGGCGAGAACATCGGCGGCACCGACTTCAGCTTCGACATAGAGATCCGTCCCGGCGCCGGCGCCTACGTCTGCGGCGAGGAGACCTCTCTGATGGAGAGCATGGAGGGCCGGCGCGGCGAGCCACGCAACAAGCCGCCGTTCCCCACCAACCAGGGATTCCTGGGCATGCCCACGGTCATCAACAACGTGGAGACCTTCGCCGCCATCCCGCACATCGTGCTGGAGGGCGCCGAGTGGTACCAGGCCCTGGGCCACGGAGAGAACTCCGGCACCAAGCTCTTCAGCGTCTCCGGTGACGTGGAGAACCCCGGCGTCTACGAGCTGCCCCTGGGCAGCAGCGTCTGCGAGCTCCTCGAGCTGGCCGGCGCCGAAGACACCCAGGCGGTGCAGGTGGGCGGCGCCAGCGGCGCCACCATCGGCCCCGATGAGCTGCAGCGGTGCATGAGCTTCGCCGACCTGCCCCCGGGCGGCTCGGTGATCGTATTCGACGAGAGCAGGGACATGCTGGACGTGCTGGAGAACTTCATGGAGTTCTTTGTGCACGAGTCCTGCGGGCAGTGCACCCCCTGCAGGGAAGGCAACATGAGGCTGCTGGACGCCATCGCCGACCTCAAGGCCGGCAGGTTCGAGAGCAAGAGGCAGCTCAAGCCCTACTTCCAGCTGGCCGAGACCATGCGTCTGGGCGGCAAGTGCGGGCTGGGGCAGACCTCGTCCAACTGCTTCGTCGACATAGTCAGCAAGTTCGTCGACCTCCCCGACGACGCGAAGGGGGATGCGTAGGATGCCCAACGTCACCGTAACCATCAACGACAGGAAGACAGACGTGCGCGAGGGCGTCACCATCCTCGAGGCCGCCAGATCCACCGGCATCGAGGTACCGACGCTCTGCTACCATCCCGACATCACCATCGCCGGCAACTGCCGCATGTGCGTGGTTGAGGTGGAGGGATGGAGGACCCTTCCGGCGGCCTGTGTCACGCCGGTCACCCCCAACATGGTGATCCGCACCAACAGCCCCCGGGTCCGCCGCGCCAGGAAGAGCACCCTCCAGCTGCTGCTGGCCTCGCACAACTCCAACTGCCCCGAGTGCGAGCGCAACGGCAACTGCGAGCTGCAGGACCTGGCAGAGCAGCACAACATCACCATCAACCCGTTCCAGACCGGCGAGAAGCCCAGCAGCATCGAGGAGGCCAGTCCCGGGGTCATGCGCGACAACAGCAAGTGCATCATGTGCACCCGCTGCGTCCGCACCTGCGAGGAGCTGCAGAGCGTGGCAGTGATCAAGCCCGTGGGCCGCTCCAACGACGTCACCATCGGCACCTTCATGGAGAAGGGCCTGGACGGCGTCGCCTGCACCCAGTGCGGGCAGTGCATCAACCGCTGCCCCACCGGCGCCCTCTTCGAGAAGTCCGAGGTGGAGGAGGTCTGGGACGCCATAGAGGACCCCGAGAAGTTCGTGGTGGTCCAGACCGCTCCGGCCACCCGCGTCGGCATAGCCGAGGCCCTGGGCCTGCCCACCGGCCGCAACACCGGCCAGATGGTGGCGGCCCTCAAGAGGCTGGGCTTCAACAGGGTTCTCGACACCGACTTCACCGCCGACCTCACCATCATGGAGGAGGGCTTCGAGCTGATCCACCGCCTCAAGAAGGCCCTGGTGGACGGCGACAAAGACGTCCATCTCCCCATGATGACCAGCTGCTCGCCGGGCTGGGTGAAGTTCATCGAGCACAAGTACCCGCAGCTCCTTCCCAACGTCTCCACCTGCAAGAGCCCCCAGCAGATGTTCGGGGCCCTGGCGAAGACCTACCTGGCGGAGAAGGAGGGCGTGGACCCGGCCAACGTGGTCAGCGTGTCCATGATGCCCTGCACCGCCAAGAAGTTCGAGAAGGAGCGCGACGAGATGCGCGACAGCGGCTACCAGGACGTGGACTACGTCCTCACCGTACGCGAGGTGGCCCGCATGATCCGCGACATGGACATCGACTTCGAGCATCTCCCCGAGGAGAAGTACGACCGCTGGATGGGCCAGTCCTCCGGAGCCGCCATCATCTTCGGCGCCACCGGCGGCGTCATGGAGGCCGCCCTCAGGACCGCCTACGAGGTGGTCACCGGCAAGGAGGTCCCCTTCGAGGGCCTCAACATCGAGCCCGTCCGGGGCATGCAGGGCGTCCGAGAGGCCGCCATTAACATGCCCGACGAGATGGCCGAGGGCTTCGAGTTCCTGGCCGGCGCCACACTGAAGGTTGCGGTGGCCCACGGCCTGGCCAACGCCAGGAAGGTCATGGACAAGGTGGCGGCCGGAGAGGCCGACTACCACTTCATCGAGATCATGGCCTGCCCCGGCGGCTGCCTGGGCGGCGGAGGCCAGCCCATACCCACCGACCCCGACATCCGGCAGGCCAGGGCCCGCGCCATCTACGACGAGGACGCGCACCTGCCCCTCCGGAAGTCCCACGAGAACCCGGAGATACAGGCGCTCTACGCCGAGTTCCTCAAGGAGCCCCTGGGACACAAGTCCCACGAGCTGCTCCACACCCACTACCACCCCCGCGAGGACTAGGCAACGGCACGGGTACACAAGCGCGCGAACGCACGGAAGGGGGCGGCGGGCAACCGCCGCCCCTCTGCACAGGAGGAAGCATGACAGCACTCGCAGTACTGCTGGCCCTGATCGCAAGCCCTCCACAGGCCTCGTCCTACGTCTACGGCGCCCACCAGCCCGGCCTGGCCGTGGTGCTCTCGGACAGCGCCGTCGCATATGCCGCCCCGGACACCCTGGCCCGGAAGCTGGACCTCTACCACACAGGCGATACGCTGCTTATCGAAGAGCCCACCGACCAGCTGCACCTGAGGAACGGCCTCCGCACCCCCTGGTACAGGATCTCCCGCCCACCGGACGCAGAGGATGCGCCAGATGCCTACATCCCCGGAATAGACCTGGCAGCCGCCGCCATAGCCATCGATCCCTCAACCAGCCTACTCTTCGGCGTCATCGGCTACGACCCCGAGTCGAGACGGTTTCCGGCCCAGGCCCGCGTGACAAGCGCCGATAGCCTGCTGGACCACACGCCCATGGACGCCATGGCCGCCATGATGGAGGACCGGTACGACTACACCGTGACCCTGAGCCGGGAGGACCCCTCCGGCCTGGACGGTGTGGAGTGGCTGGGCAGTGTGGATTTCTCCTACGAGGCCTGCGGCATGGAGAACGGCTCCGCCTACCTGGCCTGGACCGGAGACGATCTCACAGCAGGCCCAGTCAGCATATGGATAAGCGAGGCCGGCCTCTTCGAATACAGCGAGCGCGCCCTGCTGCCCTCCGACCCCGGCGGCCGGCCTAACGAGATCCGCATCATCGCAACCTCCGAGAACTACGAGAGCCAGACCACCGAGACGGACACAACCACATACATCTGGAACGGCCGCAACTTCAGCCGGGAGTAGGCCAGGGATCCACCCCCGGTGAAATCCGGCCCGTGCTCAGCCGGTGGGCAGTCCCAGCAGATCGAGCCTCTCGGTCTGCAGGCCGTCCATCCCCCTCATCACATGCAGGTACACCCGGGTGGTCTCCAGGTTCTTGTGCCCCAGCAGCTCCTGGATCTCGCAGAGGTCCACGCCCCTCATCAGCAGGTGCGTCGCGAAGGAATGCCTCAGCGTGTGCAGCGTTGCCCTCTTGGAAATCCCCGCCGCCTTCACCGCCCGCCGCATCTCCTTCTGAAGCACGCTTCCATGCAAATGGTGCAGGCGGACGAGCCCGCTGACGGGATCCACCGAGGGCCGGCTCGCGGGAAACAGGTACTGCCACGGCCACTCCAGCCCGGCGGCAGGATACTTCCGCTCCAGAGCCCGTGGCAGCGACACCGGCACCTTACGTCTCGCGGAGTCAAAACCACTCCTCAGCTTCTCAAGGTACTCCTGCAGCTCGGGGACGAGAGAACGCGAAAGCACGGTCACCCTGTCCTTGTCTCCCTTGCCCCCGCGGACCATCATCCGAGCCGCGTCCAGATCCACGTCCTTCACCCGCAGGCCCACCGCCTCGTTCCTCCTCAGCCCGCCGGAGTAGATCATCCGGATCGCCAGACCCGCTACACCCCGGACCTCCTCCAGCACGGCCTTCACCTCACCATGGCTGAGCACCTCCGGCAAACGCACAGGCTTCCGGGCCCGGACCGCGTCTATGTTCTCCGGCTCCCTGCCCCACACGTTCCTGAAGAGAAACAGGATGGCGTTGAATGCCTGGTTCTGGGTGGAAGCCGCCACCCGCCGCTTCAGCGCCAGATATGACAGATAGGAGACAAAGGCCGCATCTGCATTGGGATCCAGCTCCCTCTCCACACAGAAGGACAGGTACCTGCCACACCAGTGCGAATAGGCCTTCACGGTGCGTCTGGAATACTGCCTGACCCGAAGCTTGCGGACCAGCAAGGCGAGGGGGGAGACCTCCTCATCAGAGCCCTCAGCCGCTCCATCCTCAACACCCATCATCTTCCGATACAGCTTCACCGCATCCAGGGCCTGCCGGACCTGCCAGTCCCACCTTCCCTCGTCGAGGAGAATCTCTGCGTACTCCTCATCACCCGGAAAGCCCAGATCGATGTAGTGCCGCACCCACGAGACCATGTACGGCAACTCCTTCTCCCGCACCAGCCCCAAGGCCCGCAGTTGCTCCTCGAACCTCACCAGCTCCGAATCCATATCCACTCCCTTCTTGAACGGACGGCTGTTCAACAAGGCCTTCCCCACAACAAGTGTACATATGTATACCCTCATTCGTCAAGATACCAATCTTGACCTGATTTATAGAGTCCCCTATGCTCTCACCTAGCAGACCGCTCACGATAAGAGAGACTGAAGAGCTTTAGGAGAAGCCGATCAATCATTGTTGT
>JAWLEP010000069.1:0-8677 GCA_041686025.1 Candidatus Fermentibacteraceae bacterium
TACGGGTCCGTTGATGAGGGCTCCTACAACGCTGCCTACTATGTGATACAGATCGCTTGGGATGGAATTGAGTACGACAGACAAGTGGAACACATAGACGAGGACTACAGTTCTGATAGTCTTGCTACGGGCAAGTATGACGTACGTTGTTCTCTGTTCGACAGCGCGGATAGCATGCTAACAGCAGACCACGATACCGTCCAGGTCTACTCCGGGCAGGGCACCCAGTGCAACTTCGACTTCTCACTACTTATGGACCCACTCTCCGAGACGAGTTGGGGAGCGCTGAAGGCTCTAGTCGAATAGAAAACCGCTAAATCGCTGCAGGTAGCATTGGGGCCGGCATTGCCGGCCCCGACTTGCATCAGAGGGTCTTCTGCGAGAAAGCGCGTTCCCGAAATCCAGCCAGTATTGATGGTAGAATCTGAGGTGAGTAAATTACAGCTATCGGGTAGTACAGGCAATGATGGCGTGAGGATATCTTCTGCTGAGATCCAAGGTGAACGAAGATTATCGGACATAGAGGTTGACCATTTGGTAGTTAGACCGTGCCGATTCCGCCCCCAGAGGTAGCGTGGTATATTCTGTCTTCGATCCGAAAGATGGCCGTGAGCGGACAAGACCCATAGCGCATGGTGTCACGGTGTCGAAGGAGACAGTTCATGGCCTGGCTGCAAGCCCACGGGTATCGGTCGGTCACTTCCAGGGAGTGGAAGTCAGCCAGCTGCTGACTCAAGTAGCTGATTGTTGCTTCCCAGAGGATCAGCTGTTCTGCAGGCAGCTGACACATTGTTGAGGACAGTATGAATATAGCAGCAGAGAATTCCGGGCATTACTCTGGGAAAAGGCTCTTTGCGCCTCCGCTAATTCTGGGGATTATCGCATTGGGCCTGGTCTTGAGGTTTGCGGTGGCCTTCCACACCAGAGATTGCTACCGCGACTGGCGTCAGACGGGTTTCCACGATATCCATGCCTGGGTTATCGCGGGGGGTATGGTCATTGATGGAGTCAACCCCTATGCGGAATCCTACATTCTGGACTTCGCCCCGGGATGGGCTTGGATATCCGCAGTTCCGGTCAGTGTTGCCGGCAAACTCGACCTGGGGTCAATCGGCGCAAGCCTCCTTGTGAAATTCGTGCTTTCCCTCGCAGATGTCTTTCTGGCTTTCATGGTATACAAGATATGCAGTCAAGTTGGTCGTCCTGCGGTTCTGCCAGTATCTCTGGTTGCGCTAAACCCGGTTTCCATACTTACCACCGGATACCAGGGGCAATTCGACAACGTGACTCTATTGCCAATTGCAATATGGATTCTGTTGCTATTGAGGTGGAAGCAGAGGAACTCGGGGGTTGATTCTGCGGCCAGGGCGGGTATCTCGGGAGGGCTGGTGGGGTTATCAATGATGCTGAAACATTCATCTGGGCCCCTCGTTCTGTTTCTTGCAGACTGGTACAGAAGCTGGCGTTATCTGGCGCTATCCCTCCTAGTCGCCGTCTTGCTCTTCACAGTCGCTTTTCTGCCCTATGTCGAGGGAGCGGGGATACCTGAGATCTACAGGGACGTGTTTGGCCAGCAACAGAGGAATGCGGGTACGTTCTGGGCAACTATTGCAGGCTGGTTCGGATTCGAGCAACCCGGCAACGGACTGCAGAAAGCACTATGGATAGTCATGGTGCTTCTATCGGCCGCAATCGCCAAGAAGAAACATATGAGCATCCTCGCCGCCTCGGCCTTCTACTACATTACAATTGTTCTTTTCGCGCCATCCATCGCCAGGCATTATCTAATCTATCCGCTGCTATTCGGCGCAATAGCCTACCCCTTGGAGGTGATGGTCTACTCTGTTGCCACTTCCGCATTTCTGCTTAGCTCCCCTCGAAGTGCAGGGCCATTCTGTTCGTTCGGCTCCACAATGGACATTTGGCCGGTCTATATTGTTCTCCTCCTGTGGTGGCTGAGGGTTGCACTGCCCGACCGGCTATTCAGTCGCGCCGCCCGGGCAAGATGGAGGCCGTAGAACCTATTGCTCTTACACAATATGAGTGGATGTTTGCTTTTGAACTGCAATTACATGACGCGTTGCTCCAGATGACAGGGGCTATCCAATCGGATGGATGAGCACCATCATCTTGAGTCTCCCGCAGTACTCCCAGCGCTCCAGTAGCGCAATACCTCTGTACGATATGTTCAAGCAGATAGCTGACATATCACTTGGCTTTGCCCCAAAATGGTCTGTAGTCCTCCATAGTGAGTCCGTGGAGGTTTGCGCGGTTTGGCTGGATATGGCGTACGTTACATCTGCGGTGAACTGGGCGCATCTGCACCGAGTCTTTGCGCGTCCCGGCAAAAGCGTAGTGTGTGAATAGCGACCCCACAGTTGCAACTGAGGTCAGCCGACATTCACAAGAAGGACGAAACCTGGAAAAGCAATGAACGGGAGAAGTACTCCTGCAGTATGCCGGTAGATGGGCTTCTTCATCCCCCCGAGCGCTGCACACCGGCATAAGCGTGAAGGCCGTCCTGAACAACGAGTGGTCGGGCTAGAACCGGGAGGCGCATGTCCACATTCGAAGACAGACGCTGGCCGCTGGCGCTGTGCCTGGCGGGGCTGGCGCTGGGGCTGACCGCGGCGCTCCTCCTGCCGCGCTGGCCCGCCGCCCGGGTGACGGTGCGGACGGTGCCCCGGGCCACGGTTACCCTTCCCGACGGCCGGGATCTGCAGTCGCCGGTGCGGCTCAGCGTCCCCACCGGCGGGCTGCAGGTAAGCGTCTCCGCGGAGGGCTGGCGGACCCTGGATACGCTGATTCCCCCCGTCAGCGGGGAGCTGGTCCTGACCCTCCGCTACTCATTCCCGGCCACCGTAACCAGCCGCCCCTCCGGCGTGCGCCTCCTGGTGAACGGCAGCCCCCGGGGGATCACCCCTGCGGAGGTGGAGCTGCCGGGGCCGGGACCTATAGCGTTGACCCTGGAGGATACCGCCACGGGAATCAGCGTGGTGGATACGGTGGAGCTGCTGAGGAACAGCCACCGGGAGCTGACCTACGATATGCCAGTGCCCGCCATGGGGGGCGGGATGGTCTTCGTCCCGGAGATGGTGCACACGCTTTCGGCCGGGGACGGCGGAGGCCGGGTACCGGTGAGGCTGCCGGGGTTCTACATATCCCGGCGGGAGGCTACGGTGGAGGACGTATGCCTGTTTCTCAACGACGCCGACCCGGAGTTCCTGCGGGATACCACCTGCAGGCAGGGATACACACTGCTGGCCGACAGCCTCTTCCCGGCCGACTGGGACCCGGGCTTCCGGGCCGACACCGTCCGGGGGCTCTACCATCCCAGGAAGGGGATGGAGGGACACCCGGCCGCCTGCATGTCACTGGAGGGGGCCAGGGCCTACTGCCGCTGGCTGGAGGACAGCCTCAGGGAGGAGCATCCCGGCATCCGTGTGCAGCTTCCCACTCCCCGACAGTGGGAGGCCGCGGCCAGGGCCGGCAGGAGCTACCGGTATCCCTGGGGGCCGGAGAGCCCCTCCGGCTCGCGGGCCAACATCTCCGACGCCTCCGAGCCCCTCCTGACCCGGTGTCCGGACATGGACGACGGCCACCCCGGGCTTGCCCCCGCCGGCAGCTACCGGCCGAATCCCTGGGGTCTGTGGGACATGAGCGGCAACCTGGCGGAATGGTGCGTGCCGGCAGGCGGCGGCGCGGTGGTCATGGGGGGAAGCTGGCTGTCGGACAGCTCCGAGTGCAGGTGCGCTTCGAATTTCTTCCCGGACACGACACAGGGCTATCCCTACGTGGGCTTCCGGGTGGCGGCGACCCTGACGGCAAGGTGAGCCTTCCCAGCATATGACAGAGGGGGTCTCATTGCGCATAGTGGGCCTGGTGCCGGCTGTGCGCCTGCCCGTTGTCCCCCTGAGGCGGAGAAAGGAGAGCCAGTGAAAGCGGAGTTTCCAGGCGGCCCTCTCTACAAGGCCCCGGTATTCTCCAGCATTCCCGACATGCTGGTCCGGGCGGCGCAGGGGGCTCCGGACAAGACCTTCGTCACCGAGCCCACCCCCAACGACACCTGGCGGAGCATCACCTACGGCGAGATGGGCCGTCGGGCCGACAGCCTGGCCAGCGCCATTCTGAGATGCCGGAAGAAGCCCGTGGTGGGCGTGGTCGGCCGCAACAGCATCGACTGGTACACGGCCTACCTGGCCGCCCTCCGCAGCGGCGGGGTGGTGGTTCCCATCGACAGGCAGCTGTCCATCGCCGAGATGCACACGATACTCCACTACTCCGGGTCCAACATCTTCTTCTTCGACGAGGACTACGAGGAGGAGATAATCCAGAACGTGGGCGAGGGCGGCAGGAAGTTCGAGATGTTCGCCATGAACGCCACGGGGCCCACGGATTCGAAGCAGCTGGAGGACCTGGTGGCATCGGCGGACCCCAAAGTGGAGCTTCCTCTCAGCTACGACCGCGAAGCTCCCGCCGCCATCTGCTACACATCCGGCACCATGGGCCAGGCCAAGGGCGTGGTGCTCAGCCAGAACAACCTGCTGGCCAACGTCCGTCAGATGCTGCAGTTCCTGGACCTTCGCCCCGACGACCGCTTCCTCTCCATTCTTCCCGTCCACCACACCTTCGAGGGCACCGGAGGCTTCCTGGGACCCATGGCCAAGGGCGCCGAGATAGTGGTCTGCAGAGGCCTCCGCTACATAGCCGAGGACCTGGTGGAGAGCCGGGCCACCGTCATGCTGGGAGTACCCCTGCTGTGGGAGGCCATGTACAAGCGTATCCGTGCCGGCATCAAGTCACAGCGGGGGGGAGGAATCTACTACAGGGTGGGCATGCTTGTCTCCGCCGCCGCCGAGAAGCTGGCCGGGAAGAACATCCGCAAGAAGATCTTCGCCCCCGTCCACGAGAAGCTGGGCGGCAGGGCCAGGCTTCTGGTCTCCGGGGGAGCGGGAATCGACCCCGAGGTGGTGGCTGGATACGAGAAGCTGGGCTTTCAGTTCATACAGGGATACGGACTCACCGAGTGCGCCCCCATAGTCTCGGTGAACCGGGACGTGGCAAACCGGCTGGGATCGGTGGGCCCGCTGCTTCCCGGGATCGAGGGACGCATAGACAGCCCGGACGAGGAGGGCGTGGGCGAGCTTTTCGTCCGTGGGCCCAACATCATGAAGGGCTACCACGAGAACCCCGGGGAGACGGCCAAGGTGCTGTCCGAGGACGGGTGGTTCCGCACCGGCGACTTCGCCTACTTCGACGAGGACGGCTTCCTCTTCATCACCGGCCGCAAGAAGAACGTCATAGTGGCCAAGAACGGCAAGAACGTCTACCCCGAGGAGATAGAGACCATCATCAACCGCTCCGACCTGCTTTCGGAGTCCATGGTCTTCGGAATGGAGTCGGAGTCGAAGGGGGAGGAGATCTGGGCCATCATCGTGCCCGACCTCGACTGCTTCATCGAGCGCGCCGAGGCCCGGGGGGAGAGCCTGGAGCCCGAGCAGGTCCTGGAGACCATCCGCGGCGTGGTGCGCGACTACAACTCCTCGCAGCCGCCCTACAAGAGGATCAGGAGCTTCATGATCCGCGAGGAGGAGCTGCCCAAGACCACCACCCGCAAGATCCGCCGCCGCGAGGTGATGCGGGAGGCGGGCTTGGAGCGCGAGCCCACCTACACCCCCTAGCCCCGGCCCCCGGAATCCACCATAGTAGCAAAAGACTATCAAGTTGATAGGGAATACAACAAAGGAAAGCTGGAACCATGGCGGATGAGCTGAAACGATGCACCCGGTGCATACTGCCACAGACCTACCCGAACGTCGATTTCGACGAGGACGGAGTCTGCCGGGTCTGCCGGGAGTTCGACCGCAGGTACGCGGACATCGACTGGGACGGCCGCAGGGCAGAGCTGGAGAAGATCCTCGACCGCTACCGCGGCAGGGGGGGGAAGTGGGACTGCATGGTCCCCTTCAGCGGAGGCAAGGACAGCACCTACACCCTCTGGCTGCTGAAGAACAGGTACAACATGACCCCCCTGGCCTTCAACTTCGACAACGGCTTCGCCGACCCCGATGCCATGACATTCGTCCGGAAGACGGCCATGGACCTGGGTGTGGACCTGGTCACCTACGCGCCCGACCGCGAGCTTTTGCATGAGGTTTACAGGAGGGCGCTGGAGGCCACCGGCGAGTTCTGCTCCGCCTGCGTGGTGCTCATACCCACCGCCATCTTCCGCTACGCGGACATACACGGCATCAGGCTCATTGCGGCCGGGTTCTCGGACATACTGGAGAGCCCGCCGGCGGAGACCTCCTACATGGACCGCAAGATGTTCCGCAACATCATGAAGGGCCACATCCCCATCAGCCGGCTGCGCTGGGACTACTTCTTCCCCTCCTGGAAGAGGATGTTCCGGGTCAAGCAGATCAACGTCCCCAACTTCATAGAGTGGGACCTGCCGAAGATCTACGCCACCCTCCGGGAGGAGCTGGGGTACGAGAAGGACGTGTCCCAGATCCGCTACGACTGCCTGGGCACTCCCCACTCCAGCTACCTCTTCCGCTGCCGCACGGGCTTCGGCAAGTACGAGTACCTCTACGCCAACATGGTCCGGGCCGGCGTGATAGACCGGGAGAGGGCCCTGGAGATAGTCCGGGACCGGGAGGCTTGGGAGAAGCCGGAGGGCTTCGAGGATTTCGTATGCGGCCTGGGCGCCGACCCGCAGGAGGTGATGGACGGCATAGAGGAGAAGAGCGTCTTCAACTTCCAGGGACGCAACCGCGCCCTCCGCAGGCTGGCCATCAAGGTTCGGGAGATGCTGCCCTAGAGGCCGTACAAGGGTTTCGGCCGGTTTCGGCGGGTGTATATTCCGGCCATGCGTAAGACTGGTTCCGGAGTTCCCGTGAGAAGCCCCGCATGAGCGGCAGAAGCCACTCTCTGAGCGCCAACAGCCTGGCCATGGCCTTCGGCCAGCTGCTGGGCAAGGGCGGTTTCCTCGCCGGCCTGCTGGTCCTCTCCCGCTATCTGGACGACACCGCCTTCGGCGCTCTGATGTTCGCCGTGGTGCTGGGCCAGATGCTGATGCTGCTGGTGGACGCAGGGGTTTCCATCATCGCCAACCGCCAGTTCAGCGTGGACCCCGAGCACCGCCAGCAGCTGATGAGCACAGCGCTGGGCCTCAGAACCGTCCTGGGGGCCGGAGGGCTTCTGCTTCTTGTCGGGGCTTCGGTCCTGGCCGGATACGGCCCGCTGCAGCTCCGCTACATAGCCTTCATCGGCCTGGCCACCGTTCTCGACTCATTCTGCGAGCTCTTCTACTCCATCTTCCGCTCCAGCGAGAAGATGATCTACGAGGCCCTGGTCCGGGCCGCCGGAGGCCTGGTGTCCGTGGCGCTGGCCGTCGCCGTAGTCGGGGCCGACATGGGCAGGCAGTGGGCCATGATGCCCTACATATCACGCTCGGTGGCGATGTTCGCCCTGGGCGCTCTGGTGGTCCGCGGCGGTTTCGCAACCAGGGTAACGCCGGTGTTCAACACCAGCCACATGCGCACCCTTCTTCGCGAGAGCGTGCCCATGGCCATAATGGGCTTCATGATGGTTGCGGTGCAGAAGCTGGACAACGTGATCATCCGGTCGCTGATCGGCGTGGAGGCGGTGGGCGCATACCAGGAATGCTTCCGTGTGGCGGAGACCATGGTCGTGCTCATCACTCCAACTCTGCTGCCCGGGGCCCTCTTTCCCGCCCTCTGCCGGGCCTTCAAGAAGAGCTGGTCGGAGGTGAGGAGCCGAATGGCGGAGATAGCCCAGCTGGTCACCGGGCTGGCGCTTCTGGTGGCGGTTCCCCTCTGGTCGGTGTCCGACAGGTTGCTGCCTTTCCTCTGGGGGGAGAGCTACCGGCGGGGCCTGGAGTTCGGCGAGGTCCTGCTCACCTTCAGACTGGTGCTTCTGGCCATACCCTTCGTCTTCTGGATGAACTTCCTGGTAGCCAGCATGGTGGCCGGCGAGAAGCAGCGGCAGGCGGCCTGGATAGGCTTTGCGGGAGTGTTGGCCAGCGTGGGCCTGAACCTGCTGCTGGTGCCGAGGATGGGCCTTCCGGGAGCCGGAACGGCACTGGTGGCCTCGAACCTGCTGATGTGCGTTCTGTTCTACCTGGAGCTTCGCAGGGAGGGGCCCCTTCCCCTGCTGGGGCAACTCTGGAAGCCGTTAGTGGCCGCGGTTCCCGCAGTCTCTGCCGCCGTCCTGCTGCCCGACTCGCCCGTCTACCTCCGGCCTCTGGCCTCTGCTGGGTTGTTTGCTGCAGTGTGGCTGCCTGCGGGGGGCCTGCGCTACCTGAGGTCCGGAGACTCCCGCGTTACCGGAGCCTGCTGATTCCTTCCCCTCAGTCCATCCTGGGCACAACGCAGATGAAGCGCATCACGGAGTCTCCGGTGTTCACGAATCCGTGGGGCTCGCCGGGAGCCACGTATACGGCGGTCCCGGGGGTCAGGCCGCGCCTGCCCTCTGCGCTCTCCGCGTAGCCCTCGCCGTCGATCACGAACACCTCGTGCTCCCAGTCGTGGGTGTGGTGGGGCGTCCGGCCTCCGGCCTCCAGCTCGAACAGCCTCATCACGAAGTTCGGAGCGTTCTCCTCCGGTCCCGCCAGGACCCTCTTGGAGACGCCCTCCGCCCCCTCCATCTCCAC
>JAWLEP010000070.1:0-7825 GCA_041686025.1 Candidatus Fermentibacteraceae bacterium
GCGGGAATGGCGGTATCGGCCATGGGGGCCGAGATGGGTCTGCGGGTATGCGCCGTGGAGAGGGACAGGATAGGGGGGGAGTGCATGAACTCCGGCTGCATCCCCAGCAAGGCCCTGCTCAGGACGGCTTCCCTTCGGCATGCTGTCAGCCGCTTCCCGTCCATGGAGCTGGGCGAGAGCAACCCCCCGGAGGTGCTGGAGGTCTTCGGCAGGATTCGGGAGAGGATCGAGTTCATAAACAGCCGGAAGACCCTACGGATGTTCGACAAGGTAGACCTGGTCCTGGGGCAGGGTTCGGCCCGGTTCGCGGGCCCTCACACCGTGGAGGTGGACGGCCGTCGGATAACCGCCAGGAGGGTATTCGTGGCAACGGGAAGCGACCCAATGGTTCCGCCGGTACCGGGTATCGAGGGCGTGGACATCCTCACCAACGAGAACGTCTTCGAGCTGGACCGGCCGCCGGAATCCCTGCTGATCCTGGGGGGCGGGGCCATCGGATCGGAGATGGCCCAGGCCTTCCGCCGGCTGGGCAGCGGGGTCACGGTGGTCCACATGGACGACCATCTGCTTCCCTTCGCCGACCGGGAGGACGGAGACCTGCTGCAGGAGGCCCTGGAGTCGGAGGGGGTCCGGGTCCTCAACGGCTGCCGTCTTACCTCCCTCCGGCAGGAGGGGGGAGAGGTGGTTGCCGAGTCGGACGCCTGCGGCCTGCTGCGGGCGGAGAGGCTCCTGGTGGCCGCCGGCCGCTGTCCCCGCACCGGGGGGCTGGACCTGGAGGCCGCCGGAGTGCGGTACGGGCGGGGGGGGATCAGGGTGGACCGCCACCTGAGAACCAGTTCACGCAGCGTTTACGCGGTAGGTGACGTCAACGGCTTCAGCCTCTTCTCCCACTCGGCCATGCACCAGGGCATGCTGGCCCTCATGAACTGCATGGTGCCGGGCCCCTTCGGGCTGCGCTTCCGCAGGTACCCGGTACCGTGGACGGTATTCACCGACCCCCAGGTGTCGCACGTGGGCGAGCTGAAGAGGGACCTGCAGAGCCGGGGGGCCAGGTTCGAGGTGGTGGAGGCCCGCTACGGCGACTACGGTGCTGCCATAGCCGAGGGGGTCGACACCGGGTACGTCAGGGCCTTCGTGTCTCCGAGGGGGAGGATCCTGGGAGCCACGGTGATCGGAGAGGGCTCCGGAGAGATGATCAACGAGTGGGGCCTGGCCATGCAGGAGAAGGTACCCATCTACAGGATGATGATGCTGCAGCACTCCTTTCCCACCATGTCGTTCCTCTCCAAGAGGGTCACCGAGTCGTGGATGATGGGGAAGATGGGATCGGGCGTCCTTCGGGCGATTTCCAGGTTTCTGTTCCGGGTCTAGGATGGAACTGGCACTTTCGGCAAGATGTTTGTAGAATCGGTACCGGGAACGAGAATGTCAGAAGTACGTTTCTTCTGCACCAACCCCTTACTCGGTTCCCGGCAGGGGGCCCCGCTTCGGTGGGGCCCCCTCCACTTGCCGGTCAGTGGCTTCCCAGGGTTCCGTCCACCCTTATCCTCCGCAGCGCCCATTTGAAGGCCAGGGCTCCGGCGGGTATGCTCACCGCCGTGAATCCCGCCAGGATCAGCAGCTGCATCGAGACCTCTCCCGGGCCCGCCCCCAGCAGCACCGTCTTCCTCATGGCCTCCAGGGCGTGGGTGATGGGAAAGACCACGGAGAGCGGGCGCAGCCAGTCCGGCAGCATCTGCACCGGGAAGTACACGCCGCCGAGAAGCGTTGCCGCTCCGCCGTAGAGCCATCGGACCGGGTCCCCCTGCTTGAAGACCAGTATGAAGCTCCCGGATACCACCCCCACGCCGGCGAAGGCCGCCACGCTGAGGAGCAGGACCAGCAGGGAGGCAGGAAGGTTGGCGGCGGAGAGGCTGAGGCCGAAGAACAGCCATCCGAACAGCAGGTAGACCACCACCCGGTAGGAGGCGAAGACGAACTGCCACATGGCCCCGCCGGCGGCGAATACCGGCAGGGGGGTGCCGGTGGCGGCCACCGACTCCAGCGTTCCCAGCAGCTGCTCCCGCCTGAGGGAGGAGGCCATGGTGTCCATGCTCAGGCCCAGGTAGCTCTGGAAGGCTATTCCGATTATCACGAAGGAGAAGTAGTCGCCCCCGTACATGGCCAGCGGGGAGGAGGCCCCGGGGTCCACAAGGCGGGCCAGGAAGTAGAACATGGCCGCGCCCAGGAATGACCCGGCCACGCCCATGGCGAAGGACAGGCGGTAGCTCAGGGCCAGACGCATCTCCTTGCCCGCCACGGCCAGGGCGGTCCTAAGACCCGTCATCGGTACCCTTCGCGCCGGCTACTCCCAGGATGCGGAGCCCCGCGTCCTCCAGCCAGCTCACCGCGGCGGCCAGCCTGTCGGACGGGCACAACAGCCTGCCCCGGGAGAGGGACATTCCCGCAGGCGGCGGCGCCTCCGCCTCGCCCTCGAAATCTATCGCCAGCTCAACGCCTCCGATCCGGTCCGGATGGACCTCCCGCAGGGCCCCGTCCTCTATCCTCACGGTGCGGCGGCCCAGGCGGGCGGCCTCCGATGCGCTGTGGGTGGACATCAGAACGGCGGTGCCCCGCCCCGCCAGCCGGCGGATCACCGTGTAGAAGGACTCCGCCGCCTCGGCATCCATGCTTCTGGTGGGCTCGTCCAGGAGCAGGAGGGAGGGGCCGTGCAGAACGGCCCTGGCCAGACCCACCCGCTGCCGCATGCCCGTGGAGATGTTCTCGAACCTCCGGTCCAGGACCTCCCGGCACTCCGCCAGGGAGGCTGCTTCCTCCACTGCCCTGTCCAGACGCCTGCCGTGCAGGCCCTGCAGGCTGCCCCAGAAGCGAAGGTTGCGTCCGGCGGTCAGCCTCCAGTAGAAGCTCCTCTCCGAGGATGAGAGGAACCCGATGGAGTACCGCGCCGGCGCCGATGCCGCCGGGTCTCGTCCCAGCACACTGACCCTCCCTGCATCCGGAAGCAGTACCCCCGCCGCCAGCCGCAGAAGCGTTGTCTTGCCGGAGCCGTTGGGACCCATGAGGCACACTATGGCTCCCGCCTCCACCTGCAGGTCGACCCCGTCGATCACCTCCAGCCTCTCGGGGGTGCGGATGTGGGCGATCTCCAGCAGGCTGCGCCGGGGGGCGAAGTGCTTCTCCACCCCCTGCAGCGATAGGCAGGACCCGGCGACCCCTGGATCAGCCGTCGTCAACGGCCTCCAGCTCCTCGCGCCGCGTGCGCACCCGGTCGGCCAGGATGCTCTCGGAAAGCCTGCGGTTGTGGGAGGAGGTGTCCGCCAGGGAGGCGAAGAGTCCGAAGATGGCCCCGAAGGTCACCAGGAAGAGGCCGGCGATGGCCACCCCCTTGAAGGGCGTCACCATGCCCACCGCCAGCCATCGGGCGAAGACGAAGAGTTCGCCGGCTCCTCCCAGGAGCATCATGCCCAGAGCCGGGACCCCGTAGAACCTCCAGGGGCGGTGGTCGTGGGACACCGAGTACATGGCGGCCAGGCTGAGGGCCGCGTACCTCCAGAGGTTTCCCGAGATGCGGGACTCGCCCGCCGGCCGGTGGGCCAGCACCTCCACCGGGACCTCCCTGATGCGCATGCCCTTGCTGGCGAGGTCAATTATCACCTCCTGGGTATAGGTGAAGCGGCTGAAGGAGCTGAGCATCTCCAGCGCCCGGGGGCCGTAGGCCCGGAACCCGCAGGTGGCGTCGGCCACCCTGACCCCGGAGAGGGTGCTGACCAGCCTGGCCACCATCCGGTTGCCCCACAGCTTGACCCGGCCTATGCCGTCTGGGACCAGGCGGGGGTCGGCGAACCTGCTGGCGGTGGCTAAATCGGCCTCTCCCGCCAGCACAGGGCCGGCCACCCGGGGGACCGATTCGGGGGTGAACTGCCCGTCGGCGTCCAGGGTCACCATCCACCGGTAGCCGTTCTCACGCGCGTAGGCCAGGGCGGTTCTGAAGGCCGCGCCCAGTCCCAGGTTCCTGCCGTGGGAGAGGACCTTCGCGCCGACTTCCGCCGCCTTCCGGGCGGTGAGGTCGGTGGAGCCGTCGTCCACTACGGCCACGTCCACCCGGTCGGCCCCCGGAAGGCTTCGGGGCAGGCCCGACACCACGGACGCCACCGTGGGCTCCTCGTTGTAGGCGGGAAGTGCTATCAGAAGCTTTCTCATGTGGGATACAATTATTGTTTGGGGGCCCGGGCACAAGCGGCGGCGATACTTGCTCCCCGGCCCGGCATGTGTTCTCTTTGGCAACATGGTTGCGTTTCTGGCGTCTCCCGCTGTCCTGGCCGCGCTGATGCTGGCAGTCTCCGGATGGGGCCTGCTTCTGGCCCCCAGGCTGGACTGGCCGCAGAGGTACGGTGCGGGCGCCCTGGCCGTCTACCTGGTGGTGGCCGGCCTGGGCTGGACGGGACTTCTGGGGCCCGCGCCGCTGTGGACGGTGGCCGCCGTGGGGCTGGCCGCAGGCCTGTGGAGGGTCCGCAGAGCGCTGCCGGCCCACTGGAAGGTGGCCCTGGCCGCCGCCGTCCTTCTGCTGCCCCTGGCAGCTCTGCCCCCGATATCCCGTGACGCCATGAACCACCACCTGTTCCTGCCCTCGCTGTGGCTGGAGCAGGGGGCGGTATTCCGCCCCTCCTGGGCCCACTTCTTCAGCTACCCGTACCTGGTGGAGACCCTCTACGCCCTGGTGGGGGGTACCGCGGGACTGAGGCTGGGGAGGCTGGTGAGCCTCTCGGGTCTGGTTGCGGCGGCCGCGTGCGCGGCAAAGGTCGCCGGGGGAGGCAGGAGGGGGGCCATGGCCGTTCTGGTCCTTCTGAGCATCCCCGAGCTGCTTCGAAACGGGAGCTGGGCCTTCTCGGACACCTACCTGGTGCTCTTCTCTCTGCTGGCCCTTCGCGAGCTGGTGCTGCCGGACGGAGAGAGATGGAGGGCCCTGCTGTGGGCTTCTGCCGCCGGCTGCTGCAAGTACAACGGCGCCCTTCTGGTGGCGCTGGTGGGGGCGGCGATCCTGATTCGGGGGGGGCGCAGGTGGACCCGCAGGGAGGCGCTACTGGCGGCGGCTGCGGTGGCCGTACCAGCCGTCACCTGGATGCTGCCCAACATCATCCAGTGGGGCAACCCCTTCTACCCCAGGCTGGCGGGGGTCTTCGGGGGGGTGGAGCGCAGCGCCCGGGCGGCGGGGCTTATGGCCGACTACCGGGCCTACACCTCCGCCATCCACGGGGTCGGGGACGTTCTCCTTCTGCCGCTGAGGATCTCGATGGGAGGGGAGTGGGACAACCCCCGCCTCTTCGACGGAAGCAGCGGCCCCCTGCTGCTGGCGGGGGCCCTGCTGTCGCTGTGGGGGGCGCGCAGCCGCAGGACGGCCATACTGCTTCCCCTGGCCTACCTGGTGGCGGCCCAGGCCGTGCTGGGCCCCGTGGTGCGGGTGCGCTACCTGCTGCCGGGGCTGGCCATGCTCTCGGTGAGCGCGGGGGCCGGCCTGTGGGGGCTGCTGCGCCGGGGACGGACCGCCGCCGCACTCACCTGGGTGCTGGTGGCCATCTGCACCGGATGGTCGGCCATGTGGCTGGGCCATCTCTACCGGGCCGGCCGGCCCTGGGATTACAGGGGGGACGGGGAGTATCTGGAGCGGGTACTGCCCTACTACTCCTTCTACCGGGAGTGCGACGGCGTGCTGGAGGAGACCGACCTGACCTTCCTGGTCAACATGGGCAACAGGGCCTACTACTTCCCCTCACAGGTGCGCTTCGACCCGGAGCGGTTTCCCATGACGTTTCTGGAGATGTTCTGGGGCGGGCTTGACGCCGGGGAGGCTGCGGCGGAGCTGAGGGGGATGGGAGTAACCCACATCGCGTTGAATATGAACTATACAGTAGACAACCTGATGGTGGAGCTGGAGGCGGGTCGGGCACGCGAGTGCTCGAAGATGTTCGCCCGCTGGACCGAGCCCCTGGTGACCATGGGCCCTTACTGCCTGCTGGAGGTGGAGGGCTCCCGAGAGGGGGTCAGAGGTGCAGGGCCTCCATTATCCGCTCCAGCAGCGTCCGCTCGTCGCTGATGTTCTCCATGTCGAAGGGTATGTTGGCCAGGGCGTCTATGTAGGCCCTTATTATGGTGGCTTTCGTGATCCTCTGACGGCGGTGCTTCTTGTCCCTGCTGGCGGAGATGGTCCTGGAGATCCTGGTGAGAACCTCCTCCTGTCCGGGGCGGACGGGGACGGTGAGCCGCACGCTGGGCTTCTCCCGCTCGTTGATGTCCGTGATGCTGGTAATGAGACCGGACGAGTTGCCGTTCTCCTTCTTGTCTGCCATCTGCGCACCTCCCGATTCAGACGCATGGGAACATATCCCGTGAGCGGACGGCGTCAAGTGATTCTATGAAATTGCGTACTTATGAAATTAGGGTATTGACGCACCCATATGCCATAAAGTAAACTCAGTTAGGCGAGAGCGTAATGTTGTCCGTTTTCGCACGGGAAGTTGGGGCAGTCTGGGGGAATGGCGCCCCGGTCAATAGGCCGCCTTTCGTAGGAAACGGCACCGCGGGGAGGATAAAGATGCTGTTGTTCGGCAAGTCAAGCAAAACGGCTGTCGGACTGGATATCGGAAGCCACTCGGTCAAGGTGGTGGAGATATCCAGGTCCGGAAAGACCCTGAAGCTCAGCAGGTACGCGACCCAGGAGCTCAACCCTGGCACGGTGGTGGACGGTGAGGTGGTCAACCGCGACCATCTGGTGGCCACCATCCAGGACGTGCTCCGAACTGCGGGGATCAAGCCCAAGACGGTGTACACGGCCATCTCCGGAAGGAGCGTCATCGTACGGCGCATCCAGATGGAGAAGATGTCCGAGGAGGAGGCCCGCCAGGCGATCCGCTGGGAGGCCGAGCAGCACATACCCTTCCGAATCGACGAGGTCAGCCTCGATTTCAAGATCATAGACCAGGAGATGGCACCGGGACAGATGGAGGTGCTCCTGGTGGCTGCCAAGCGGGAGGTGGTGGACCTCCACCGGGGCCTCCTGAGGGGGGCCGGGCTCAAGCCCGAGAGCATCGAGCTGGAGCAGTTCGCCCTCCAGCGGGTCTACGAGCAGGCCTATCAGCCCGGGCCCGACGACTGCGTCACCATCCTGAACATCGGCGCCGAGGTCACCAACATGGTGGTGGTCAAGGGGGGCCTTCCCAGCTTCAACCGTGACCTCTCCATAGGCGGCAACAGGTTCATAGAGGCCATACAGCGCTCCCTGGGCCTGGACTACGAGAAGGCGGAGGCCGTTCTCAAGGGTGAGAGCCCCGAGGACGTCTCCGAGGAGGAGGTGCGCTCGGCCATCGGCTACGTCATAGACGAGCTGAGCACCAGCGTGCGCAGGTCCTTCATCTCCTTCCAGGCCGCGGGCGAGAGCACGCGCATAGACAGGATGTACATAGCCGGCGGCTGCTCACTGGTGCCGGGGCTCTCTTCGATACTCAGCGAGCAGCACGGCCTGCCGGTGGAGCCGCTTCAGCCGTTCCGCGGACTGCAGGTGGACGCATCGGTGATACCTGACGCGGACAGGACCGCCGCGGGGGCGGTCCTTGCGGTCTGTACCGGTCTGGCCCTTCGCCAGTTCGCCCCCGGCATGGTGGACGTGGACATCATGGGCGAGCTGGTGGAGAGGAAGAAGAAGAAAAAGAAGAAGGAGGCCGCCGGGGAGTCGGTTGCGGTGAACGTCCTCAGCTACGTGCCACTGGTGCTCATAGTGGTGGGCGTGGTGCTGATGGCGCTGCACTATACCGGCATGAAGAGCGACGAGGAG
>JAWLEP010000071.1:0-7822 GCA_041686025.1 Candidatus Fermentibacteraceae bacterium
GATCGCTACCTGATCTCGATGGTGTAGTCCCCGTCCCTTCCCTGGCTTACCTGAAGGTAGTAGGGCCCGGCCGGGGAGTCCTCGGGAAGGGTGAACTCCTCGGTCACTCCCCCGCCCACGTCCCACTCCCGCCAGATCCGATCCTGGTCGGGGCCGAGGACGGCCACGGTCAGCTTCTCGGCGTCGTCTCCGGGGGTGAAGGCGGCCGTGAAGGTCTCGCCCTCCTCGATGTCCAGGCTGTAGAGGTCGTCCTCGTCGTAGCCGGCCACCCGACCGGTGATCACCTCCAGGGTGTCCACGGGAAGGGCGTCCACAGGCCGGTCACCGGCGTCGCCGCCGCTTCCGGCGTCGTCCTGCGGGTAGGCGTCGAGGGTCAGCTCGTAGGATCCGTTGCGGCCCTGGGAAACCTCCACGTAGTAGGTGCCCCCGTCACCGGCTCCCAGCTGGAGGGTGTAGGACTCCGTGACCCCCGTGGCCACGTCCCACTCCCGCCACTCCCTGTTCTGCTCGGTGTCGTAGAGGGCGACGGTCAGCTTCTCGGCGTCGTCTCCGGGGGTGAGGGAGACGTCCACCACCTCGCCGTCCTCCAGGTCGAAGGCGTACCAGTCGGACTCGTCCTCGTCGGCCACCATGCCGGAGACCGTCCCGGAGGGCTCCACCTCCACGGCGGAGACGGCGTTCTCCCCGGCGTCGCCGCCGCTGCCGGCGTCGTCCTGCATGGAGGTGCGCAGCTCCAGCTCGAAGGAGCCGGGCCGGCCCTGGCTCACCCGAACGAAGAAGGTCTGCGGGTCACCCGCCGGCAGGACGTACCGGAGCTCCCTCTCGGAGGGGGGACGCACGTCCCACTCCCGCCAGATCCGTTCCTGATCGGAGTCCAGGACGGCCACGGTCTGCTTCTCGGTGTCGTCCCCGGGGGCGAAGGTCAGCTCCATGATTCCCGAACCGGGAAGCTCGAAGGTGTACCAGATCTCGTCACGGTCGGCCTCCAGAACCCCCTCGGTCGTCCCCTCCTCGATGGGGATCGCCTGCACCGCGCTGCCGGCGGCTTCGGCCTCTTCGACGGGTTCCGCCTCCTCATCGGCCTCCTCGGCCTCCCCGACCTCTTCCTCCGCGGTCCCGGCGGTTTCCTCCTCCGCCGGCCGCTCCTCGGCCGGCTCCTCGCCGCCGCCGCATCCGGCCATTCCCAGCGCCAGCATCGCCGCGGCACACAGTATCAGGATCCTTCTCATGCCGTCACTTCCTCTCCTCACAGCAGGGCCCCGCATTCTGCGGGGCAGAAAACGGTTTCCATCATTACGCTGGCAAGATACGGACGGGAAGTCCAGCCCCGCCCGGTGCCGCTGCGCCGCAGGCCGCAGGTGCGGGCCCCTGTGCTCAGCGAAAGCTACGTCGTATCCTTGGAGGTGCGACAGGCAAAGCCCCGGCCGCCGGAGCGGCCTTCCCGATTTAGCCGGAGGAGGACAATGCTGGAACCGGAGGTGCCGCTGGAGGATCCTTGTCCCTGCGGCTCGGGCCGCAGGTACAAGAACTGCTGCTGGAGGAGGCTCAAGCGCGAGCACGCCGCGTTCAGGGCGGCCCTGGACAAGGCCCGAGAGGACCTCTTCGACCTTATGTGGAAGGAGAGGGAGGATGATTTCTTCGACCTCGTCGACTTCGTCCTCGAGCCGCTCAGGATGCGGCAGGGGCCCGAGCTTGCCGACGATATCCTGGGGGAAGTCGACGAGATCATCCTGCCCGCCATCGCCGACATGCTGATAAGCGACGACCGCGGGAAAGACGGCAGGAGCTTCGTGGACGAGTACCTCGCCCGCAGGGGCGACGGCCTGCGGCCGGAGGCCGTGGAGTTCCTCGAGAGCTGGCGCGACGCCAACGTCTCGCTCTTCGAGGTCAGGGAGGTGGTGTCACACAGCCATGTGGTCCTCAAGGACCTGCTCAGCAACAGGCTCCACCGCGTGGCGGACGTCAGGCTGTCGGAGACGCTCAGCGCCTGGGACACGCTGTTTGCGAGGATCGTCTCCGCCAGAGGGCACGACTTCTTCTCGAGCACCCTCCTGCCGTTCTCCAGGCAGATGCTGGAGGTGATGCGGCGGTCGCTGGAGAAGTACCGCAGCGAGTACGGGAACAGGTCCCTGTCCTGGAAGAGGCTGCTAAAGAGGGACTGGTGGCTGATCCCCGAGATCTGGCTGGAGCTTGCGGAGCAGGCCATTGCCGGCCCGGGGCCGGAGATGGTCAACTCCGACGGCGATCCGGTGGAATCGGTGGCCGTCACCTACCACCTCCAGGAAGGCACGGGAATGATGGCCGCGGCCCTCCTGGAGAAGATCCCCGAGGTCTCCCGGGAGCCGGGCGGCGAGATGGTCTGGCTGGAGGAGAGGGAGGAGGGCAGCCTGGAGAACGTCCTGGTGGCCAGTATCACCCATCCCGACGAGAGCACCCTGGTGGTTCACACGAACTCCCGCAACCGCGAGGAGAGGGTGGGCGCGGTGATCGAGGAATGGCTGGGGTCGATGATCGACGACGTGGACGTGGAGTACCGGCCCTACAACCCCGAAGACATGGCCCCGTCCTCGGGCATGGACCCCGAGGACCTGTCCCCGGAGGAGCTCGCCGAGCTTCAGGGCGAGGTGTTGCGGAAGGTCTACGGACGGTGGCCGGACCAGCATCTGCCCGCCCTGGACGGGATGACCCCCAGAGAGGCCGTGGAGGATCCGGCGATGCGCAGGAAGGTCATCAGCCTCTTGAAGGACATGGAGTCAGGCCACCAAGCCGACGGTAGCCGGCCGGATCTCGGCTGGCTGTGGAAGGAGCTGGGCCTGAAGCGGCCGTAGCGCTGTGTGCCCGGCGCAGGCCGGGCGGGACAGGCGACGGACAGCAGAGGGAGGTAATCACCATCGGAAAGAGAACGGAAAGCAAGAGCAACGAGAGGCTGCTCACGCTGCAGGCGAAGCTCCTGGACGGGCCTGTTCCCCTTGAGCCGTTTGCGCCCGGCGGCGCGGTGGAGCGAATCGTCTGCATACTCTGGAACCAGTCGCTTGCCGATCTGCACCGCTGTCTCCTTCACAGCTTCGACCGCACCGCGGACAGGCCTTACGAGTTCTCGAATCCCGGGCCCACCGAGGCCGAGAACTACGTCCCCGCGTCGGAGATGGTCGGGCCCGTGGCGGAGCTGGCGGCGGGCACCACGGAGGAGACGCCCGTGGGCTCTGTCCTCCGTCGAAGGGGAGACCAGATCGCATACCTCTTCGACCCCGACGCCCAGTGGCTGCACGTTATAGAGCTGCTGGACATCGACCGCTCCTTCCCTGAAAGGGACTACCCGCGCCTTGTGGCCCTGCGGGGGAAGAGCCCCGAGCGGGAGGGTCGGAGCGCGGACGCCGCCCGTAAGCCCGACGGGGATGCCGGCGGGGAGGAGTACCGCTGCGTGGACGAGGCCTTCGAGGCCGGCGCAGGCGGCCAGCCCGCCTGGGAGCGCCGTGGGCCGGATGACGCGCCCCTCAGCCCGCGCACGAAAATGGCCACGGCCCTCCGAAACCGTCCGTTCCGATGGCTGCGGAGGATCTGCAGAAGCTACGGCCTGGGCACATCTCTGCGCAAGGACGAGCTGATCGCCGAGGTCGTGCGCCACTTTGGCTCGGAGGAGGTGCTGGAGAGGGCCTGGGGAAGGCTTCCCGTCGAGTCCCGGCGCCTGCTGGCCCACCTCCTGGTGGAGGAGGACGGCTGGGCGGCCTGGGACGAGGTCCTCGACCGGTTCGGGGAGGAGGGCGACGGGGACTGCCCCCGCGACGACGGTAGGGTGCCGTTCACCTCCCTGGGAGTGCTGCGCATGCATGGCCTGGTCTTCATCGGGGCCCGCCGCAGAAAGGGCCGCAGCGAGCGCATCGTATCGATACCCCGGGACCTGCGAGACCCCCTTCGCGAGCTGGCCGGGAGGCCCGACGCGTTCGTGGAGCACGGGTCGGAGGAAGCCGCCCCGGACAGCCGCATAGTGGAGATCACCTTCGATGACGGCTTCATACCGCCCGACGAGATGGACCTGGAGACGTTCCTGGAGGAGGTGTCGCCGGTTGCGACCAATGAGGAATTCTACAGCAGGGCGGCCGAGAGGTTCTGCAGCCGGCGGAGCAGCTCCGACGCCGAGCTTCAGCGGGAGCTGCTGATGCGGACAATTGGCCTGAGCAACGCGACAAAGCGACACAGGCTCTACCGCACGGGCCTGAGGCTCTTCGGCAAGGAGTTTGTGGAGCCGGCCCTGGAGGACGACTCGAAGACAGTCAGGGACTGGGCCCACAGAACGCTGTTTCCCGCCCAGGGGGAGCTCTTCTGAGGGGCCGGCCCGGCCCGGGGCCTCGGGCGGGCAGCTCGCTCCGTTCGGCCGTGGGAACCCCGCCGCCGGCAGAGGCGGCCCTGTGTCCGGCGGAGCAGGCTGACTCGCATTCTCGGAGTGCGTCATGAGGATCACAGACCGCCGAAGCGGCAACTGCCAAGAAATCGGAGAGAACGAATGCTGGAACCCGAAGTGCCCCTGAAGGACCCGTGCCCGTGCGGATCGGGCCGGAAGTACAAGAACTGCTGCTGGAGGAGGATGAAGCGCGAGAGGGCCGCAGGCCGGGCCGCAGTCGTGCGCGCGCACGATGCGATCTGGGAGTATGTCCACTCGGAGAAGACGGACAGCATGGTCTCCGTGATAGAGGCCGTCACGGAGCCCATGTACCTTCGACACGGCCTTGAGGACGCCCAGGCCTTCATGGAAGGCTTCCGCGACGTGCTGGTGCGCTTTGCGGTGGATGTGGTGGCCAGCGATCTGCGCGACGAGGGCCCCTGCCTCATCGACGACTATCTGGAGGACCACGCCGAAGAGCTGCACCCCGTGGCCCTGGAGTTCCTGCGCAGCTGGAGGGATGCCGCCATCTCCGTCTACGAGGTCCGGGAGGTGGTGCGTCACAGCCACCTCGTACTGAAGGATCTTCTCGGCAACAGGCTCTTCCGGTTGGAGGACGCCGAGCTCTCCACCTCCCTGCAGAGGTGGGAGACCGTCTTCATGAGACTCGCATGGGCCGGAGAAGAGTACCACCTCGCCGGCACCATTCTGCCGTTCCCCAGGGAGAGGCTGGAGCATGTCATGAAGGCCCTGGAAGACGCCCGGGACGCCCCCGGCTGCAGGTCGCTCACCTGGAAGCGCCTGCTGAAGCGGGACTGGTGGGTGGTACCCGAGATTTGGATCGAGCTGATGGAGCAGGAGGCCACGGGCCCGGCCCCGGACCTGGTGAACACCGACGGCGAGCCGGCGGAAACGGTGGTCCTCACCTGGCGGCTGAAGAGCGGCAGCAGCCTGCGGGCCGCCACGCTGCTGGAGCAGATTCCGGAGGTGGAGTGGGCGGAAGACCGAAGCCTGGTCTGGGTGGAGGAGCGGGAGAAGGGGCAGATGGACAACGTCCTGGTGGCACGCATCGACCGCCGTGACGACAGCACGCTGGAGATGCTCACCAACTCCCGGGCCAGAATGGAGAGGCTCCGCCCGATCACCGAGAAGCGCATCGGCTCGCTGGTGGAGGACGCGGAAATCGAGTACGCGCCGTTCGACCGGTCCCGGCTGGCGCCCCCCTCGGGCATGGGCCCCGACGATCTCTCACCGCAGCAGATGGCGGAGCTAAAGAAGCAGGCGTTGCAGAAGCTGTACCGGAGCTGGCCCGACGAGAACCTGCCAGCCCTGGACGGGCTCACTCCCCGCCAGGCCGTGAAGAACGGCAAGGGACGCCGCAGGGTCATCGAGCTGCTGAAGACCATAGAGTCGGGCCATGAGTCCGCCGGGGACGACATCGACCTCGGCTGGCTGTGGAAGGAGCTGGGGCTGAAGAGGCCCTGAGGCCGGCGCTGAAGGGCCCGTGTCACTGGCCGGGTCGGGGCTGGCCCCCGGCCCACGGGAGATTCTGCGGAAAGGCGGCCGAGAGGCTCACCCACCGGCGTAGAAGCTCCGACGCCGGACTGCCGTCCGCTTCCATTGACTTGGGCTTTCCGGGTCTCCAATTGTATCAGGTGGAGGTTGAACATGCGCCCGTTCGCAGCCGCCTGCGCAGCCCTGGCCCTCTCCGCAGTCGCCTCCGCCGACTACGCCACCCAGACCGACTGGTCCGGCGGAGGAGGGGTAGGGGGGCCGGTGTCCCAGTGGGACAGCACCTACAGCGAAGCCGAAGCGGTGAACCGCTACCTGCCGGGCTCGCTGGGCCTCGGCATCGTCCCCGAGATGTCCGAGCACATCCCCCTGATTCCCTCTGGCGCCCTGGCCCATGACCCTCTGTGGGGGGACATCGACCTCGATGGCGACCTCGATCTGCTGGCGGTCGGTGCCGGCTCCGACAGCGTGTTCTGGTGCGAGCAGCCCGACGAGCCGGGCCTTCCATGGCCCCTCCACCACATCGCCGTCATTCCCGACATCTCCAGCTTGGCCCTGATCGGCGACGGCTTCCACGCCCCCAGCTTCGCCGTCAATTACAAGGAGGGCGATGATTCCGCGGTATACCGGTACTACCGGTACGGCCCCGGCGACTGGAACAGCTGGTACGTCGGCAGCCTGGGGGATCCCGGCTACATAACCGGGGTAGCCGCGGGCGATGTCGACGGGAACGGCATCCCGGACATCGTGGGCTGGAAGGAGGCCTACGATGAGGTTGTGGTCTGGTGGAATTGCAGTCCCGGCACGCCGGAGACCATCATCACCCCCCATACCCCGCTGGGCGTGTTCATCTTCGACGGAGACTGCGACGGGGACTGCGAGCTGGCGGTGGATAAGGCCTGGTACCCGGAGACGGAGGTCTTCTGGAACGACGGGGGAACATGGACCCCGGCCACGCTGCCCGAGTTCTACGGCCAGGACGACATCGACGCGGGAGACCTCGACGGCGACGGCGTCAGCGAGATCACCGGCGTGGGGTACTCCACCCAGTACCTGTTCTGGAAGAACGGCACCTGGGAGGGCGGCGTGATACTGGAGAGCTCCTCCCTGTGCGCCTTCGCCAGGCTCGACGACGACGGAGACACGGATCTCGTGGGCTTCTCCTCCGGAGACTTCCAGCTGCTGTACAACCTCGACGAGGGGCAGGTGTTCTATCCCGCCGAGCTGGAGACGGGCTTCTACGCCAACCATCTGGAGTACGCCGACATGGACGGGGACGGCAGTCGCGACCTGATTCTGACCGGTAAGAGCACCGGACAGTACCGCCGGTTCGAGCCCGCCGCCGCCCACCCCCCGGAAGGCCTGCTGGAGTCCAGCATCCTCTACCTGGGCTGCGATCCGGGCTGGGACCAGCTGGACTGGACCGCGTCCACTCCCCCGGGGACCTCCGTGGCCTTCCAGGTGCGCTCCTCCGACGATCCGGCCGATATGGGAGAATGGTCCGACACCCTGCAGACACCCGGTGGTCTGTCCGGAATACTGGAGGAGAACGACAGCTACTTCCAGTACCGGGCCCTGCTGTCCACCTCCGACCAGGACACCACCCCGGTGCTGGAGGCGGTCACCGTCAGCTGGAACCCCCTGGGGACATCCGAACCGGACGCACAGCGCGGGCCGCGTACGGGCCTGCTTCCGGTCAGCCCCAACCCCTCCCCGGGAAGGGTCAGCATACGCTACGCGCTTGCCGGGGCCGCTCCCGTGGAGCTGCGGATATACGACGTCTCGGGCAGGCTGGCCGACGGGGCGGCCTGGAAGAGCCGGGCGGCCGGCAGCCACCGGTACGTGGCCCGCGGCCTTCCCTCCGGGGTATACGTCTGCCGCCTGATCTGCGGGGGCTCCGTCTCCTCGCGGCGGTTCGTTATCCTCCGGTAG
>JAWLEP010000072.1:0-7116 GCA_041686025.1 Candidatus Fermentibacteraceae bacterium
CTGTTGCTGCCGGTCACCAGAACCGGACGCATCCGCCTCCCTTCATCCCGGGTTCAAGCGGTGAATATACCCGCCGGCGGGGCGGGCCGGCCATGGACCGGTGTCCGTGGCTAGAGGGGCCAGATCAGGGGAATCAGAAGCGAGCCAACGATCCACAGAAGAACGCTCAGGGGAAGGCCGACCCTGAGGAAGTCCCGGAAGCGGAACCGTCCCGCGTTGTAGATCATGGTGTTGGTCTGGTAGCCAACGGGCGTGGCGAAGCTCAGCGAGCTGGCAAAGGCCAGGGCGAAGAGGAAGGTCCGCGGATTCACGGACATCGTTCCGGCCACGTCTATGAGGATGGGCGCCAGCAGGACGGCGGAGGCCTGGTTGGAGATGATGTTGGTCAGAACCATGGCCAG
The DNA here is from genome assembly GCA_041686025.1 of Candidatus Fermentibacteraceae bacterium. Lineage (GTDB taxonomy): Bacteria > Fermentibacterota > Fermentibacteria > Fermentibacterales > JCC-6 > JAWLEP01. The sequence continues at coordinate 402 of JAWLEP010000072.1, forward strand.
CAGGAAGAAACCGGAGAGCACGGCGTGGGGGCCCAGCGGCTGCAGACCCGCCAGCACCCAGTCCGCCAGGAGCTCCGCGGCCCCGGTCCTGCTCATGGCCACACCCAGGGGAAGCACGCCGGCCAGGAGGAAGATCACCTTCCACTGCACCGCGCCGTAGGCCTGCCGGGTCGTAATGGTGCCCGTCAGCACCAGCAGCAGGGCCCCGGCCACCGCGCTGACCACAATCGGCAGCAGGTTCAGGGCCGCTGTCGCTATGACTCCGGCCAGGACGGCCACGGCAATGGCCATCTTCTTTCTGTCGTGCCTCTTGGGCTCTATCTGGGAGATCACCAGGAAGTCGGTGTCCTCCTCCAGGGCCGGCACCCGGTCCCTCTCCACCGAGAGAAGAAGCGAGTCTCCTCCGGCCAGCTTCACGTCGCAGTACCCCTCGCGCATGAGCTTTCCGCGGTGCCTCATGGCCAGGACCACCGCCCCGAGCCTTCTCCGAAGGTCCACGTCCTCCAGCCTCTTGCCGATCAGTCCGGAGTCCGGAGCCACAGAGACCTCCATCAGCAGGTCGCCGCCTCTGAGAATCTCGTCATCGGTCAGCCTTCCCGGCGAGCTGACGCTTACATGCTCCCGGTCGGCTATCCTGCCGATCTCCTCGGCGCTTCCCCGTACCCTGATCACGTCTCCGGCCTGCAGGTCCGAGTCGGCCCGGGAGGCGGGCTCTGACTCGTCACCGCGGAAGACCCGGATGACATCGGTGTCCAGGTCCCTGGTGATTATGGACTTCTCCAGCGGCTTGCCGATGTGCTCGCTGCCCTCCTTCAGCTCCAGGTCGTAGAGGTGGCTGTCCATCCTGTACTGGCCGGTGAGCGTATCACCTCTTCCGTAACGCGGTATCCTGCGGATTCCGTAGGCGAACAGGTAGACGAAGCCCACCGCCATGAACACAAGCCCCATGGGGGCGAACTCGAACATGGAGAAGCTCCGGAGGCCGCTGTCCCGGGCGATGGAGCTCACCAGGATGTTGGTGGAGGTGCCTATGAGGGTGCAGGCACCCCCGAAGATGGAGATGAATGAAAGGGGCATCAGCAGCCGGGAAGGACTCTTCCGCAGCTTCCTGGATATGGCCATGAACACGGGGATGAAAATGGCCACGGCGGCGGTGTTGTTGATGAAGGCGGAGATGGCGCCCACGGCCAGGAGAATCGCCATCAGGCCCTTTCCGCCGTTCCGCCCCGCCACCCTGGTGAAGAGGGAGCCTATGGCCTTCAGGGCCCCGCTCTCACGGAATCCGGCGCTTATCACGAACATGGCTCCGATGGTGATGGTGGCCTGGTTGCTGAAGCCGGACAGGCCCTCCTCCACGGTGAGTATTCCGGTTGCCATGAGTATGGCGGTGACTATCAGGGCCGTTACGTCGAACGAGACCCGCTCGCTGACGAAGAGGGCAACCGCCACGGCGAGCAGGGCGAAGAGGAAGCCGATCTCCAGGGTCATACTACGGAGTCGGCCCCCTCCGAAGGCCTTTCATTTTCATTACTGACGCATCCTCAGCAACACCTTAAGCAGCATTGTCAACTGACGAAGGGGGCCCTTCCTGTTGGCCGCTATCGTCTCGTAGAGGTCGTCGTAGTCCCGGGGAGGGGTTCGGGCATCGCTTCTGGCCTGCAGGCGGATGGCATCCACCGGGCACGCCGTCACGCAGAGGCCGCATCCAATGCACTTCGTCCCGGCAACGACGGCCCGGGGAGGCGACCCCTTAAGTAAAACGGCTTCCACCTGGCACTTCCGTACGCAGGCGCCGCACCCCGTGCACTTGCCAGCATCGACCCGAGCCAGATGGCCGGCGGTCCAGAAGTCTATGGGGTGCGGCAGCATCTTCTGCATGCGCAGCATTCCGCAGCAGCACCCGCAGCAGGAGCAGATGAACTCCGGTTCCCTGGCGTTCGACGGCTGGAGCACAAGGCCATCCTCCTGGTTTTCTGCGATGATCGACAGGGCCTCGCTTCTGTCGATCTCCCTTCCGCTGCCCCGCCTCAGGATCGTGGCGGCCATGCTGCCCAGGGCCAGGCACGTCTCCGTGCGGGAGGTGACCCGGCAGCTCCTGCCCCTCATGGCGCTGGTCTCCCGGCATATGCAGGGGAGAATGGCAAAGGGCGGGGATGCCCGGCCGATCATCTCGGAGACCCGGTCCCAGGTGGCCACGCTGTGTTCGCCCGTGATGCTCTCGCCTATGGGAATGGTCCGCATCTGGGATGGCTGCGCCGCCAGCAGAGACTTGCCGTAGGTCCTGGTGCCCATGTAGGCCATGGCGTCCCTGAGGAACTCCTTCGAGGGCCTGCCGTCCTGCGCCTCGAACATTCCCACCACCATCGGCAGCAGGAACCAAGCCTCTCCATCCTCGGTGTCCCTGGAGCCTATGGAGCCCTTGACCAGCAGGCTCTCAAGCAGCTCGACCGCCCTGCTTTCGGAGAACTCCTCCCCGGCGGTCCGCATGATCTGCGGGAGTGTAGCGGGGCGGAAGCTGAGATGGAGCGCCAGGCGGGCCTCCTCCGGGTCGAACATCCGCTTCAGGAAACGCAGGTCGGCCCCGGACCGGGTTGCAGGGAATCCCACGGCCTGGCCGTCCAGGTGCCTCTGCAGCCTGCGGTACTCCCCGGGAGCGCGTTTCGTCCCCCTCATGGGTCGTCCTCCTGTTCTGGCGTCCGGCCCAAGACCCGTCGCCCTTCGCCGGGACGATACGCCCCGTCGGACCGTCGGTCAAAAGTAGCCTCTACAGGGCAACCCGAATCCGCTACAGTCTCACCACCCTGCGGGTATCCGTCCTTCCGTCGGGTGTTCGTACTACCACCAGGTAGACCCCCGGCGGCAGCTCCGTGGTGTCCAGGGAGCGGCTTTCGGTGAGGGTGCAGCGCCTTACCCGCCGGCCGCAGAGGTCCAGCAGCGTCAGGGTGTGAGCCCCCGCCGATGCGGAGGAAAGGCTGACCGTCAGCCGGCTGCCGAAGGGGTTCGGCCATGCGCGGAAGAGGCCGGTTTCCGGCCGCCCTCCCTCGAAGTCCTCGGCGCCGGTGCCGGTGTCGTAGCCGGGATAGAACGGGGGAGACTGGGTGAAGAACCTCTCGTCGAACTGGAAATCCAGGATGTATCCGGTGGTGTCCGAGGGCGATACGTAGGCTGTAATGCCCTGGGAGACAAGCTGTATGGCACCTTGGAATGACAGGCTGGAGTACGGATAGGGTTCCCACGGCTGCTGCGCGTAGAACTCACCCCCGGCCAGCAGAAAGGAGCCCGAGCAGGTCAGGTCCTGGTTGGTCTGTGTGGCGTACATGCCGCCCCATGGATCGTCCGGCGGCGTGTCGGCGACCACCAGGTCTCCCTGGCTGCTTATCAGACCCAGCATGCCGTCCGTATCCGGCTCGTACCGCAGGTCTCCGAAGAGGAAGATGTCGCCGTTGCAGCCCAGGGTCATGGGTACGAAGATCATTGTTCCGCTGTCCGGAGGTATGGAACGTATGTAGATGTCCTCGCCCGGGGCATTGTCTATCCAGATCACCGGCTCGGGCACCTCGAAAGTGCAGTAGGTCCTGGCTTCGGAGGACGGGGTCTCCTTCACGGTGATCCGCGAGGCGTCGAATACGATCCTGGTCCCCGAATCCAGGGAGTCCGGAGGGAAGTAGTAGCCGTAGTCCATGGCCGTCTGCCGTACGCTCTGCCAGTCCACCTGGTCCGGCCCGAACGGGATCTCGTCCACACCAAGGTTGAACCATGGTGAGCCCTGCTCCATGAGCTCGTAGGGCTCCACCCAGAGGTACGACCCCTCCGGATGGGGAAGAACGGAACCGAAGTACTGCGAAGAGCCCGGGAGACGCGTATATATGGAATCCAGAGCCGTGGACAGAGAATAGAACCAGGGGTCGTTCTCGCGGCCGGGGGTGAAGCTCACGAGGCGCATCTGCCCGTTGCTGCGCACCGGGCCGTCCATGACGGTGCCGTCGGTGAAGTAGACCATCTCATCGCTGAGGTAGAGGAAGTCCGAGTAGGACCCGGTTTCGGCAAGGGCGCCACAGGCCGCGGCAACCAGAAGCAGCGAGACCATCGTTCGGGCAGTTCCGTTCATTTGCGCCTCCCACTTTAGTTAATAACTAATCGATTACGGTGAAGGCCTCCCTCGCCTGCGTAGGCGGTTCCCAGCGGGTCCGGCGTGCCGTTGCCGTTCAGGCCATAGGCCCGGACGCAGCTGGCGTCCTCGAAGCTGCCGCTGAGAATGTGCTCCCCCCATTCTCCCCCGGTGTCGTCCACGTTCTCCCACCAGCTGATCGCACCCAAGTCCCATGCCCCTGCAAAAACAAGCAAGACAGGCGCGATCTTGCCCATCCGCTCAGCCTCTCGCATTGACAGTTGCCCAGCTCCTTGCACTCAAAGACGATAGCGTCCTTCTCGGCAAGGTCAAGCGGGTGCGTCACAGGGCCGCCCTGGAACATCGGCCCGAGACTGCGCCGGGCAGCACCACCTTTCGGGGGTTTTCGGGGAGCTGAGTGGTTGCGCGCCTACTGCGCCGATGGCGATGGCCCCTCGTCGGGAGCATATTCACTGCATCGGGAGGTGGTAATGGGAAGGGAACTCATCTGCCTGGCGGCCGCGGTTCTTCTCACGGCCGCGGCAGCCGTTGCACAGCCTCAGCCTCCGGTGAGGCTCTGCGCCGAGTGGGAGCCCGCCTACGGGACCCTGATACGCTGGCCTCTGGGCATACCCTGGGAGCTGGTCTGCGGCCTGGCGATGGAGGACAGCCTCTACGTGCTGGTGGAGGACGAGTACCAGCAGGGGCAGGCAGAGTCCGAATTCGCCCAGCAGGGGGTCAACCTGGACAACTGCCGCTTCCTGCAGATAGAGACCTACTCCCACTGGACCAGGGACTGGGGGCCGCATTCCGCCTTCACGGGCCCGGAGCGGGAGTGGAGCATCATCGATCCCATGTTCGACGGCTACCCCTGGATACCCGGAGGCCCCTACGAGTCCTACATGTCCGGCCGCGGCTTCGAGGTGGACGACGTGGTCAACGTCCACCTGGCCGATGAGATGGCCTGCCCCCTTCATCAGCTGCCGGCATACCTCACCGGCGGCAACTTCATGACGGACGGCCACGGCATCGCCTACTCCTCCAGCGCCATGATCACCGAGAACCAGCCCATGTGGACCCCTGAGGAGCTGGAGCAGCTGGCCGAGGACTGGCTCGGCGTGGAAAGCTGGCGCTTCATACCCAACCCCGAGGAGTACGGCATCCAGCACATCGACTGCTGCGCGAAGCTCCTCGACGAGAGCACCATTCTGCTCAAGGAGGTCCCGTCGTGGCACCCCGACCATCCCAGGCTGGCGGCCGTAGAGGACGTGCTCTCCACGGCAATGGACTGCTACGGTGACCCCTACGAGATAGTCAGCGTATACTGCGAACCCTACTCGGGCGATGCGCTGGCGGCCTACACGAACTCCTACATACTCAACGGCAAGGTCTTCGTGCCGATGTTCGGCATACCCGCCGACTCGGCCGCCCTTTCCGTCTACGAAGGGGCGATGCCGGGCTACGACGTCATCGGCGTCCCCTACGGGCAGTGGTACTACTACGATGCGCTGCACTGCCGGACCAGGGAGATAATGGACCGGGAGATGCTCCTGATCTGGCACGATCCCCTGGAGGGGGAGGTTCCCTGGCAGGAGTCCTTCGCAGTGGAGGTCATGGTCCACGACCACAGCGGGGCCGGGCTGATACAGGATCAGACCGGAATCCGCTGGAGGGCCGACGGCGGCCCGGGATGGAACTGGGTGGAGCTGGACACGCTGCCGGGGCCGGACTCCCTGGGCGCGGCGATACCGGGCCAGCCGGAAGGCACGCTGGTGGACTACTACATAGCTGCCGAGGACTACTCGGGACGAGAAGAGACGCTGCCCCGAACCGCGCCGGAGGGCTTCTTCCAGTTCCAGGTGGCGGACACCGCCCATGTTGCCGATGGAAACCGGCCCATGGCTGCGTCCATGCGCATCAGGCCCAACCCGACCTCCGGCCCGCTGACTGTGGACATCCGCGTTCCAGACGGCTCCGAGGCGGAATTGGTCGTGTACGACATCTCCGGCAGGGTCGTGGCCGGCCTGGACGCTGGAGCCCTGGACTCCGCAGGCGGGACGATTAATCTAGACCTGCGGAGACCGGGAGGGGCAAAGCTGCCCAACGGAGCATACATATTCAGGCTGCACTGCGGGGATTTCTCCCGCTCCGAGAAGGTGGTGCTGGTGGAGTAGCCCGCACCTGAAAACCTCAGCGAGGGAGATGGCAATGGAGGAGAGAAGGAAGGACCGTACGGACGTACCGCTGGACGCGGTGAAGAAGCAGCTGGAGCACATCGCCTCCGAAGGCGGCTTCAGAGCTGCTCTGCTAACCACCGAAGACGGCTTCGACGTGGTGAACATCGACTCAGAGCTGGACTCGGAGGCCCTGGCCGCCCTGGCGGGATTCGTCTGGCGGATGGTCAGCACGGCCCTGGATCTCACCGGCCTGGAGGACATCGACCAGATCACCATGGCCGGCCCCTCCGGCGACAGCGTAATCTGCCAGTCCTTCGAGGTGGCGGGACAGCCGGCGGTCCTGGTGGTCATCGCCTCGGTGGAACCCGTGCACAGGGATCTTACAGACAGGGCCGTGGAGGGGATCAAGCGCATACTCTCCTAGCCGCTG
>JAWLEP010000073.1:0-6436 GCA_041686025.1 Candidatus Fermentibacteraceae bacterium
CCCTTTCTTCGGTGGAGCTTACGCTTCCACGTCAAGAATATCAAAACGAGGCGGCTCCGGGAAGAACGTCGTGACCGAATTGCATCAAACGGCTGACTGACTTTCCCCGGAAGACGGGGTGATCTACCTGCTGAACCTGGCCGACAAGCTGGGGGTGGATCCGATGGAGGCCGCCCTGGAGAAGCTCTCATTGAATGCTGAGAAATACCCGGTCGAGAAGGCAGGGGGATAGGCGGCCAGGTACGTGGACCTGAGCGAATGAACGCATGGTCTGGGGTAAGAAGGGCCCGGCTCCGATAATCGCAGGCATTCTGGCATTGGCGTGCTGTGCCGCCGGCGCGGAAGAAGCTGAAGCCGGCGTGGCCCGGGCAGCCCTGCGGCCGAAGATACCGGCCCTAGATGTAGGCCATGTCCCGGAACCACTGCGCCTTGTCCTCGCCCACCTCGACCACCAACGGCAGCTCCACGGGCTGGGTGGTCCAGTAGAGCATCAGGCTGTCCACCAGGCGCTCCTCCGGCTCCACGAGGCTTTCCCCGACCTCCCCGCCCCGATCCAGGTCGTAGGCCCAGGCGGAGTCGGGCTCCTGCGCCCAGAACACCTTGCTGCTGCGGAAGCGCATGGTCCCCCGGTCCAGAAGACCTGTGTTGTCGCCGCTGCTGGGAACCCCCCGCTCCGGCAGGGGGCGGGGCGGAAGGAGCGGGACGCCCTGGACCTCCTCCGGGACAGCCCCCCCCGCGACCCGCATGAGGGTGGGAAGTATGTCGTACTGCCCCACGGTCTCCTCCACCACCGTGTCTTCGGGGACACCGGGGCCGGACATGATGAGGGGAACGTGGACGGTCTCCTGGTAGAGCTGCCTGCCGTGGAACATCATGCCGTGGTCGAGGAACTCCTCTCCGTGGTCCGCCACCACCACCACAACGGTCTGCCCCTCCAGGCCTCTCCCGCGAAGGCCGGACAGCAGCCTGCCCACCTCCCGGTCGCAGTACCCGATCTCCAGGTCGTAGAGGTCCATGAAGCCCTCCACCTCCGAAGGAGTCAGGCGGCCCTCGGCATTGGCGGCCCTGATCGCGGAGGCGGGAACCGCGGCCAGGTCCTGCGGGCCGTCCGGTGCCGCATAGGGCCAGTGCGGATCGAAGTAGTGGGCAACGCCGAAGAAGGGTTCACCGGCCTCCTCATCGATCATCTCCAGCATCCGGTCGGTGACCTCTCCTGCATCCAGCGTCCGGCTGCATCCGTCGGTGTCGCAGCGCTGCAGGCCCCGGCAGAACCCGTACTCCCGGTCCATTACCGGGGCGTTGAGAACCGCGAACGTGCAGTAGCCGGCGGCCGACATGAGCTCCGGCAACCAGTCCAGCTCCTCGCCGGCCCGGTACAGCTGCCCCCCCCTGGCCCCGGCGCCGTGGGCCCGCTCGCTGAGGCCGGTGAAGATGGTGGTCATGGCCGGAAGGGTCCAGGAGCTCTGCGCCTGGCAGGCGGCCCACCGGGTGCCGGAGGAAGCCAGGCTGTCCAGGGCCGGCGACGTGGGCCTGTGGTATCCGTAGCAGCCCAGATGGTCGGCCCGCAGGGTGTCGATGATTATCAGCAGGACGTTGGGAGGTCTCTCGCCGCCGCCGCAGGCGAGAAGGAGCGTCCCTACCATCAGAATGGCCAGGGATGCCGCCGATGGCCTCTCGGGTCCACGTGATCCGGGGGAACGGATGAGCGAGCACCTCCAGCTCGAACCAGTTGATGAAAGGGACCAGGATGTTCCCAGTTGGAAACTCCAGCGTCTATCCTGTGGACCGCGGCGGTCTCCCGTCAATCCCGGCGGGCCTGGACGGAGCGCCGGGCCTTCGCTATGGAAAAACCCCTGTGCTGCGGCAGTGGAGTCTCGGACGGACAACGGGAGGATGAGCACGGATGAGCCCGGACCAGCTGGGGACGTTCGTCATACTGGGCGTCGCCGTGATACTATTCCTCAGCGAGCGCCTGCGCCCCGAGGTGATCGCCCTGATGGTGCTCTCCGCCCTGGCCGCCTCCGGGATACTGACCGCTCCGGAGGCGTTCTCGGGTTTCAGCAGCCGGGCGGTGATGATACTCATATCGGTCTTCATAATCGCCGAGGGACTTACCCGCACTGGGGTGTCCGACGCGGTGGCGGGGTTGCTGCTGCGCTGGGGGGGCAGGGGGGAGGGCAGACTGGTGACGGTGGTGATGGCGGCCGGTGCCGGGCTGTCGCTCTTCCTGAACAACATCGCCTCTGCCGCGGTTCTGCTTCCGGCGGTGGGGACCGCCGCCGGAAGGGCGGACGTACCCCCCTCCAAGGTGCTCATGCCCCTTGTCTACGCCACCATACTGGGCGGGATGGCCACCCTCCTCACCACAATGAACATCGTAGTAAGCAGCGTTCTGGAGAAGAGCGGGCTGCAGGGCTACGGCCTGCTTGACTTCCTTCCCATCGGCATTCCCGTGGTGGTCGCAGGCATGCTGTACATGGGCCTGGTGGGCAGGCACCGCCTGCGGGATACCGGGAGCCCCGCCCCCGGGGTGAGGAGCGGCGGGCGGGGAAGGCTGCTCGACATTTACAGGATGGCGAGCGACTGCTTCCGGGCCAGGATACCGGCCGGGTCGGAGCTGGAGGGCGAGAGGCTCTCCGATAGCCGTCTCCGGGAGGAGCAGGGGGTGGACGTGGTGGCCATCGAGCGGTCGGACGGCAGCCTGGCCCCCCTCGATCCGGATACCCGGTTGCTGCGCGGAGACCGGCTCCTGCTTCGGGGAGACATGGATGAGTTCCAGAAGCTGGACACCGAGCCGCTCTTCGACCTGGAGCCCTGCGACGCCCTGGACAGGAGGGAGGTGCAGGCCAGGTCCACGGTCATAGCGGAGGCCATGCTCTCCCCGCGGTCGAGCCTTACGGGCTCCACGCTCCGGGATGTGGAGTTCAGGCAGGAGTACGGCTTCAACGTTCTGGCCATCTGGCGGAAGGGCGAGCCCCTGGAGGTGGTCACCGGGGAGGAGCGGCTGGCCTTCGGTGACGCTCTGCTCCTCCAGGGTCCCAGGGAGGGTCTGGAGCGGATAGAGAGGTCTCGTGACCTGATACTGCTCTCCATGGAGAGCAGACGCAGGAGGCGGCTGGGACCCATGGCCCTCGCGGCCGTGGGGATTCTGGTGGCCACACTGGTCACCGTAATAGCCACCCCGCTGCCCATCGCCCAGGTACTCCTGGCCGGCGCGGTGCTGATGCTGCTGGCGGGGGCGGTCTCCCCGGAGCAGGCCTACAGGGCAATAGACTGGGGAGGCGTCTTCCTCATCGCCGGAATGCTGCCGCTGGCCCTGGCCATGCGGGATACCGGGGCGGCGGAGACCATCTCCACCGGCCTGCTGGACATGTTCGGGTCGGCCAGCCCCCTGCTTCTGGTCCTGGGCCTGTTCATGACCGCCGCCCTGCTGACGCAGGCGGTCAGCGGCGCGGCGGTGGCGGCGATCATGGCCCCCATCGCCATATCGGCGGCCGAGAGCTCCGGCGTCCCGGCCCGGGCCCTGGGAATGGCCGTGGCCCTGGGCTCCTCCATGGCCTTCATAACGCCGCTGGGCCACCCGGTGAACATCCTGGTGATGGGAGCGGGCGGGTACAGGTTCTCCGACTACCGAAGGGTGGGGCTTCCCCTGTTCCTGATCCTCACCGTGGTGATAGTGTCCGGCATCGTTCTTCGGTGGTCGCTGCTCTGAGGGCTTCGGGTACGCGGCCGGGGCCGCGTTCCGCGGGCTCTTCGGCGCCCGGCCGGAACCTTGATGCGGCAGCGGGCATGACTGTCTGCGGCAGTCGCACCCACGGAAGGGGGGTACGGGCATGATGGGAGCATCCAAGGGCGCCCTTCTGGCGTCCCTGTCCTTGGTCCTGTTCGCCGCCGGCTGCGACAACCCCTTCGGCGGTTCGATCGAGGTGGAGTACGAGGTCACCGGAAGCGCCTACACGGTGGACGTCACATACGAGAACAGCGGAGGCAGCACATCCCGGGAGTACGGGGTGGGAGTGCCCTGGTCGTACAGGTTCTCCGCCGACGCCGGAGACTACGTCTACATCTCGGCTCAGAACACGGGGATGTACGGCACCGTCACGGTGGCCATCTACCTCGACGGCGAGATCTACGAGGCGGAGACCAGCGAGGGTGCCTACTGCACCGCCACCGCCGGCGGTACGCTGTAGAACGTTGAAGCGGAGAGCAGATGCGGCCGGTTCCGGCCCTGACTGTTGTCGATCAGCTGACCGGCGCTGAAGCGGCCCCGCAGGTCCGGCCGTCTCTGCGCTTCTGCTTGGTCGCTGCTTCTGCTCAGGGGGCCTGCAGCTCCAGAAGCTCGATGACCTGCGCGACGAGATGGATCGGAGAGGTGGTCGATGAATCCCGATTCCTTGCGGATCGCAGGCATCGACTGCGCTACCCGGCCGGAGAAGACCGGTTCGACTCTGGGCGCCCTGAGCCCTGATGGCATACTGCACCTGAAGCGGGCAATGACGGGAACCGACCGGAACGGCATCCTGGATGAGATCTGTTCCTGGCTGGAAGGCCGGAACAGGGCTCTTGTATGCATGGATGCGCCTCTAGGGTGGCCCAGACCCATGGGAGATTCCCTCATCGGGCACAGGTCCGGCGAGGGCCTTCTCGAAGATCTGAGGAAAAGGCTGGACGAGGAGATACCCCTGGCCTGGTCGCATGAGGTGAATCGCGTTGCCGCCATAGAGGTCTATCCAGCGGGTACTCTGGTGGCCAGGGGATGGCCCAGCTCGGGATACAAGGGAGCTGATAAGCGGTGCCGGCAAGAAAGGCAGACCATAGTGGAGCGTCTCGCGGGCGAGGTTGTTCTTGGAAGCGGCGTAGATCGCATTCTCCTGCAGCAGAACGCGGACGCTCTGGATTCAGCTATGTGCTCTTTAGCCGGCCGGGATTTCATCGAACAGCAATGCTACCGGCCCGAAAACATGGATCTGGCAGAGAAAGAAGGCTGGATCTGGGTAAGGCGGTTATGAACCATGGGGTTTGGAGAACAGCCTATGACGCATGAGGATCTTCTGCAGCGGATTCGCGAGTTCGACAGCGAGCGCGACTGGAACCGGTTTCACACCCCGAAGAACCTTTCAATGGCCCTGATGATCGAAACGGGGGAGCTGGCGGAGATATTCCAGTGGATGACGGGGGAGGAGAGCGCCGAGCTGCCTCCGGAGAAGCTGCGGCAGGCCCGGGAGGAGATCGGGGACGTTGTGATCTACCTGCTGAACCTGGCCGACAAGCTGGGGGTGGATCCGATGGAGGCCGCCCTGGAGAAGCTCTCGAAGAACGCAGAGAAGTATCCGGCGGAGAAGGCGCGGGGGAAGGCTTTGAAGTACAGGGATTTGGAGTAGTCCGGGTATAGTCGCGGAGGGTATTCGTCGCGGGCTTGATTTCGCAGCTCGCGATCTCAAGAATGCCGGGAGGATCCTACCCCGTTTGACGATGAGCGTCGCAAGGCAACCAGAGTATTCGGAGGATCAGAGCCTGCAGATTTCTGCATGAGTCAACCCAAACCCAGGGAGAAGGATGTACGAAGAACAGGAGATTCACAGGTTGCGGACCAGGGTCACCCACCTGGAGAAGCAGGTGCGGGCCCTGATGGAGAAGCTGGGCATGAGCTATGCCGGGCCCTCGGGCGACCCGATGCCCCGGGAGGTCTCCGAGCTCTGCCTCAAGGGCGAGCGGAAGGCAGCGATTCGGCTGTACATGGAGATGACCGGAGCCACTCTCAAGGAGGCCAAGGAGTCGGTGGATACGATCTGCTGAGATGCGTCGGCCGGCGGGAGCGGTCCGCGGGAACCGAGTAACGTTCGTGGGGGTATCATTAGGGACAGGCGGAAAAACCGGAAGGAATCAAATCCATGACCAGGGCTTCCTGCTTGCTGCTGACTGCAGGTGCCTGCATGGCCCTGTGCCTGGCCGGTTGCGACAACCCCTTCGGCGCGGCTCCATCGAGGTGGAATACGAGGTCACCGGTAGCGCCTACTCGGTGGACGTGACCTACGAGAACAGCGGCGGCAGCACCTCCCGGGAGTATGGGGTGGGAGTTCCGTGGTCCTACCGGTTCTCCGCCGACCCCGGAGACTACGTCTACATCTCCGCGCAGAACACCGGCACCTACGGCACGGTTACCGTGGCCATCTACATCGACGGCGAGATCTACGAGGCCGAGACCAGCGAGCGAGCCTATTGCACCGCCACCGCCAGCGGCATGCTGTAGCGTCTTGACCCGGAGAGCGGGATTCGGCTGCCATGCAGCCCTGACTGTCGTCGATCAGCTGGCCGCCGCTGGAGCCGCACCGCGGCCCCGGGCGCTTCTGCGCTCATATGGTTGGTCGCCGCTACCGCTCAGGGGGCCTGCAGCTCCAGAAGCTCGATGCCCAGTACTGTGCTCATCAGCGTGAAG
>JAWLEP010000074.1:0-5967 GCA_041686025.1 Candidatus Fermentibacteraceae bacterium
GTACACCCTCCCGCTGGAGGAGAGCCTGGAGCTGGCTGCGAAGGCCCTCCACTCCGCCTTCCCCACCAGCGACTACGCCCGCCTCCTCGCCGACAACCTATCAGGGTCAGACGTCAACTAGTCAACTATTTTGGGAGGGCCCGCAGAAGGGCCCTCCCATCCCTCCCGGCTCGGCTTCACTTTTCTACATCTGACTTGAAACAACGCAATAGCCGGATTACAATATGCGTGTATGGTACGAAAAACTCGGCTAGATTACGATGGTGCGCTTCATCACGTCATTGGTCGTGGTGTAAATGGACGTCCCGTATTCCTGTGCGACGAGGACAGACGGAACTTCCTCCACAGGATAGCAGATATCCTGGAGGGATCGAGCAGCTCTATTCTAGCCTGGTCTCTGCTGCCGAACCACTTCCACATGCTCTACAGAACAGGATCGATTCCTCTCTCGAAGTTCATGCAAAGACTCTTGACAGGCTACTCGGTCAGCTTCAACAAGAAGTACGACCGCAAGGGCCATCTGTTTCAGAATCGCCATCTGGCAAGGCTGGTCGAAGACTCAGCCTACATGTACAGGCTGATAGCATATATACACCTCAATCCTCTCAAGTCGGGCGTAGTAGACAGAATCGAGGAACTCGAAGAGTATCCATGGTCTGGCCACTGCTCTGTACTGAGAAGCACCCCCCACTCATGGCATGACGTCGATGCTCTACTCGGATGGTTTGGATCCCGGATCGACAGGCAGCGGGAAAACTACCGCACCCACATGCTCAGGGCCTACAACAGAAGCGACATCGGGGCCGACGAGGCGGGGTTTCTGGTGGAGTTTCCTTACAGGGATGCAGAGGATGAGCTCCAATCCGGCCAGGCGCATTCCAGCAGGCTATCTCTTGAGAAGCTGTTCGATTCCACAAAGAGAACCGTTGGACAGCATTTCGAGACCACTTTTGACCGGCCGCACTCAAAGGGAAGAACTCCCGGGAAGCTGGCGAAGGCAAGGGCTGCTCTGACATTCCTCATGGCGCAGCATGGGATGAGCCTGGCCGAGTTAGCCAGAAGGTTGGGCATATCGCGTCAGGCTGCCAGCAAGGCTCTACGCAAAGGAAAGCCGCTAGTTCAGGGAAACGCAAATCTAGGGAGACTACTGCCAGATGCGAATCGGGAGATTGCTCAAGAGCAACCTCCCGAAAATAGTTGACTAGTTGACGTCTGACCCTGATCTACTGTTCTACTTGGAGTAGAACTCGACCACCATGCGCTCGTCCACCTCGATGGGGACGTCCTCGCGGGCGGGCAGGGACTTCACGGTGATCTTGCGGGCCTTGGGGGCCACGTCGATGAAGTCGGGGACGCCTATGCCGCTGCCGGAGGCGATGTTCTCCTTGATGACCTTGATGTCGCGGCTCTTCTCCTTCAGCGTGATCACGTCGCCGATCTTCACGCTGTAGGAGGGAATGCTCACCCGGCGGCCGTTGACCTGGAAGTGCCCGTGGGTCACCATCTGGCGGGCGGCGGGAATGGTGGGCAGGAAGCCGGCCCTGGCCACGACGTTGTCCAGCCTGCGCTCGATGAGCTGGAGCATGTTCTTGCCGGTCTCGCCCTTCATCCGGGTGGCCTTCTTGTAGTAGGCCCGGAGGTTCTTCTCGGAGAGGCCGTAGTTGTAGCGGATCTTCTGCTTCTCCTGCAGCTGCAGCCTGAAGGTGGAGAAGCGCCGCCTGCGGCGCATCGCCCCCTGCTCACCCGGCGAGTTGGTCCTCTTGCCCGGGGTCTTCCGGGTAAGCCCAGGCAGGTCCACGCCCAGGGAACGTATCTTCTTGATTCTCGGTCCGCTGTATCTGCTCAAAGTCGCTTCCTCTCTCTGCCTGGTCCAGGCGCGACGACTATACAGCTTGATTCAGTCGCCGCATGCTGACGAACACCGCACCTCCCGGCCCATCGGCCGGAAGCTCGCACGAATCTAAGGGTTGGGGGATCGGGACGTCAAGAAGAGGGCGGGACCGCGAAGCCCCGCCCTCTGTACTATCGCGTTACTGCGGCTAGCGCATCAGCACGCAGGAGCGCACCATGGTGCCCTGCGGGGTCTGCAGCCTGTAGAGGTAGACGCCGTCGGAGACGGTCTCTCCCGCGCCGTTGGTGCCGTCCCAGACCATCTGGTGGGCACCGGCGGCCATCTCACCGTCATGGACGGTGCTGACCAGTCGGCCGCTCATGTCGTACACCTGCAGGCTTACCCGGCCCGCGGAGGGTACGCTGAATCCTATTGCCGTCTGCGCGGCGAAGGGGTTGGGTGCGGCAGGCCGCAGTCGAAGCACGCCCAGCGGACCGGTTGCCGCATCGCCGACTCCCTGCGTGGGGTCCGCCGTGGTGATGGAGGGATGGTGGTTGTGGTAGGTGGCGGTGATGGTAACCTCGCCGGTGCCGGGAATGTCGTCGATCTGCAGGCTGGCAATGCCCGAGGCGTCGGTGTAGGCGCCGTCGAGCAGCACGGTGTCCTGCACCGCGCCCACCAGTGCGTTCTCCACCGGAGAGCCGTCGGCCTCCACCGTAACCTGGAAGGTCCCCACGCCTATCTCGCTGTCGTGCGTGGCGTCCAGCATGGTCAGCGGCGAGGTGTCGGTGAAGATGTCGGTCTCGGGGCAGCCGAAGATCTGGTGCATGTTGTTGTTGTCGTCGGCGCCGCCGCCGTAGAACTCCTCCACCTTCATCTTGCCGTAGTCCACCGCCGGGCCCATGTGCCAGATGTCGTCCTCGAAGTAGCCGCGGAAGGTGTACTCGGCCAGGGAGTCGGTCGGGCCCACCGGGCTGGCCGTGGTGGCCGCCATGATTCCCACGGCGCCCTTCTCGTCGGCCTCGGTTCCCTCACCCAGCCAGGCCTCGGCGAAGCAGTATCCGCCGTCGAACTGCCCGTTGTAGCAGGCGATGGAGTTGATCCAGGGCAGCATCTGCCCGTTGGAGAGGCCCTGTATGTCGCTGATCTCTCCGCAGGCGGGGCTGGCCCAGTAGGTCATGCCTCCGTGGCCGATGAAGCTGATCAGCGACTTGCCCTCCTCTATGGAGTTGAAGACGTTGGAGGTTGTGGGGGGCTCGCCGCCCTCGTTGCAGAAGTAGTCGACCTCCATTCCCGCCGCCATAAAGATAGTGGCGTACTCCCAGGAGTGCTCCGGGTCGTTGAAGTCTGTGGAGCCGATGCTGATGGCGTGCTCGTACCAGCTCTCGGCGGGCTCGTAGGGGTCCGACTCGTACTGGGCGATCTTCCAGCTGATGTAGGGAAGGTCGTCGGTGTCCGCACCGGTGATCCGGCCCAGATGGATCGAGGGCACGCTGCCGGAGCCGATGACGGCGTAGAGGTTGTCGGCGGCGTGGCCGCTGTAGCTGGGAGTGGGCACTATGTCGTGGTCTCCCACTATCAGCAGGTACTCGGGCGGCACCTCCCAGGTGTTGTAGGCGTCCTCGACGTAGTCGTCGATGTCGCCTGTGGTGCTGCCGGTGTCGTCGGGATAGAGGCCGACCTCCACCGGATAGCCCTTCTGGCGCTTCCAGTTGATAAGCTCCTCGGCGTACTCCAGGGCGCCCTCGGGGGCGATCACCAGGTAGCAGCCGTCGAGGTAGTCGGAGCCGCCCTGGTATCCCAGGACCTCCTGATAGAAGGGCTCGTAGCTGCGGGTTATGCCCTGGGCTACCCGCACCAGCTCGTTCTCGCCCTGGCCGCCCCTGTTCACGATGCGGACGGTGACGCTGGTCACCAGGCGGGCCTCGCCGGTGGTGGGGTCTACCTGCACCGGGCTGTAGCGCAGCCAGGCAACCCTGATGTCACGCAGGATCCGGACCGACTCCAGCTCCACCGCGCTGCGGGGGTACATCTCCGGGGTGGAATAGATCTCATCGTCCACCTTGTAGGGCAGAGGGCCGCCGCTCCTGGTGGGGGAAGGCTGGTAGGGGGCCACGTCGTAGAGTCCCAGCGGAGAGGTCTCCATGGAGACCACCTCGATGTCGATCTCGCCGTAGTCGGGCACCTGGACCATCCTGCGGACTGCGGGAAGGTCCGGGCCGCCTATCCGGGCCAGGAAGCCGGCGGAGGGAACGCGGAGGACCTCACAGCTTCCGTAGCCCTCCACATATCCCTGTTCGGCGGTGAGGGCCCGGAGGTCGAAGCGCACCAGGTCTCCCTCGCCGTCGGAGCCCAGGAATGTGGCCGGCTGCACCGGCTCCGGGGCCCTGTAAACGACGTCGGCGCCGGCGACTGCCGCCACCGCGAGTACTACAAATAGCATACGGTACATCTCTGCCCGCTCCTCTCAGCGATGTTGAACTCATCCGGTTATGGTCTGTACACAGGAGGAATGCTTTGGGACGATATACCGTTCCCGGAAAGCCGAGTCAATGCCGAAGGGGATATTCCCTCCCAGCGCACTATGTTATTCATATGGTTGTGCTGTAAGGAGATGGCCGGCAGCAGCGTGCCGGCCAAATCCCCCGACTCGTTCAGAACCTCTTGATCAGTCCCGAATCAGAAGGCCCTTGGAGAGCATCACCATGGGGTTGAAGGTGGCGAAGTCGGCCTGGTGGACCAGCACCGTCTCCACCCTCTGGGGCCTGCCGTCGCCCTCCCGGGAGTGGCAGGCGATCATGTTGACGATCTCCAGGGGCAGCCCAAGCTCCGAGGCCAGTATGGCGCCCGATATCGGGTGCCGGGCGCAGCGGCCCCAGTGGCTCTTGCGGTACTCGCCGTCCACCCTCTCGATCTCCAGCAGCTTGCCCACGTCGTGCAGCAGCCCGCCGGCCACCAGCAGGTCCATGTCGATGTCGTAGGGCGGGTCGCAGCTGTCGGTTATGGCCTTCGCCAGGGCCACGGCGCCCCGGGTCACGGCGATGGTGTGCTGCATCAGGTCGATCCCGTGGGTCTCCGTAAGAAGCGTGAACGGGATCTCCGTGAGGTCCCCGGGCTTCCAGCCGCCCCGCTCCGCCGCCAGGGCCCAGGCCTCCACCACAGTGTCCCGAAGGTCCGGGGCCGAGATCTCAGAAAGCAGCGGGGCGAACAGCTCCCTAATTCGATCACGCATGGCGCGCTACACCCTGTCCAGGGCGGCGCAGACCGCGTCGCCCATCTGGGAGGTGCTGGCGGCCCCCTTCTCCACCACGTCCGGGGCGCCCTTCATCTTCAGCATGTCGTAGGTGCGGATCTTGCCCTCGGAGATCACCAGCTCGATGGCCCTGCGGATCTTCTCGGCCATGTCCGTCTCCCCCACCCGGTCGAGCATCATGCAGGAGGAGAGGATCATGGCCAGGGGGTTGACTATGGAGACGTCGTATGCCTCGTACTTGGGCGCGGAGCCGTGGGTGGGCTCGAACACCGCCACCTCGTCGCCGATGTTGGCGCTGTTGGCGAATCCCAGGCCGCCCACCATGCCGGCGAAGCCGTCAGAGACGATGTCGCCGAACATGTTCCCGGAGACGATCACGCCGTAGTCCTCGGGGTTCTTGGTCATCCACATCATCTGCGCGTCGATGTTGGTCTCCCAGAGCTCTATGCCGTCGTACTCCTCCACCATCTTCCTGCCCTCCTCGCGCATCATGCCGCTGGTCTCGCGGATGACGTTGGGCTTCTCGCAGATGGTGACGCTCCCGTACCCGAACTCCTTTGCGTGCTCGAAGCCGGCCCGGAGTATCTTGCGGCAGGCGTCGCGGGTGTAGATCCTGGTGGAGACCGCCAGGTCCTCCCGGGGGCAGTCCTCGAACTTCTTGAACTTGGGATGGGTCTTCAGCGCCTCGTAGACCTGGTCGGGAGGGTTGGTCCACTCCACTCCCCCGTAGAGGCCCTCGGTGTTCTGGCGGAAGACCACCACGTCGATGGGGGGCTCCTCCACGCCGCCGTCGGCCGTGCGGCGGATGAAGTTCAGCGGATTGCCCTTGAAGGCCCGGCAGGGGCGCATGCACACGTTGAGGTCGAAGTGCTGCCGCAGGCCG
>JAWLEP010000075.1:0-5817 GCA_041686025.1 Candidatus Fermentibacteraceae bacterium
GAGCCATCCATATCTGAACATCACAATTCCAATCTCCGCCAGGAGCTACCACCGGCAAGCCCAGCATCTACTCCAGGGCCAGCTTGAGGCTGACAGCATCCGAATGGCTGAGTATTATCCAAGTATGCGAGCGTCCAGGCACTTCTCGGATATGTTGGTGGAGCGTGATATCAGCATGGAATGGGTTAATGCTGTAATCGAAGCTCCATCCAGGATAGAAGACAGGGACGACCGAACGCGACACTACATTGGCCAGATCAAGGACTACGGGAACAGCTGGCTTAGGGTAATTGTCAACAGGTCCACCGAGCCATGGATACTGGTGACGGCCTTTTTCGACAGAAGGTTGAGGTAATCAGACCATGAGGATCAAGATCAGCCGAGAGAGCGATGCGCTATATTTCAGGCTGGACGAGAGCAAGGTCGTCGAGTCCGAAGAGGTTCGCCCCGGCGTGATACTTGACTATGACGAGAATGACAGAGTTGTAGGCATTGAGTTCCTGAACATTTCTTCACGCGCAACGGACGAGGAGCTGTCCAATCTTCAGTTTCAAACATCTTAGAACAAGCTCCGCAAGAGGATCAATTCGCCCAATAACGCGATTATTATCATAGCATCCTCTCTGTAGCCTTCCGTCTACGCCAGCAGTCGCCCAGGTTCTCCACGTCAGCGAGCAATCTTCCCGGGAGTTGAAGAAGACGCAACCACTGGCTGATCCTCGCCCGTGTTACTCCCATTCTGTTGGCAAGTTCGGTCTGGTTCAGGCCTTCCGCCTCCATTTGGGCCTTGAGCTCCCGGCGCGTCTTGCCGGATCGCGTATGATCCTGGTATGTCCTCTTCGAATGGTACACCAGCATATGCTTCTTCCAGGGGGGCAGTGGGAAGATGGCCAGAGGGAGGCGGTCAGATGGCGCCGGAAAGGATAGGAGGGCCACGGGCCAACTCGGCTGCACTATCCATGGTCCGGCATCGGCGCTCATCATGCTGGTACTCTGTCTCATGGCCCAGGCCTGCTCTACGGGGCTTGCCGGCCGAGGAGAAACCGGCTCGTCCTTTTCACTGCCCGACTGGGACCGCCTGAAATCGGCCGCGGTACATGCGGCCACCGATCCCATTACCCTATCCTCGGCAACGGCCTCTGCAGCCTGTTATCTGGGCGGATTTGACCCTGATATCTCGAACTGGGCCCGTGAGAAGAACCCGCTGTTCGGATCTGCCGGCCGGGCCAGGGACTACAGCGACGGGCTCCGGGATGCCGCCATCTACTCCTGCTACGCGGGAATGGGTGCGGAGGCGGCCGTGGGCCTTGCGAAGGACGGCCCCCGGGGCCTGCTCGTACCCGGACTGAGCCATGCGGGGGTGGGGGCAGCCGCCATCGGGATCAACTCGGGCCTTACCTCCTGGATCAAGGACTCGTCCGGCAGGCTGCGTCCCGACGGCTCGGAGGGAAGGAGCTTCCCCTCCGGGCACGCTTCGGAAGCCGCCGTCCACGCCACCCTGGCTGCACTCTCCGTTGAAAGGCTTGGTATCTCAGGATGTTGGGGGGCTGGGCTCAGGGCCGGGATGGGGCTCACTGCGGCCTCCGCCGCCTGGGCCCGCGTCGAGGGTGGCCGCCACTACCCCTCGGACGTTCTGGCGGGAGCCGCCCTGGGCCACTTTTTGGGTAGCTTCGCAAGCAATCTGTTTCTCGAAACCGGAGACCGCTCGCGGCTTCGGGTGGTTCTCCTCCCCGCAAGAGACGGGGTGCGTGCGGCGGCCTGGATGGAGCTCCATCCGTGAGCGGCGGCCCCAGCCAGCAGAAATCGCCGGACCCGGGAAGCGTAGCAGCCTTCGGCGCCGAGGCAAATCGCAGCAGGGGATTCGGACAGGTTCATGCTGCTGCCGGTAGGGAATGGTCTGTTGACCCAGCCTGATGTTGCGTTGATTGTGAATAAGGACCTGTACTCCTGGCAGTGGCGGGAAAAGGGTCCGCGTCATGCGATGTGCGCGGTGCCAGGAGGGTATTCAGGGAGAGGCCTGCGCAGGCATGAAGGGGCTTGAGAACATGAGGTCCTCGGGAACAGAGACCCATCCGAGTCGAGGAGGCGGGTCCACCGGCCCGGCTCCCCGCAGCACACGCACGGCTGCTCTCCTCCTGGCCGCCGCGCTGTTCTCCACACTGCTGGTTGGACTCTACTACTCCTCCACCTGGACGTCCCTGCGGGATTTCGCCGATTCCATGGATACAGGCGACGCCCTGTTCGCCGACTTCACACACCACTTTCATCCCACAGCCGCGGGGTTCTTCTCGACTCACAGACCGGTTCAGGGGTACTACTATTCGGCATTCTTCGCCCTCCTGCTCTCTCCGCTTGGGGCCCTGCCCGTCGATAAAGCCTCTCCCCTCTGGGGAGCGGCACAGATTCTCTTCACCGCCTTCCTGCTGCTCGCTCCCCTGCGCTTCCTTGTCCGCCGGTCTCGTCTGTACGGCCTGGCCTACTACCTGATGGTCATCACCTCAATGCCGGTACTCCACAGCTTCAGGTGGGGGCAGGTGAGCGTACTGATTGCGGCCCTGGCCATATCCTCTTTCCGGCTGTACTCCCGGGGCCGACGGGACTCCTCCGCCCTGCTCCTAGCCCTGGCAGCGGCCGTCAAGTACTACCCGGCGGTGTTCGCCGTCTACTACCTCTACAAAAGGGACTGGAAGGCCCTGAGGGCTTTCCTGGTCCTCCTGGGGACATTCCTTGCCCTTCCTGTGGTGTTCGTGGGCCCCAAAGGCCTTTTCGCGTTCGAACGGGAATCGATTGGATCCGTTCTGTACTCCCCCTGGGTCTCCGAGGAGGTGGGATCCATGCATCTGCCTCAATTCGCGCGGAGGCTTCTGTCATTGCCCAACTCACCCCTCCTGCACGTTGCCCTCGCGGCCTTGGGACTGGTTGCGGCCGTTGCGATTGTTCTGACACTCGTCCGCAGAGGCAGACGCTGGGGGGCGGTCTCCCCTGAGAGGTCTCTGTGCTGCCTGTTCCTCTGCCTGCCGCTGGTGGTGAAGACGTGCTGGCAGCACTACTTCGCCTTCCTGCCCTTCTGCCAGGTCATCGCCTGGCTGAGGTTGAGAAGGTGCAGGGACAGGCCCGGGTGGATTGTTCTGTGCGGCTACTTCCTGACCGCGGCTTCCGTCCTTCTCTCCAGCGTCTTCCTCTTCAATCTGAGCGGCAGCTGGTGGAGCTACTCTGCCATGGGCTGCCTGCTGATCGCCGACATAATCCTGCTGCCGGTGATACTGCTCTGAAGGAAGTGCCGGCTTCGAAGGGGCAGACGACTCCCGCCGGAGCCTCAGGCGATGATGGGTGTGTCCCGGATGTGCTCCAGGTCGGCGTAACCGTCGATGTCGACGGCTGCAGGCCGGCGGAGGGGCGGATGGGGCGATCGGGCACCTAGCTCCTGGGGTAGAAGGCCATCCAGTGGTTGAGCAGCTTCACCAGCAGACCCCCAGCCAGGGGCAGCAGAAGGCAGGCCAGCAGGCGCATCACGGCAAACCTCCAGCCCACGAAGGCTATCTCGTAGGGGATCCTGGTTGCGGCGACGCCGAGGCTCGCGGAAAGGACCATGGTCATCACCGGCGCTATTCCGGAGCCGGCCTTGAGCAGGGAGGCCGCGATGGGGAGTATGGTGTAGGGGGCACCCGGCGTTATGGCTCCCACCCCCCAGCCTATCAGCAGGCCCTTCATGCCGCTCTGGGGCCCCAGATAGCCGGAGATCACCTGATGGGGAACCACCACCTGGAGCAGTCCCGCTATGCCGAAGGCCAGGATAAGGAGGATCCAGACGTGCTTGAAGGTGTCCAGGCCCTCACGCATGCCCTCCAGCACCCTCTCTCCGCCGTGGGCCAGCCATACGCCCCCGGCCATCAGCAGGAACACACCCAGCATGATCCAGGTGTTGACGTTCAAGGGTCGGCTCCTTCCTCCGGCGCTACTGCTCTTGCTCCGGGCACTTTCTGGTGTCGATGCCGAAGGGCACGTACAGGGAGCAGAAACCGGTTGCGGCGGTGAGGAGCATTGCCAGGCCAACTACGACCAGTATCAGGCCCAGCGTGCCCTCGACTGCCCCGGCGAGGTAGAGTATCGCAACGACCACGGCTGCGGCCAGCCTTATGGACCTGTCCGTCCTGCCGAGGTTCCTCTTCACGAGCTGTCCTTTCTACTCCGGTCGACAGAGCTGCTGAGACACTTGGGGGACCAGGTCGGGGACCTCCGGCCCTACCTCAGTACCACCATCCTGCCCACGTCCGCATAGCCAGCCGCGGACACCCTGACCAGGTAGACTCCGGCCTCCATCTCCTCCGTCGGCAGGTCTACGACAGTCGTCCCCCCTGCGGCTTCGACCCTGCCGCTGTAGACCAGGCGGCCGGCGGCATTCATCACATCCACGCGGGAATCGGCCCCCGGTTGAGCCCGGAAATGCAGGGCGCACTGATCGCCGGCAGGATTGGGGGCCATGGATAGGATCTCGGGGCGGCGGCCGGCTGCGGCCGCCTCCCTGCAGCGAACGCCGGGGCCGGCTCCCTCCACCAGGTCCACGTGAGTGTTCACTTCCAGGTCGGTGTAGGTCTCCACCAGGCCGGAGGGCCAGAGGATCTCTATCTCGAAGGGCCCGGCGGAGCCCCCCAGGCCGAATTCCAGCTCCTTGCTGTCGGAGTCCCCCATGCCGTGGCCTCCGTCTACGCGCTGATAGGTGGTGAGTCCGTCTTTGGTGCACCTGACCACGGCGCCGATGGCGCTGCGGTTGGAGACCGTTCCCACCAGGTTCAGGACTATCCAGTGGTTGTCCATCCCGTCGCATCGCAGCAGGCTGTTGCCGAAGTGGGTGGCCAGGAAGAGGTCGACGTCGCCGTCGCCGTCGTAGTCGGCGAAGCCGGTGCCGAAGGGGTCCGGGGGTTCATCTATGTTCAGCTGGTCAGCGATGTCGGTGAAGGTGGAGTCCCCGTTGTTGCGGTATAGGCGGTTGGGGTTCACGTGATTGGAGGAGAAGAGGTCCACCAGGCCGTCGTAGTCTATATCCAGGAAGGTGGCGGTGCGGCCGTCACCCACGTCTCCCACTCCGGCGCTGGAGGTTATCTCCTCGAAGGTACCGTCTCCCTGGTTGTGGTAGAGCCTGTTGTTGGGGCTTCCGATGTTCACCGAGTAGAGGTCGAAGAAGCCGTCTCCGTCGAAGTCCCCCGCGCACACCCCGGAGGTCCCGTAGGGGTCGTCCACGCCAGCCTCTGCGCCCACCTCCTCGAAGGTGCCGTCACCCAGGTTGTGGTAGAGCAAGTTTCCGTTGCTGTCTCCGATGTAGCAGTCCTCCAGGCCGTCGTTGTCGTAGTCCACCCAGGCGCAGCTCCTGCCCCCGGTCTGGAAGCCGGCGGAACCCGCGCAGTCCTCGAAGAAACCGTCTCCCAGGTTGCGGAAGAGGTAGTTGGTGTCGCCGCAGAGGTGAAGGTCCAGCAGTCCGTCGTCGTCGTAGTCCACCCAGGCGCAGCGCCAGGAGTAGGTGCCGGTGATGCCGGAGGTGTCGCTGATGTCGTCGAACTGCATGCCCCCGATGTTGTGGTAGAGCTTGGTCTCGACGTAGCCGAAAGAGATCATGGCCACGTCGTCGAGGCCGTCGTTGTCGTAGTCGCCCACGGCGAAGCTCCTGGCCTCGCCGGCCAGGCCGGAGGAGGCGTGCACGTCGGTGAAGCCGTCGCCGTCGTTGCGGTAGAGGTAGACGCCCTGGGACCCGGTGGACGTGGAAACCAGCAGGTCCTGGTCGCCGTCGCCGTCGAGGTCGCTCCATGCGGTGCCGCTGCCCAG
>JAWLEP010000076.1:0-5354 GCA_041686025.1 Candidatus Fermentibacteraceae bacterium
GAACCTCCTTCCCGCCGTCTGCGGCCGGGTCTGCCCCCAGGAGACCCAGTGCCAGCTGGAGTGCACCGTGGGCAAGGTCCGCAAGGACCCCACCAAGGCGGTGATGATAGGCAAGCTGGAGCGCTTCCTGGCCGACTGGGAGCGGGCGCAGGGGGAGATGGACGTCCCCGAGCCGCCCGAGCCCACCGGCAAATCCGCCGCCGTCGTGGGCGGCGGCCCCGCCGGCCTCACCGTGGCCGGCGACCTGATCAAGCGCGGCCACGCCGTCACCGTCTTCGAGGCCTTCCACAAGGCCGGCGGAGTGCTGGTCTACGGCATCCCGGAGTTCCGCCTCCCCAAGGAGATAGTCCGCAAGGAGGTGGAGTACCTCCAGACGCTGGGGGTGGAGTTCAGGTACAACTACGTGGTGGGCAAGACCATCACCATAGAGGAGATACTCCAGGACTACGACTCGGTCTTCGTGGGCACCGGCGCCGGCCTGCCCAAGTTCCTCCGCATCCCCGGCCAGAACCACCTGGGCGTCTACTCGGCCAACGAGTACCTCACCCGCGCCAACCTCATGAAGGCCTATGACTTCCCCGAGTCCGACACCCCGGTGATAAGAGGGAAGCGCGTCATGACCGTAGGCGGCGGCAACGTGGCCATGGACTGCGCCCGCACCGCCCTGCGGCTGGGGGCGGAGGAGTCCATAGTGGCCTACCGCCGCGCCGAGGAGCAGATGCCGGCCAGGGTGGAGGAGATACACCACGCCCGGGAGGAGGGGGTCAACTTCCACCTGCTGAACAACCCCACCCGCATCATCGGCGACGACAGGGGCTGGGTGAAGGAGGTGGAGCTGATCTCCATGGAGCTGGGGGAGCCGGACTCCTCCGGCCGTCGCCGGCCCATCCCCATCGAGGGGTCGGAGCACACCATGGAGGCCGACGTGGTGATCATCGCCATCGGCAACAGCCCCAACCCCCTGGTCCCCGAGACCTACCACGACCTGGAGACCACCACCTGGGGAGGCATCATCGTGGACGAGACCACCGGCCAGACCTCCGTGCAGGGCGTCTTCGCCGGCGGCGACATCGTCCTGGGAGCGGCCACCGTCATACTGGCCATGGGCCACGGCCGCCGCGCCGCGAGGGCCATGGACATCTGGCTGAAGACGGGCAAGTGGTCGAATCTCCCCGAGCTCACCCGGGGCCAGATCGAGAAAGAGCGCGAGGAGCAGTAGCAAAGATGGCCGGCGCATTGACTTGCCGGGGCGCAGGGCTTAACATTCCCCCGCCTCGACCATCGGCCGGGCCCGCACACCACCGCCACCGGGCCCCCTGCGCCGAAGGAGGGAAAAGAGCCGGCTGCCGAGCCGACACAGCGGCATTTCCAGAAGGAGGACCTCAGTGAAGGGTCGAGTTCTCGTAATAGACGACGAGGCCGAGATCAGAAGAAACCTCACCGTCGGCCTCATGCAGGAGGACTACCAGGCCACCGCCTGCCCCGACGGCATCTCCGCCATCCACGAGCTCAACCGCGCCAGCAGGGAGGGCAAGGGCTACGACTACCTGGTCACCGACATATTCATGCCCGACATCGACGGCATGAAGATCCTCAAGGTGATCAAGAACCAGTTCCCCGACCTGCCGGTGCTGGTGATAACCGGCTTCGGCGACGAGAGGCTGAAGTACACGGCCCTCTCCGAGCACAACACCAACTACCTGGACAAGCCCTTCGAGATAGAGGACCTGGTGGGGGCCCTGGAGGAGCTCTCCCCCGGCGCCACCACCGCCGAGCGGCCCGAGGCGGAGGCCGAGCCTGAGGCGGCGGAGTCCCACAGCGCCTACCTCACCGTGAAGATCACCGACCCCGACCGCAGCATGGACATATTCAACGACCTGTATCAGCTGCCCAACGTCCAGAGCTGCGAGGCGGTCCGGGGCGAGGACATGGACATCATCCTCCTGGCCCAGGGAAAGAGCCAGGACGAGATCGACGGGGTCTTCGAGAAGGTCCGCGCCATGGACGACCTGGAGGTGGCCTCCATGTCCCCGGTGGAGAGGCCCAAGCTGGACCGCGACGTGGACGAGTTCATAGACACCTACCGCGACGCGGTGAAGAGGGGGGCCCAGGACAGCGCCCGCAAGGCGCCGGGCACCCAGAGCTACTTCATAGTGGACGTGGACCCCGACGAGCTGCAGAAGATATTCACCACCGTCTTCTTCATAGACGAGGTCCTCTTCTGCGACGTGATAGAGAACGGCACCAAGCTGGTGGGAATGGTCACCGGACAGGGGGCGGCAGGCCGCATGCCCCACATCGTGGAGAAGCTAAGCCAGATCGACGGCGTCCTCCGCGTCCGGGAGGCCAAGGTCATCAAGCTGATGGAGGACTAGAGACCGCACACAGTCCCGCCGCGGCGGGAAAGCGAACAGGTCCCCGGGGAGAGAAGCCCCGGGGAATGGAGACCGGGACAGGCGCCCGCCCCAGACGGCATCAGGGAGCGGGCGCCGCGCCCCTGAAGAGCGAAGGGAGAGGGAACAACGGCTCGCAAGCAACCCGAGGAGAGCTTCACCTACCGGCTCTGGCGGTACGACGGTCAGCCCGGAGAGCTGATCCCGCTGCTTCAGTCGGCGCAGGAGCATTTCGGCTACATACCCCGCAGAGCGATAGAGTACATAGCCGGCGTAACCGGCATTCCGGAGTCCGAGGTCTACGGCGTCATCACCTTCTACAGCCAGTTCCGGCTGCAGCCCATGGGCAAGTACGTGGTCCGCGCCTGCGCGGGCACAGCCTGCCACGTCTCCGGGGCCAAGGAGATCCGCGAGGCGATACAGGATGAGCTGGGAGTGGAGGTGGGGGGCACCACCGACGACGGCCTCTTCACCCTCTTCACCGTGGCCTGCATAGGCTGCTGCTCCCTGGCGCCGGTGATCATGGTAAACGACAACACCCACGGCAGGCTCACCCCCGCCGACGCCCGGAAGGTCATACGCAACTACCGCCGGTCGGCGAGCAAGGGCGCCGACGCCGGCAGCGCCAGTTAGGGGAGGGCGAGCATGGCTGACACCAAGGTAATAGTCGGCATGGGCACCTGCGGCCTCTCCGCCGGCGCCCAGGATACCTACGACCGCCTCGAAGAGCTCCTGTCAGACAGCCCCGACGCCCGCCTGGGCGGCACCGGCTGCATCGGCATGTGCTACCGCGAGCCGCTGGTGGAGGTCCGACAGAACGGCACCCGCACCATCTACGGCGACGTGGACCCCGACCTCGCCGAGCGCATAGTCCGCGAGCACGTCCAGGGCGGCCAGGCCCTCTCCGACCACGTGGCCTACAGCATAGGCCCCGAGGGGGAGAGGGGCGGCCAGGAGAAGCAGTTCCACATCCTCCAGAGCAGGATAGTCCTCCGCAACTGCGGCACCCTGGACCCCGAGAACATCACGGAGTACGAGGGAGCCGGGGGCTACCAGGCCCTGAGGCAGGCCCTCACCGAGATGGAGCCCGGGGACATCATCCAGACCGTGAAGGACTCCGGACTCCGCGGCCGCGGGGGCGCCGGATTCCCCACCGGCCTGAAGTGGTCCTTCGCCGCCGGCAACGACGCCGACCAGAAGTACGTGGTCTGCAACGCCGACGAGGGCGACCCCGGGGCCTTCATGGACCGGTCGGTCCTGGAGGGCGACCCCCACGCGGTGCTGGAGGGCATGATCATCTGCGGCCGGGCCATAGGCGCCACCTTCGGTTACATCTACTGCCGCGCCGAGTACCCCCTGGCCATCAGAAGGCTGCAGCTGGCCATCGAGTCCGCCCGGGAGAAGGGTTACCTGGGCGAGGACATCTTCGGCTCCGGCTTCGACTTCGACCTCAAGATCAAGCAGGGCGCGGGGGCCTTCGTCTGCGGCGAGGAGACGGCACTCTTCGCCTCCATAGAGGGTCAGCGGGGCATGCCCCGCATCCGCCCGCCCTTCCCGGCGGAGGCCGGACTCTGGGGCAAGCCCACCAACAACAACAACGTGGAGACCTACGCCAACGTCCCCTGGATCATCGCCAACGGCGCGGAGGCCTACACGCAGTACGGCACCGAGAAGTCCCCGGGCACCAAGGTGTTCGCCCTGGCGGGCAAGGTGAAGCACGGCGGCCTGGCCGAGGTCCCCATGGGCACCACCATCAAGGACCTCGTCTTCAAGATAGGCGGCGGCATCAAGGAGGACCGGGAGTTCAAGGCGGTGCAGATGGGCGGCCCCTCCGGAGGCTGCATCCCCGCCGAGCTGGCCGACACGCCGGTGGACTTCGAGTCCATCCCCGCCACCGGGGCCATCATGGGCTCGGGTGGAATGGTGGTGATGGACGAGACCACCTGCATGGTGGAGATAGCCAGGTTCTTCCTGAACTTCACCCAGGACGAGAGCTGCGGCAAGTGCACCTTCTGCCGCATAGGCACCCTCCGGATGCTGGAGGTCCTCACCCGCATAACCCAGGGCGAGGGAGAACCCGGAGATATCGAGAAGCTCGGCCAGCTGGGCGAGCAGATCAAGGAGGCCAGCCTCTGCGGCCTGGGCCAGACCGCGCCCAACCCGGTGCTGACCACCATCAGGTATTACAAAGACGAGTACGAGGCCCACATCGTCGACCACAGCTGCCCCGCCGGCAGCTGCGCGGCGCTGGTGGACTTCCACATAGACCCCGAGAAGTGCGTGGGCTGCACGCTCTGCGCGAAGAACTGCCCGGTGGACGCCATCACCGGGGAGCCCAAGAAGCCCCACGTCATCGACAACGACAAGTGCGTCAGGTGCAGCAAGTGCATAACGAGCTGCAACTTCGGCGCCGTCTACAAGAGGTAGGGGGGCGGCTGTGAGCAACAGGATAGAGCTGACCGTAAACGACCAGAAGGTACAGGCCGACCCCGGCCAGACCATACTGGAGGTAGTCCACGACCAGGAGCTGGACACCATCCCCACCCTGTGCCACTCGAACGAGCTGGAGCCCTACGGCTCCTGCTTCGTCTGCGTGGTGGAGGTGGAGGGCAGGCCCAACCTGCTTCCCGCCTGCTCCACCCGGGTGGCCCCGGACATGGTGGTAAACACCAGAAGCGAGAGAGTCCTCGCCTCCCGCAAGACGGCACTGGAGCTGCTGTGCTCCAACCACTACGCCGACTGCACCTCCCCCTGCATGGAGGGGTGCCCCGCCGGCGTGGACGCCCAGGGCTACCTGGCCCTGGCCGCCATGGGCGAGTACCGGAAGGCCGTGGACCTGATCCGCGAGACCAACCCGCTCCCCGCCGTCTGCGGCCGCGTCTGCGTCCGCAAGTGCGAGCTGGAGTGCCGCCGCCAGGACATAGAGGCCCCGGTGGGCATCAACTGGGTGAAGCGCTACCT
>JAWLEP010000077.1:0-5080 GCA_041686025.1 Candidatus Fermentibacteraceae bacterium
CTACTTGCCGCCGGACTTCTTTTTCTTCTTCGAGGAGTCCTTCTTGCGCTTGTTCGACTTCCTGGAGCCGCCGCCTTTGCCCGAGGCCCTGCGGCGGTCCTCGAAGCGCTCCTTGATGCACTCCGGAACCGGCCGCTTGCGGTCGTAGGCAACCGGTACGCGGCCCTCCTCCACGTGGAGGATTTCCCGTCCCTCGCGGTGGCCCAGCTCGAAGGCGTCCAGGTTCAGCTCCCGGAACTTTGGGGGAACCGTGCGGCGAATGGCGTCGGTCCAGGACTCCAGCGAGAAGTAACGGGTGAGCGCCGCTATTATCCCCAGGGCGATCAGGTTGGCCGCCAGGGGGATCTTGAAGGTCTCCATGCTGGTCTGGGTGAGCCGGTACTCGTAGACCCGGTTGCCCTCCGGGGGCTGGTCCACATAGGTGGAGTCCACCAGTATCAGGCCATCCTCCCGTACCGAGTCGCTGAACTTGTCCGAGCTCTCCTGGTTCATGGCCAGGAGCACGTCCAGGTTGCGGCAGTTGGGGAAGAGTATCTGGTGGCAGGAGAAGATGATGTCGGTCCGACTGGCGCCTCCCCGGGCCTCGGGGCCGTAGCTCTGCGTCTGGCAGACGTTGTAGCCCTCGGTTATGGCCGACTCGGAGAAGATGCGGCCGGCAAGACCCATGCCCTGGCCTCCGGAGCCGGACAGCCTTATCTCCGCGTAGTCCATCACTGCACCGCCGTCTCGCTTGCCCGGGCGCACAGCTCCTCGTAGCGCTCCAGGTACTCCTTCTTCTCTATGTCGTGGAAGATGCCGCGGACGATCTTCCCCTTCAGCTCCTCCGGCTTCATCTTCGCCGCCTGGGCGGTGTTGACGGTGCCGTCCCGGAGGCTCTCCATCATCTTCACCGGATCTGCCTGCTTGTTGCGCCGGCCGAAGCTGGTGGGACATGGCGACAGTACCTCCACCAGGCTGAAGCCCTTCTTGCGCATGGCTTTCTGCAGGAGCTTGTCCAGCTCCATCACGTGGTAGACCGTGCCCCGGGCCACGAAGCTGGCCCCGGCGCTGCGGGCCAGGTCGCAGGCGTCGAAGGTGGGCTCGATCATCCCGTAGGGGGTGGTGGAGGTCTTGGCGCCCTCCGGCGTGGTGGGGGAGAACTGCCCTCCGGTCATTCCGTAGTTGCTGTTGTTCACCACTATGGCCGTCATGTCCAGGTTGCGGCGGGCGGTGTGTATCAGGTGGTTGCCGCCTATGGCCAGGGCGTCGCCGTCTCCCATGACCGCCAGGATCTGCAGCTCGGGGTTGGCCAGCTTCACGCCGGTGCTGAAGGCCAGCGCCCGGCCGTGGGTGGTGTGCAGCGTGTTGAAGTCCACGTAGACCGGCATCCTGGAGGTGCATCCGATGCCGGAGCTCATCACCACTTCGTCCTTCTTCCACTCCAGGGCATCCACCGCCCTGATGATGGAGCCCATGAGGATGCCGATTCCGCATCCGGGGCACCAGACGTGGGGGAACTTCTTCTTGTGGCGCAGGTACTTGTACTCGTACGGAAGGTGCGCAGGCATCACATCACCTCCCTGATTCTGTCGACAATCTCCTCCGGCGTTATCTCGTATCCGTCCACCCGGTGCAGGGGCACCACCCGGACGCTGTCCACGGTTAGCCTCTCCACCTCGTGTATGATCTGGCCCTGGTTCAGCTCGGGCACAAGCACCACGTCCTTGCTGTCCAGCAGCTCCTTTACCGTCCTGTCCGGGAAGGGCCAGATGGTCACCGGCCGGAAGACGCCCACGTCCTCGCCGTCCTCCTCGGCCAGCATCTGCCGGGCGGCCATGGCCGAGCGGTAGACGGAGCCGTAGGCGAAGATCACCACGTCGCTCTCCTCCACGCCGTGGATGCGGTTGTCCTCCAGGTCCTCGAGTCGCCGGGTGATCTTGTGCTTCAGCCTCTCCATCTTGGCGTTGACCTCATCGGTCTTGCGGGTGGGGAAGCCGTGCACGTCGTGGGTCAGACCGGTGACGTGGAACCTGTAGCCCCTGCCGAAACGGGCCATGGGGGAGACGTTGGTGGCGGTGGGATGGTAGTGCTCGTACCACTCCACCGGAACGTCCGGCCTGGGCTGGCGGGTGAGGTCCATCTCCTCCTTCTCGGGGAAGTCCACCCGCTCGCGCATGTGGCCAATCACCTCGTCGGAGAGGAGGATGACCGGGGTCCTGTACTCCTCGGCCAGGTTGAAGGCCTTGATGGTGAGCTCGAAGCACTCCTTCACATCCGAGGGAATCAGGGCGATCACCGGGTGGTCGCCGTGGGTCCCCCAGCGGGCCTGCATCACGTCTCCCTGGGCCACCTGCGTGGGAAGGCCCGTGGACGGCCCGCCGCGCATGACGTTCACCAGCACCAGGGGCACCTCGGTCATGCAGGCGTAGCCCAGCCCCTCCTGCATCAGGCTGAATCCCGGCCCGCTGGTGGCGGTCATGGACCGCGCGCCGGCCAGGCTTCCGCCTATTATGGCGCTGATGCTGGCTATCTCGTCCTCCATCTGGATCCACTTCTTGCCCTGCATGGGCAGGAAGCGCGAAAGCAGCTCGGCCACCTCGCTGGAGGGCGTGATGGGGTAGCCGGCAAAGAGGTCGAGATTGCTGGCCACGGCCCCCAGGGCCACGGCCTCGTTGCCCTGGACAAGCCTGGTCTCACCCCAGGGAACAATCACTGATGATCACCCTCTTCCCTGACGATGTTGCCTTCCTCGTCTGCAACTGTGATAGCGAAATCGGGGCATCGCCTGGCGCACAGGTAGCAGCGTATGCACTTCTCCGGGTGGGCCACGTGGGCCTTCTGGTCGTCGCCCATCTCCAGGACCTGCTTGGGGCAGAAGGCGACGCATATGCCGCACCCCTTGCACCACTCCGGAAAGATATGGACCGAGCTTACCTGCTCGCTCTCCTTCGGCGATTCCTTGGCAGGCTTCGCCGTGGCCTTCTCAGCCATCTTGTCACACCTCCGATGGGGATTGCTTAAGGCGCCGGTCCCCGGCGCCCTTATGCGCAGGGAGGCAGGGCCATTTCGCCCTGCCTCCCGGTTGGAATTCGAACTTGCGGCAGATGCTATTTCTCCGTGAAAGCCCTCAGGACCTCCGGCATGTCCGGCCGGCCGATCTCCTGAAGATCGTAGGTTACCCTCACGCTGGGCTTCTCTATTCGGATGACCCTGCCCAGGTCGATGGGCGTGGCCACAATTACAACCTCTGCGTCGGAGGCGTTGATGGTCCTCTCCAGGTCCTTCATCTGGGCCTCTCCGTATCCCATGGCCGGGAGGATCAGCACCTCCTCGCTGTCCTCGTAGTACTTCTCAAAGGTATCAACGATGGACCCCACGGCAAAGGGCCTGGGATCCACGTAGTCGGCGGCGCCGAAACGCTCCGCTGCCACCGCGCCCGCACCGTACTCCATCTCGCCGTGGGTGAGGGTGGGGCCGTCCTCCACCACCAGCACGCGCTTGCCGAGGATGGCATCGGCGTCGTCCACGGAGGTGGGGCTGGCCGCCTCGATGATGCGGGCGTCGGGGTTGACCATGCGGGTGTTGGCCCGAACCTCGTCCACGTCCTCGGGGTAGGCGCTGTCGATCTTGTTTATCACCACCACGTCGGCCATGCGAAGGTTGGTCTGGCCGGGGTAGTAGCTGATCTCGTGGCCCGGCCTGTGGGGGTCGGCCACCGTTATCATCAGGTCCGGCGCGTAGAAGGGAGTGTCGTTGTTGCCGCCGTCCCACAGGATGATGTCGGCCTCCTTCTCGGCCTCCTCCAGTATGGCGCCGTAGTCCACTCCCGCGTACACGACGGTACCGCGGTTGATGTGGGGCTCGTACTCCTCCATCTCCTCGATGGTGCAGTCGTGCTTCTCCAGGTCTGCGAGCTCGGCGAACCGCTGCACCCGCTGCTTCACCAGGTTGCCGTAGGGCATGGGGTGCCGGATGGCCACCACCTTCTTGCCGGCGGCCTGCAGTATCTCGGCCACCCGTCTGGTGGTCTGGCTCTTGCCGCATCCGGTGCGCACGGCGCACACGGCTATCACCGGCTTGCTGCTTCGGAGCATGGTCTTCTCCACGCCCAGCATGGTGAAGTCCGCGCCGGCGGCGTTCACCCTGGCCGCAAGCTCCATCACCGCATTGTCGGAGAGGTCGCTGTAGGACATGACGCAGAGCTCCACGTCCAGCTCGTCTATCAGGTTCTCCAGCCTCTCCTCGGGCATGATGGGTATGCCCTCGGGATACAGGTCCCCCGCCAGCTGGGCCGGGTACTTTCTGTCATCGATGTCGGGAATCTGCGTGGCGGTGAAGCCCACCACCTCGAAGCGGTCGTCGTCACGGTATACGACGTTGAAGTTGTGGAAGTCGCGTCCGGCGGCCCCCAGTATGAGTGTTCGTGTCCTGCCCATGTGCCGTCCTTTCCGCAAGCTGTGGGTTCTTGCGGGAAAGCAACAGCGAGCCACGGATGCGGCTCGGCCCTTCCCATGTACAAAAAGACCAGTCCTTTGGACTGGTCTGAAACAGGTGAAATCTCATCAAGATGCGCAGGCATGTCAACTAAACCCCGGGGGGCGGCCCCGTTTCGGCGAAGAGGACAGCCTGAGAGCCAGATTTCCGTACAGGAAGGCGACGCCGGACCCGGCTGCCAGTCCCGTCAGAACCCGCAGGAAGTTGGTGCTCTCGTAGAGGCCGGCGTACTGCAGGCCTCCGTCGACGGCCAGGGGGGCGATAAGCAGCAGCCCGGCAGCCATCCCCGGCGGCCGCAGCCCCAGCAGGAGGCCCAGGCAGGCCAGCCCCGCCGCCGCCCAGAAGGCCGTGCACCGCGCGCAGAGGCCGCTGGTTCCCCAGGGCAGATGCAGGCTCCTGTGGGGCAAGCGGTGGCAGGTCTTTCCCAGGATCTCGCCCAGCTGACGGGAGGCGCCGCCGGAGAGGGCCGGCTGCACCAGGCTGGCGGCGAAGAAGAGGAGCGAGACCGTCGCCAGCAGGAGCAGGAACGCCCTGGAGCCCGCAGTCACGCCAGGATTTCCTCAGGCCTGCTCAATGGCAATGGTGCGATCATCCCTGCTTCCACCTT
>JAWLEP010000078.1:0-5020 GCA_041686025.1 Candidatus Fermentibacteraceae bacterium
GCTTTCGGCGGCGCTGGTCAGGCTCAGGCGGCAGGTGCTGGGGTGCATTCCGTGGTAGGCCTCCGAGGTGTCTGTCGGGCTCTCGAAGAGGTCGACCGAGTAGAGGCCGGGAGGGAGGCCGTCAACGCGGCCGCTGAAGCTGAAGCTCCTCGTCTGTGCCTCCGGCGGCGAGTCCAGGGCGGGGTACTCCAGAGGGACTCCGGTATCGCCCGGTGAGATGCCGTATGCGGCGAGAAGGCTGTCCTCGGATGCCAGGTGCTCCCCGGTGAGGCCGGCGGGGGTCATCGACAGGGTCTGGTCGACACGCCGGAGGCTCTCGGCCAGGCTGTCGGCCTCCGTATCCAGGACGTGGATCTCGCAGTAGGGGAAGGCGCTCCCCTCGTATACGCCGGAGAGAGTGTAGGCCAGATACCCTCCCCCCTCGGAGAACCCGATCACCTGCAGCTGGGGGCGGGCGGAAATCCCTGCCGGTGCCAGCAGCACCGCAAGCGCCGCCGCTGCCGTTGCGAATCTCATGGGACCGTCCCTTCGACGTTGTCTCTTCGGGGTCATCCTCGTTCAAGGAATGTCGGATTGGCCCGCCGTGGTCAAACACCGCCTTGGCCGGCAGCCGGTTGGTTTGCTTTTGACAGGGCAGGACCCCGTATTTATTGTGAACTTTGGAATGTCGCCCGAAGATGAAAGCTCGAAGGAGCAGGCCCGTAAGGGTCTGAGATCCGGTTTCTTATTGGCTGGAGGGAAGGAGCCGAGGTGTTTGCTCAGCTCTTGCTGGCATTGCTCGTCACAAACGTCTCTTCAGGGACGAATGTCATCCGTGATTCTCATTGCGATACCGGTGCCGCCGGCGTCGTAGATCGATCTCCAGATATGGCAGAGCTCGAGGTCTTCGATGGTCCCATGGGGGCCGGGGACTCATCGAACGTGTCCTTTGTGGGAAGCTGGCCCTTCGGCTGGGCGCAGAGCTCCGATGTGGATACGGCCAGGGAGCTGGCCTTCTGCGGCGCGGGAGGGGGAGTCTACATCCTGGATGTGTCCGGTACCGGTAATCCCGTTCTGGTGTCGGAGGCCATTCATGCGGGGGATGGCGTGGAGGATATCTGCTACGACCCTTCCAGTGAGCTGCTCTTCCTGGCGTGCGTCCAGGCCGGGCTGGAGATCTGGGACGTCAGTGAGGCCGGTGATCCCGTGAAGCTGGGCTGCTGCCCCGTGGCCAGCTATTGCAACGGTGTCGCCGTCTCCGGTGACTACGCATTTGTCACGGACAGGGGCCAGGGCATGAAGGTGATTGACGTTTCGAGTCCGCAGGACCCGGAAGTTGCGGGAAGCGTGAACGTCACCGAGCTCGTCTACGACCTGACCGTATCCGGCGACTGCGCCTACGTGGCGGCGGGATACGGGGGCATGAGGGTCATCGATGTCTCCAACCCCGAAGACCCTCAAGAGGTCGGTGGCTATGACCCCCTGGCAGAAATCAAGGATGTGGCCGTAGAGGGCGACTACGCGTACCTGGCCGCCGACCAGGACGGCATGGTCATTTTGGACATTTCCGATCCTGCATCACCCTCACATGTCGCCTCCTGCAGTACGCCCGGCTACGCAACCTGCATAGAGGTATCGGGGAACCATGCGTACGTTGCCGACTGGTACGACGGGCTGCGGGTCATAGATGTATCCGACCCGTCCGATCCCTTCGAGGCGGGCTATCTGGATGTCTCCGGGCAGGCGGAAACCGTTGCCCTGGGCGGGGATTTCGCGTACCTGGCCAACCATGACGGGCTGAGCGTGATATCCATCGAGACGCCATCCGACCCGGTGGAGACGGGATTCTACCAGACGCCCGGCTACTGCAAGGCCGTCGCCGCCGGCGGCGACTACGCCTACATGTGTGATGGTGATGAGGGAATCCACATCATCGACATATCGAACATCACAGAGCCCGTGTGGGTGTCCACATGTTCGGACCCCCTGCAGGCGGAGGCTGTGAGCATTTGGGGTGACTACATATACGTTTCCGACTACGCTTCTTACAGCTTGAGGATAATCGATGTCAGCGATCCTTCGGCGCCCTTCCAGACGGGAAGCTGCGGCACTTCCGGCAGAGCCCGGGATGCAGTGGTGGTGGACGACTACGCCTACGTTGCCGCCAACGAGGCGGGCCTTCGAGTAATAGACGTATCCGACCCTGCCGACCCGGTGGAGGTGGGATCGTGCTCGTCGCCCAGCTATGCCAGGGGCGTTGATGTACAGGGGGACTACGCCTATTACGTCGACGGCATTTACCTGAAGATCGCTGACGTTTCGAATCCGTCGAATCCTGTGGCCCTCGGACAATGCGCCCTTGTTGGAACGGCGAGCGATGTAGCCGTCAGCGGAGACTACGCCTGTGTGGCCTCCGACGAGGAGGGCCTGAGAGTGGTGGATGTCTCCGATCCAGGGAGTCCGGTGGAGGTGGGATCCTGCGGAATGCCGAGTAGTGCAATGGCGGTAGATATCTCCGCTGGATACGCTTACGTCGCCGTGGGTTACGGCGGCCTTCGAGTGGTGGACATCTCCGACCCTTCGAATCCGTTCCATTCCGGCTACTACCAGGGTGGGGGCATAAGCGTGGAGGAGCTCGCGGTAGTCGGCGATACCGCATTCACGGCGTGCTGGAGCGACGGGCTGCAGATCTACTGCCTCGGCGAGACCTCCGTACACGGGAGTGATGAGCAGGGAGACGGCCTTCTGCGGGTGACTCCCAATCCCTCGGGGGGGGCTCCGATGATCAGCTTCGAGCTGAGCTGCAGCGCGAACGTGACGCTGCTGGTGTACGATGCCGCAGGACGTCTGGTGGCATGTCCCATGAGCGGGGCCGCGGCGGCCGGGGCCCACAGCACCGGACTCGGCGACCTTCCGGCCGGATGCTACGTTGTGGCGCTCAGGGTCGGGGGCCCTCAACGGTCGGTTGACACCAGGAAGTTCGTCGTGCTTGATTGAGGTGCTGAACAGGGGCCAATTATGCCTGCTTGCGCGGGCCGGGGTCTGTAAGCCGTTACGGCCTAGGGCTGGCCTGTCTCTCCTATGTGTGGACGAAGCCGAAGGGAGCCGTGTCGTGTCGCAATCCCCCATAAAGGTCGAGCTGGAGCGGGAGATACTGGAAGTCCTCTCGGGGGACGCCCGGAGGGTGGCGGAGATCGTTTTCGACGACAGCGAGGTCCAGGCCCTGCAGGACTACGCCAACGTGGTCTCGGTGAAGCGGCTGGGTATGAACGACCACGGCCCGGTGCACGTGAGGATATGCGCCCTGAACTCGCTTACCATGCTGGGGCTTCTGGAGTCTGCGGGCATTCAGGCCAGCCTGCACCGGGAGTCCGGACTCGATTCCGATGACAGCAGGATGGCCGTGTTCCTGGGGGCGGTGCTGCACGACCTGGGGATGTCCATCGGCCGCGACGACCACGAGGAGTACTCCATGCTTCTGGCGAAGCCGATAATCGACCGGATCCTGGCCGAGATCGAGCCGGATTCGATTCGTCGGCGGACGGCCATCACCTCCACCGCCCTGGAGTGCATAGCCGGGCACATGGCCACCAGGAAGATCAGCTCCGTAGAGGCCGGGCTGGTGCTGGTGGGAGACGGCTGCGACATGGAGCACGGGAGGTCACGGGCTCCTGCAAAGCTGTCCCTGGCGCCGCAGGTGGGGGACATCCACCAGTACTCCGCGGCCGCCGTGGAGGGCGTGGAGATCTCCAAGGGGAGCGCCAAGCCCATCCGCATCGGCATCACCCTGCGGGAGAACGCGGGGTTCTTTCAGGTGGAGAACGTCCTCTACCCCAAGATCAGCATCAGCCCGGTGAAGGGCTACATCGAGCTGCACGCGGGCCTGAAGGGAAAAGAGCCGCTTCAGTACCTGTAGAGTCGCCCGCCGCCGCAGGGGGCCTGCCTCTCAGATCGCCCGCTCAGACCCGGAGAGCGGTGAGGCCTGGCTGTTGCCGGGGTCCTCTCTGCCATGGCCTCAGCCGGATGTTGCATCCGGGCCGGCGAATGTGTAGCGCATAAAACCGGCGTTGATAGATGTGGCCAACCCCGTTTTCGCCCAGCCCGTACGGCACCCTTCGTCGCTACGCCGGACATGGAGGGCCTGGATGGACACTTGCCCGCCACGCCCGGACAGAGACTGCGGTGACTGAGACAACGGGCCTCAGCTCAGGCCCAGGTGCCGCTGGATCCCCTGAAGCGGCTCCTCTTCCAGCGTGAACAGCCACTCCTCCTGCAGGATCTCCTTGAGGCGGGGGATGCCCTGCTCACGGTTGGGAAGCGGAGTGATGAGCCGACGGTAGAAGTCAGGTGTGTAGTCGTAGACCCGCATCAGGTCCGTCAGCGAGTACTCCGACTTCTCGAGGGGCAGGGGCGTCGCCATACACTTCTGCGGCATAAGGGGACAGGTGATAGACGTACGCTGAAGGGAGAATTCGAAGAACTTGCGGCACATCTTGCAGTAGTACTTGCCGGTGGGAGCGTCGCCCACGATGTCGAGCTCGTCGAAATCGATCTCCTGCTCCAGGCCCAGCTCATCCTTGAGCACGCCGATGCCAGCGTCAAGGATGTCATAGATGAGTTCCCCATCCCAGATCTTATGACGATCGGTCAGGATGAACGTGATCCTGCCCTCGCGGACGCGCTGACCGGTCTCGCAGCCCCCTGCCGCGATGACGAAGCTCTTGAGCGTCTGCAGCGGCTCGCTGGCATAGGGGAAGCGCCAGTCCTTGAGAAAGTCCAGAAAGGCCCGTGCCCAGGTCTTCCCGATCTCCGGGCCGACCTGTGGGGCCAGGTGCGCCATCACCTTCTGCGGGATCTTGGGATAGAAGAGCCCGAACTTCTCGAGGCTTGCGGTAGTTTCCGGCGGCTCCAACTCGACAGGAATCGGGGTATTGATGCAGACGCGCCTCATATAGGGGCAGACCGGCTTGTCGATATCGAACAGCATCTTGCAGGTCATGCACCAGTAGCGGTCCGAGGGGGAGAGCTCCCCCTTGGGCAT
>JAWLEP010000079.1:0-4893 GCA_041686025.1 Candidatus Fermentibacteraceae bacterium
CTGCGGCTGGTGGAGGGCGACCTGCAGATGCAGGTAAGGGACGACGGAAGCGGCTTCGACCCCGGCGACACCTCCCTGGGCGACTGCTACGGCATCCTCCTTATGAGACAGCGGGCCCTTGCCAGCGGCCTGGAGCTGGAGATAAGGTCACAGCAGGGCCGGGGCACCGTGGTGAGCTGCCGGGTGCCGGAGGTAATCGAGGGCGACACTGGAGAGGAAGCGCAATGATAAGGGTCCTGCTGGTGGAGGACCATCCCGTAGTGCGAAAGGGGCTCACCGCCCTGCTGGAGGCGGAGGAGGACATGGAGGTCTGCGGCGGGACCGACAGCGCCGCCACCGGCGAGAGAATGGCCGGGGAGCTGAAGCCCGACGTGGTGGTGGCCGACCTCTCCCTGGCCCACGGCGACGGCCTGGAGATGGTGAAGAGACTCACCTCCCGCTTCGACGGCATCCGCGTGCTGGTCTCCTCCATCCACGACGAGAAGATCTACGCCGAGAGGGCCCTGGAGTCGGGGGCCGGCGGCTACATACAGAAGGACGCCGCCGAGGAGGACCTGGTCAGCGCGGTGCGGACGGTGAACTCCGGCAGCATCTACCTCAGCCCCACCATGACCAACAGGCTGCTGCGGCGGTTCGTGGGAGGAAACGGCTACCCCCAGGGAGAAGACCCCCCCGCCAGCAGGCTCACCGACCGGGAGCTGGAGGTGATGACCCTCATCGGCGAAGGGGTGTCCTCCAGCGCCATCGCCGACCGGCTGGGCATCAGTGTCAAGACGGTGGAGTCGCACCGCCAGAACATCAAGAAGAAGCTGAACCTGAAGACCAACCTGGAGCTGATCCGGTGGTCGGTGCGCTGGGTCCTGGAGCGGAAGGGCCGGATCTAGGCCTCCCGGATCTTCTCCCGGGCGGCCTTCAGTCCCCGGCGAAGCTCCTCCAGGGCGTCCTCGGCGCTGTTCCTGAGCTCGGAGGCGCTCTCCTTTCCCGCCTTCTCCAGGTCGGCCATCCGGCCGGCAACCCTGGCGCGTATCTCGTCGAGGTCGTCGGATATCATCTTCATAAGGCCCTCGTCATGGGATGACGCCTCCATCTCGGCCCGAAGGTCCTCCACCTCGGCCTCCAGCCTCTTCAGCTGCGCCTTCTTGCGGTGCATGAACGATTTGATCTCAGCCTTCGATCTGTCCGGGGATCTCACTGCTCGCTTCCCTTCTTCGTCTCTTCGGTCTGTTCGCTGTTTCCCTTTCCCCGCAGGACCAGCACCGGTGCGGCGGCGTTCTCCACCACCCGCTGGGCTATGGATCCGAACAGCATGGTGTCCAGGTCCTCGCCCTTGCCGGGGCCTATCACCACCAGGTCGTAGCCGCCCTGCCGCACCTCCTCCAGTATGGCGGGGGCGGCCCGGCCGGTCCTCACCAGCAGCGCCCTGGCCATGCCCCCGGGCAGCTCCGCGTCGGCCAGCTCCTCCAGGGAGGCCTCGGCCTGCTCCTCCAGGGTGCTCTGGTAGACGGGCACGTTGAAGGCGGCCGTGGACCCCGGCGGCACCTCCTGGGCCATGGGCAGGGGGGGCACCGGCTGCACCACGTGCATGGCCACCACCTCGGAGCGGAAGGCCGAGGCTATCTCCCCTGCGGTCCGTAGCACGTGCCGGCTCTCCGGCCCCAGATCCACAGGCACCAGAATTCTCTTCAGGTCGAGCATCTGCTCATCAACTCCATCATCATTCCTCCAGGTCGATCTTCAGCGAGAGAAGCTCCAGCAGGTCCTTCAGGGCTATCACCCCCACCGGCCTTCCGTTCTCGGCCACCACCAGCCTGCTGTTGCCGCTGCCGCTCATGCGGGAGAGGGCCGTGGTGGCGTCCTCGTCCGGTCCGATGGTGTTCTCGCCGCCGCAGCGCCGGGCGATCTGCCCGGCCGTCCTGGTCTCCCTCCGCTCCTCGGGGACGTGCTTGATCTCTTCGGTGGTGACGCAGCCCAGCAGGCTGCCGTCCTCCTCCACCACCGGGAACATCTTCTTGTAGTGCCTGAACACGTATTTCTCCAGCAGCTCCCCTACGGTGGTGGAGGCGGGAACGGTGATGGGGCTGTCCTCCATGAACTTCCTGACGGGCTCCCCCTCCAGCTCCCTTCTCAGGAGCATCTGCCGGTAGGAGCTCTTTGCCGCACCGTTCAGGAACAGGCCTATGAGACCCCACCATATTCCGGCTATGAAGGCGCCGGAGAGAAGGGCCAGCATTCCCAGGGCGATGAGCATGTAGCTGAATATCCTTCCGATGCGGGAGGCGATCCTGGTGGCCTTCCGGATGCTGCCCTTCCAGGCCCACAGCCCCGCCCGCAGCAGCCGGCCCCCGTCCAGGGGGAACGCCGGTACCAGGTTGAAGGCCGCCAGGACCAGGTTGATCAGCCCCAGGTAGTGCACCACGCCGGCGGCAGGGGTGGGCAGGGCAGAGCCCGCCAGGCTGTGCAGGCCCAGCAGCACGCCTCCGATTATGAGGCTGCTGACGGGACCGGCAACCGCCATCAGCGCCTCCGCCTTGGGATGGGGAGGCTGGTCCTCCATCTGGGCGATCCCCCCGAAGATGAAGAGGGTGATGCCCCCTATGGGCATTCCGAACCTCCTGGCCACCAGTGAATGGCTCAGCTCGTGCAGGACTATGGACAGCAGCAGGCCCGCGGCGCAGGCGATTCCCATTATCCAGTAGGTGCCGGTGGAGAGGCCCGGGTACTGGCCGGGGAATATCCCCGCCGCCAGCGTCCATGTCACCAGGAAGGCTATCACCAGCCAGCTGAGGTCCATGCCCACCCGGAATCCGGCCAGCGTGAACAGGTGCGTCCCGCGCCCTCCCGCTCTCATGCCGGCTCCCATGGAGCACCGAAGTGGCATCTACTCATTCTCGGCTCCGGTCTCCGGGGCCTCCACCACCGGGGCGTCCGATCTCTTCACGCTCTGGGGCGGCATCTCCTCCGACCTCTCCGGCCGGGGCAGCGAGCCCAGGTCCTCGCCTATCTCCTCCAGGTCCTCCTGGAACCGGGTCAGCTCCTCGAGAAGCCGCGAGAGGCGTTTCTGGGCGGTCTTGAGCCTCTCCAGCGACGTAGGCTTCACTCCCTCCGCATTCAGCGGGCCGCTCTCTGGACTGTCTATCTGCATATCCATTCCTTCCTTTCTTTCCGGGCTCGAGCCCGGCTGAGGAAAACGTCCTCCCTTACATGAAGACCCGCCCCGGGCGGGAATACTGGCTCTTCCGCCACCTGACTCTGGTGGAAGCCACCATGTGGATGTAGGTTCATCCACTAGTGGCCTCATTCGCAAGGGAAACCGGAGGACCGGCCAGGCCCACGGAGGGGGGAGCGGTGATAGGAAGAAAAAGCAAGTGGAGTGACATTCAGCTGGTCAGCGACTGCGAGATCGGCGAAGGGACGAAGGTCTGGAACTTCGTCAACCTCTACGGCTGCACCATCGGCGAGGACTGCATGGTGGGCTGCTTCGTGGAGATACAGAAGGGCGTGACCATCGGTGACCGGACCAGGGTCCAGAGCCACGCCTTCGTCTGCGAGCTGGTGGAGATCGGCTCGGACTGCTTCATCGGCCACGGCGTGAAGTTCATAAACGACGTATACCCGCCGCAGCCCGACAGGGAGCAGTGGAAGGCCACCAGGGTGGAGGACGGCGCCAGCATCGGGTCCAACGCCACCGTACTGCCGGTGACCGTAGGAGAGGGCGCCATAGTCGGCGCCGGAGCGGTAGTGACCAGGGACGTCCCCCCGGGGGCTGTGGTTGCCGGAAATCCGGCCAGGTTCGTCCGCTACCGACAGGGCTGGGGGCCCGCCGGCAGGACGGAGAAGGGCTAGGGGGAAACATGGTCAGGCAGCTGTTTCGGGGACTGGGACGCAAGGCGGGCCTCTCACCGGGATCGATACCCGAGCGCCCGCACCCGGACAGCGTCCCCACCACACTGGAGCTGATCGAGTACGACGGGACCGCCTTCTCCAGGAACAAGGTGGAGGCGGCGCCGGAGACCACCGGCGCCGGGGTCAGCTGGCTCCGGGTCCGGGGCCTGGGGACCCCCTCCCTCCTCAGAAGCCTGGGCGAGGACCTGGGCATCCACCCGCTGGTGCTGGAGGACGCCGAGAGCCCCTCGCAGCGCCCCAGGCTGGAGATCGCCGGCGACTACCTGTTCCTCACCATGCAGACGGCCGTCCTGGAGGATGAGGAGATGCTGCGGCGGGGGCTGGCCTTCTTCCTTCGCGGCAACCTGCTTATCACCTTCGAGGGGGAATCCGATCTGCCGGCCTTCGAAGCCGTTGCCTCCAGGATAGCGGAGGGGCGCGGCCAGGCGAGGGCCAGGGGGGCCGACTACCTGCTCTACGCCCTCTGCGACTCGGTGGTGGACTCCTACTTCGTGCTGCTGGAGTCCGCCGGAGAGCTGGTGGAGCAGATGCACAACGAGCTGCTGGACGAGCCGGAGACCGAGCTGCTGGTCAGGCTGCAGCGGCTGAGGACGGAGACCCTCAGCTTCCGCAGATCCGTGTGGCCTCTGCGGGAGGCG
The DNA here is from genome assembly GCA_041686025.1 of Candidatus Fermentibacteraceae bacterium. Taxonomy (GTDB): domain Bacteria; phylum Fermentibacterota; class Fermentibacteria; order Fermentibacterales; family JCC-6; genus JAWLEP01. Next base: position 4,542 of record JAWLEP010000079.1, read on the forward strand.
GTGGGCACCATGTCCCGGGAGACGCCGCCCTCCTTCGACGAACAGACCGCCCCCTACCTGCGGGACCTCTACGACCACACCGTGCAGGTCCTGGAGAGCGTGGAGGTGCTGCGCGAGGTCCTCTCCAGCATGGTGGACACCTATCTCTCAAGCGTAAGCCTGCAGATGAACAAGGTTATGCAGGTGCTCACCATAGTAGCCACCATCTTCATTCCGCTGACCTTCATAGCCGGCGTATACGGCATGAACTTCCACCACATGCCCGAGCTGGGCTGGGCCTGGGGCTACTACGGCGCCCTGGGCGTCATGGCCCTGGTGGCTCTGGGCATGCTTCTGTACTTCAGGCGCAAGG
>JAWLEP010000080.1:0-4882 GCA_041686025.1 Candidatus Fermentibacteraceae bacterium
GGGCCCTGGCTGCCCGAGCCCTTGGCGAAGGGCCGCAGCAGCCTCTCGGGGCTCTCCGGCAGGCCGGGGCCGTCGTCCTCCACCGTGACCCGGCAGCCCTCTCCGTCCACGGCGGCGGTCACCTCTACCCTCGAGCCCGCGTGCCTCACGGCGTTGCGGACCAGGTTGGCCACCGCCCGGGCCAGCAGGCGGCGGTCGGCCCTGCAGACCCCGTCGCCGCGGACGTCGATCTCCACGTCCGAGTCTGCCCATCCCTCCGCGGATGCCATCTCCCGGCAGACCTCGCCCAGGGAGACCTCCTCGATGGAGGCGGCGTCCATGCTCACCAGGCGGTTGTAGCCCAGCAGCTCGGTCACCAGGGAGTCCAGCTCCTCCAGGTCCGACTCCATGCGCTCCAGGCGCGGGCCTTCCTCTCCGCTTTCCCGCAGCAGCTCCAGGGCCACCCGCAGCCTGGCCAGGGGCGTCCTCAGCTCGTGAGCCACGCTTCCCAGCAGCTGCCGCTGGGCGTCCACCAGGTTCTCCACCCGATCGGCCATGGAGTTGAAGGTCCCCCCCAGCGACTCGATCAGGTCCCCCTTGCCGCTGGGCCGGACCCGTATCCCCAGGTTGCCGGCCCCGAAGCTCTCGGTGGCCCACTGCAGCCGCGACAGCCGCCTCCGCAGCGGCCCCAGCGCCAGGTACAGCACCGCCCCCTCCAGCAGGAGCAGGGGAAGGACGAACACCAGGAACAGAGTCACCGCCGGCCGCTGGTCGCGGCCCAGCGACTCCAGGGAGACGCGGACATCCAGGTCCGGGGGCATTCCGGGGAGGGGGACCCAGCCGGGCCGGTGCGGAGGCCGTCCCTCCGCCGTCCTCCTGGTAACCGCCAGCTCCACTCCCAGGGAGTCGCCCAGCCGCTGCAGCCCGGCCCTGCTGTCGGGCCTGGTCTCCAGCACCGCCTGCGAGATCTCCTCCAGGGCCTCCCGCTGCTGGCTGCGGACCCTCTGGGGAATCACCCGGAAGACAACGACCGCAGAGATCAGGATGGTGATGACCACGCAGGCGGCCAGGGGCAGGTATATCCGCAGGAACAGCCGCCGCACCTAGCCCTCCTCCCTGGCCATCATGTAGCCCATGCCCCGGACGGTCCGTATCAGGTCCCGGGAAGCGCCAGCCGCCGCCAGCTTCCTCCGCAGGCGGGAGACGATCACGTCCACGGAGCGGTCGATGGAGGTGAAGTCGATGCCCCGGAGCTCCCGCACCAGCCCCGCCCTCTCCTGCACCCTGCCGGCCCTGGCGGCCAGTATCTCCAGCAGGTCGAACTCCGTGGTGGTGAGATCCAGGTCGATGCCCTGCCAGCTGGCCCTGCGGGCCTGGGGCCTGACCTCCAGAGCCCCCACCCTGATAAGCTCGTCGGACTGCGCCGCACCCGACCGGCGGAGCAGGGCCCGGATCCGGGCCAGGAGCACCCGGGGCGATACCGGCTTGCCCACGTAGTCGTCGGCCCCGGTCTCCAGGCCGGCTACCACGTCGGCGTCGTCCTTCATGGCGGTGAGCATCAGGATCTGGCCCCTCCACCGCTGCCGCAGGCTCCGGCACACGTCCAGGCCGTCCATGTCGGGCAGCATCAGGTCCAGCACCACCAGGTCGGGGCGGATGTCGTCAATGCGCTCCAGGGCCTGCGAGCCATGGGTGAAGTGGCTCACCTCCATGGCGTGGCTCTCCAGGTACTCCCGCAGCAGCGAGGCCAGCTGCTGGTCGTCCTCCACCAGCATCAGGCTGGGCCTGGACGGCACCATGGAACCTCCCGTTCGTTGACATGTACAGCGTAAGGGATATTCTATGCCGACATCTGAAAGCCAACCAGGACATCAGAGTTTGGAGCAGCCATGTACGCCACTGCGCTGGTAATCGCCGCAATGACCCTCACCTCCCCAGCCGAGGACCAGCCGGTCTTCGTCCTGGAGGCCCCGGGAATAGCCTTCAGCGCCCTTCCCCCCGAGCTGGCCGACCCCGTTCTGGGGGAGATGACCGACGGGTACGGCCACCTGGAGAGCGCCCCCAATGACCTGGGCGTCACCTACAGGATCAACTACAGGACCCTGGAGGTGGACCCCAGCTTCCGCAAGGGCGACTGGATCACCCAGCAGCTGCAGCAGTCGATCATCCCCGAGGACGGTCAGATGCTGCGGGTATCCGACGAGGTGAAGTGGATGGAGGGCAGCAAGGCCACCGGACACAGGGAGAGCGGATCGGTGGGCCTGGTGCCCTGGATCAACTTCAACGTGATAGACGTGGAGTCCGGAGCGGTGATCACCGCCGGCCGGTCCGCGGCGGTGTTCCGCAACGGCTACGTGACCCAGTTCACCGTGATGACGCCCCCGGACCACGCCGAGTACGCCAGGCGCAGCCTCTCACACCTGCTGGACGTGATCTACATGGCGGGCTGAGGGTACCCGCCTACCTCCGGCCGCGGGCGAGCCTGAGGAAGACCCAGGCCCCGGCCACCAGAAGCACCAGGGCGTGCAGGGGCACCGCCAGCGAGACGTAGCCGTAAGACTCCACCCCCATGCTGCCCAGGAAGCTGTCCCCCAGGCGGGGGAAAACCACCCTCAGCACGAAGGCTATCCAGTCGGGCAGCTTGCCCGCCACCTGAGGCAGCCCGGTGACCGACCCCATCGTTACCGTGGCCAGGAACAGGAAGCTGGCCGCCCCCGGCCGGGCCAGCAGGCCGAACAGGGCGGATGCCGCCACCGACCAGAGTATGGGCGTGTAGCAGTTGAGCACTGCGGGCAGGGTGCCGAAGTCCGATGGCCTGGGCATGGCCACCAGTATGGCAAAGGCGGTGAGCAGGTAGAACATGGTCACCAGGGCCCCGTAGGAGGCGAGGAACCAGCAGAAGGCGTGCAGCCTCCCGGCGGGAAGCGCCAGTCGGTTTCGGAACCAGGCGCTTCCGAAGACCCGCGAGAAGAACGCCCCGCCCTGCAGGCCGGCGATCAGAGACAGCAGGATGGTGGAGTTCCACAGCGCCAGCATAACCCGCTGGCCCAGGCTCATGATGCGGGTGGCACCAACTCCGCTGAGGTACGCCTCGAAGTACACGATGAAGGCCAGCACCGGGGGCACTATCAGGTAGAGGGACACCCGCCTGATGTCGAACACCAGGTCCACCGACTCGCCCAGCCAGAGCCGCCCGCTAGACCTCATCGTCGCCGTCCCCGCCAGTGAAGACGATCCTGTCCGCGACCTCCGCCAGGGGGGTGGGCGGCGAAACCAGGGCCAGAACCGCCCTCCGGCCCCTGTCGCGCAGCGCCTCCAGCAGGATCAGGGTGCGTTCCGGGTCCAGGTTGCGGGCGGGCTCGTCCATCACCACCAGGTCCGTGTGGGGCAGCAGGCCCAGCCCCAGGGACGCCGCCTGCAGTGACGCCAGATCCAGCTCGCTGCCCGGACGCTCTATGTCGCCTATCTCCCACCTCAGCGCCCACTCGGAGATGGCCGCCCCCACCGAGCCTGGACTGTCTCCATAGGCCAGAAGCGCCCGGCCCAACTGCTTGGCCACAGATCGGGTGCCGTCGAAGTTGTCGCCCTGGAACACGTAGGAGCATCTCCGCCTGGCAGCCGTGTCCGCCGGGGAGAGACCCCCTATCTCCACGCTCGCCCCGCATTCCCGGCGAAGCCCCGCCAGCACGTCCATGAAGCGGCTCTTCCCCGATCCCGGCCCCCCCAGCAGCAGCACCAGCTCGCCGGAGTTGACTTCGAAGCTCAGATCACTTATTCGCGGCGGGTCGGAGTATCCATCGACACGAAGCAAAGGCCTGGTCCTTTCATCAGATGCGCGAAGGGGATAGATACGAAATGCGAAGGGCTTTCGCCACCCTTATGCTGCTGCTGGCCGGCTGCGGCGGCGGGCTCACCGGCCACTTAGGCGAAGACCTTTCCATCGCGGCGATAGAGGTCCGCACGGATTCCACGGCCACCCTCCATGCCAGCCTGTCCGACGCCGGCCTTCTGCCGGAGCTTCTGGGCCTTCTGGAGGGCCTGGACATCCGCGGGGTGACGGTGAGGGCCAGGATGGACCGGGAGCTGGCCGAAGCCTTTGATGAGGCCACCTACTGGCTGGAGGTGGAGCCCGCCGCGGAGGGGGCATCGGCCGCCCTCCTTCACATCGACCTCTACGGCCTGTCCTGGAGCCCCGCCTACACCTGGTCCAACGGACAAAGCGCTGAGATGACAGCGGAGGTTCTCATATCAAATGCCACCGGGCACATCCTGGAGGCGGACACGGTGCTGGTTCTGGACCGCGACGGCACCGTGCTGGCGAAGGCTCTGGGCGCCACCATTCCCCGGGGAGAGCGGGCCTTTCCCTGGTGGACCACAGGCGGCACCGTCCACGGTCCGGTGGTCCGCTTCGGCTGGCCGCTTCCGGACAGGGCCCGGGCCATGATGGCCTTCCTTCCGGACAGGCCCGGCCCGGTCACCGGCACGGAGTCCAGAGAGGGGATACTGCCGGTCTACAGCAGTGACACCCTCTGGCTGCCGGCGGACGATGTGCTGGACGTGCGCCAGTACGTCGAGCAACTGCCGGCCGGCTACGCCTACGCCATCCACATGACCAACATCTCGGACTCGCCGATGAGCGCGGGAATCCGCATACCCCATAGCCTGCCCAGGGGAGCCGGCCTCGCCGGCCCGGTACCCCCCAAGACAGTAATCCTAGCACCCGGACAGTCCGACTCCATCACATTCACCTACGTATACCCTCAATAGCCCACAAGCCTTGACCTCACAGAACCCCAGGTTTAGTATACCTGCCCCCACGGACAGGTGCGCCCGTAGCTCAACTGGATAGAGCGTCTGGCTACGGACCAGAAGGTTCCGGGTTCGACTCCTGGCGGGCGTACCA
>JAWLEP010000081.1:0-3788 GCA_041686025.1 Candidatus Fermentibacteraceae bacterium
CACCGCAACGTTGTTGTTCATGGCCGGCGTCCAGCGGGTGTCCCAGGCCGCTTCCTTCGCAGCCTCGTCGAGGGAGTTCACGCCGCTGCTGTTGTAGACCCTCACGTCTTGGACGGTACCGTCGTTGTCCACGAATACCCAGAGGGTCACGCTGCCCTCCACGCCCGCTTCCCGGGCCATTCGCGGGTACTCGGGCGACGGCCGGTAGGTGCACTGCGGCAGCACCTCCGCCGGCATGAAGCGGGGAGGACCCATCTCGGTCTCCTCCTCCTCCTCTTCCAGCTCGTCGCTCTGGTCCACCGTCTCGGCGGTCTCCAGTCCTTCTGTGTCCTCGTCCAGGGAGAGGGTGACGTCCGTGTCCAGCTCCTCCACCATCTCCTCTGTCTCCTGCTCCATCTCCTGCTCCTGCTCCTCGACCTCTTCCTCCTGCTGCTCCACGGTGTCGTCGAACTGGATGTCGGCCTCGACGGCCTCTATCTCGCTGTCCGATGTACGGGTGGACAGCCTTCCCAGCTCACTGGCGGGAATGAGCTCGAAGAGCAGGACCATGAAGGCCAGCCCTATGGCAATTCCCCATTCCAGCCCCAGGGAGGACCTTTCCTTCATCTCGGTGTTTGCTTGTGTGGACATCGGCCCCCCTTTCTAGAGTTGCGCGCCGCGTTCCTCGGCGTTGAACTGGATGGAGTAGAGCTCTTCGTACCGCAGGTCGTTGAAGAGCTGTATCACGTCTCGCATCAGCACCCTGCGGTCCACCTTGAGCACGATGACGTCCAGTCTCTTGTTCTGCTCGGTCCAGTACTTCTCGCTTAGTCTCTTGAGCTGGTCGGGAACCTGGTCGAGCTGGAGGTCGTAGTCGCCGATCCTGGCCACCACGTCGCTCTGATCGTTGCCGGGCTCCAGCTGCTTGATCCATACGGATACGGTCAGCTTGTCCTTGCCCAACTCTGTCATGACCTCCGGACTGGCCTGGGGAAACCTCACCCGCAGGCCGCCGGTCTCCTTGAAAAGCGTCGTGGACATGAAGAAGACCAGCAGCAGGAAGACTATGTCGGCCATGGTACCGGTGAAGATGGTGCTGGAGGCGCTGAGCCTTCTCTTGATCTTCATCGGGCGCCACCTCCCAGCTGCTGCTGTCTGGTGATTCCGGTCCTGCTGACCCCGTTCATCCTGAGCATGTCCAGCGTCTGGACCATCCCATCGTAGCTGCAGGTGTCGAAGAACTTGAGTATGACCACCAGCTCGCTCTCGCGGACAGCGGTGGCTATGACGCCCTGCACGTTGTCCGCCAGAACCAGGGTGTCGCCGATGGCGACCTCCCGGCCCCCCGCTACGGGATCATCGTCCATGGGGACCTGGCTGCCCATCTCTCGGCGCAGCAGGCCGTCCCGGACCTGGACGATCAGGTTCTCCGCCGATACGGCGGAGCGCAGATCGTTGTAGGTCCCCGAGGGAAGGCTCTTTGCGGCGTGGAGGTTGTCCAGAAGTCGCGAGTGCGTCGCGCTCAGGGGCTCCATCCTGTCGGCCGCCAGCGTCATTATCCCCTCCTGAAGCTCGGAGTCCTGTATGCTGACGTCCTCGCCGGCGCGGGCCCTCTCGACGGGGCCCTCCGGCGGTGCCGCGTCCACCAGGGCCACGAACTCCTGCGGCCCCCATTGCTTGATGGTCATCACCAGCCTGTTCGTCTCGTCCACCACCACCTCTTCGGTACGCTCGTCGGGCTTCTTGGGCAACCTGTAGCTTATGCCCTTCTGCACCTCGAAGGTGGTAGTGACCAGGAAGAAGATAAGCAGCAGGAACGCAATGTCGGACATAGAGGCGTCGGTTATCTCGCCGCTTGCCCTTGGCCTGTTACGAATGCGCATGCGTTCTCCTTATAGCTGCTTGAGCTGCTCCATGTCTGCAAGCGAGTCGATGAGGAAGCTGCTGGCCTCCTCCATGTCGGTTACGAAGCTGCCTATCCTGGCTATGAAGTAGTTGTGGGCCGCCTGTATGGGGATGGCGATGGTAAGACCGGAGGCGGTTGTTATCAGCGCCTCCTGGATACCGCCGGCCACCAGGCTGGCCTCGACATTCTTGGCCGCGGCAATCTCGCCGAAGGCCCTGATCATGCCCGAAACCGTTCCCAGGAACCCGAGCATGGGACCGATGCTGGCCACGGAGGCCAGAACGACCAGCCTCTTCTCCAGGAACGCCATCTCAATTCCGCCGGCGCTCTCTATGGCCTTCTCCACGGCCTCCAGGCCCTTGTCGCGACGCAGCAGGCCGGCCCTGAGAATCGAGGCCACCGGGCCGCGGGTCCGGTCGCAGTAGGACTCCGCACCCTCCATGTCGCCCTTGCGGAGGTAGCCGCCGATGTTGTCCAGGAACTTGGGCACGTTTACCTTGGCGCGCTGGAAGGTGATGAATCGCTCTATGGCGACTGCCACGCCTATCAGCAGCGCGATGAGGATGGGCCACATGAAGGCCCCGCCGGCGATGAACAGGTCGATCAGGTCCATGCTGGCGGACTGCTGGCGCTCCTGCTCCTCGCCCTCCTGGTACTCTCCCTCTCCTGCTGCCGGCTCGGCGGCAGGCTCCTCTTCCTCGGCCGGCTGAGCCGGCTCCTCTACGGTCTCCTCGGTTTCGGCAGCCTGCTCCTCACCGGCTGCAGGCTCCTCTGTTGCATCTTCCGGTTGCGCCCATCCGACTGCACAGAGGGCCAGCAGGAAGACCAGCAAGATTCTTCGCATGTGAAGTCACTCCCTAGTTTCGTTGATCCAGGCTGACGGCCGGCTCCTGCCGGCCGTCAGCCGTGTGTTCAATCCCAGTGTCTATCTTCCTACCACTCGATCCCGAGGCCGAAGCGTATGCGGCGCTCGTGGTTGTAGACGTAGGGGTTGTCCAGTGAGCCGGTGGGATCGTAGTCCGGCTCGCCGTCGCCGTCCTGGTCGGCCAGGTACCAGGCCTCGTCCGCCAGCCGGATTATGTTGCGGCGGTTGAAGAGGTTCATGACCCAGCACTGCAGGTTGAACGTGACCGGCCCGGCCCAGATCCTGCGGTTTACCTTCAGCTCGGTGTTGCTGGTCCAGGGGAGCCTCTCGCCGTTGATCTGCGGCTCGAGTGAGCCCTGGCTGGACCGGGTGAAGGGGAATCCGCTGCCGTAGTTCCAGTCGATGTTCAGGCCGAAGCCCTCCAGGATGGGATAGTCACCCAGCCTGGGACCCTCGCCCCTGGGAATGCGGAAGTCGACGTTGGCGTTGATGGTGTGCCGCTGGTCCCAGTCCAGGTAGGAGTCGGTCTTGGGGATGATCCATCCGGCCCAGTTGTAGGTGTAGTTCTGGGAGCTGGAGGAGCTCTTTCCCTGCGCCAACTGGTAGGTGTAGTTGGCATTAAGCGACCAGAAGTTGCTGGGACGGCGCATTATGCTCAGCTCCGCGCCGCGGACGTTACCGTAGTCACCGTTGACATAGAGGTGATATGCCTCGATGGCGGAGTAGTAGATCTGCTCCTGGTCCACCAGGCCGGTGATGTCCTTGTAGAAGCCGGTGACGTTCATGAGGGTGACCTCGTCGAACTGGTGCTTCACGCCCAGCTCGTAGGCCCTGGTCTCCTCGGGCTCCAGGTCGGGGTTGGCCACGATGGGATAGGCGCCGGAAAGGTTGTACTCCGCGCCGTCGAAGAGCTGGCCCATGTCCGGGGACTGAAAGTAGTGGCCGTAGGTGAAGTGGAGCACGTCCCGGTCGGTGATCGGGTGAGAGAAGCCGACGCGGGGGCTGAGGTGGTACTTCATGGAGACCTCGACGGGGTTC
>JAWLEP010000082.1:0-3592 GCA_041686025.1 Candidatus Fermentibacteraceae bacterium
CCGGTGGTGGATGAGCTGCTGAAGCGTACCGGGGTCTACGGCCTCTCGCCCTGACTGTTGTCTACCAGCGGAACTCGGGCCAGGGCCTGGGGTCGCCGAGCTCCGTCGGGTGGCAGCCCAGCTCGTCCGCCTGGGAGACGCAGGCCTTCTCGAAGGCCAGGTAGTCACTGCTGTCGGGCCTGATCCGGCGGATGAGAGCCGGCAGCCTGCGGAAGCGCTGCTTGCCGGCGCGGCCCTCTACCAGGTAGGTGATGGTCTCCGACTCGATGAAGGCGGGCAGGTAGTCGGGGGGGAAGGGCGGCAGGTCCAGGGTTCTTCGGGCGACTTCGGAGCCCACCTTGGGGTCGTACTCCACCAGCGCCCGGAACACTGCGGTCTCCAGGCCCCCCAGGGTGGGTATGTGCAGCTTGCTGCGGTCGGCGTACTTCTCGGAATGCCGGATCAGGGCTATCTGCACCAGTATGTGGGGCCACAGCATCTTTGTCCCCCGGTATTCGTGGGGCTCCTGGAGGTAGGGTACGTCCATCTCCCTGGCCTCCCGGTCGCCCATGAGGGAATGGCGGGCGTCGTAGGCCAGCCCCAGCAGGTAGTCGGACATCTCCGTGCCCAGGACGTCGTCATCGGCAAGCACGTAGATGTTCTCGACAAGGGTGTATAGATCCATGGGGTCGCCGAAGACCGCGACTCCCGAGCCGTACCTGGTGGCTTCCGCTGTTATCATCGTCCCTCCCAGTGGGCCGTTCGGCGTGTCGTCGGCCGTGCCTCCGCCGCACGCCGCATGTGTGACCGTCTGCCGGGTCGCACGGTGTCAGAACAGATGGCCCTCATCCACTATCGGCCGGTCATCTATCCGCTTCAGCTCCTGGAGGAACCTCCTCTTGCGGCGGTGCTCCCTCCGCAGGCCCTCCAGGTACCTGCGCCACTCGTCGCCGCGTCCCAGCTCCTCGAGCAGCATCTTGGCCTTCCGAAGGTACTCTACCGCCCGGGGGTATGCGGAGACCTTGACCCTGTTGATGAGGTCCTCGGCCATTGTCTGCCAGATTCCTGCCGTGCGGTCCGGCCGACAACCGCGCAGGGCCCCGGCCACCCGATCGTGCAGATCCCATTCCCGGCGGCGGAACCCCCGGCTGTCGACGAGGAGGTCGTACCAATGGAGGATTCGTTCCGGGTCCTCCTCCAGGACGGCCACCTCTATCAGGGGCACAAGTCTCGGAAAGCGATCCCGGGGGGGACGGTCCAGGGGAAGCCCCGGCCCGGGCAGCGGCCAGGAGTCGTTCTCCCAGGGAAGGGTCCCCTCCCGCAGGAACTCCAGAAGCGCCGGCCGGGCCTCCTGCCAGCATTCGGCCCTGCCCGCGGCGCTGCGAGCCTTCAGGTAGCTGCTGCCATCGGGATTCCTGACGAAATCGTAGGAACGCAGCGCGGCCTCCTCCGGCCAGCTCTCCTCCCGCTCATGCATCTCACGCAGCAGGGCCAGGTACTGGTCGAACATCCCCGGACGGGTGCTCCCGGCGGTTCTGAGGCCACGCTCGATCCAGTGCCTGGCCTTCCGGTACTCGGCGGACTCGATGAGCCTCCGGGCCAGCCTGACGTAGTCATCGGTACGCTCGGCCTCCCGCTGGCAGAGGCGGATCGACTCCCCGCTGCGGCCGGCCTTCCACAGGGCCTCCTCGGTCTCGGCGATGAGCAGCCCCCGTCTGTACTCCCGGGAGTGGCCGCCGCCGTCGGAGCTGTCGTCGGACGGGGGCGAGCCCAGCCTGTCCAGCAGCCTGTCGGCCAGAGTGCTCCAGGCCTCCCGGGGATGCTCCTCCTCCAGGCAGCCGGCTATGCCGCTCCACAGCCCATATCCGTCGGCAAGTCGAACGTCCACGGCATACTCCAGCTTGCCGGCGACGGGGAGCGATGCCTCTTGCAGCGCCCCGGAGATGCAGTCCATGCACTCCTCCAGGGCCATGTCGATACTGTCGCCGGCGTATCCCTGCTCTATCAGCGCCGGCGTGACCGCCATCAGCTCCCTGCCCAGCGAGAGGACCTCCGGGCATTTGCCGGTGTCCAGCAGGGCCTTCATGCCCCTGCTCACCTCATCCATGGTGTAGGTGCTCTCGCCCGGGTCGTAGAGGTCGTTCTCCCAGACGGGGTAGGGCAATTCCCGGATCAGCTTCCGGATCCGGCCCGTGACTCTGTCGGCGTCTCCCTCGCGAAGGCTCAGTCGGTCTGCGATGTACTCCCCCGCCCGGGGTACTCTGTCGGCAACCTCGACCAGCAGGCTCTGCAGCTCATCCCGGGAAGCTCCCTCCAGGAGCCCCCCGATGCCGCTCTCCGCCGAACCCGGAGATGGAGCGGGCTCTTCGGGGAAGTCGTCACACTCACTCTGCAGGGCTTCCAGCAGACGGAGCCTGGGGTCGTCATCCTCTGCTTCGGGGACCTTTCGGCCGTCGCTGCTCCTCGCCAGATACTCGAGGACGGCTGCAACAGCGTGCTTGCAGTCGGGACCGAAGGGGCAGCTGCACATGGAGACGGGGAGCCCCGTGGGCTGCATGAGGACGGCGGTCTCGTAGGTCTCGGTGCCCCTTACGGCGGCCAGCAGGACACCGTCTCCGTGGAGGGCGAGGTCGAGCACCTTTCCCTGGCGCATGTACCGCTCTCCCCGCCGGGCGATTCTCGAGCCCGTCCATCTGTCCATGTCCCGCCATGTGAGGCCGAGGAAGTCCGATCCCTCTCTCTGCGTCATTGTCACTCCCGGACAGGGTCTCCCTTGCGGCTCGATGCGCACCGGACGGACTTGAGGACGCGATGTGCACGGCAGACGGCGGCTGCCGGACATGGAGTCCTCATCCGATGGGGGAATGTAACACCCGGAGGGCGGTTCCGCGATGGGGTGCGGGTAAGGAATCCCGGCCGTGACCGAAGCCGGGAGGAGACCCGGCCCGGATCATGCCCTGCAGAGGGGGAATCATCGACCCCTCAAGACACAACGCCCCGGAAGGGCGAAGGCCGAGCATCGAGCCTGCTCCCGATAAAGACGGCAGAGACGGTTGACCCGGGCAGGCCCAGTACCTCGATGGGCAGGATCGGCCCGTGCTTCCCGGGGACACCGTCTGCTGGGGTGGCCTTCTGGTCGGCCCGCATCATCTCCGGTCCAGGAAGTTCCTCAGGAGGGCTGCCACCACTTCCTTTCTGCGAAGCAGCCGCTGCAGCTCGGAGATCCGGCTCTCGTAATCCGCCGTGCTTCTGCGGGCTTCGAAGACCGACGGGCCATTCTTCATGAACGTCCTGCGCCACCTGCGGATCGAGCTGGGGTGTACTCCGTAGGCCCTGGCCAGCCGACCTATGCTCTCCCCCTCAAGAAGCTCGAGAACAACCTGGAACTTGAGTTCGGAAGGGTATCGATTCCCGCTTTTCGACACTGTATCAACCTCCGATCCACCCGCTCCACACAGCATGCAGAGCATGATTCCCGGAGGTCAACCATTGCACAGCACCGTGTCCGACTTCTCGGGGGCATATCACGCTCCAGTCCGGCGGCAGACTGGGTAGCCGAATGTGGCTATAGCCTGCTCTGGCTACGTACCGGCCGGCCATCTTGAGAGCACAA
>JAWLEP010000083.1:0-3571 GCA_041686025.1 Candidatus Fermentibacteraceae bacterium
GCAGCCGGAGTTCATGCACTCCCCCCCTATCCTGTCCCTCTCCACGGCGCATACCCGCAGACCCATCTCGGCCCCCATGGCCGATACCGCCATTCCCGCGGGGCCTAGTCCAATCGTCAGAACGTCGTAGTCGTATCTCAACCCGAGATTACCTCCATGCAATCCGGCTCAGTCGCCGACTTCCCTCTTCATCATCCGCGCCAGAAGATCCAGCTCCGTGGCTATCTCCATGTAGCGAAGGGTCATCTCGCGGGGGACATCCACAGGCTCCAGAGTGAAGCTCAGCGACCACCTGCAGCCGGCCCCCCCAAGCAGCCGCACCGCCTCCTGCAGCCGCCCCTGCTCCACCGCCAGGACGGCGATGATCCCGTCGGGGCGGCCGGCGAAGTGCTGACCCATTTTCTCCAGCGGCTCGACCCGGACTCCGCCCACCGTGCTGCCGGCCTTTCGGCCGTCGGTGTCAAACGCCGCGGTGAAGCGGTAGGGTCCGCCCGGTATCCCCGACTCCAGGAGAGCACGGCCAAGCCTGCCCACGCCCACCATTGCCAGGGTCGGCGGCGGAGACAGCCCCATCACCCGCTGCAGGCTGGCCAGCAGCTCCCCGGCGTCGTAGCCGGCGCCCCGCTTGCCCAGGTAGCCCAGGGCCGCCAGGTCCTTGCGCACCGATGCCGGGGACTTCATGCATCGACCCGCAAGGTAGGCGGAGGTGACCCAGCGCCTGCCACCGGAGAGGGCCATGCCCAGGCAGCGCATGTACCTGGATATCCGTCTTCTGCTGGCCTCCGGCAGGTCCCTGCGGTCGTTCACTTCGATCCTCCTTGTGAAAGTGAGAACTTTCACTATTATGCGCAAGAGAATGCCTTGCGACAACCACCACTGCCTCTGTGATATGATCTAGTGGTTCCCCGTTCGCCTGGCAGCTATGCCGGCGAGCACATCGACGAGGTCGTCTATTGTATAAGGTTTCTGTATGAAGCCCTCCAGGCCCTTTCCCTCGAAGCCCTTCACGGCGTCGGTGCGGCTGTAGCCGCTGGAGAGCACCACCGCAACCTCCGGGTCGGCCGCCCGCAGCCTTCGGAAGACCTCGGCGCCGTCCATGTGCGGCATGGTCATGTCCAGCAGAACCAGGTCGATGTCCTCTTTGCGTCGGGCGTATATCTCCAGGGCCTCCTCGCTTCCCCGGGCGGTCAGCGCCAGCGCCCCTCTGCTCTCCAGCATGCGGGAGGCGACGTCGAGTACCGCAGGCTCGTCGTCCACCACCAGTACGGCCATGCCACGTATCGATACCGGCCGCTCACCTGCGACCTCGGCGCCAAAGGTCTCCTCGGCCTCTCCGGCGGCCGCCGGAAGCAGCACCTTGAAGGTGGTTCCCTTTCCCTCCTCCGTGTAGACCTTAAGCGCGCCGGAGTGGCTCCTGACGATGCCCATCACCGCGGACAGGCCAAGACCCCGGCCCGCCAGCTTGGTCGTATAGAAGGGGTCGAAGATCCTCCCGACGGTCTCCTCCGACATGCCGGCGCCGTCGTCGGAGACCTCGAGGAAGACGTACTCCCCCGCCTCCAGCTCCCTGCCCGGGAGCACCGTCGACAGGTACTCGTCGCTGCAGTGCAGCTGCCCGGTGGTGAGGGTGACAGTCCCGCTGCGGGAGCCGATGGCCTCGGAGGCGTTGATGATCAGGTTCATCACAACCTGCTGGATCTGCGACTGGTCGCACTCCACCGGCGGAAGCCCCTCCTCCAGGTTGTAGCGCACCACCACTCCCTTGGCCACCGTGACCTCCAGGAGGTGGCCCATGTCGGCCACCAGGGAGGAGAGGTCAACGCGGCTGATGGTGAACCGCCCGCGGCCGGAGTACGCCAGCAGCTGCTTGGTCAGGTTCGACGCGCTCCTTGTGGCGGAGACGATCCGCTTCAGCGGCTGTCTGGCGGGGTTGGAGACGTCGCAGTCTGATAGCGCCAGGTCGGCGTTTCCCAGGATGGAGACCAGCAGGTTGTTGAAGTCGTGGGCGATGCCGCCGGCCAGGACGCCCAGGCTCTCGAGCTTCTGGACCTGCCTGAGCTTCTGCTCCATCTCCCTCCTGCGGCTCTCCTCCTCCAGCCGGGAGCTGATGTCCCTGCCCAACAGCAGTACCGAGGGCGGGTCGGAGTCCGTTATCGGCTTGCTGCTGAACTCCACGGGCAGCAGCGAGCCGTCGGGCCTCCGCAGGTCTACGCGGTAGAGGCTCTGGGAGCCGTCACCATCCAGCCTGTTGCGCCGCCGCTCCTCCATGCTTTCCAGGAAGTCCGGGGATACGAACTCCCTGACGTTCCTTCCCACCAGCTCCTCGCGGCCCGCGCCCACCGCCCTGCACATCGCGCGGTTTGCGAAGAGCACGTTCCCCTCGAGGTCGTGGACGGCGATCAGCTCCCCGGCGGTCTCCGTCAGGGTCCTGTACCGGCTCTCGCTGCGCCGCAGCCTCTCCTCTGCCTCCCGCCGCTCCGCCAGCTCCCGGGAGAGCTGGGCGGTCCTGGCGGCAACCCGGCGCCGAAGGGTCCACACCCAGAGCAGGGCCAGGAGGACCAGGACCGCGGCACCGAGAAGGCCGTAGAGGAGGTTGCGCTGCAGCCCGGAGCGGTACCGTATCTCCGGATCGGCCTTGGCGAACCACCTCCGGTAGATCCTGTCGTACTCCCCCGAGGCCCTGACTATCCTGAGACCCTCCTCCAGGGCGGCGAGGGTGGAGCTGTCCCCCTGTGGGACCGCGAAGCAGTAGTGCCTGGCCAGAAGCGGGTCTCCGGTAGCGGCTATCCCGTCGAGGCCCAGTCGGTCTGCGATCACCAGACCCTGCAGCTGGAGGAGGAGAGCGCCCTCCCCATCCCCGCGGGCCAGGGCGCGCAGGACGGTCTCCGGGTTCTCCATGACCACCAGCTCCGCCCGGGGCAGGTTCTCGCGGGCCCAGTCGTGCATGATGTCCCCGCTCTGGACCAGAACTGTGGCGCTGGAGAGGTCCTCCACTTCATCGACCTCCGAGCCCTCGGTCACGAAGACCGCCGCGTGAAGGACGATGTGGGGGCTGGTGAAGTCGGCCAGCGAGTCGCGCTCCGGGCTCCTGAACATGCCGGTGAGGGCATCCAGGCGGCCCTCCTCCAGACCACGCCTCACCTCGCTCCACGGCCGCGCCACCAGCCTGTACTCCAGGTCCATCGCCTCCGCCACCGCCGCGAAGAGGTCTACGTTGAAGCCTGTGGGATTTCCGCCGTCGTCCAGGTACTCGAAGGGAGGGTAGGAGTCGTCCAGGCCAACCGTAAGTGTCTCGGGCGGCGCCGCGGGCGCGACCAGCTGCAGGCAGATGCAGATAATCAGAGGATTCATGGTTTATTACTAATCCCTGCCGGATCGTTGTCAACAAGAAGGCTGGGCGGGGGCGGAGCCCGCCCATCCCCGGAGCTACAGCTCGCCGTGGACCGCGATCCCGTCCACCAGAGTGGTCCGCACCCCGCTCATGAAGTCGAAGGGGTCGGCCTCGAAGACGGCCATGTCAGCGTCCTTTCCGGCCTCCAGCGAACCGATCCTGCCGGACAGTCCCATTATC
>JAWLEP010000084.1:0-3483 GCA_041686025.1 Candidatus Fermentibacteraceae bacterium
CTGCACGGTATGCTTCGAGCTGGATGAGGCCTCCCACGTCACCGTCGACGTATACGACCTCTCCGGCCGGCTGGTGGAGCGGGTGTTCGATCGGGAGGCGGGCCCCGGTGACCATGCCGCCTGGCTGGACGGCTCCGGTCTGCCTGCGGGGGTATACATGGTTAGGCTGGTCTCCGGAGAGGCCTCGGCCTCTGAAAGGTGCGTGCTGATTCCATGACAGAGGCCCCACACTGCAATAGGCCTACTGCTCCTTCTCCAGCAGAACGAGGCTCGCCGTATACCCGGGCATGCCGTGGAAGCTCACCGCAAGGTCGGGGTCGACTCTGGACTCCAGGGGCTCATGCCCCGCAATCCAGTGCACCTCGTACCTGAGCCCCGTCTCCTCGGGAAAGCGTATGTAGTAGTAGTCGCTATACCCAGGCAGATCTTCTCCGGAGTCGTTCACCGCAAGCAGCAGGATGTCCTCGGATGCGGTCTCCTGCAGGGCGATGAAGTTGAGGGAGTCGTTGCCGCTATCCGTTACCCACCCGGTATCTGCATAGATCGCGTTCTCGGCGCGGTCGGTGTCGAGCACCTGCCAGTCCTCGCTTATCAGCGCCGACAGGAAGTCGGGGCCGTCTGTGTTCTTTCCGGTGAGCATGCGTACAACCCCATGAACGCGTGACAGCATGTCCACGTTCTCGGTCTCCACGCTGGGGCCCCAGTTCAGCAGCAGCGGGGGGCATCTGTACTTGCCTGTCGGTACAGGCTCTCCGCCGTTGCCGCACATCATTGTGAAGTCCATGGCCCTGAGGTGAATCCCCCTGCAGCCGTGCACTATGGCTGTGGTCATCAGGTACAGCAGGCTGTCCTCAGAGCCGTAGAAGGTGAGCTGGCCGTCCTGGCGCCTGCCGGCGCAGCGGACGTTGGGCATCAGGCAGTTGGCCATATCGGTGCTGTCGATGCCGTAGACGAACATGGTGTCCAGCGCCTGGCTCTGCTCCTCGAAGAAATCGCTGGATCCGGCAACGTCTATGTCGCCCTCAAAGAGAGTAAGCCGTTCAGGTTCATCAGGATCTGGATTGTCCACAAGCGGCACCCTGTACGGCAGCCTCACCGGGTATATCCTCGGCAACGCCAGAAGCGGCGCATCGTCGGTATCAACAGAGAACAGCGCTGAGTCTTCCAGGGCCACGGAAACATCATCGCCGTCCCGGAGCATCAGCCTGTCGGTGCTCCCGAAGATATCAGATCCGCCTTCACCGTCGTCCAACGACACAAGGAGCTTCTGGCCGTACACACTCTTGAGGGGCCACCAGGCCGATGCATCGTTTATGTCCCCGAAGGTGTAGCCGTCGGGCAGGGCGAAGGGGTCGCTCCCGTAGACCGACAGGGCGCTGCCGGGTGCCCCGCCCGGGGCCGCTGCGAACTCCAGGGAAGCCTCCCGAATGCTCTGGCCGCCGCTGAGGTGGCAGATGTAGTCGATCCCGGCCACGAAGTTGGGGTACCAGTCCGGCCCCCGGGTCACGAACGTGGTCCCGTCGTGGCCGAAGAGGTTCGTGTGGACCGGAGAGACCTCCCATCTGACGGACCCCTGCGATTCGGTCTCGAAGACCGCCTGGTAGCTGCCGGAGCCGTCGTGGACAATGAAGCCGCTGTGGTCTTCGGACTCGCTGTCGTTCCAGTAGTTGTAGGTGGGCCAGAACACCCCCCAGACCGCTCCGGCTGGGGTTATGTCCAGCTCCAGGCCCGACATCTCAGAGCCTTGGGTCACGTCCTCGAAGGATCTGCCGTTCCAGCCGTATACCCTGGCGCGGTTTACGCTGCCCGGCGGGTCCCCCTCCAGCCTGCGGAAGCACACCAGTATCCGCAGCTCGCCCCTGCCGATCAGCGTGCCCCGCCTGCTGGCCTTGTCCTGGAAGTGAACCGGGTAGTCGTACTCACCCACGGAGGCGGCAGTGGTCTCCAGCACGGCCGGCGGCATCTCCAGGTCGTCGTCCCGGCGGGTCAGCGAGCTGCCGTCGTGGAAGAACACGGTGCTCACCGAGGGGTCGTAGGGGTCGCAGAACACCACCGCGCCGTTGAGAAGACGCGCTCCGGTGCTCCTCTCCCCCACATCCGTGGCCCTGTAATCGCTGGCGGCCCAGACCGGATTCTCACGCAGCTGCGGGCGAAGCCTGTGAACGTACTCCTGCTCCACGCCAAGGTCCTCCGTATGGCTGCTGACGTTGGTGAAGGAGTAGACCCTGAAGTACCCGTCTTCGTCCACGGCGAAGATCTCGTCGCTGGAGGCGTACGCGCCGTAGTCCACGCTGGCGGCGGGAAGCAGATCGGTGGCACCGACTATCCCGTCGCAGGCGATATCGTCCTCGAAATCCCTACTGCTGACTTGGGTGTACTTGCATGGGTAGCGGTCGAAGATCGGGTACTCCAGCTCACCGCAGAAAAGTGGTATGGTGTTTCTGTAGTACAGGCTGTCGTTGGCCGTCTTCCACCGGTCCAGGAAGGTTCCGAAGGGAAGTATGTCGTCGGATATGTCCTCCCTGCAGTCCTGGCCGTAGTCGCGCACCAGCCTCCACCATGGCCAGTTGTCCTGGCTCTGGTTCCACCCGGGGCCCTCGAACTTCGCATCGGGCTCGTCAAAGCCGAAGACCCCCAGGAATTCACCGACGCCCTGCTCTATGGGCGCGTACTCATTCGCATACCGAGACAGGTAGGAGACCACGGAGTCGTTATGCTCGCATGCCGCATCGGACAGCGAGGTCTCGAAACCCCCGGCTATCACGTGAAGCGAGTCCTGACGGGCTATCTCGGCCAGCTCCACGAAGTACTGGCCCGAATCGGGGCCGCTGCCCAGAGCACCAGGGCTCATGCGGCCGATCTCGCTGCGGAAGTTGACGGAGTTCACCCCATGACCCCGGGCCTCCTCCAGCAGGGAGTCCACCGCGGCGTATGCTGCGCTTTCCCCGTCCCAGCCGTAGCTCTCGTAGTAGTCCCTCAAAGCGAAGAAAGCCCCCCTCATGTCCCAGATGACGGGAAAATAGGCAATGGTATCGTACTCATCTTCGGATTGATGGTTGAGGTATGCGAAGTCGTTGCCGTGCCTCCCGTAGAAGTTGGTGGCATGGCCGAGGGAGACGATAGCAAGCGGCAGCAAGACGGCCATGGCGGCTCTCAGTGATCCGGGTCTCATTGTCCTCACCTTCCTCCGGCGTGTCTTCGGCGGGGATGCGGCGTTGACCAATGCGTGCCTGCTCTATACTTTATTCGTGATGGAGAGGATATGCAATGCGTTATTCCTCCTTGCCCGCCGTGCTCTTCTGTTCATGCTGCCTTGCCGCCACCCTGCACGTCCCCGGCGAGTACCCGGACATACCGGCCGCCATAAGCGCCGCGACGGACGGCGACACCGTCCTGGTCTCCCCCGGCACCTACGGCGGGCCGGTGGGCTTCCAGGGCAAGAACATCGTCGTCAAAAGCGTGGCCGGCCCGGAGCAGACAGTG
>JAWLEP010000085.1:0-2798 GCA_041686025.1 Candidatus Fermentibacteraceae bacterium
GTGGAGGTTGAGTATCCGTCCCACATCGTCCCCGCTGCTTATGCAGTCGATGTGGCAGCGGTCCCACAGCCGCTGCCAGCCCAGGGTATGCTCGATGAGCAGGTCCCCGAAATCGGGGGCACGGGACACCTCGTCGCGGGCCTCCAGCAGGGACTCGGATATGCCCATGTCCCTTGAGGTGTAGAGGGCGGCTACCTTCTCCACGCACATGCGGTCGCCCTCCGACAGCTCCACCGACAGCTCCTGGCCCGCGTAGCCCTCCTCCTCTATGGGGGCCCTGGTGCAGCCGTGCTCCTCGCCGTTCACGTAGACTCTGGTGCGGGCGGCCTCCGATATCCGGATGCCGGACTGGTTGGTCTGCATCTTCACCCAGACCACCTCCCCCTCGACCCCCTGGACCAGGGGCTGGAGATGGTGGTTGTCCAGCTGCTGGTAGCGCTTCACCTGGGCGTTGTACACGCGGCCGTCTACGGCGGTTCTAACCGTTACCTTCCCCGACCAGTTCTCGGGGGTCATCTCCACCTCCAGGCCGCCCAGGTGACGGCGCCCCATGTGGGCGAACCGCCGCTGCACGATGCGGGTGATTCGGCCGTCTTCGTGCGACAGCCTGAGGGTGCGGGTGAGGGTCCCCCTGGCCATGTCCAGCTCCTGGCGGTACTCCAATGGCTCGGCGTCCTCCACCCGAAGTACTTCCCCCCCCTCCGGCTGCAGTGTCAGGGGCAGCCAGTTGGGCATGTTCACCAGGCTCTCGTTCTCGATGTCGTGGCCGGCCACATGGCTGGTCCTGCGGTTGTAGCAGCCGCCCACGTAGGTGCCCGGGTAGTGATGTTCGCCGGCATCGGATTCCGGAACCGCTCCCCGGGTGAGGAAGTAACCGTTGCCGGTGGCGCAGAGCGTCTCTCGCAGCTGCTCACTGTCGGGCCTGTAGCCCTCGTACTCCAGGACCCACTCGCTGGACCGCTCCTTCTCGCCGGTGAAGCGAAGCAGCTCCTCCAGAAAGGTGGCCACCTCATCGGGGTCCCGCAGGGTGTACTTCGCCGAGGTGCGGCTGGCCCTCTCCCCGGTGACCAGGATGGGTATCCCGCTGCCCGCTATCTCCCGGAAGGCGTCCTCGTCGGTGGTGTCGTCGCCGATGTAGATGGGAACCACCTTCTCCGGGTCCATCCGGAAGCTCCGCAGAAGCGCGGTCAGGGCCCTGCCCTTGTCCCAGTCCACGTCTGGCCGCAGCTCGAAGATCTTCTTCCCGGGGGTCATCCGCAGCTGGGCCGAAGACCGGGCGATGGACTCTGTGGCCTCCCTCAGCTCCCCCTCCCGCCCGGGGGGCGACTGCCGGTAGTGGACGGCTATGGCGAAGCGCTTGCGCTCCGCCATGGCTCCGGGAACGTCCTCCACCACCGGCTTCAGCTCCTCCTCGGCGGCGTCCAGAGCCGAGAGCAGAGCCTCCTGGTCTATCTCTTCGGGAAGCTGGGAGTCGATGCCGGAGACGTCGAAGCCGTGGCTTCCGGCGTATACCAGCTCCTCCAGGTCCACCATCTTCATCACGTCCGCCAGGTCGCGGCCGCTGAGGACGGCCACGGGCCACACCCGGGAGAGCTGTCTTATGACCTTGCGGGTCCTGTGGGGAAGCGTGGCGTCCTCGGGGTCGTCCACGATGGGGGTCAGGGTGCCGTCGTAGTCCAGAAAGAGAGCGGGTATTCCATGCCGGAGCCGGGTAAGGATCTTGCCCTTCTCGGCCAGAGCCGAGGGGACCCCGAGCACCTCGGCCGGCTTCCGGCCGGCAGGGGGCAGCAAGTCGGTGAGGTCCTCCACCACCACGTCGGCCCCGCTCTGCAGCAGACGGCTCTCGCGGTCCTTCGGCCCCATCCCCACCACCAGGGCGAAGCCGCCTTCCTTTCCCGCCCTTACACCGGCCTCGGCGTCCTCGACCACCGCGGCCCTGGCGGGGTCGACCTCCAGGCGTCTGGCGGCCTCCAGGAAGATGTCGGGGGCGGGCTTGCCCTTCAGGTCTAGGCTGCCGGCCTGCCGGCCGCCCACCACCACGTCGAAGAGACCGGTGACTCCCGCGGCGGCCAGGACCTTCTCCGCGTTCCTGCTGGCGGATATCACGGCGAACCCCAGACCAAGGCCGCGGCCCCGCTCGATGAACTCGACGGTGGAGGCCACTGCCCGGGCCCCCTCCTCCTCCAGTATCCGCTGGAAGTAGGCGTTCTTCAGATTGCCCAGGGCGCATACGGTGTCCCGGCCCGGCTCGTCTCCGGGGTCACCGAAGGGAAGGTCTAGGCCCCTGGATTCCAGGAAGCTCTTCGCTCCCTGATATCGCGGCTTGCCGTCCACGTGGCGGAGGTAGTCGTCCTCCGGGTCGAACTCCGGCAGGTCCTCGCCGCGCCGGCTGCCGTAATCGGCCAGAAACTCGTCGAACATCTTCTTCCAGGCCGCGGCGTGCACCTCTGCGGTGTCCGTAACTACGCCGTCCATGTCGAGGATGACGGCGTCGAGCTTCTCTGGATCCATGGGGTAGACCTTGCTCATCGTGTCCCTTCCGTCTGACCGGTTCTCTTCGGTTCCGGGGTCTCCGTCACGCTTCTTCGGGCGGGGGCTGGCAGCGGGGGCAGATCCAGGCGGTGCGGCCGCTTACCTTTACGCTCTCCAGCCGCCCTCCGCAGGAGGGGCATTCCGACCCCTCCGACCTGCGGGGCAGAAGCCAGTCCTCCGGAGCGGCGGAGGCCTCCGCACCAAAGTCTATGGCAGTCTGCAGCACGCTGACAACCGCCCGGTGGAGCCGCCGCAGAACGTCCTCC
>JAWLEP010000086.1:0-2780 GCA_041686025.1 Candidatus Fermentibacteraceae bacterium
AGGCGTTGCCCGCAGACGGCCCGTAACCTGGGCTGGGCCCTCTACCTGGCCGGGAGGGACACCCTCCGGGCCGGCAACCCGCGGGAGGCTGTGCCCCTGCTGAGAGAATCTGCTTCCCTGGGCTGCTCTTCGGACGTCTTCGCCGTGAAGTCCGACTCCCTGATCCGGCTGGTGGAGGAGTTCGAGGCCCTGTGAGCCGCCGGCGGGCCATACTGGTCTGGACTGCGGCCGTACTGGCGCTGCTTCTGCTGGGACTCCTGCTTCCGCCTCCGCCCTGGAGGGGCGCCGGAGAGGACAAGGCCAGGGAACCGGACTACGCCCATCCCGCTATAGTAAGTGAGAGCCAGGGGTGTACCGGCGAAGAGCCTTGATTATCATTACCACCCGGAACTGACAGCCCAAGCGGCCGTGCCGCCATGGCCGCTCTTCGATATAGACAACGGAGGGAACGATTTGCTGCAGAAGCTGCTTGGCAAGATCTTCGGCGACAAGCAGAAGAAGAACATCAGGGAGCTCGAGCCCTACGTGGAGGAGATCAACCGGGAGCTCGAGGGGCTCTCGGACCTCTCCGAGGACGAGCTGAAGGCCCGTACAGACCTGTTCCGCCGCCGACTGGCCCGGGGCGAGACCATCGACGACATCATGTCCGAGGCCTTCGCCACCGTGAAGGAGACCTGCCGCCGCCTGCTGGGGACCAGCTGGAATGTCACCGGCAGCGACGAGGAATGGAACATG
Source organism: Candidatus Fermentibacteraceae bacterium (assembly GCA_041686025.1). Lineage (GTDB taxonomy): Bacteria > Fermentibacterota > Fermentibacteria > Fermentibacterales > JCC-6 > JAWLEP01. The sequence goes on from JAWLEP010000086.1 coordinate 736, forward strand.
GTCCCCTTCGACGTCCAGCTCATGGGCGCCGTGGCCCTCCACCAGGGCAGGATAGCCGAGATGGCCACCGGAGAGGGCAAGACCCTGGTGGCCGTGATGCCCATGTACCTCAACGCCCTGGAGCTCAACCCCGACTGGGTACAGCGGGCCGAGGAGGAGTGGGGCGACGACCCCGACGGCTGGAGCTTCGAGCCGATAGAGGGCATACCGGTGGGTTTGGGCGCCCACCTGGTGACAGTGAACGACTACCTGGCCCGCAGGGACGCCCAGTGGATGGGCCCGGTCTACGAGTACCTGGGGCTGACGGTGGGCTGCATACAGGGCGGGATGGACCCCTCCCAGCGCAGGAAGCAGTACAACTGCGACATAACCTACGGCACCAACAACGAGTTCGGGTTCGACTACCTGCGCGACAACATGGCCCGCAGCATGGAGCAGCGCGTGCAGCGCCGGCACCACTACGCCATCGTGGACGAGGTGGACAGCGTCCTTATAGACGAGGCCAGGACCCCGCTGATCATCAGCGGTCCGGTTCCCAAGTCGCAACACCGCTACAAGGAGTACCGGGGCGACGTCTCGCGGCTGGTCCAGAAGCAGACGGTGATGGTGAACCACATCGTCTCCGAGGCCGACGAGCTCTGGGAGCAGGGCGACCTCCACGACGCCGCCACCCTCTACCTGAAGGCCAAGCGCGGGGCCCCCAAGAACAAGCGCCTGATGCGCAGCCTGCAGGACCCCGACCGGCTCAAGGAGCTTCAGCGGGTTGAGGCCGAGAGGCTGAGGGACAAGAACCTCCACGAGCTGGACGAGGACCTGCTGTTCTCCATCGACGAGCGCGAGAAGTCCGTGGCCATGTCGGACAAGGGCCGCAGGCTCCTCTCCCCCAACGACCCCGACTTCTTCCTGCTGCAGGACATAGGCGACGTGATGGCGGAGATCGAGGCCAAGGACGTGGGCGAGGAGGAGAAGCTGATCCTCCGCAAGAAGGCCTACGAGGAGCACTCCAGGAGGGCCGAGGCCCTGCACAACATAGACCAGCTCCTGCGCGCCTTCCAGATGTACGAGAAGGACGTGGAGTACGTTGTGAAGGACGGCAGGGTGATGATCGTCGATCAGTTCACCGGCCGCCTGATGCCGGGCCGGCGCTTCAGCGACGGCCTGCACGAGGCCCTGGAGGCCAAGGAGAACGTCGAGATCCGCTCCGAGACCCAGACCATGGCCACCATCACCATCCAGAACTACTTCCGGATGTACGACAAGCTGGCGGGGATGACTGGAACCGCCGAGACCGAGGAGACGGAGTTCCAGAGCATCTACGACCTGGACGTGGTTGTGGTTCCCACCAACAAGCCCGTTGTTCGGGAGGACCACGAGGACCGGGTCTACAAGACCAAGCGGGAGAAGTACAACGCCATCATCGCCGAGATAGAGAGGCTCCACCGCCGGGGCCAGCCGGTGCTGGTTGGAACGGTCTCGGTGGACGTGTCCGAGGTGCTCTCGCGGATACTGCGGGCGCGGAAGATCCCCCACAGCGTCCTCAACGCCAAGCACCACGAGAAGGAGGCGGAGATAGTGGCCCGGGCCGGGCAGCCCGGGGCGGTGACCATCGCCACCAACATGGCCGGCCGCGGCACGGACATCAAGCTGGCTCCGAAGGTGAAGGAGGTCACCGACGAGAGCGGCGAGAAGGTGCCCGGCGGCCTGTTCGTGATAGGCACCGCCAGGCACGAGTCCCGCCGGATCGACCGCCAGCTGCGCGGCCGCAGCGGCCGCCAGGGTGACCCCGGTGCCAGCCGGTTCTACCTCTCGCTGGAGGACGACCTCTTCCGGCTCTTCGCCTCGGAGAAGATGCTGGACTTCCTGAAGAAGAGCGGGAAGGAAGAGGGGGAGATAATCGAGCACCCCATGCTGACCAAGGCCATCCAGCGGGCCCAGAAGCGGGTGGAGGAGTACAACTTCGGAATACGCAAGAACCTCCTGGAGTACGACGACGTATCCAACCGCCAGCGGGAGGTGATCTACGACCGGCGCACCCAGGCCCTGAC
>JAWLEP010000087.1:0-2648 GCA_041686025.1 Candidatus Fermentibacteraceae bacterium
GCCATCGCCGGCACGGAGCTCACGCTGGGGGTCTTCACCGAGGGCGGGGTCCTCCTCCTGGGTGCGGCCTTCGTCGTTGCCAGGGCAGTGGGCAAGTACGGGGGAGTCTACCTGGGCGCCGCGGCTTCCGGCTCAGACCCTCTGGTGCGAAAATACCTCGGGTTCGCCATGCTTCCCCAGGCCGGGGTGGCCATAGGACTGGTTCTCTTCCTGCAGGCGGCGCCCTTCTTCCAGGACGCCGCCCCCGCCCTGCAGGAGCTGTCGCACACCATGGTAAGCATAGTGCTGTTCTCCGTATTCGTTAACGAGCTGGCGGGGCCGCCGGTGTCCAAGTTCGCCGTGGTCCGCGGGGCAACCCTTTAGGAGGCTGTGAAATTGGAGATATCCGAGTTCCTGGCTGTCGAGAGCTGCAAGAAGGACTTCACCGCCTCCAGCAAGGAGGAGGCGGTCAGGGCCATAGCCCGCCTTATCGCGGCCTCTCCCCGGGTGAACGGCGACCTGGAGGACGATATAGCCCAGGGACTGCTGACCCGGGAGAAGCTGGGCTCCACGGGCTTCGGGGATGGAATAGCCGTCCCCCACTGCAAGGTGGAGGGCATGGAGAGCTTCGCCATGGCCCTGGCCATCTCGCCCCGGGGGGTTCCCTTCAAGGCCATGGACAACCGCAGCGTCCACATCGTCTGCGGCATCGCCGGCCCGGAATCGGACCCCGACACCCATCTCCGGCTGCTGGCGGCCGCCGCCAGGATACTCTCCATCTCCCGCGTACGCTACGAGATCGTCCGCAGCGCCAGCCGGTACGCCCTGCGGGAGGCCTTCCTCTACCACACCAGCATATCCGCCGCGTGCCAGATCGACGGGGAGGCCTGCAGGAAGCTCATGGTGGTTGTCCTGCAGGAGGAAAAGAGCTATAGAGAGGTGATGGAGCTCTTCCTGGAGCTGGACATTCCCGGAGCCGTCACCCACGAGGGCAGCCTGATGGGAGAGACCCTCTCCACAGTTCCGCTCTTCGCGGGATTCATGGACGTACTGGGCAGCTCCAGACCCGAGACCAGGACCGTAATGGCCCTGGTCCCCGAGAGCAGCATGGATGACATAGTCGGAGCCATAGAGGAGATCACGGGAGACCTGAACACGCACAAGGGCGCCTGCATCATGGTGCTCACCCCCGACCTGATACGGGGCTCCCTGGAGACCATCTAGCACCAGCAAGGCGGAAAGGAGCGTCAGTTGGCAGAGCTTTCGGAGAGGATGAGAGAGCTTTTCGGCAGGATCGAGGAGAACAACCTGTGGCGCCAGAGGCGCTGCATAAACCTGATACCCTCCGAGAACACCCCCAGCCCCCTGGTGAAGGCCTGCGAGGTCTGCGACCCCGCCGGCCGCTACGCCGAGCACCGCACCATGAAGGGCAAGGAGATCTACTTCTACCAGGGCGTGGACTTCATCAAGCGCATCGAGGAGGAGGCCAAGGAGGCGATCAAGGAGTACTTCGGCTGCCAGACCGCCGAGCTCCGCGCCGTCAGCGGCCAGATGGCCAACGAGGTGGCCTTCAAGGCGGTGACCAAGTTCCGCAACCGCTCCACCGACAAGGGCACCTTCCGCCGCCTCCACGCGGTGATGAACAACGACCTGGTGATGGGCGGCCACCTCTCCAGCCAGCCCATGGGCGCGCTGTTCAACTACGTGGACATAAACCCCGAGACCGGCAAGGAGAACGTGGTCAACTTCCCGGTCCGGGAGGACAACCCCTACAAGATAGACGTCCCCAGGATGCTGCAGCTCATGGACGAACACAAGCCCGAGCTGGTGGTCTTCGGCAAGAGCATGTTCATCTACCCCGAGCCGGTCCGGGAGCTGGCAGAGCACATCCAGGACTGGGACCCCAAGCCCATAGTCATGTACGACATGGCCCACGTACTGGGCATCTACGGAGCCTTCCAGGCCCCGCTGGAGGAGGGCGCAGACGTAGTCACCGGCTCCACCCACAAGACCTACTTCGGCCCCCAGCGCGGCGTGATCGTGGGAAACATGCCCAAGAAGACCCCGCTGCGTAAGCTGTGGCTGGACATCAAGAGCCGGGCCTTCCCCGGCAGCACCAGCAACCACCACCTGGCCACCCTCACCGGCCTGCTGGTGGCCACCCTGGAGATGAACGCCTTCAAGAAGGAGTACCAGGGCCAGGTGCTGAAGAACGCCCGGGCCTTCGCAAAGCACTGCGCCGACAACGGCCTGAAGGTCGAGGGCGACCCCCAGGACGGTTACACGAAGACCCACCAGGTGGTCCTGCGGGTCTCCGACCACGGCGACGGTGCCGACATCGCCCGCCGCCTGGAGGAGAGCAACATCGTGGTCAACTACCAGGGCCTGCCCGACGACACCAGCTTCCGCTACTCCAGCGGCATCCGCACCGGCGTCTCGGAGATGACCCGCTTCGGCATGGACGAAGACGACTTCGGCCCGGTGGCCGAGCTGATGGCCCGCTGCATCAAGGACGGTGAGGACGTGGGCGACGAGGTCACCGAGTACCGGCGGAAGTTCACCACCATGCGGTACACCCTCCCGCTGGAGGAGAGCCTGGAGCTGGCTGCGAAGGCCCTCCACTCCGCCTTCCCCACCAGCGACTACGCCCGCCTCCTCGCCGACAACCT